>NZ_JBVJMW010000009.1:0-262551 GCF_055583985.1 Streptomyces sp. NPDC104313
TCAGCAGGGCGTCCAGGTTGTTCGTCACACAACGATCTTGGACGCCCTGTCTGCATTCCCGAACGCATCGTCAGCATTCGGAATGACTCGTCTAGAAGATCACTGAAAATCTGGGGTTCTGGCCTCGCGGGTGCTGACGCGGGGCCAGACTGCTGTTTATGCAGGGGGAATGGGATGGCGAGAGCGTCGGCGAGGATGTGTGGGAGTCCTGCCGGGAGTTGATCCCTCCTGGGAGCGTGTTCGCGTTCCTGGCCGGGCACCGGGAGACACTGTTCCCCGGGTCGATGTTCGTGGACATGTACCCGTCCACGAACGGGCGGCCGTCGCTGCCGCCGCAGGTCCTGGCCTCGGCGGTGGTGCTGCAGAGCCTGCACGGGCTCTCCGACTTCGAGACGGTGCAGGTGCTGCGCTGTGACCTGCGGTGGAAGGCCGCCTGCGGGCTCGGCTTGCACGACACCGCGTTCGACCCGTCCCTTCTGACCTACTTCCGCCGACGCCTGCAGCGCTCCAGTGACCCGAACCGGCTGTTCCACAAGGTCAGAGAGGTCGTCGCGGCCACCGGCGTCCTCAAGGGCCGGCAGCGCCGCGCCCTGGACTCCACCGTGCTCGACGACGCGGTCGCCACCCAGGACACCGTCACCCAGCTCGTCGCCGCGATCCGCCGGGTCATCCGCGAGGTCCCCCACGCCGGGCAGACCGTCGCAACCTGGTGCACCGCCCACGACTACACCGACCCCGGCAAACCCAAGATCGCGTGGAACGACGAGCAGGCCCGCGCCACGCTGATCGACGCCCTGGTCACCGACGCCCTGAACCTGCTGGGCCGCCTGCCCGAGCAGGAACTCGGTGAAGCCGCGGCGAACGCTCTCGGCCTGCTCGCGCTGGTCGCGGGCCAGGACGTCGAACCCGCCGACGACGGCGACGGCCGGGACGGACGCTGGCAGATCGCCCGGCGCACCGTCTACGACCGCACCGTGTCCACCGTCGACCCCGAAGCCCGTCACATCCACAAGAACCGGACCCGCCACCAGGAAGGATTCCGCGCCCACGTGGCCTTCGAGCCCGAGGCGGGACTGTTCACCGAGGTCGCGCTGACAGTCGGCAGCGGGGCCGGCAACCACGAGGCCGCCGTCGCCCGCGACCTCCTCGCCGACGAAGACCTGCCGGTCACTGCCCTGGGCGATGCCGCCTACGGCACCGGCGACCTACGCGAACACCTCCAGGCCCAGGGACACGACCTGGTCCTGAAGCCCCCGCCGCTCAAACCAGCCGTCCCTGGCGGCTTCACCGCCGACGAGTTCACCGTCGACACCGAACAGGGCCAGGTCACCTGCCCCGCCGGACACACCGTCACGCTCGGCCGGCCACTGGCCAACGGCGCACGCCAGGCCCAGTTCAAGAAACTGTGCGCCGCCTGCCCGCTCAAGGACCGGTGCACCCGCTCCAAGACCGGCCGTGTCTTCAGCGTCCACGCCAAGTACGACCTGCTCAAAGCCGCCCGCGACCAAGCCGCCACCGACCCCGGCTGGCAGGCCGAGTACCGCCGATGGCGCCCACCAGTCGAACGCGCCATCGCCTGGCTCGTCGCCAAGGGCAACCGCCGCGTCCCCTACCGAGGCGTCCTCAAGAACGACACCTGGCTCCACAACCGTGCCGCCGCCCTCAACCTCCGCCGCCTGATCAATCTCGGACTCACCCCCACCAACGGCACCTGGACACTCACCCCTGCCACCGCATAGCGCGAGGGGCCATCCGGCACACCCCCAGGCGACCCCTCAGACAAGATTTTCAGTGATCTTCTAGAGTGACTCGGCGAGATCACTACTTCGAAAGAAGAGTCATGCCCCGCAAGACGGCGGCTGCTCTACGTCTGGACGCTGTCTGCCGGTCCCATCTTCAGGACTATCAGCGCCGTTCCTCACAGTTCTCGTCCCACACGCGTCGCCAGGTGGCCCGGTTCGAGGCCGAACGCGGTCTTCCTGTCCGGGCGCTCGAACAAGCCGTCCGTTGCTGGCGAGGCTTCGTACGCCGTCCAGGATGGCCGCTGTATCTGCCCAAACCGCACCTGCCCGGCTACGACATCTGGGACGAACGGCTCCTGATAGAGCGGGCCATCGGCGCTCTCGACAGACGAGCAGCCCGGGAAGTCGCATCGATGGTCAAAGAGATCGACGCTGACTTCCTGGCACGCACTCTGTTCAACCCTCACGCTCCGGATGCCTGGCCGTGGTGGCGTCGCAGATGCCAGGAGCTGGGCGACATCATGCACGTTCCATCTCAGGCTCATGATCGACCGGACAGCCGTTAGCCGAGCCCGCCGAGCCCGCCGAGCCCGCCGAGCCCGGCGCCCCGGGTGGCGTTCGGCGCGGTGTTCCCGGGACCTGACGTAGATGTGGTTGTCGACCACGTCGGTCGAGGAGGTGCGAGAACCCCTCGTTCCGGCCGCACGGTCACTCCAGCTGGAGCTTCGCGGCCCGGCCGACCGGCCGGGCGCCTTCACCCTGCCCGGTGGGAGATTGAGGAGCGTGGTGGGGGCCGCCTCGCACGGCGGGGCGGTCGGACGGCAACCGTTCTCGCAACGTTGGAAATCGGGCGTCCGGCGGTATGACAGCACGGCGCCGGGCGGGTGTCCAGACCTCGCACCGAGCCTTTGCCGAAGGGTGGGTTGCTGACGCCGGAAGCGTCCCGGCGGTCTGCCGACACATTCTGAGAACGCATCGACATCGCTCTTGCCGCCCGCGCCGCACCGCATATATAACGTTGTAAACCGAGCCGCCGACAGGCCGCGCAGGCTCTCACGACCGCTGCTCCCGCAGTACGGAACAGGGGTGTGAGGCATGCGGTGGCGTCGGCCGCAGGGCAGCCGATGTCTCGTCCCGCATGCCCGACCGCACGCCTGTCAGAGTGCCGCCGACCCGCCAAGGAGCTTTCCGCGCATGATGATCCAGCGTCGATCCCGTACCCTCGCCGCGGCCTGTGTCCTCGCCGCCATCACGTTGGCCGCCGCCGGCTGTGCCAGGTCGGAGACCTCCAACAGCGCGGGCGGCGACAGCAGTCAAGGCGCACAGGAGGCCAGAACGCCGGATTCCACGTCCGGTTCGGGCTGCAAGCTGGAGACCTACGGCGCGCCCGAGCTCGACCTGAAGGACGCGGTGGTCGGCTTCTCCCAGTCGGAGAAGGAGGCCAACCCCTTCCGGATCGCCGAGACCCGGTCCATCAAGGACGAGGCGAAGAAGATCGGCGTCAAGAAGCTTCTCACCACCAACGCCCAGTCCCAGCTGTCCAAGCAGATCAGCGACATCCAGGACATGCTGTCGCAGGGTGCGCAGTTCCTCATCGTCGCGCCCCTCAACTCCGACGGTCTTGAGCCCGCGTTGAAGGCGGCGGCGGTCAAGAAGGTCCCCGTCCTCACCATCGACCGCAAGGTCAACTCCACCGCTTGCAAGGACTATGTCGCCTTTCTCGGCTCCGACTTCGTCGAGCAGGGCAAGCGCGCCGCCGACGCGATGATCAAGGTCACCGGCGGTAGGGGCAAGGTCGCCATCCTGCTCGGCGCGTCCGGAAACAACGTCACCACCGACCGCACCAAGGGATTCGTCGACCAGGTCAAGGCCGAGGCGCCCGGCCTGGAGATCGTCGCCCAGCAGACCGGCGATTTCGCCCGCGACAAGGGCCAGCAGGTCATGGAGCAGCTCATCCAGTCCAAGCCGGACATCAGCGCCGTCTACGCCGAGAACGACGAGATGGGCCTCGGGGCGGTCACCGCGCTGAAGGCCGCCGGCAAGAAGCCCGGCAAGGACGTCAAGATCGTCTCCGTCGACGGCACCCGCAACGCCGTCCAAGCCCTCGTCGACGGCGAGTACAACGCCGTCATCGAGTCCAACCCGCGCTTCGGCCCGCTCGCCTTCGCCACCGCGCGGAAGTTCTACGCCGGTGAGGAGATCCCGGAGAACGTGATCATCACCGACCGCGAGTACGACGAGGCCAACGCCGGGGAATCGCTCGGCGGAGCGTACTGACCCGACCGGCGGTCCGGCCGCCGCGACGCCCGGGGCACCCGAGGCGTGCGGCGGCCCGGCACCGTTTCCCGTAACACCGGAAGGCCAGGATTCATGGCACCAACCCGAGCGACACCCCAGCACCCGGAAACCGCCGGCGCCGGTGCCGCCGCCGTGGCGGCCCCCCTCCTCGAAACCCGCTCGGTGAGCAAGCGGTTCCCGGGCGTCGTCGCCCTGGACGGCGTCTCCTTCGCCCTGCGCGCGGGCGAGGTCCACGCGCTCGTCGGTGAGAACGGGGCCGGCAAGTCCACCCTTATCAAGGTGCTCACCGGCGTCTACCGGAGCGACGAGGGCGAGGTGCGCCTCCGCGGCGAACAGGTACGCTTCGCCCGCCCGTTCGAGGCGCAACAGGCCGGGATCTCCACCATCTACCAGGAGGTGAACCTCGTCCCGCTGATGAGTGTGGCGCGCAACATCTTCCTGGGCCGGGAACCGAAGAACCGCATCGGTCTCATCGACTTCGCCCGGATGAACCGCGAGACCACCGAGCTCCTCGACGGGTTCGGCGTCCGGGTCGACCCCAAGCAACCCCTGCACACACTCGGCATCGGCACCCAGCAGATGGTCGCCCTCGCCCGCGCCGTCTCCGTACGGGCCCAGGTCGTCATTATGGACGAACCCACCTCGTCGCTGGAGCCCCGAGAGGTCGAGACCCTCTTCCGGGTCATCGAGGACCTGCGCGGCCAGGGCGTCGCCGTCCTCTACGTCAGCCACCGCATGGACGAGCTCTACCGCATCTGTGACCGGGTCACCGTCCTGCGCGACGGCCGCCACATCCACACCGGCGAACTGGCCCCGCTGGAGCGCATGCGACTGGTGTCGATGATGCTCGGCCGGGATATGGCCGAGGTCCGGCGCGACGGCCTCACCGGCTTCGCCGCCGAAGGGCACGACGCCGCCCGCACCCCCGTCCTCACGGCCAAGGGCCTCGACCGTCGCCATCAACTGCATGACATATCGGTTGAGTTGTATGCCGGTGAGGTTCTGGGGCTCGGCGGCCTGCTGGGCTCCGGGCGCAGCGAGACCGCGAAGGCGCTGACCGGCGCGCTGCCCCTGGACGGCGGGGAGATCACCGTCGACGGCGGGCGCGTCGGCCGCCCCACCCCGGCCGCCGCCATCCGCGCGGGCATCAGTATGCTCCCCGAGGACCGCAAGGCCGAGGGCATCGTCCCCGGTCTCTCCGTGCGCGAGAACATCGTGCTCGCCGCCATGCCCCGGCTCTCCAGGGGCGGCATCGTCTCCCGCGCCAGACAGGACCGCGTCGTCGACGTCTTCATGAAACGGCTGCGGATCAAGGCCTCCAGCCCTGAGCAGAAGGTCGGCGAACTCTCCGGCGGCAACCAGCAGAAGGTGCTGCTCGCCCGCTGGCTCTGCCTGGAGCCCAAGGTGCTTCTGCTCGACGAGCCCACCCGGGGCATCGACGTCGGCGCCAAGGCCGAGGTGCAGTCCCTCATCGACGAACTCGCCCGCGAGGGCCTTGCCGTGCTGCTGATCTCCTCCGACATCGAGGAGCTGATCGAGGGCGCCGACCGCATCGTCGTCCTGCGCGGCGGCGCGGTCGTCGGAGAACTCGCCGGCGACGAGGTGGCCGAGAGCCGCCTGCTCGAAGTGCTCGCCGACCACACGCCCGACACCGTGCTCGCCGACCACACGCCCGACACCGGCAGGAGGGCCCCGGCCGCCCAGGAGGGCCCCCGATGACCACCCAGGCCACCCTGCGACGCCCCGCGAAGCCACTGGCCCGGCTGCGCGACCCCGCCTGGTACCAGGAGTACGGGGTGTACGCGGCCGTCGCCGTCGTGCTGCTGTTCAACGCGCTGTTCACCGAACACTTCATGACGGCCGACAACCTGCGCACCCAGCTCGTCCAGGTCGCGCCCATCGTGATCGTCGCGCTCGGCATGGCCCTGGTCATCGGCACCGAGGGCATCGACCTCTCCGTCGGCTCCACCATGGCGCTCGCCTCCGCCCTGTTGCCGCTCTACCTCGGATACGGACTTCTGCCCGCGCTCCTGATCGCCCTGCTCGCCGGGGCGGTGGTCGGCGCGATCAACGGGACGCTCGTCTCCCTCGTCGGACTGCAACCCATCGTGGCCACCCTCGCCCTGTTCGTCGGCGGCCGGGGCCTCGCCCTCGTCATGGCGGACGGCCGGCTCAAGCAGATCGTCAACCCCGACATCCTCGCGCTGGGCACCGGCTCCTTCCTCGGCATCCCGACGGTCGTCCTCATCGCGGGCGTCCTCACGTTCGCCGCCGCCTTCCTGGTGCAGCGCACCACCTTCGGCCGGCAGATCGTCGCCATCGGCGGCAACCGTTCGGCCGCCGCCCTGTCCGGACTGCCCGTCAGGCGCGTCCTGATCGGCGTCTACATCCTGTGCGGGGTGATGGCCGCGCTCGCCGGGATCCTCGCCACCGCCCGGCTCACCGCCAGCGACCCGTCCTCGCTCGGCACCCTCATGGAGCTGTCCGCCATCACGGCGGTCGTCGTCGGCGGCACCCCGCTGAACGGCGGCTCCATCCGGGTCCTCGGCACCGTCGCCGGAGCCCTGCTCATGCAGTTGCTGCGCGCCACCCTCGTCAAGCACGACCTGCCCGACTCCACCGCACAGATCGCCCAGGCGGCCATCATCATCGCCGCCGTCTACGTCGCCCGGGAGCGTAGGTCCCGATGAACAACACCACACCGGCCACCGTGCCCGTGGCTCCGGCACCCCTCAAGGACGCCCCTTCGCGCCCCGAACCCCGCCCCGGACGCTCCACCGGCTCCCGTATCGGCGAACTCGTGCAGCGCCAGGGCGTCCTCGCGGTCCTGCTGACCGTGATCCTCATCGCCTCGTTCGTCTACCCGACGTTCGCGAGCCTCGACAACGCCCGGGGCGTCACCGTCCAGGCCTCGTTCCTCGCGATCGTCGCCCTCGGCATGACGCCGGTCATCATCACCGGCGGCATCGACCTCTCCGTCGGCTCCGTCTTCGCCCTCGGCGGCGTTCTCGCTGCCTGGGCCTCGCAAGGGGGCGTCCTCGCCGCACTGCTCGTACCGCTGGTGATCTGCGGCACGATCGGACTGGTCAACGGGCTGCTCATCGCCCGCGCGAACATGGCCCCCTTCATCGTCACGCTCGCCACCCTCCTCGCGGCGCGCGGCATGCTGCTGGCCTTCACCGACGAGGGCGCCACCACCTACCTGGTGCCCAAGGACTCCGTCTTCGCCGAGCTCGGCCAGGGCAGCGTCTGGGGCTTCGGATACCCGATCCTCATCGCCCTGGCCCTCTTCGGGGCGGGCGGACTGCTGCTCCAGCGCACCTCCTTCGGACAGACCCTGTTCGCGGTGGGCGGCAGCAGCGACGCGGCCACCCTGATGGGCCTGCCCGTCGCCCGGACGAAGATCCTCGTCTACACCCTCAGCGGACTGCTGGCCGGACTCGCCGGAGCACTGAACGCCGCCCGCCTCTCCTCCGGAGTCACCATCGTCGGCGTCGGCATGGAACTCGACGCGATCTCCGCCGTCGTCATCGGCGGCACCCTCCTCATCGGCGGCGCCGGTTCGATCAGCGGAACCCTCTGGGGCGTCCTGCTGCTCGCCGTGATCCAGAACCTCATCAACCAGATCGGCTCACTCAACTCTTCGTACCAGTCGGTGGTCAGCGGCGGCTTCCTTATCGTTGTCGTGGTGGCGCAGCGTTACCTCGCGCGCAGCCGCAGAACCACCTGAACCATGCGGATCGGGCCGTGTCGAACCAAGCAACAAGGAGTGCCGTGGGCACCAGCCTCAAGGACGTAGCTCAACGGGCGGGCGTGTCCATCAAGACCGTGTCGAACGTGGTCAACAACTACCAGCACGTCACCCCGAAGATGCGGGCCAAGGTCCAGCAGGCGATCGACGAGCTCGGCTACCGGCCGAACCTCACCGCCCGCCATCTCCGCAAGGGCCGCACCGGCATCATCGCCCTCGCCGTCCCCGAATTCGGCAACCCGTACTTCGCCGAGCTGGCCGGCGAGGTCGTCGACGCGGCGGCCCGGCACGACTACACCGTCCTGGTCGACCACACGGCGGGCCTGCGGGAGAAGGAGCTGCTGGTCTGCCAGGGCTTCCGCTCCCACGTCATCGACGGCCTCATCCTCAGCCCCATCCACCTCGAGACCGAGGACCTGATGGCCCGCACCGAGACCGCGCCGCTGGTGCTGCTCGGCGAGCGCGAGTACGAGGCCCCCTACGACCACATCGCCATCGACAACGTGGCCGCCGCCCGCGAGGCCGTCGCCCACCTCCTCGCCCTCGGTCACCGCAGGATCGCCTTCCTCGGCTCCCGCACCGGCCGGGAACGCCAGCCCGCCCACCTCCGGCTGCGCGGCTGGCGCGAGGAGCTGGCAGCCGCCGGAATCGAACCCGACGAGTCCCTGGTCGTCGTCACCGACGGTTACGGGCGCGAGGACGGCGCGGCGGCGATGGCCTCCCTCCTCGACCGGGGCGAGCGGCCCGACGCCGTGTTCGCGTACAACGACATGATCGCGACCGGAGCCATGCGCACCATCACCGAACGTGGCCTCGTCATCCCGGACGACATCGCCGTCGTCGGCTTCGACGACATCGAGGAGAGCCGGTACGGGGCCACCACCCTCACCACCATCGCGCCGGACAAGGCGGCCATCGCCCGGCTCGCCGTCGACAGCCTCGTCGAACGTCTCGCGGGCACCCCCGTCACCGAACCCCGGCGGCCCCGTCCCGGCTACCGGCTCGTCGTCCGCGAGTCCACCACGCCCCGCGAGGCTCCCGGACCGCCCCGCCAGCGGCCTTCCAGAGCCCGGTCGTCCACCTAACTGCCGCCCGGCAGGCGGCAGGTGGACGACCGGCCCCGGCGAGGCCCCTTCCGCACCCCCAAGGAACTCCTCATGCCGACCCCGGCTCCGTCCCCGAAGGCCCGCCCGCTCCGGTGGCCGGCACCCCGTTCGACCTCACCGCCCCACGGCGCATCGGCGAGCGCCTCGACCACCCGGACGTCCAACTGCGGTGCCGCGCCCCGGCGAGATCCTGCGCAGCCGCATCGAAAGGCGCTTCCCGCATGTGCGCGCCGCGGATAACCGGTTGCGGCCCGCGGCGGCCCCCTGATCTACTCCGGCAGTCCACCGGTACGACCCAGGAGTCCGAACATGCGCCGAGCTTTCGTGTCCCTCCCGACGGAAACTGACCTTTCTCTCAAGGACATGAAGCTCTGTGCACACGTTGAACCTGGGAATTCTGGCGCATGTCGACGCCGGTAAGACAAGCCTGACCGAACGGCTCCTCCACACCGCCGGGGCCATCGACGCCATCGGCAGCGTTGACGACGGCAGCACACGGACCGACTCCCTCGCTCTGGAGCGCCGACGCGGCATCACCATCAAGTCCGCCGTCGTCTCCTTCACCCTGGGCGCCACCACGGTCAACCTGATCGACACCCCCGGCCACCCGGACTTCATCGCCGAGGTGGAGCGGGTCCTCGGCGTTCTCGACGGAGCCGTCCTGGTGGTCTCCGCGGTGGAGGGGGTCCAGGCGCAGACCCGCGTCCTGCTGCGCACCCTGCGCCGACTGCGCATCCCAACCCTGCTGTTCGTCAACAAGACCGACCGGCCCGGCGCACGGTACGGCTCGCTGCTGACGGGCATCGCCGAACGGCTCTCCCCGGACATCGTCGCGATGGGCTCCGCAGGAGGCCTCGGCACCCGCTCCGCGACGAGCACCCCGTTCACCGGGGCCGATCCCGGTTTCACCGGTGCGCTCACCGACCTGCTCACCCGGCACGACGACGAACTGCTGAGCGCGTACGTCGACGACCCGGCGGGCATCGCCCACGCGCGGCTCCTCGGGGCGCTGGCCGAACAGACCGCCCGGTGCCTCGTCCACCCGGTCTTCTTCGGCTCCGCCGCCACCGGCGCGGGTATCGACGCCCTGGTCGACGGCATCACCGCGCTGCTGCCCGCAGCCACGGGGGATCCAAAGGCCCCGGCCCGGGGCACGGTGTTCAAGGTCGACCGGACCGCGAACGGCGAGCGGACCGCGTACGTCCGCATGGTCGAGGGGGCCGTGCACGCCCGCGAGGTGCTGCGCTTCCGCAGCCCGGACGGTCAGGAGGGCGAAGGGAAGGTCTCGGCGGTGAGCGTCTTCGAGAACGGCCGTGAGGTGCCGGCGCCGGAGCTCCGCGCAGGCCGGATCGGCAGGCTGAAAGGGCTGACCGGTATCCGGATCGGCGACAGCGTCGGCGCGGACCGGGCCGAGGCCGGGCACCGGTACTTCGCCCCGCCGACCCTGGAGACGGTCGTCGTACCGCGACGTCCTGAGGACCGGGGCGCCCTGCACGTCGCACTCGGCCGCCTCGCCGAACAGGACCCGCTGATCGCCGTCCGCCGCGACGAGCTGCGCCGGGAGGTGTCCCTCTCGCTCTACGGGGAGGTGCAGAAGGAGGTCATCCAGAGCACTCTGGCCGAGGAGTTCGGCGTGGACGTGATCTTCCGGGGCACCACGACCATCTGCCGGGAGAGGCCGGCCGGCACGGGGGAGGCCGCGGAGTTCATCGGCGTGGAACCCAATCCCTTCCTAGCCACCGTCGGACTGCGCGTCGACCCGGCACCGTACGGCAGCGGAGTGGAGTTCCGCCGCGAAGTGGAACGCGGCTCCATGCCCCCTTCCTTGATGCGGGCGGTCGAGGAGACCGTGCGTGCCACCCTGGGCCAGGGAATGCACGGCTGGCAGGTCACCGATTGTGTGGTCACCCAGACGCATTCCGGATACGACAGCGTGTCAAGCACGGCAGGTGATTTCCGCGTTCTGACGCCGCTGGTCCTGATGGACGCGCTGCGCCGGGCCGGAACCCGGGTGTACGAGCCGATGCACCGCTTTCGTCTGGAGGCGCCCACGGACGTCTTCGGCGCACTGGCCCCGGTCCTCGCCCGGCTCCGCGCGGAACCGGGACCACCCGAGACGCACGGTGCCCTCTGCACCGTGGAGGGCGAGATCCCGGCGGCCCGGGTCCACGAACTCCAGCGGCTGCTGCCGGGGTCGACCCGCGGCGAGGGCGTACTGGAGTCCGCCTTCGCCGGCCACCGCCCGGTGACCGGCCCGCCCCCGGACCGCCCGCGCACCGACCACGACCCGCTGCACCGGAAGAACTACCTGTTGCGCACGGTGCGGCGGATCGCCGACTGAGCCCCCCGTTACTTCAGGTACGGGCCCGCCTCGCCGAGCCTCCCCGGCGCGGCGTTCTTCCCGCCGAGGTCCAGGACGTACACGCGCGGGTTGCCCTTCCCGGGCGCCGGGACCGCGAGCGTGTCGCCGCCGATCACCTTGGTGTCACCCGTCACGGCGTCCTTTGGCCGAGGACACCGTGCCGAGGTCCGAAGCCGTCACCTCACCGGCCAGATGGTCCCCGAAGTACCGCTCTTGTCGGGCCCGGAGTCGTGGCTGTCGACGTGGACGACGTTGTACGTGGCGTCGTCGGAGTCCTTGCCGTTGTCGTAGGCGTTGTTCGCGTCCCCGAAGTTCATGTGCATCCGCATGTCGATGATGTTCGTCCCGGAGGACCGGCTGCGGTCGAGGTGGCGTAGTGGGCGGAGGCGGTGCTCGGCCCATCGGGGTCAGGCTCTTCGGGGCCCGAGTCCGCGCGCGGGTCGCTGTGCGCCACGACGCCGACCAGTTCCGGGTCTTCGTGGAGGAGAAGACGGTCGCGGTGGTCGCGGCGGGTGCCGGAATGGGCGGGCGGGCGCACACGTTCGCACAGTCATGACCTTCTCCGTTGATGTGACCGTGCGCGGCTACGAGCTCGATACCCAGGGCCACCTGAACCAGGCCGTCTACCTCCAGTACGCGGAGCACGCCCGCTGGGAGCTGCTCCGCACCGCCGGGCTGCCGCAGGAGAAGCTGCTGGCCGACGGGATCGGCCCGGTGCAGCTGGAAGTGACGGTCAAGTACCGCCGAGAGCTGCGCGGCGGCGAGCGCGTACGGGTCACCTGCCGGTTCGACTACGGCACGGGCAGGACGTTCACGCTGGAGCAGCACATCATCAAGGAGGACGGCACGGTGGCCGCCGAGATCACCGGCGTGGCCGGCGTCCTCGATCTCACCGAACGCCGGCTCGTCCCGGACCCGCGGGGCCGCCTGGCCGCGCTGGCGGGCAACCCGGACCTGCTGACCGGCTGACCGGGAGCGGCGGGGGAGGAATCGGGGTCCGGGCTTCACCGGCGGGGGAGCCCGGACCCCGACTCCTCGGAGCGGACCGGGTCAGAGGCGGCAGCTGATTTCGAGGCCGTCCTCCACCGGGAAGGTGACGCTGTGGTAGCCGTTGCCGGTGTCACGGACGTGGTCGAGGTACGGGTTGAGGTCGGGGAGGTCCACGTCGTCGGCCACGACGAGGGTGCCGGGGGCCAGGTTTGGCTCCAGGAGTCGCAGGACGGGCAGGCAGAGGTCCTTCCAGCCGTCCAGGAACAGGAAGTCGACGGGCTGCCGCAGTGCGGCGAGCGTCCGCAGGGCGTTTCCCTCCAGGAGGGTGATCACGTCGTCGAGGCCGGTGGCCGTGAAGGTGCCGCGGGCTGCGGCGGCCTTGGCCGTGTTCATCTCGGTGGTGATGACGCGCCCTGAGCCGTTGTCGCGAACGGCGGCCGCCAGGTGGAGGGTGGAGATGCCGTAGGAGGTGCCGAACTCGACGACGTTGGCGGGCCTGGTGGCTCGGACGAGGTTGTAGAGGAGTTTGCCGCCTTCGGCCGAGATCGGCATGTAGATCTCCCGGTTCGCGTCGGCGAGTTCCTGCGCCGTCAGTGCTCCTCGGCCGTGGGGCTGGGCACTCCGCACGCGTGCCGCTGCCTCGTCGTCACGGGCAGCGGCTTCGAACATGCGGGTCAGGGCGGAGCGGAGGCGCGGCTCCGCGAGGGTATGGGTGTGCGTGGTCATCGTGCGGGCTCCTGGAGGTCTGGGTGGTGGGGACGGTGATGGGGGACGGCGGGGAAGGGTGACCCCGGCGGGTCGGCCCCCCGGTGGGCGTCCGGGCGTCGGTTCAGGCCCAGTTGGCGTCCGTGTCGATGCCGGTGATCAGGGACGGCGCGGTGGGCTTCCAGGACGGGAGCCTCCGTGCCGTGTCGCTGGAGGCGGTCATGGTGGAGGCGAAGAAGCCGCAGTGGTCCCGGGCGTTCGCGGGGTCGACGGAGATCACCGGCAGGCCGAGCCTCCGGCCGATCGCCTCGGCGATGGACCTGGTGCTGACGGCCTCCTTCTGGGATGTGGAGAGCGGGGACACGGGCCGATCACAATTTCGAGGCACCGTGCTTCGTAAAGGTAACACCATTCGGTGCACGGTGTCTCGTTTATAGTGGGGGCATGATTCAGGAAAGCGGCCGGGGCAGGCCCCGCAGCGAGAGCGCACGCGCGGCCGTGCTGCACGCCGTCGACGACCTCCTGGTCGAAGTCGGTTACGCGGCGCTGACGATGAAAGGCATCGCGGAGCGCGCCGGAGTGGGACGGCAGACCGTGTACCGCTGGTGGTCGAACAAGGCCGAGGTCCTCTACGAGGCCAGCGTCATCGACGCCCGGCAGGAGCTCGCGGTTCCCCTCACCGGAGTCCCCCGCGACGACCTCGCGGCCTATCTCGACGCCCTCACCGGCTTCCTCACGCACTCGCATGCGGGAGCCGCCTACCGCGCCCTTCTGGGGGAGGCCCAGCACGACGCGGAGGTGGCCGCCCTCCTCGCGTCCGGCGATGTCCTCGGCGAGAGCGCTACCGCGGTGGTGGCCCCGCTGCTGGAGGCCGGCGGCTGCGAACTGTCACTTGAGCAGGCGACCGCCCTGCTGATCGGCCCGGTGTTCTTCCGCATCCTTTCCGGGCGGGAGCCCGAGGGGATCGACCCGAAGAAGCAGGTGGACCGGTTCCTGCGCGCCCTCGCCGCGGACTGAACCCCGTGCCGCCGCCCGGTCGGGGGTCACGGGAACGGCCTGCGCCCACCGCCCGGACCAACCGCCACCGCCCCGCTCCCGCTCCTCGCCCCGCACGTGAAAGGGACAACCCGACGCTCATGTCCGCACCCGCGAAGAAATCCGCCGTCCGGGCCCCGGGCATCCCGCAGTTGCTGGCGACGGTGCTGTTCTGCTTCTCCGGATTCGCCCTCCTGCTCCCGGTCTCACCGGCCTGGGCCGTCGAGGGAGGGGCCGACGCGTTCGGCGCCGGACTCGTCACCGCCGTCCTGATGGCCGCCACGGTCCTGACCCAGTTGTTCGTCAGAACCATGCTGCGCGGGCTCGGTTGGACCCGCACCCTCGTCCTCGGCGCCCTGCTGCTCGGCCTGCCCTCCCTCCTGCAAGCCCTCAGCGACCACTTGGCTCCCGTCCTGCTGACGACCGCCCTGCGTGGAGCGGGATTCGGCATCGTCACCGTCTGCGGCGCCACCGCCGCTGCCGTACTGGCCCCGCGCGGACGTCAGGGGGCGGTCATCGGCCTCTACGGTCTCGCCGTCGCCCTGCCCCAGGTCGTCCTGACCCCGGCGGCCCCCTGGCTGACCGACACGTTCGCCCTGCCCGCGGTCATCGCCTGCGGCGTGCTCCCCGTCCTCGCCCTGCCCTGGACGCGGGCCCTCGGCCACGCCGTCGAGGCCCACGCCGACAGCCCGGCGTCCCCGGACGGTCCCGCCCGGAACCCCGTCCCCGCCACCGCGGTGCTCCGACGCATCCGGCGGCCCCTCGCCGTGCTGCTCCTGGTCACGGCGGCGGGCGGAGCCGTCCTCACCTTCGCCCCGCAGTTCACCGCCACTCCCGCGCTCGCCGCCACTGGGCTGCTCGCCCTCACCGCCACCGCCGCGCTGGCCCGCTGGGGGTGCGGCGAACTCGCCGACCGGATCGCCCCGCGGCCCATCACCGGCGTGCTCGCCCTCACCGCGTGCGCGGGCCTGGCACTGATCGCGTCCGCCATCGGATCGGACCGTGCCCCCGCCCTGCTGGCTGGACTGCTTCTCCTGGGGGCGGCGTACGGGGGGCTCCAGAGCCTCACCCTTGTCCAGACGTTCGCCTACGCGGGCACGGAGAACCGGCACGCCGCCTCGGTCGCGTGGAACATCGGCTACGACGCGGGCACCGGCCTCGGATCCCTCATGCTGGGCGTGGCAGCACAAGTGGCCACCTTCTCCACCGGCTTCACCGCCCTCTCCGCGCTGATGGCACTCGCGGGCCTGGCCGTCCTCCTCGCCGGCCGTAACGAGCCCGTCGAGCCTCCGGGGAGCCGCCGCCCGCGTACGCCCAGGACGAAGCGCCCGCCCCTCGGCAAGCGCTGAGACCGGCGTCCACCACCGAAGAGCCGCGGCGTACCTGGCGGCCCCGTCGACGAGGGTCCGAGGAACCGCCGGACCGGGCGGAACGTATCGGGGACGGCAAGGCGGTGGACGCCCGGGAGGGGCGTCCACCGTCGTCGGCCGTATGCGTGCGCGTCCGGTCAGGCGGCGGTGCCGACGACCAGATGGTCCCCGGGGATGCCGGCCTTGCCCGGGGCGTAGTAGTCCTTGATCCCGGCGACCCACGTCTCCACCCGGATCCGGTCCCCGTCGGTCGGCTCGAAGGCGTCGAAGAGTGCGTCGATGTTCGCGGGCTCGAACCCGATCGCCCTCATCAGCGCCATGAACAGCGGGCGCTCGATCAGCCCGTCGCCGTCCGGGTCGCCCAGCGCGGCCAGTGCCCCGGCGAACACGGCGAGGGTGGCGTCGAACCGCTCCGGCGACAGCACGCACGCCGTGAACTCCTCGAAGCTGATCTCCCCGTTCCCGTCGGCGTCCAGCTCGGTGAGCAGCGTCGTCCAGTACCGCCTGAACGCCGCGCGCATCGTGTCCTTCGCCGCCTGATCCGACGCATGCGCCTCGCTGACGACGCGGTCGGCCATGAGGTCGAAGTCGTCCGCCTCCAGGACGCCGTTGGCGTTGGCGTCGAACAGGGAGAAGACGAGCGTGACCCGCCTGGTGGCCTCAGTGCCCATGAATCCGTCACCTTTCTCCGCATGTCACGTTCCGCCGGCCGCGGCCCGGTGCCCGGTCGGCCCACCCACTGTCCGCCGAGGAGCGGCGGCCGCGGGGAATGCCGTGGCTCTTTCACCTGAAGGGCGTAACTGACCTGCGTAAACGTCAAGTTGAAGCAGGAGGAGGGGGGCTTTGGCTTCGCGCGCCCCTGGCCTCTAGGCTGGGCGGATGCGCGCCCCGTCCGCCGCGAGCGGCCCCCGTACGACCGAGGTCCACCTGCCGTGACCAGGGAGACCCGGACGCTGCCCACGCTCGCTCCCGGCTCGGTGGACACCCCCTTCGTCATCAAGGGCTACGACGAGGTCGTCTCCCACGACACGCTCTGGGACGCGCACTCCCACCCCTTCCACGAACTTCTCTGGAACGAGCGCGGAGTCTCCACGGCGGTGGTCGGGAGCCGGATCTGGACGATCACCCCGGCCCTTGGCCTGTGGATGCCCGCGGGGACCCTGCACGCTGGATCGGCGACCGCCGGAACCTGGTTCCGGGCGAGCTTCTTCGGCTTCCGCACCACCGCGTCGATCTCCGCCGTGCCGGTCGCCGTCGTGATCACCCCGCTGTTGCGCCTGCTGTTGGAACGGCTCGGCGAACCCGGCCTCACGGCTGCCTCGCGGGCCGCGACCGAGGTGCTGGTACTCGACGTACTCGTACCGTCGCCCCGTGAGCTGCTCGTGCGGATCCCGGCCTCCGAGCTGCTGCGCCCGATCGCCGAAGCGGTACGCGAGGACCCGGCCGACCGGCGCACGCTGGCGGACTGGGCGTCCGCCCTCGGTGTCAGCGCCCGCACGGTCACCCGGGCGTTCACCACCGAGACGGGCACGAGCTTCGTGCGCTGGGTGGCGGCGGTCCGCGCCCAGCACGCCATCGGCCTGCTGGCCCGAGGGTGGGACGTGGAGGCCGTGGCCGAACAGGTCGGCTACCGCTCGGCGAGCGCGTTCGGCGCTGCCTTCCGGCGCACGACGGGCCTCACCCCGGGGGCCTTCCGGCCGGAATGACCGCCGGGCCGCGTGTCCGTATCGCTACAGGTCATGTCCTAAACGGTTGATTGCGACAGTGGTGCTCCTTCTCATAAAGTGCGAAGGCAAGCCTTACCTAAGCCGATGACGCACGCGCCGCGCACCGATCCATGACGGCTGCGCACACCCGGACGTGCTTGAAGCGGTACCCCGACATCCGGAAAGCCGGGTACACACCCATGTCCTCACACCGCCTCCGCCTGCTCGTCGTGGCGGCCGCCCTCGTCTCCGTCTCCGCCTGCGGCGGGACCACCGACGCCGGGAACAAGAACGACGAAAGCCGTTCCGGCGGGTTCCCCCTGACCGTCGAGCACGCCCTGGGCAAGACCACCATCCCGGCGAAGCCGAAGCGCGTCGCGACCGTCAACTGGGCCAACCACGAGGTGCCGCTCGCGCTCGGCGTCGTGCCCGTCGGCATGGCCGCGGCCAACTTCGGCGACGACAACGACGACGGAGTGCTTCCTTGGGTCGAGGAGAAGCTCGACGAGCTGAAGGCGAAGACGCCGGTGCTCTTCGACGAGACCGACGGCATCGACTTCGAGGCCGTGGCGGACACGAAGCCGGACGTCATCCTGGCCGCGTACTCGGGTCTGACCAAGAAGGACTACGAGACCCTCAGCGAGATCGCCCCCGTCGTCGCCTACCCGGACGCCGCCTGGGCGACACCTTGGCGCGAGATCATCCGGACGAACAGCACGGCGATCGGACTGGCCGACGAGGGCGAGAAGCTGATCAAGAAGCTCGACGGGGACATCGCCAGGACTGCCGCCAAATACCCCCAGCTCAAGGGCGTGTCGGCGATGTTCATGACGCACGTCGACCCCAACGACGTCAGCCAGGTCGGCTTCTACACCGCCCACGACACCCGCACGCAGTTCTTCCAGGACCTCGGGATGAAGATCCCCGGATCCATCGCGAAGGCATCCGAGGGCACGAAGAAGTTCGCCCTCACCAAGAGCGCCGAGCAGATCGACGCGTTCGACGACGTCGACATCATCACCGGCTACGGCGACGACACCGGCGCGCTGCTGAAGACGATCACCAAGGACCCGCTGCTCTCGAAGATCCCCGCCGTCGAGCGGGGCTCCGTCTACCTCCTGCCCGGCACCAGCCCGCTGGCCACCGCCGCCAACCCGACGCCGCTGTCGATCGGCTACGTGCTGGACGACTACGCCGCCGCGCTCGCCGAGGCCGCGGACAAGGTCAAGTGACCGAGCTCGACACCCGCACCCCACCGGACGTCCTCACCAGGCGTCCGGCGGGCGTGCGCCTGCTGTGGATCCTCTTCTCGGTGCTCGCCCTGGCCGCGGTCATGGTCGCGTCCGTCGCCCTCGGCTCCCGCGACGTCCCCTGGCCCGACGTCGTCGCGGCGCTCGGCGGCGCGGATGACACCCTGGGACAAGCGGCGGCGATCAAGCGCATTCCCCGTACGGTCCTCGCGGTCCTCATCGGTGCGGCACTCGGCCTCGCGGGCGGCGTGATGCAGGGGGTGACCCGTAACCCGCTGGCCGACCCGGGCATCCTCGGCGTCAACATGGGCGCCTCGCTCGCCGTCGTCACGGCGGTCGCGTTCTTCGGGCTCACCTCGCCGACCGGATACATCTGGGTAGCCACCGTGGGCGCCGCCCTGTCCGCCCTCTTCGTCCACACCGTGGGCACGCTCGGCAGGGGAGGGGCCACTCCGCTCAAACTGGCGCTCGCCGGGGCCGCCACATCGGCCGCCTTCGCCTCGCTCGTCAGCGCGGTCATCCTGCCGCGCAACGACATCGCCGGAAGCTTCAAGCTGTGGCAGATCGGTGGCGTCGGCGGTGCGTCCTTCGAACGCATCGGCCAGGTCGCGCCGTTCCTCGCGGTCGGCTTCGCCGTCTGCCTGCTGTCGGCCCGCGCCCTCAACTCGCTCGCACTCGGTGATGAGTTGGCGGCCGGACTCGGTGAGCGCGTCGTCGTGGCACGGGCCGTGGCCGCCCTCGGTGCCGTACTGCTCTGTGGAGCGGCCACCGCCGTCGCCGGACCGATCGGCTTCGTCGGCCTCGTCGTCCCGCACACCTGCCGGCTCCTCGTCGGCGTCGACCACCGCTGGCTCCTGCCGCTCTCGACCGTGCTCGGCGCTGTCCTGCTCACCGCCGCCGACGTCGTCGGCCGGATCGTGGCACGCCCCTCGGAGATCGACGTCGGCATCGTGACCGCACTGATCGGGGCCCCCTTCTTCATCTACATCGTCCGCCGACAGAAGGTACGTGCCCTGTGAGCGCCCCTGTCCTCACCCGGCGGCCGTCCGTCGAGGCCGCCACCCGCCGTCGCGTGCGCGGTGCCTCGCGCCGCCGCCTCGTCGTCCTGGTGCTGGCGGTCCTCGTGCTCGCCGTGTTCGCCGTGACCCTTATGGCGGGCCGCACGTTCTACCCGCCCGGCGACGTGTTCCGGGTGATCCTCGGGGAGCAGGTGCCGGGCGCGTCGTTCACGGTGGGCCGGCTGCGGCTGCCCCGCGCGGTCCTCGCCCTGGTGGCCGGATTCAGCTTCGGCCTGGCCGGGGTCACCTTCCAGACGATGCTCCGCAACCCGCTCGCCAGCCCCGACATCATCGGCATCAGCTCCGGGGCGAGCGCCGCCGCGGCCATCGCCATCGTGACCCTGTCGCTCGGCGAGGTGCAGGTCTCCGTCCTCGCCATCGCCGCCGGCCTCGGGGTCGCGCTGCTCGTGTACTCCCTGGCCTTCAAGGGCGGCGTCGTCGGCACCCGGCTCATCCTGATCGGCATCGGGATCTCCGCGATGCTCGACAGCATCACCTCCTACGTCCTGTCCCGGGCCGCCGAATGGGACCTCCAGGAAGCGATGCGCTGGCTCACCGGCAGCCTCAACGGAGCCACCTGGGACCAGGCCGTTCCCGCGCTCCTCGCGGCGGCCGTCCTCACCCCGCTGCTGCTGGGCCAGGCCCGAAACCTCTCCGCACTCCAGCTCGGCGACGACACCGCCTCCGCCCTCGGCGTACGCGTGGAGCGCACCCGGATCACGGTGATCGTCGCCGCCGTCGGTCTGATCGCCTTCGCGACCGCCGCGGCCGGCCCCATCGCGTTCGTGGCGTTCCTCTCCGGCCCCATCGCGGCCCGGATCACCGGAGCGGGCGGCTCCCTTCTGGTGCCCGCCGGACTCGTCGGCTCGCTGCTCGTCCTCGTCGCCGACTTCACCGGCCAGTTCGCCTTCGGCGAGCGCTACCCGGTCGGCGTCGTCACCGGCGTCCTCGGAGCCCCCTACCTCGTCCACCTGATCATCCGCACCAACCGGGCGGGAGGCTCGCTATGACCACGCACCACCGACTGACCGCCGAAGGACTCACCCTCGGCTACGGCGACCGCACCGTCGTCGACTCCCTTGACCTGGCCGTACCGCCCGGCCGGATCACCGTGATCGTCGGCGCCAACGCCTGCGGCAAGTCGACGCTGCTGCGTTCCATGTCCCGACTGCTCGCACCCCGGGCCGGCCGCGTCGTCCTGGACGGCAAGGAGGTGCACCGGCTGCCCGCCAAGGAGCTGGCCCGCACCCTCGGCCTGCTGCCGCAGTCGCCCGTCGCACCCGAGGGCATCACCGTCTCCGACCTCGTAGGCCGCGGCCGCCACCCCCACCAGGGCGTCTTCTCCCGCTGGAACGAGAAGGACGACGCCGCCGTGGCCGCGGCCCTGGAGGCCACGCACACCGAACCGCTCGCCGAGCGCGCGGTGGACGAACTCTCCGGCGGCCAGCGCCAGCGCGTGTGGATCGCCATGGCCCTCGCCCAGCAGACCGATCTGCTGCTGCTCGACGAGCCGACCACCTTCCTCGACGCCAGCCACCAGATCGAGGTCCTGGACCTCCTGACCGACCTGAACCGCATCCGCGGCACCACCATCGTGATGGTCCTGCACGACCTCAACCTCGCCGCCCGGTACGCGGACCACCTGATCGCGCTGGCCGACGGAGGGCTCCACGCGGCCGGCGCCCCGGCCGAGGTACTGACGGAGGAGACCGTACGGGCGGTGTTCGACCTCGACAGCCGCATCATCGAGGACCCCGTGTCGGGCCGACCCCTGATGCTCCCGATCGGCCGCCACCACGTCCTGGACCGGGCCGAGGCACTGCCCATCGGGGAGGCGGCCGGTTGAGCGCCGGGGCGTGCGCCCCCCTGATCGACTGACTGCGGCCTGTCACTGACATGTTTCGAAGAGTGACGGGGCACACAGGGTAGGTCGGGTGCCGGGTCCCGGTCCGGCACACGCCCTTTCCTCGAAGCGGTCATTGGGAGAACCTCGGTGGAAAACGCCTCGGTGCAGAACAAGGAAACCGTCCGAAACTGTCCTTTCGACTACGCGCAGCAGCTGGAGTTCGACCCCCAGCTCAGGCAATTGCTGACCGAGGAGCCGGTGTCCCGCATCCGTATGGCGTACGGAGAGGGCGAGGCCTGGCTGGTCACCCGCTACGAGGACGTCCGGACGGTCACCACCGACCGGCGGTTCAGTCGCAGCGCCGTCCTCGGCCGCGACTTCCCCCGGATGACGCCGGAGCCGATCGTGCAGGCGGAGTCCATCAACCTCATGGACCCGCCCGCCAGCAGCCGGCTGCGGGGCCTGGTCGCCAAGAGCTTCACCCCGCGTCGCGTCGAGCAGATGCGCGGCGGGACCCAGCGTGTGGTGGACCGGCTGCTGGACGAGATGGAGGATGAGGGCTCACCGGCCGACTTCGTCGCCCGGGTCTCCGCGCCGCTGCCGCTGATCACCATCTGCGAGGCACTCGACATCCCCGAGGCCGACCGCCCCTGGCTCCGGGCCCACGCCATGACCATGATGAACGTCGGGGCCGCGGGCAAGCAGGACGCGGTACGCGCCAAGGCGGAGCTGCGCGGCTACTTCCAGGAGCTGACCGCCGAGCGGCGCCGCTCCCCGGGCGAGGACCTCATCAGCACCCTGGCCACCGCCCGGGACGGCGACGAACTGCTGGACGACGACGAGCTCGCCGTCATGGCGATGGTCCTGCTCATCACCGGCCAGGACACCACGACCTATCAGCTCGGCAACATCGCCTACACCCTGCTCACCTGCCCGGACCTGACTCGGTCGCTCCGAGCCGAACCGCAGCGGCTGCCCCGCACCCTGGAGGAGCTGCTGCGCCACATCCCCTTCCGCAAGGGCGTCGGCATCCCGCGCATCGCCCTGGAGGACGTGGAGCTCGCCGGAGTCCTCATCAAGGCCGGCGACGTGGTGCACGTGTCCTACCTGACGGCCAACCGGGACGCCGCCAAGTTCGACCGTCCCGACGAGCTGGATCCCGACCGGCCGACCATCCCGCACATGACGTTCGGCTGGGGCGCCCACCACTGCCTGGGCGCACCGCTGGCCACCATGGAACTGGAAGTGGCCTTCTCCACGCTGCTGACCCGCTTCCCGGCCCTGCGTCTGGACGTGCCGCCCGCGGACGTCTCGTGGAACACGACGTCCATCTGGCGTTACCCGCTCGCCCTGCCCGTCACATGGTGACGAGAGCCTTCGCTCCAGAGAACGAGGAGAACCCATGGCGACCCTGTGCCGACCGGCCATCGCTGTGCCCGAGCACGTCATCACGATGCAGCAGACCCTGGACCTGGCCCGGGAGACCCACGCCGGACACCCGCAGCGCGACCTCGTCCTGAGGCTCATCCAGAACACCGGCGTCCAGACCCGGCACCTCGTGCAGCCCATCGAGCAGACCCTCGCGCACCCCGGATTCGAGGTGCGCAACCGGGTGTACGAGGCCGAGGCCAAGACCCGGGTCCCCGAAGTGGTCCGGCAGGCGCTCGCCAACGCCGAGACCGATCCGTCCGAGATCGATCTGATCGTCTACGTCTCCTGCACGGGCTTCATGATGCCCTCGCTGACCGCGTGGATCATCAACAGCATGGGCTTCAGATCCGAGACCCGCCAACTGCCCATCGCCCAGCTCGGCTGCGCGGCGGGCGGCGCGGCGATCAACCGCGCGCACGACTTCTGCCTGGCCTATCCCGACTCCAACGTCCTCATCGTGTCCTGCGAGTTCTGCTCGCTGTGCTACCAGCCCACCGACATCGGGGTCGGCTCGCTGCTCTCCAACGGGCTCTTCGGCGACGCCGTCTCCGCGGCCGTCGTGCGGGGACAGGGCGGCACCGGCATGCGCCTGGAG
Source organism: Streptomyces sp. NPDC104313 (assembly GCF_055583985.1). Taxonomy (NCBI): domain Bacteria; kingdom Bacillati; phylum Actinomycetota; class Actinomycetes; order Kitasatosporales; family Streptomycetaceae; genus Streptomyces; species Streptomyces sp. NPDC104313. Next base: position 23,246 of record NZ_JBVJMW010000009.1, read on the forward strand.
CGCAACGGCTCCCACCTGGTGCCCGACACCGAGGACTGGATCTCCTACGCTGTCCGCGACACCGGGTTCCACTTCCAGCTGGACAAGCGGGTCCCGGGCACCATGGAGATGCTCGCCCCGGTGCTCCTGGACCTGATCGACCTGCACGGCTGGTCCGTCCCGAACATGGACTTCTTCATCGTCCACGCGGGCGGGCCGCGCATCCTGGACGACCTCTGCCATTTCCTGCGGCTGCCGCCGGAGATGTTCCGCTACAGCCGGGCCACCCTCACCGAACGCGGCAACATCGCCAGCTCCGTCGTCTTCGACGCACTGGCGCGGCTCTTCGACGACGGCGGAGCCGCCGAGTCCGCGCAGGGGCTCATCGCCGGCTTCGGGCCCGGCATCACCGCCGAGGTGGCCGTGGGCAGCTGGGCGAAGGACGACCTCCGGGCAGACGTCGGACACGACCTCGACGAGCTGGAGCTGACCGCGGGCGTTGCGCTGTCCGGCTGAACCGGCTAAGGCGACCGACGGGCGGGGACGAAGGAACGGGTGTTCGCGATGCGCGGACGCACTCACTCCGTGACTGGATCCCCACCCCGAGGAGAATGCATGCGCCTGCCCGCCCGATGGGCCACGGCCGCCCTGCTGCTGATCGCACCGCTGACCGGCGCACCCGTCACGGCCTCCGCCGACAGCGGACCGGAGGGGGTTCTGGTGGAGCAGTCCACCCGGGCCGTACCCGGGCAGTACATCGTCACCCTGGAGCCCGAACTCTCGCCGGACACCTTCCTGCGGGAGTTCGGGCTCAGCCCATTGTTCACGTACAGAAGCGCGCTGCACGGCTTCGCGGCCAAGCTCACCGCCACCGAACTGCAAGCGGTACGGGCCGTTCCCGGCGTCCTCGCCGTCGAGGAGAACGCCGAGGTGGCCGTCCCCGCGCCCACCGCGGCGAACCTGCTTCGGGCCCGCGCGGCCGACTGGGGCACCGACCGCGTCGACCAGCGCACCCTGCCGCTGGACGACACCTTCACCACCACGGCCACCGGCAAGGGAGTGAAGGCGTACGTCGTCGACACCGGGATCGACGCCGCGCACAGTGAATTCGGCGGCCGGGTCGCGAGCGGGTACGACGCCGTCGGGGACGGCCGCGGGGGCATGGACTGCAACGGGCACGGTACGCACGTGGCGGGCACGGTCGGCGGCGCGACGTCCGGTGTGGCCGAAGGCGCCTCGCTGGTCAACGTACGCGTCCTGAACTGTGAGGGCCGGGGCACCTGGGCCGGCATCCTCGCCGGGTTCGACTGGGTCGCCAAGGACGCCGAGCGCAGCGGTGTCCCCGCCGTGCTGAACGCCTCGCTCGGCGGCGACCGTTCCACGGCGGTCGACGCGGCGGTCGAGGCGGTCGCCGACGCGGGTGTGCTGCCTGTCGTGGCCGCGGGCAACGACAACCGGAATGCCTGTGACGTCTCCCCGGCCGCCGCGGACGGTGTGTTCACTGTCGGGGCGAGCGACCGGCAGGACCGGGAGACCTCCTTCAGTAACTGGGGCACGTGCCTCTCGCTGTACGCCCCCGGCGCCGACATCGTCTCCGCCCGCCTCGGTGGCGGTACCGTCTCGCTGAACGGTACCTCCATGGCCAGCCCGCACGTCGCGGGTGTCGCCGCGCTCTACAAGGAGGAGAACCCCTCGGCCTCTCCCGCCGCCGTCTCGCGGTGGCTGACGGACACGGCCACCCCGGATGTGCTCTCCGGTCTCGGCCAGGGCTCGCCCGATCTGCTGCTGTACACCGGCGGCCTCTGACGAGCCGTCGGACGGGCGGACCGACGGCTCGTCAGCGGGGCGGGGGAGTGGTGGCCGCGTGACGGAATCCGCTCCTCGGCCCCGCCGCCCGGCTGTTGCCGGACCGGTGGGCGACCTTCAACGGCCTGAAGCTCAGCGACAACGCCCAGGACGTCTCACCCCGTGCTGCGCACCCGGACCAAGGGTGGAGCCTCCGAAGCGGACCACGTGGACCTCCTGCTCCAGTAACAGGTCTCCTGGGAGGGAACCCCCGCCCACCACGATCCACCAGCCATCGAGGCCATGGGCCGGGCCGCCGTCGAACTGCTCTGCTCGGGCATCCAGGGCGGATCGGTCCCTCCTCGGACGAGCTGCTGTTCGAGCCGGAGCCGGTGGTACGGGGCTCCAGCGCGAGGGCGCCCCGCTGATCCCGCGGATCGCGGCGCTGTCTCGGCTGCGGCACAGTGGGCACATGGACGACCTCAACGTACTTGCCGAGGAACACCTGGCCGCCGCCCGCGCCTCCGCGCACGGCCGCAGCGCCCACCTCCTCCTCCAACAGCCTCCTTTGCGGCAAACGGTGATCGCCCTCACCGAGGGGACAGCGCTCGACGAGCACAACGCGCCGCCCGCCGCCTCGCTCCTCGTCCTGCGTGGCAGCGTCCGTCTCACCGCCGCCTCCGGGGATGCCGAGCTGCCGTCCGGGACCCTGCACCCGATCCCACAGGAACGGCACGGGCTGCTGGCGCTCCAGGACGCCGTGGTCCTCCTCACGGCAGTCAACGACTGATCGCCGCCCGCCGATGACTGACTGCCGCCGCCGGCTGACCGCCCCCGCCGACGAAAGGCCGGCCGGGGCGTGCGGGACCGGCCGGGGAGGGGGTGTGCTTCGGCCGCGACGTGGCAGGAGAGGATCGGGCGGAGTCGGCGGGTCCGGAAACGGACAGGTCACGCCGTCCGCCGCGTCCGCCCACGTCCCCGGAGTACCAGCTTGCCCACCCAGACCGCGTCCACCGCGGAGAGCACCACCCCCGCCGCCGGACGCACCGCCCCGCCCCGCCGCTGGGTCGCCGCCCTGCGTCGCACACCGGTCTCGCTGTGGAACGACGACGTCACCGACTGGGCCGCCGCCCTGACGTACTACGCCATCCTCACCCTGCTTCCGGCGCTCCTGGTCACCGTCTCCGTGATCGGGCTGGCCAACCCCGACGCGACCAGCGCCCTGATCGCCGACATCACCGCGTTCGCCCCGGCCGAGTCCGGCGAGGCGCTGCGCCGTCCGCTGGAGGCGGCGACCGAGGAGCGCACCGCCGTCTGGGTGCTCGTGGCGACCGGCAGCGTGAGCGCCGTGTGGTCGGCGTGCAGCTACCTGGCGGTGTTCCGGCGGGCGATGCACGCCATGCACCAGGTGCGGGACACCCGCCCGGCGCTGCGTAAGGCCCACCTCATCGTCGCCTCGGCGATCGGACTGCTCGTCCTGCTGATGACCAGCGCCTTCGCCCTGGTCATGACCGGACCGCTGGCCCGCTGGCTGGGCCACCGCCTGGGTCTGCCGCACGCGGGCGAGACCTTGTGGTCGGCCCTGAAGTGGCCGGTGCTGCTCTGCCTCGTCGCCTGCCTGATCCTGGTGCTCTTCCGCACCGGCCCGCGCTCCGCGCGCGGCATCCGCAGAGGACTGCCCGGTGGGGTCCTGGCCGCCTTCCTGTGGCTGGCGGCCTCGGCGGGATTCGCGCTGTACGCGACCCGGATCGGCGGCTACAGCAGACTGTACGGATCGCTCGCCGGGCTCGTCGTCTTCCTTATCTGGGTCTGGTTCGCCAACCTCTCGTTGCTGGCCGGTGCGCAGTTCAACGTCGAGCTGGAGCGGCGCGGCGCCGAGCGGGAGACCGGCACGGCCGCGCACGTCATGGTGGAGGGCGAGTCCGGAGGAAGGGCCGCGGGCGAGTCCGTCATGGCCGCGCAATGAGCCGGACCGGGTCGCCTCGAAGGACAGCCGGGTCAGCGCTTGTGGCGGTATCCGGCGACGATCGGCATGGTCTCGCGCAGCGCCCGTACGCCATCGTTGTCCGTGTCGCCCAGCCGGTGCCCCTTCCACGTCTCCGTCGCGCTGGAGAACCGGCTGATCCGCCGACAGTGGTCCCCGCACGCGGAGCGGTACGCCATGATCGTGTAGTGGTTGCCGTCCTCGGTGATCCAGCCGGTGTTGTACGGACGGTTGTGGCTCACGCTCATCGAACCGTCCGTGTCGCCCTCCAGCGTCGTGCGGTCGTGAGCGAGGCCCAGATTGTGGCCGATCTCGTGGCTCGCCGAATCCAGGCCGATGCCGTCGACCTCGACGACCGCGTAGGCGTACTCGTCCGAGGAACTGTCGAGCGCGGGCGTGTAGTCCGCTGTGCCGCCGCCCCGCTCCTGCCGGTCCACGACGAGCGTGACCAGATCGGCGCCGTATCGCGCCCGCTGCTCGTGCACCTGGCGTCCGAGTCCCGCCGAGGCATGGTCCTTGAGCGTGGTGTGCGCGGCGCGGAACTCCTCCGGGCCCTCGTAATCGGTCGCCGTGTACGGGTGGACGACCCGGATGGCGCCGCAGAGCCCGCCCGCCGCCAGGGACCGGTTCATCCGCGTCGCGATCCGCTGGGCCGATGAGGGCACCCGGTGCTCGCCGCCGATCCGCTTCGCGGCCTTCGGTGTGTAGACGGCCAGCACATCGACCACCGGGCACTGAGCAGTTCTCGTCGCCTCCGCCGCCGGGCGTGCCCCGGCCGTGGCCGTGGCCGGGGCGTCCACCGAGGCCGCACAGAGCGATGCGCCGACGCCGACGGTCAGGGCTGCCTTCAAAAGGGTCGCACGCATGGGGAGTTGACTCCGTCCGGAAATGGGCCGGCCGAGTGCGCCGCCCGATGACTGAGGGTCCCTCATTTCTAACACTCCGTGATGCGGGCCGCCCATCGTGCCCGAAACCGGTTGACGGCCGTTTGTTCCCTGGCCGGAGGGGTGTGGCGGCGAGGAGGTGGGCAGGTACACGTGTACGAACTCGCACGAATGGAACGGCAGTCGGCAGAGGGGCGTGTGTGACGTGACGGAGCAGAGCGAATGGCGGTTTTCCGACGACCGGGGTCAGCGGTCGACGGCACCCCGGCCGCCCGGGCGGGTGCTGGCCTATGTCCAGGCCGGTGCCACGCTGTGGGACCTCGGAATCCGGCCGGTGGGAATCTTCGGCTCCGACCATGACGGACCGGACCCCGACACGGCGAAGACCGGGACCCTGCCGCTGGGCGAGGTCGCTTACGTCGGTGCGGGCACGGCCCTGGACGTCGAACGGCTGCTGAGCACCGGAGCGGACCTCGTGGTGGCCGTCAGCTACGGCGGCGGTCATGTCTACGGGCTGCCCCCCGAGACGGCCAAGCCCCTGGAGGAGCGGGTCCCGGTGGTCGTCCTCGACGTCAGCCAGGCCCGTACGTTCGGTGAGATCGGCGACCGGTTCGCCGAACTGGCCCGCTCGCTCGGCGCCACGGCCCGGCCGGGCGCCGACCGGGACCTGGACGCCGCCCGGGAGCGGCTGCGCTCCGCGGTCGCCGCCACGTCCGCCGACGCGCCCCGGGTGCTCGCCCTCTCCCCGGCCGGCCCGGACCAGGCGCATGTCGCGCGCCCGAAGATGTGGCCCGAGCTGCGCGTACTCACCGAACTGGGCGTCCAGGTCGTGGAGCCGGCCGAAGGTCCGGGGGCCAACTGGTCCACGCTCGACCGCTCCGACACCTTCGCGCTGCGCCCCGAGGTGATCCTGACCGACATCCGTGCCCACGCGGCCCCGTTGGAGCAGCTGCGGGGGAGCGGGGGTGTGCCGACGCCCGTCGTTCCGTGGAACCCCGAACCCCTCTACGGGCCCCGCGACCACGCCCGGTTCCTGGGCCTGGTCGCGGACGCCCTGGAGGCCGCGCGGGCGAGCTGAGCCCGAGCCCTGTGACCGGGTGACGGCTACGGGGCGGGGACGCGGCCGCGCTGTTCGAAGACCGGTTGCGCGCGATGCGCGGGAAGTGCGACGAGGCGGAGTTCCTGCTCCGCGGCGCACGGCTCGGGCCCGGTTCTGACGGTCGTCGCTCCGGGCCCGCCAGCTTTCCAGAAAATATTCTGCAAAAATACTTTGGGAAAGTTCCCTTTCGTTCTACGCTGCGGTCATGGACAGCGAAGACGGCCATCGCGTACTCGATCCGGGACAGGACGGGGCCGCCCTGAAGGCCCTCACCCACCCTCTGCGCCTCACCCTGCTCGGACTGCTGCGACAGCACGGCCCGGCCACCGCCAGCGAGCTCGCGGTCAGGACGGGGGAGTCCTCGGCCTCCACCAGCTACCACCTGAGGGTGCTCGCCACCTACGCGTTCGTCACCGAGGCCGCCCACCGCGACAGCCGGGAAAGGCGCTGGAAGTCCGTGCACGACATCACCTCGGTGAGCAACGAGGCGATGCACCGCAGCCCTGGCGGCAGCACGATCCTCAGCGTTCTGCGCCGCCGCCAGGTTGAGCATCTCCAGCGGTCCCTGGACCGTCACGAGGCGGACCTGGAGAGCGGCCGGCTGGGACGGGAATGGCAGGAGCCGTCGACCTTCGACGACCGGATCTCCCGACTGACCCCGGAGTCCCTCGCCGAACTGTGGGAGGTGCTCCGGGCGAAGACCGACGAGCTGACCGCCCGTGACGCCGGGAACCCCCGTGCCGCGCAGGTCGTCCTGTTCACCGCCGGACTGCCGCTGGCCCCGGCCCCGGTGGCCGGTCAGGATCCTGCGGACGCCTCCGCCGGACCCGATGCGACGGGCTCCGGAGCCCCGGACGCCGCAGATGACGAAGACGCCTCATGAGCGGCGGGCCGGTCGCCGCCCCCACCGCCCCGGGGAACGGCCCGGACGAGGCGACCGCGCGCCGCCGGTTCGTCACGGCCTCGTTCCTCTTCTGGCTCCCCATCAGCATGTCCGTCGCGACGGGAGTGCTCCTCTTCACCGAACGGGGCATGGGCCTCGCCGCTGTCGCCGGCTTCTACGCCGTGCACTCGCTCACGGCCGCCGCGATGGAACTGCCCACCGGTGGGCTGTCCGACGTCATCGGGCGGCGCCCCGTCCTGGCCATCGCCGGACTGCTCAACCTCACCGCCTTCACCCTCATCGGCTTGGGCGCGGCGGGCTGGGCCATCGCACTCGGCATGGGGTTGATGGGCTGCGCCCGCGCCTTGTCCAGCGGGCCCGCCGAGGCCTGGTACGTCGACACCGTCCACGCCCACGCGGGACCCGAGGCCGATCTGCGTACGGGCCTGGCGCGCGGCAGCTCCGCCACCTCGGCCGCCCTCGCGCTCGGCACCCTGCTCGGCGGCGGGCTGCCCTGGCTGCTCGGGCTCCGTCCCGGAGTGGGGGAATGGCTGGCCGATGCGACCGGCGGACTCGTGATCCCGCTCTCCGTGCCCGCCCTGCTCGGCGCGCTGCTCGAGGTCGTCTTCGTGCTCTACGTGCTGAGCGCCCTGACCGAACCGCCCCGGTCCCGGACGGGTGTAGGAGGGGTCGTGGGCGGAGTGCCCGCCGCCATCGCCGCCGGGCTTCGGCTCGGCGCCCGGGACGCCCTGATCCGGCGCATCCTGCTGACCGCGAGCGCCGCCGGGGCCGCGCTCGCGGCCGTCGAACTGCTCACCCCGGGCCGGGTCGCCGCCCTCATGGGGACGGCCGAATCCGGGGCCCTGGTCTTCGCGGGGCTGGCCTGCGCCGGATTCCTCTGCTCCGCCGTCGGCAGTCAACTCGCGCCGCTCGTCGCCCGGTTCGCCGGCGGCAGTGAGCGTGCGGTGCTCGTGAGCCTCGGGGCGATGACGCTGGGGCTGACCCTGCTCGGTCTCACCACGCACTCGGTGAGCCCCCTCGCCACGGCGGGCGCCGTCACCGGTTACGGGCTGGTGTACCTGGGCCTCGGAGCCGCGGGCCCCAACGAGAGCGACCTGCTGCACCGCCGGGTCGACGCGTCGGGGCGCGCCACCGCCCTCTCCGTCCAGTCGCTCTCCCTGCAACTGGTCGCCGCCGGTGCCGGACTGGCCGCCGGCACCCTGCCGGCGGGCCCGCTGCCCTGGCTGCTGGCCGCCACGGCCGTGCTGGCCGGAGCCCTCCTCTGGCTCCGCCGGGCCGCCCCCGCACGTGTCCCGTCCCGCCCCGTCACTGCCGGGGGCTGACCGGCGGCCGGACCTCAGGGCAGGCGTCGCGCCTTTGAGGACGGCATCGTGGGAGTGCTGCGTACCGGAGGGGCCAACGTGCGCCCGCTTCGGCGTTCGGGCAACGTTCTTTGCGAAATTCGCAGAACGTGGGCACAGTGCGGATATGAGTGATGATGTCGAAGTGGTGCCGGCCGCGCGCCCTGCGCCGTCGGCGTGGCGTCACCCCGACCGCTCTGTCGCAGACCACCGGAATTCCGGTCAGCATGCTGTCGCGGCCGGAGTCGGGTCAGCGCGAACCCGGTCTCGATCTCCTGCCGCCGCCGGCCAGGGCCTGCGGGTTCCGGTGACGAGCTGATCGGCGCTCCGGACGACCTCGATCCCCGGGTGCGGCCGCCGAGTTCGACACCCACCTCCCGCACTGGTTCGGCCACGCGGACGGCGGCTCGGTGGAGTTCCTCGGCATCCTCGGGCCCCAGGGAGAACGTGCCCACAGCAGAGCGAGCTACCGCCCCGACGACCCCCGGTACCACTGAACGACTTCCCGACACGGCATCCCAGGAGTCCCTCCATGCCCGACCGATGTGATCCGCTGGTCATCGGCGAATGCGTCGCCGACATCGTCCGGCTGCCGGACGGGGCCGACCGGGTCCACCCGGGCGGCAGCCCCGCGAACGTCGCGTACGGCCTGGCCCGGCTCGGCCACGACACCACCCTCCTCACCCAGCTGGGACCGGACGCCCATGGGCGGCTCATCCGGGACCATCTGGCCGCCGCCGGGGTCGAGGTCCTTACCGACGACGCCACCGGCCCCACCCCGTCGGCCGCCGTCACCCTCGATGACCACGGGCACGGCACGTACGCCTTCGAGGTGGGCTGGACCCTGGGCCCGGTGGTGCTCGACCGGGTGCCGCGACATGTGCACACCGGATCGATCGCGGCCGTCGTCGAGCCCGGGGCCACCACGGTCCTGGCCGCCGTGGAGTCGCTGCGGGCCGGTGCCACCGTGAGCTACGACCCCAATGTGCGGCCCGAGTTGATGGGCGAGCGCACCGGGGCCGTGGCCCGCGTCGAGCGCTGCGTCGCGCTGAGCGACGTGGTGAAGGCCAGCGACGAGGACCTGCGGTGGCTGTACCCGGACGAGCGGCCGGAGCGGGTGGCCGAGCGGTGGCTCGCCGCCGGCCCCGCACTCGTCCTCGTCACCCGGGGCGGGGTGGGCGCGTTCGCCCTGTTCTCCGGCGGCCGGGTCGTCGCCGAAGCGCTGCCGGTCGATGTCGTCGACACCGTCGGCGCGGGCGACGCGTTCATGTCGGGGACGCTCCATGCCCTCGCCGCACACGGCCTCCTCGGCCCCGGCGTCCGTGACCGGCTGTACGCCGTCGACCGGGAGGCCGTCACCGATGTCCTGCGTCACGCGGTCGCCTCGGCCGCCGTGACCGTCTCCCGGGCCGGGGCCGATCCGCCCGGCGCGGACGAGCTCCGCGAGGCGCTCGCACACAACTGACGCCACGTCATGACCCGTTCGGCGCAGTCGAACGCATCCTCGTGAGACGTTCCGCCGTTCGTCAACCGGATGCAGTACGACAACGGGATCGGGGCAACGGGTGGCGAGGAGACGGACGGCCGACAGCGGTACGGAGCCGGGGACGCGGGCGGGCGCCTTAGGGGCCGGGACGCGCGCGGCGGTGCTGGAGAGCGTGGCGGGATGGGTGCCGGGGGAGCCGGTCGGCAACGACCGGCTCCCCGCGGACTGGGACGTCGACGACGCCTGGGTCCGCCGCCGCACCGGCATCGGCAGCCGGCACCGCGCCGGACCGGGCGTCGCCACCGGGGACCTCGCCTACGAGGCGGCCTCCCGGCTGCTGGCCCGCGCCCCGGCGGCGGGCGAGGTGGACGCGGTGGTCCTCGCCACCGCCACCCCCGACCACCTCTGTCCGGGCACCGCCCCGATGCTGGCGGCCCGGCTCGGGCTCGGCACCGTACCGGCCCTGGACATCGCCGCCGTGTGCAGCGGCTTCGTCTACGGACTCGCCGTCTGCCACGGACTGGTCGCCTCGGGCCTCTACGGGCGGGTCCTGCTGGTCGGTGCCGACGTCTACTCGACCTGGCTCGACCCGGCCGACCGCTCGGCGGGCGTCGTCTTCGGCGACGGGGCGGGCGCCGCCCTGGTGGCGGCCGGGCGCCCGGGCGATCCCGGTGAACTGCTCGCGTTCGACCTGGGCAGCGACGGCACGGGCTACGACCTGATCACCGTCCCCGGCGGCGGGGGGCGCGCACGGGCGAGCGGAAAGCCGCCGGCCCCGGACGACGGGTTCTTCCGCATGCAGGGCGGCACCGTCTACCAGCACGCCGTCGAGCGGATGACCGGCTCCTGCCGGACGCTCCTGGGCCGGGTCGGCTGGGACCCGGCCGAGGTCGACCGTTTCGTGCCGCACCAGGCCAACGCCCGGATCCTGCACGCCGTCGCGGAGCGGGTCGGCATCGCGCCGCAGCGCTGTGTCACCCATCTGGAGCGGGTCGGCAACACGGGCGCCGCCTCCATCCCGCTGGCCCTGGCCGACGCGGCGGGACGAGGCCGCCTCCGCTCCGGCGACCGGGTGCTGCTCACCGCCTTCGGGGGCGGACTGACCTGGGGTTCGGCGGCACTTCGCTGGCCGGGGACCCCGGAGACCATTTCCACGGATTCTACGGAAGGAACACAGCATGTCGCTCCCCGCTGATCAGGGCACCGAGGCCGGAGCCGGCACCGCCATCGCGGTGACGGGGGTCGGCCTGGTGACACCCGCAGGGGCGGACGAGCACAGCTTCTGGGAGAGGCTGTGCTCCGGGCACTCCACCGCCCGACGGTGCGAGGAACTGGCCGGTCTGCCGGTCGACTTCGCCTGTCCGGTCGACGGCATCGACCTGGACGCGGCGGTGGGCGGCCGGTCGGTGTGGCGGATGGCCCGCTTCGTGAAGCTGGCGCTGGTGGCCGCCCGGCAGGCTGTCGCCGACGCCGGTCTCGACCCGGCACGGTGGGACGGCAGCCGGGTCGGGGTGGTGCTCGGCGTGGGTGTCGGCGGCGTCTCCGTCCTGGTGGACAACGCGGCCAAGCTGGCGGCCTCGGGCCCCGAGGCGGTCTCCCCGCTGCTCGTCCCGATGATGATCCCCAACGCGGCGGCGGGCGAGGTCGCCATCGCGCTGAAGGCGGGCGGCCCGAGTCTTGCTCCCGCCACCGCCTGCGCCTCCGGGGCCACCGCCGTCGCCGTCGCCCGTGACCTGCTGCTCGGTGGCAGTTGCGATGTGGTGGTGGCGGGCGGCGCGGAGTCGGTGCTGACCCCGCTGGTGGTCACCGCCTTCGCCCGGATGGGCGCGCTCTCCACCCGCACCGGCGACCCGGCGGGCGCGTCCCGCCCGTTCGCCGCCGACCGGGACGGCTTCGTCATCGGCGAGGGCGCCGCCATGCTCGTCCTGGAGCGCGAGGCGGGGGCCCGCGCCCGGGGCGGCCGCCCGCGCGCCCTGCTCACCGGGGCCGGGTCCAGCACGGACGCCCACCACCCCACCGCCCCGGCCCCCGACGGGTACGGCGCCCAGCGGGCGGTCCGGGCGGCGCTGGACCAGGCGGGCTGGACGCCGTCCGACGTCGACCACATCAACGCCCACGGCACCTCCACACCCCTCAACGACGCCATGGAGACCACCCTCATCTCCCGGCTCTTCCCGCACCGGCCGCCGGTGACCGCGCCCAAGGGTGTCGTCGGGCACACCCTGGCGGCGGCGGGCGCGATCGAGGCGGTGGCCACCGTCCTGACGCTGGAACGTTCAGCGATCCCGCCGATCGCCAACCTGGACGCGCTCCCCGACGCCTTCCCGCTCGACTGCGTGACCAAGGAGCCCCGTCACCGGCGGGTCGAGACGGCCCTGAGCCACTCCTTCGGCTTCGGCGGCCACAATGTCGCCCTCGCCTTTCAACGCGCCTGATCCGCAGGGGCATTTCGGGACGGCGAGGGTGTCCTCGCCGTTCCCTGATCGTTACCATGTTGTGACCGTAATGATGAACGAAGCGGCCCCGCCGTCCACGAACGACCTGCTCACCGCTGTTCTCTTCGGGCCGAACTTCTCCCAGGAGCACGGGTTCTGGCGCCGGCTGCTGACAACGGAGCCGTTCCGCCGTCCTGGTGGTGGCACCCCCGACGAACGACTCGCCCTCTCCTACGACCGGCTGCGCATCCTCAACAACGCGCTCGACAGCGGCGCGAGACTGGCCGCCGACCCCCGGGCACTGGCCGCCCTGCACGAGTGGCTCGGCCCCGTCGACCCGGCGCTGACCACCGTGGCCGGCATCCACTACAACCTCTTCCTCGGCAGCCTCCTCGATCACGACGCGGGCACACTCCGCGATTTGTCGGACTTCCTCGCCCTGCGGCGCGTGGGCACCTTCCTCTGTACGGAGGTGGCGCACGGCAACGACGCGGCGGCCATCGAGACGACCGCGACCTACGACCGTGAACGCGACGGCTTCGTGCTGCGCACCCCGCACGCCGGGGCGCAGAAGTTCATGCCCAACACCAGCCCCGCCGGCGGCCCCAAGTCCGGTGTGGTCGCGGCCCGGCTGCTCGTGGAGGGTGCCGACCACGGGGTCTTCCTCTTCCTCGTCCCGCTCACCGACGCCCATCGCGCCCTGCCCGGCGTCCGGGTGCGGCGGCTGCCCGCCCGGATGGGTTCCCCGGTCGACCACTGCCTGACCTCTTTCGACCGCCGCTTCGTGCCGCGCGACGCGCTGCTCGCCGGACAGCAGGGGCGGATCGGCGACCACGGGCACTTCCACAGCGAAGTCCCCAACCGCAGAAGGCGGTTCCTGGCCTCCATCGGCCGGGTCACCCCCGGCAAGCTCTCCATGAGCGCCTGCGCGGTGGGCTCCGCCCGGGTCACCCTGGCCATCGCCGTCCGGTACGCCGGTCACCGGATGATCTCCGGATCACGCGCCGCGCGACGGATCCCGGTGTACGCGCACCGCACCCATCACGGGCCGCTGGCCGGAGCGATGGCAGCCGTCTACGCGATGAGCCTGCTGCACCGCAGGGCCCTGGACCGTTGGGAGTCGGCGCCGGAGACCGACCGGGACGATGCGGAGCGCCTGGTGGCCATCGCCAAGGGATGGATCACCTGGCAGGCGCGCGCCGTCATCGTCGAGTGCCGCGAACGGTGCGGCGCCCAGGGCCTCTTGGAGAACAACGGCATGACCGAGCTGTTCACCGGCATCGAGGGCGCGATCACCGCCGAGGGTGACAACCTCGCCGTGCACGCCAAGGCCGCTGCCGAGATGCTGTTCAGCGCCACCGCCCCGGAACCGGCCCCGGACGGCCCCGGCGACACGGACGACCCCGTCTTCCTCGGCCGGTTGTTCGCGGCGCTGGAGGACCTCTGGTTCGCCCGCGCCCGTGAGCGGATGGGCGCCGCCCCGCCCGGCGATCCGCTCGGCCGGTGGAACGCCGCCTCCCCGGCCGCGCTGCGCGGCGTCGAGGCGCACGCCTACCGGCAGGCGGACGAAGCGTACGCCGAGGCCGTCGCCTCCCTGCCCGAGGGTGCGGCGCGCGAACGACTGTCCGAGCTGCGCAGGCTCTTCGCGCTCCGGTGGATCGCCCGCAACAGCGGCGACCTGCTCGCGTCCGGACGGCTGACCGCCGATCAGGTCACCTTTCTGCCCGACGCGGTGGAGGACGCGGTCGCGGTCGTGGCCGAACACACCCCCGCCCTGGTGGAGACCTTCGCACTCCCCGAGCGCCTGATGTCGGACTGGCCGATCGCCGGACCCGGTTACGCGGACGTCTACGACGACCCCGAGGGGCCCTGGCACCGGGGCCGCGGGCCGGGGATCCGGGGCCGTGCGGCGGAGTTCCGGCGGCCCGTCTGCGGCAGCAGGCGACGCCCGCTGCGGGAGAAGGTGGCGGCGCTCGGTACCCGCGGGCTCCTGCTGGCGTACTGGGGAACCACCTCCATGCTCTCCCGATTGTTCGAGAAGCCGCAGGTGAGCGTAGACGAATCGGTTCGCCCGAAGGCGTAACCGGAAGATCGTCATCCAGTTACATCGGGCGGTGGGCCGTCGCGTTCACGCACCCGCCGCGCAGCACGAAGCCAAGCCGATGAGACGCCGATGAGAGGAACCACCATGAAGACCATCCACCCCAAGATCACCGAGGTGCTGACCGCGACGTTCAAGGTGCCCGCCGCCGAGATCCTGCCGGAGTCCACGATGGAAAGCCTGGAGATGGACTCCCTCGCGGTCGCCGAGTTCGCCGTCGTCATCAAGGAGACCCTGGGCGTCGACGCGGACTCGCAGAAGCTGTACAAGGACGCCACGCTGACCGACATCTCCGCGTACATCGACGCGGCCGTCGGCAGCGCGGCGGCCGAAGCTACGGTGCCGGTGAGCAACACCCGATGAAGCGACCCGCCATCGCCGTCACCGGGCTGGGGATGATCACCCCGGTCGGCCATACCGCCGACACCACCTGGGACGGAGTCTGTGCGGGCGTGTCGCCCGCCCGCACCGTCCCCGAACTGCTCGGCTGCGAAGTCGACTTCGCCTGTACGGTCTCCGGCATCGACCTCGACGACGCGGTCGGCGGCCGGACCGCGTTCCGGATGGGCCGGTATGTCAAGTTCGCCCTCCTGGCCGCCCGGGAGGCGGTCGCCGACGCCGGGCTCGACCCGGCCCAGTGGGACGGCACCCGGGTCGCCGTCGTCGTCGGCACCAGCAGCGGAGGATCCGCCGGACTCACCGAACAGGCTGTTGCCCTGGAGCGGCGGGGCCCCGGGGCCACCTCGCCCTCGGGCATCCTGCTGACCATCCCGAACATGCCCGCCGCCGAGATCGCCATCCGGATGGGGGCCACCGGCCCCAGCCTGGCCCCGTGCACGGCCTGTTCGTCCGGAGTGACCGCGCTGTCGGTGGCCCGGGACATGCTGACGCTGCGCCAGTGCGACATCGCCATCGCCGGGGCCACCGAGTCGATCGTGTTCCCGGTCGCCATGACCGGCTTCGCCCGCTCCGGCGCGGCGGCGCTGCGGGACGGCGACCCCGCCCGTCTCTGCCGCCCCTTCGCGGCGGACCGGGCCGGCATCGTCATGGGCGAGGGCGCGGCCATCATGGTGCTGGAGCGGGAGGAGGACGCCCGTGCGAGAGGAGCCGCCCCCCGGGCGCTGATCGCGGGGGCGGGCGCCACCACCGACGCTCATCACCCCACCAGCCCCCATCCGTCCGGGGAGGTCGCACGGGCGGCGGTCGAGGCCGCGCTGCGCGACGCGGGCTGGCGTGCCGAGGACGTCGACCACGTCAACGCGCACGGGACGTCGACCCCCCTCAACGACGCCACCGAAGCCGCGCTCATCGGCCGGTCCTATCCGCACCGGCCGCCCGTCACCGCCCCCAAGGGCGTGCTGGGCCACTGCATGGGGGCGGCCGGCGCCATCGAAGCGGGCCTGACGATCCTCACGCTCCAGCACGGAGTGGTCCCCCCGATCGCGAACCTGGACGCCCCCGAGCCCGGGTTCGACATCGACTGCGTCACCAAGGTTCCGCGCGAGGTGCCCGTACAACGGGCCGTCAGCCACTCCTTCGGCTTCGGCGGCCAGAACGCGGTGATCGCCCTCCAGACTCCGTAACCCAGGCTCCGTGGCCTCGGCTCCGTGACCCCCGGGCAGCTCGATCCCCGGGCTCCAGTGCCCGGGGTGGAACCCGCCGGGCCGGTGCGGCGGGCCGATCCCGCGCCGCACCGGCCCCGCCTGCGCACGGCCGCCCTGCTCCGCTACGCACATCCAGCACCAACTGGACCCGCTCGCCCTGGTCGCCGGCCTCCCCGTCACCAGCGTCGAGCTCATCACCGAGGACGTCCACGGGGTCCCGGAGGTCCTCACCCCGGACGGTCCCGACAGACGTCCCTCGGTACGGTTCCCGCCGTGCCGCTGAGCGCGGGCGGCGTCGGACAGCCCGCCGGGCGGACCCGTGGAACGAGCCCGCCCGGCGGCCGAGGGCATGGGAGCGGCCGTGTGGCCACCTGAGGAAGTGCGGGTCAGCGGCGTCGTCCCTGTCCGAACTCGCCCCCATCGTCCTTGCCCTTGCCCGTGCCCATGTCCTTGCCGTCCGCGTAGTCGATCTTCTCCTTGCGGATCTCGGCGGAGACCTCCTTCTGCTCGGTGACCCGGTTGGTCTCCAGCCGGACCCGCTCCACCGGCACGGCCTCCTTGCGCACGGTGGCGCGCTCCGCGTGCAGCGTGACCTCGACGTCCTGCTCGCCGAAGTCGGTGGTCCCGGTGGTCTTCTCACCGGGCCGCAACGGTTCGCGGACCACGCGGACCTCTTCGTGGGACACGGGCACGGTCCGGGTGACCTCCTCGGTCACCACGTACTTGTGCAGTCGCGCCCTGCCGCTCTCGTACTCCTCCTTGCCGACGTGCAGCTGCTCCTCGGAGCGGATCATCTCCTCGCGGCCGCTCATGTCGGCCGACCGGGATGTGCCCGCGCCCGCCAGCGGGCGCGCCGTGGCGGAGGCGTCCGTGTCGCGGTGCCTGCCCGTACCGCTCCCTGCTCCCGCCATGCCCGCTCCCGTCGTTCCCGCGGTCGCCTTCCCGGTCGCCTTGGCACCGGGGGCCGTTCCGGTCCCACGGGCCGTGCCCGCGGCACCGGCGGCACCCGCCGCGCCCATCGCACCGGTCCCGGCGGCTGTCGGCGCGTCCATGCCCGGAGACCGGTTCTCGCCGAGGTTGCCGGACTTCTTGGTCAGGCCGTAGTGCCGGTAGAGCTCCTCCTCCTCGGCGACCGAGAGGTGTGCGTCCGCGTCCACGCGCGGTGCGTCCTTGACGCTGTCCTTCGGATGCGCGACGTGCAGGTCGGAGCCCACCCGACGGGCTCCGGAGAGCGGGACGAAGCTCTCCTTCATGCCGAACAGGCCGGTCTTGACCGTGACCCAGTCGGGCTTGCCGGTGTCGTCGTCGACGTACACCCGGCCCACACTGCCGACCTTCTCGCCGTCGTTGTCGTACACGGTCAGACCGTCGAGTTCGCCGGAATCCGTGAAACCGTCAGCGGCTCCCATAACCGATTCCTCCTCTCGGGCACGCCCTGTGGGTGGCTCCACCAGAGGTGGCGCGTCCGGATTCCATCGCGCCTCACCCCCATGGACGCTGCAACCGCCCGCCCGCCCGGATGAGGGCTGCCGCAAGCCCGGCGCGGGGCCCCGGGCCCGCCCGACGGCACCGGGCCGCACCGGAACCCGTTAGGCCAATCGGGTGAGCATCCGGGCCCCGCATATGATCGGCGGACCGCGGCGGCCGAAGGACGGACCACCGCCGAACCGACGAGCCACCAGGGGTGTGCCATCTCTTCCGTACGCCTCCGGCCGCCCGCGCGATGCGGCGAACTGCGCGACCGGCACGAGGACGGACACCGGCTCCACCACCTTCTCTGGCGGCTGGGGCCCGGCGTCCGGGTCTGCAGCAGCGCGGTTCTCGGCGGCGGTATCGGCACCCGGGCCTGGATCCTCAACGCCCAGGTCCCCGGTGGCTACCCGCGCCTCGACCCGGACCGGCACCTCGCCGAGATCGCCGCCGCGGAGGGGCTCACCGGACCGGGCGCCGGGCTGATGACCGCCGCCGACGTCGCCGCGTACACGACCGGCCAGGACGGCGGAGTCACCGCGACCGTCACCACCGGCCTCGGCGTACGGGGCTGGGCGGCGGCCCCCGAAACCGCCACCCGGACGCCGCACCGGCCGGGGGTCGCGAAGGCCCCGGAGTCTCCGTTCCGGCCGGGCACGGTCAACATCGTCGTCGCGCTGCCGGTCGCGCTCTGTGACGCCGCCCTCGTCAACGCCGTCGCCACCGCCACCGAGGCCAAGGTCCAGGCCCTCCTGGACGCCGGACTCGACTGCTCGGGCACCCCCACGGACGCCGTGTGCGTCGCCGCCCCCGAACCTGGACCCGACGGCGGCGAACCCTTTGCCGGATCCAGGTCCACCTGGGGCGCGCGGATCGCCCGCGCCGTGCACACCGCCGTACTGGCGGGGGCGCGCACAGTACCGTGAAGGGGCCCGGTCCGGCTCAGTTCACGGTCACCGGATGCCGCACCACCGCGTCGAACAGGTAGCCCTGTGTGTTGTGCGCGGTGGACACCGGCTGCGTACGCCCCGACCCGTCCGTCGCCCGCGCCAGCAGCACGGCCGGCCCCCGCTCCCTCGGTACCCAGTCAGCCGTCCAGCGCACCCAGCTCCCGGCCCGCGGCTCGTCCCGCAACCGGGCCGCCCGCCAGCGCGTCCCGCCATCGGTGCTGACCTCCACCGCCCGCACGGGCGCCGCGCCCGACCAGGAACGCCCGGTCAGCAGCGCACGCCGATGGGCGGGGAACGAAGCCCCCGGGGCCAGCTCGAAGGCGCTCTTCAGCGTCTGCCGGGTCAGCGGCGCGCTTCCCTCGGGCGGATACCCGGGACCGAACAGCCGGTAGAGGCCGGTGTTCCACGGGGTGAGCAGCGGCTCGGCGCTCACCTCGATGTCGCCGAGCCACTTGATGTTGGCGATGCCCACCCACGACGGCGCGATGAGCCGTACCGGGTATCCGTGGTCGGGCGGCAGCGGCTCGCCGTTCATCTCGTACGCGAGCAGGACGTCGTCCAGGGCTTTCGCCACCGGAAGCGGGCGGCGTACCCGCCCCAGGTTCACTCCGTCGGTGACGACCTCCGCGTCCAGGCCGCGCGGCAGGACGTCCACCGCGTGCCGCCCGATTCCCGCCCGGCGCAGTACGTCCGCCAGCCGTACCCCGCGCCAGCGTGCCGTCCCGACCGCCCCGAGCGTCCAGGCGGTGCCGCTGACCGCCTGGCCCTGCTGCGAGGTGAAGAGGCTTCGGCCGTTTCCCGCGCACTCCACGAACGCGGTGCGCGTCACCGAGGGGAGGGCCAGCAGATCCACGAAGGCGAGGTCGACCGGGCCGCCCCTCAGCCCGTCGCCCCAGACCGTCAGCTTCCAGTCCGTCCGGTCGATGCGCGGGGTGGCGGTGTGGTTGCGGACGAAGAACCGGTCGGCGGGCGTGAACAGCCCGGTGTCCCGCAGGGCGGCGAAGTTCGTCTCCGCGTTGGTGCCGCGCAGAGTGAACAGTTCCGGAGGCAGCGGCTTCACCACCCCGGGCAGCCCGCCGGCCGCCCGCGCGGGTGCGGCGACCGAGGCGAGCGGCACGGCGGCCGAGGCCACCGCGACCAGCTTCAGCAGATCCCGGCGGTCGATCCCGGCGGAGCGTGCCCGGCCGCCGGTCCACTGCCGCATCCGTGTGCGGTCGTAGACGTCCTCGGTCGGAACCGGGTTCATGGAAGCTCCTCACAGGTCAGGTGGGAAGGCGAGTGGAGAGGGCGGACGAGGGGGCGGCGGCGGAGTGCGGGTGCTGTTGCGGCAGGCTCGCGAGCAACTCCCGTACGAGCAGGCCCACCTGCTCCGTCTCGATGAGGAAGGCGTCGTGTCCGCACGGTGAGGTGATGGTACGCGCGGCGTCCGCCCCCGGCAGCAGCGCGGCCAGCCGCTCCTGCTGCTCCAGGGGGTACAGCCGGTCCGAGTCGACCCCCGCGACCAGGGCGGGCATGTCCGCCCGGCGCAGCGCCCGGATGATCCCGCCCCTACCCCGGCCGACGTCGTGGCCGTTCATCGCCTCGGTGAGCGTCACATAGCTGCCCGCGTCGAACCGGCGCACCAGCTTGTCCGCGTGGTGATCGAGATAGGACTCCACCCGGTAGCGGCCTCCGCGCCCCGGCTGCTCCCCGGGCTGCGCCTCCCCGCCGAAGCGGGAGCTCAGCTCGGGTTCGCCGCGGTACGTGATGTGGGCGATGCGGCGCGCCTGTCCGAGGCCCCGGTGGGGGCCGCCGCCCGGGGGTGCCCGGTGGTAGTCGCCGCCCCGCCACGCCGGGTCGGAGCGGATCGCGCCGATCTGTACCGAACCCCAGGCGATCTGCTCGGCGGACGCGGCCGCCGGGGCGGCGAGCACGAGCAGCGAACCGGTGCGCCCGGGCCTGCTCACCGCCCATTCCAGGGCCCGCATGCCGCCCATCGAACCGCCGACTACGGCCGCCCACCGGTCGATGCCCAGCGCATCGGCGAGTGCCGCCTCGGCCGTCACCTGGTCCCGGACGCTCAGATACGGGAACAAGGGCCCCCACGGTGTGCCGTCGGGCCCGGGGGAGGAAGGCCCGGTGCTGCCCTGGCAGCCGCCCAGGGCGTTGGGCGCGACGACGAACCAGCGGTCGGTGTCGAGGGCCCGGCCCGGACCGACCAGCGCGTCCCACCAGCCGGGTGTCGGATGTCCCGGGCCGGAGGGGCCGGCCACATGGCTGTCCCCGGTCAGCGCGTGCAGCACCAGCACGGCGTTGGACCCGTCCGCCGCCCGCTGCCCCCAGGTCTCGTACGCCAGGCGCACCCCCGGCAGCCGGACGCCGGACTCCAGGGGCAGCGGGTCCTCGATCGCCGCCCAGCGGCGACGACCGGGCGGATCCCCCTCCCGCCGGCCGCCGGAGGCCGGCGGGAGGGGCAGTGCGCGGTGCTGGTCCTTCCGGTTCAGGACGCCGCCTTCGCCGCCCGGAAACCCGCCTCCAGATCGGCCTTGAGGTCGTCCGCGTTCTCCAGCCCCACCGACAACCGCACCAGACCGGGCGCGGCGCCGGTGGCGAGCAGCTGCTCCTCGGTGAGCTGACTGTGTGTGGTGGAGGCCGGGTGGATGATCAGGCTGCGTACGTCACCGATGTTGGCGAGGTGGCTGAACAGCTCGACCGCGTCCACGAACTGCCGGCCCGCTTCGGCCCCGCCCTTCAGTTCGAACGCCAGTACGGCCCCGGCCCCGCGTGGCAGATAGCGCCGCCCGGCCTCGTACCAGCGGTTCGACTCCAGCCCGGCGTAGTGCACGGCGGCCACCTCGTCGCGCCGCTCCAGCCAGCGGGCCAGCTCCAGCGCGTTGGAGGTGTGCCGTTCCAGCCGCAGGCTCAGCGTCTCGATGCCCTGGAGCAGCAGGAACGCCGAGTGCGGCGAGAGGGCGGGCCCCAAGTCGCGCAGCAGCTGCACCCGGAGCTTCACCGCGAACGCACTCGGGCCGAGGTCGGGCCAGTAGCGCAGCCCGTGGTAGCTCGGGTCGGGCTCGTGGAAGTCGGGGAAGCGCTCGGCGTGGGCCCCGAAGTCGAACGTGCCGGCATCCACGACCACGCCGCCGATCGTCGTGCCGTGCCCGCCGAGGAACTTGGTCGCCGAGTGGACGACGATGTCCGCGCCGTGCTCGATGGGCCGCAGCAGGAAGGGGGTGGGCACGGTGTTGTCGACGATCAGTGGCACCCCGGCCCCGTGCGCGGTGTCCGCCACACCCCGGATGTCCAGTACGTCTCCGCGCGGATTGCCGAGCGTCTCGGCGAAGAACGCCTTCGTGTTGGGCCGGACCGCCGCCCGCCAGGCCGCCAGGTCCTCCGGTTCCTCGACGAACGTCACCTCGATGCCGAAGCGGGGAAGCGTGTGGCGGAAGAGGTTGTAGGTGCCGCCGTACAGCGACGGGGAGGAGACGATGTGGTCCCCGGCCCCGGCCAGGGTCAGGATCGCCAGTGTCTCGGCGGCCTGCCCCGAAGCCACCGCGACGGCGGCGACCCCGCTTTCCAGCGCGGCGATGCGCTGCTCCAGGACGTCCTGGGTGGGGTTGTGGATGCGGGTGTAGATGTTGCCCGGTTCGGTCAACGAGAACACGTCGGCCGCGTGCTTCGTGTCGCGGAAGACGAAGGACGTCGACTGGTAGATCGGCACCGCGCGGGCGCCGGTCGTCGGATCCGGGGCGGCGCCGGAGTGGATCTGCTTGGTCTCGAACGACCAGGCGGCGCCCGGCTCCTGACGGTGCTGGTCCTCGGGGGTGTGGCCTGCGGTGACGGAGTCGAGGGGCTGGCTCATGTGGTTCCTCGCACGGAGCGGTGACGGGCTGGATACGGACCGTAGGCCGCATTCCGCACCCCCGAAAGCGACTCGCCCGCCCGGCCACGAACCCGCAACGGCCCGTCATGCCCCGCAACACGGCGGCAACGGAGAAGTCATGTTCGGCCGCTCCGGTGCCGCCGCTCGCCGCCGCCCCAGCCGGGTCGGTGACGGCGACGGAGGGCGCAGACGGCTCAGCGGGCCGCCGGGACCTCGGCGATCGAGCGCCCCGCCCACTCGGGCGTCGGCTCGACGAGCGCGGCCGGCCGCTCCCGTACGGAATCCGGGAACGGGGCGGTGCGGCCCGCCCGTTGGTCCACATGGAGTTCGATCAGCAGGCGCAACTCGTCCCCGGGACGGTTTCCCGCACGATCTGCGGGGGCCTGCCGCCCTCCGGCGAGGGCGAGGGCGAGGGCGGGCGAGGGGGCGACGGGGCCCGCCCAACGCCCAACGGGTCGCTCACGATGGTCACTCCTGGACGAGCATCCCGCTCCGCAGCTTGCCCAGCATCCGGCTCAGCAGCCGGGACACATGCATCTGCGATATCCCGAGCTCCGCGCCGATCTGCGCCTGGGTCATCTCCCGGCCGAAGCGCATGTCGATGATCCGGCGCTCCCGCTCGTCCAGCTCGCCCAGCAGGGGCGCGAGGGCGTGGAGGTTCTCCACGGTCTCCATGGCGGGGTCCGGCTCGCCCAGCACATCGGCGAACGTCCGCCCGGCGGCCTGGCGGGGCCCGGCCTCCGCGGTGTCGGTCGGCATGTCCAGGGAGCCCGCCGTGTAGCCGTTGGAGGCGACGATCCCCTCCGTGACCTCCGACTCCTCGATCCCCAGGTCCTTCGCCAGCTCCTGCACCGTGGGGTCCCGGTCGAGATCGCCCGCCAGTGACTCCTTCGCCTTGGCGAGGTCGACCCGCAGCTCCTGGAGGCGCCGCGGCACGTGCACCGCCCAGCTCGTGTCACGGAAGAACCGCTTGATCTCCCCGACGATGTACGGCACCGCGAACGAGGTGAACTCGACCTCCCGCGAGAGGTCGAAGCGGTCGATCGCCTTGATCAGCCCGATGGTGCCTACCTGGACGATGTCCTCCATGTCGCCGCTGCCTCGGTTGCGGAAGCGGTTGGCGGCGAAGCGAACGAGGGAGAGGTTCATCTCGATGAGGGTGTTGCGCGCGTACTGGTACTCGTGAGTGCCCTCCTCCAGGACCTGGAGGCGGTCGAAGAAGAGGCGCGAGAGCCGACGCGCGTCCATCGGGGCGATCTTCCCGGCTTCCTCGATCCACGGAAGTTCCTCGGTGGTGCCCGCCTGCTCCGTACCGGCCGTCTGCGCGGTCTGTGCGGTGTGCGCGGTCATGTCGCTTCACGCTCCCTGGTTCGTAGGCCCTGAGGCCTGTTCGCCTTCCCGGAGGTACGGCTCTCATGCGCCGAAGAGGGAGTTGATTCGGCCAACCGGAGTCAATTGGCTCGAAACGGGCCTGGTTCGGCTCTGAGATGCCGTCACCCGCGAGGCGTGAGCCGAGAGCCACGGGTCGAGAGGTGTGAGCCGAAGGGCGCACGTGAAGGGCGCAAGCAATGAATGCGCAAACAACCGCCCCACCGGTACGGGGGAGCCCGGTGGGGCGGTCGCCACCAGAGTGCCACAGCCGGGGGGCGTTGGGACCGGACCGGCGCGTATTGGCCTACGGATGAGTCGATTTCGCCGCTCATCAGTTCGAGCGCGCGTCGGGGCAGTGGGGCAGTGGGGCAGAGAGGCATCGGGGTGCGTAGGGGCCGTCGGCCCGGTGGTGCGGGGTGTGGTGCGGGGCCGGGCGCTCCGCGCCTCGATGATTGCGACGCCATGAACAGATTCGCCTCGCGGAATATCTGCCGTACAGACCGGCTTTTCCTGCCTGGCGGGTGCGCCGCTCCCGACCTCGAGCACCCGCTGCCGAGAGCCGCGCGATGGACGGAACGAGAACGAGGAAGACCATGCCCCAGAACCACACCCGGCCCCGGACCGATGTTCCTTCCGGTCTCCACCCGCTGGACAACCCCGCCCGGTCCTCGCTCACCGGCCCGCACGCCCACTTCGCCGAGAGCCGCGGGCGGATCCTGCGCTATCCCTCCGACGTCACTCCCTGGATCGCGCTCCCCGACGCCCCGGACGCCCAGGACTGGGCCGATGTCGCGGCGCTCGCCGGGCCGGGCGGTTCCGTCGCCCTGGCCGCGTTCCAGGAGCCGCCGCCGCTCGACTGGGAGATCGTCTTCCGGGCCGAGGGCGTCCAACTGGTCGACGCGTCGGTGGACGCCGTGCCCGATCCGGAGGCGGTCCCGCTGGGCCCCGGGGACGTGCCGGAGATGCTCGACCTGGTGGCGCGCACCCGCCCCGGCCCCTTCCTGCCGCGCACGGTCGAGCTGGGCACGTATCTGGGCGTCCGCCGGGACGGCGCCCTGGTGGCGATGGCGGGGGAGCGGCTGCACCCGACCGGCTTCACGGAGATCAGCGGCGTCTGCACGGACGAGTCCGTACGGGGGCAGGGACTGGCGAGCCGGCTGGTCCTGGCGGTCGCGCACGGGATCCGGGAGCGCGGCGAGACGCCGTTCCTGCATGCTTCCGCCTCCAACACCGGGGCCGTCCGGCTCTACGAGTCCCTCGGCTTCCGGCTTCGCCGGCGTACGGAATTCCTCTCCGCACTCGTCCCCGCCACCCTCCCGTCGGTCGGCGACCCTCGCTGGGCTGACCGGGCCGCCGGAACCGGGCTGCCGGAACGAGGTGCCCCCGGCGTCCCGGTTCCGGCGGCCCGGACCCGTACGGGGACCTGATCCCCGCCACCATAGGTACAGGTACCAGGTACAGGTACCAGGTACCAGGTACCAGGTACCAGGTACCAGGTACCCGTACCCGTACCTGTACCGATGGTGGCGGGACCTTAGGCACCCCCGGTACGGGACCAGGGCCCGGGCCGGAAGTCCCGGGCGGGACCTTCGGCAGCCGCTCGGGGCCCTAAGCCCTCCTGCGCGGACGCCCGCCACCCGCTCAACTGGAAGGGACCGGCCGAAACCGCGGGCGGCACCGAGAGATCAGCGGGAGGACAGGCCGTGCCCATGAGGTTGCTGGACATGGCACAGAAGCGGAACGGGGTAGGGCACCGAAGTGGTGCCGTACCCGGTGCGGACGCGGGCATCGCGGCGGTGTCCCAGAGCCGGATCGGCGACTGGGCACTGGTGGGCGGTCTCGCGCTGCTGACCGTGCTCGTCGTGTTCCTCGACGTCAGTACGGGCAACGACCTGCGGGTCGTGCCGCTGCTCGTGGTCGTCCCCGCACTGGCCTCCGTCTACTGCAGCGTCCGCCAGACCATCTGGATCGCGGTGTGGATCACCACGGTCGTCGTCGGGTTCCGGGTCGGCGCGGAGGGCACCTTCTGGGACTTCGTCTTCGGTATCGGATTCGCCGTCCTGGCCTGTGCCCTCGGGGTCGCCGCCTGCGCGGCACGCATCCGGCACGCCACCGAGATGGCGCGGCTGCGCTCCGCCGCCGTCACCCTGCAGCGCCAGATCCTGCGGCCGCTGCCGGTCGTGACCGACCACGTTCTCGCGTACGGGCTCTACGAGCCGATCGAGGAGGACCGTTTCGTCGGCGGGGACATCTACGAGGTCGTCGAGTCGCCCTACGGGACCCGGGTGATCATCGGGGACGTCCAGGGCAAGGGGCTCGCGGCCATCGGCGCCGGCTTCGCGGCCATCGCCGCGTTCCGCGAGGCGGCCATCCGCGAAGCCACACTCACGGGTGTGGTGGACGCGCTGGAGGACGCCGTCGTCCGGCACAACGTGTTCTCCGCCCAGACCGGTGAGGCAGAGCGCTTTGTGACCGCGCTCGTCCTCGGGTTCGACGAGGGCGGCCGGGTGGAGGCCGTGAACTGCGGGCACCTGCCGCCTCGCCTGCTGCACGACGGCCGATCCTCGGCCGTGACGCTCCACCGGACCTATGTCCCCCTCGGCCTCGCCGGTCTGAGCCGGGAGACCCGTACGACCGAGTCGTTCGACTTCCCGCCGGGCGCGACGCTCCTCGTCGTCACCGACGGGGTGACCGAGGCCCGCGACGCCGCCGGCGCCTTCTATCCGCTGGACGAGCGGATCGGGGCCTGGGCCGGGCACGGACCGCGCGAACTGCTCGACGCGCTCCACGTCGATCTGGAGGCCTTCTCCGGAGGAGTCCGGCGCGACGACGTCGCCGCGCTCGCCCTGCTGCGCACTCCCGCCGACGGGAGGCGGGGGCCTGTGGTTCCAGGTGCCGCGGTTCCCGGGGATACCGCCGAAGCGGTGGAGGCCGAGCGGCGGCCCGCCGCGGTCTGAGCGCGTGCCGCGCCCGCGGCTGAGTCCGTCCCGCACCCGGCGGCCGAACCTCCCGGTCCCCTCGTCGCTGGATGCCGCCCGTCCGGCCCCGGCGGCGACCCCCGGCTCCTCCCCGGCCACCGCCGCCGGGGAGGAGCCGGGGCGGGCGGGAAATTCCCGGCGCCGGGAGGCCGACCGCCGTTAGACTGGCCGACATGGGTTCGTACCGCTTCTACTTCTTCCGCTGATTCCCGGCCCGGACGGCCGCAGCGCGCCGCACCGCGTGTCCTTCTGAGACGCCCCGGTGACGTCGACGTCACCCCGCGCGCCCGCCGCCGTCCCCTCCGCCGTCCGGCATCCACGCCCCGCCGCCGCGCCTCCGCGCGTGCCTTCGCGGGCCGTCACCCAGGGAAAAGGCACCCATGCACCCCCAGCGCGACCGCGCCCAACTGGCCATGAAGGACGTCTCCAAGGCGTACGGGGCCCGTTCCGTACTCGACCAGGTGACCCTCACCGTCCGGCCCGGTGAGAAGACCGCTGTCATCGGCGAGAACGGCTCCGGAAAGTCCACCCTGCTCCGGCTGCTGGCCGGAGTGGAACAACCGGACACCGGTGAGATCACCGTCCGCTTCCCCGGCGGCACCGGCTATCTCGCCCAGACCCTCGACCTCGATCCGGCCGACACCGTGCAGGACGCCGTCGACGCGGCCCTCGCCGGACTGCGCGACCTCGAGCACCGCATCCGCGAGGCGGAGGCCGGACTCTCGGAGCGAAAGCCCGGCGATCCGGGGCCCACCGACACGGAGCTCGCCGCTTACGGAGACCTCCTCACCGCCTACGAGGACCGCGACGGCTACCGGGCGGACGCCCGCACCGAAGCGGCTCTGCACGGCCTCGGCCTCGCCCGCCTCACCCGCGATCGGGTTCTCGCCACGCTCTCCGGCGGCGAGCAGTCCCGGCTCGCCCTCGCCTGCGCCCTGGCAGCAGCCCCCGAACTGCTGCTGCTCGACGAGCCGACCAACCACCTCGATGCCCGCGCCGTCGGCTGGCTGGAGGACCATCTGCGCGCCCACCGGGGCACCGTCGTGGCGATCACCCACGACCGGGCGTTCCTGGAGCGCGTCACCTCGGTGATCCTGGAGGTCGACCGGGACCTGCGCACGGTCACCCGGTACGGGGACGGCTGGGACGGCTACCGCACCGCCAAGGCCGCCGCCCGCCGCCGCTGGGCCCAGGAGCACGGGGAGTACATGGCGGACCTGGCCCGCACCGAGGAGCTCGTCGAAGCGGCCGGAGCGCGGCTCGTGGCCGGCGGGGGCGACCCGAAGCAGGGTTTCGGCAAGCACCGCCGCTCGCACGAGGCCAAGCTGTCCGGCCAGGTCAGGGCGGCCCGGACCCGACTGGACGCCCTGCGCGGGTCTCCCGTAGCACCCCCGCCCCACCCGCTCGCCTTCACCGGCCGCCCGACCACCGCCGACGCCGGGCCCGGCACGGCGGACGGCGCCGGAACCACAGCCGGGACCGGCACGGCTGACCGCGACGCAATCGCCGACGCGACCGGCACCGCGAACCGCGCGAGGATCCTCGTGGAGCTGGAGGCCGTCTCCGTCGGGGACCGCCTCCGCCTCCCCTCCCTGCGCGTGGCGTCGGGAGCCCGCCTCCTGGTGACCGGCGAGAACGGGGCCGGCAAGACCACCCTGCTGCGGGTCCTCGCGGGTGAGCTGACCCCCGACGCGGGTACGGTGACCCGCCGGGCCCGCATCGGCTACCTCCCGCAGGAACTGCCCGCGCGCCCGACCCGGCGCACGCTGCTCGCCACCTTCGCGGCCGGCCGCCCAGGCTTTCCCGACGAGTACACCGATGAACTCCTGGCCCTCGGCCTGTTCCGCCCCGAGGACCTCGACGTGCCCGTCGCGTCCCTCTCCGTCGGCCAGCAACGCAGGCTGGCCCTGGCCCGCCTGGTGACCCGGCCGGCAGATCTGCTGGTACTGGACGAGCCGACGAACCACATCGCGCTGAGCCTGGTGGAGGAGCTGGAGCGGGCTCTCGACCAGTACCGGGGCGCGGTCGTCGTCGTCTCGCACGACCGCAGTTTCCGGGCCCGCTTCACCGGCGACGTACTGGAACTGCGAGCAGGTCGCCCGGTGGGTGCGGAGCCCGCCTACGCGTCGGGGGAGGTGGTCGTCCCGCGCACCTGAGCGCGCAGCCGGTCGACGAACACCCGCTGGCCGACGATCAGCCGCTCGGCGGCCCGCTCCGGCGTGCACCAGGCGAACCGGTCCATCTCCGGGAACTCCTGCCGCACGCCGGAGCCGCGCGGCCACTCCATCGAGAACGTCCCGGGCACGAGGGATGCCACGTCCAGCTCCGCCTCCAGGGCCCAGACGGTCACCGTCTTGCCGCTGCGCTGCCGTGACTCGCCCAGCGCGATCCACGCACCCGGCGGGACCGGCACGCCCAGCTCCTCCACGAACTCCCGGCGGGCTGCGTCCCGCGCGTCCTCCTCCGGTCCGTACTCGCCCTTCGGCACCGACCAGGCGGCCGTCTCCCGCCCCGCCCAGAACGGCCCGCCCATGTGCCCGATCAACACCTCGACATCCCGCTCGCCCACGCCCTCCGTGACCCGGAAGAGCAGAAGCCCCGCACTGCGCCTGCCAGTCGACATGTCGTCAAGTCTGCTGCGGCACGGTGCGGGGCGCCACGCGGGCCCGGCACGTTCCGGAGGAAAGCGCTACGTCTTGCGGTAGCCGTACGCCTCCGAGGCCGCGGCCTCCACCGCCGCGAGGTCGCCGCCCGCCGAGGCGGTCACCACGGCGGCCACCGCGCCCTCCAGGAACGGCGCGTCCACGAGCCGCGTGCCCTCCGGCAGCTCGTCGCCCTCGGCGAGCATGGCCTTCACCGTGAGGACCGCGCTTCCCAGATCCACCAGGACGGCGACACCCACACCCCGGTCCACCGAGGCGGCGGCCCGGCCGATCAGCTCCGCGCTCGTCCCGAGCCCGCCGTTGGGCAGGCCTCCGGCCGGGGCGACCGGCGCGGTCACCCCGCCGGCG
The DNA here is from genome assembly GCF_055583985.1 of Streptomyces sp. NPDC104313. Classification (NCBI taxonomy): domain Bacteria; kingdom Bacillati; phylum Actinomycetota; class Actinomycetes; order Kitasatosporales; family Streptomycetaceae; genus Streptomyces; species Streptomyces sp. NPDC104313. The sequence continues at coordinate 52,489 of NZ_JBVJMW010000009.1, forward strand.
GCGAGGCCCCGGGCCAGCTCGGCGACCGACTCGGCGACCGGACCGCTGTGGGAGACCAGCACGATGCCCACCTGCCGCTCGTCGCTCATGCGCCCGCTCCGTCCGCCGCCGTCGCCGCCAGGGCCTCGATCAGCAGCGCCGCCGAGGTCGCGCCCGGGTCCTGATGCCCGATACTGCGCTCGCCGAGATAGCTGGCCCTGCCCTTGCGCGCCTGCAACGGCACCGTCGCCTCGGCGCCCGCACGGGCCGCGTTCGCGGCACCGTCGAACGAGGTGGCGAGGGCCTCCGCCGCGGGCAGCAGAGCGTCGAGCATCGTCTTGTCCCCGGCCCGGGCGCCGCCCAGCTGTCCCACCGCGGCGACCCCGGCGGCGAACGCCTGGGCGAGCTGGCCCTGTGTCACCTCGTCGTCGTCCCCGAGAGCCTTGCCCGTACGGCGCAGCAGCGTCCCGTACAGCGGTCCGGACGCCCCGCCGACGGTGGAGATGAGCTGCCGTCCGGCCAGGGTGAGCACAGCACCGGGAGTGGCGGGGGAATCCTTCTCCAGCACCGCCGTCACCGCCGTGAAGCCGCGCTGGAGGTTACTGCCGTGATCGGCGTCCCCGATCGCCGAGTCCAGCTCGGTCAGATGGTCCGCCTCACGCTCCACGGACGCCGCGACAGCGGTCATCCACCGGCGGAAGAAGTCGGTGTCGAGCACATGATCTCCTGTTCCTCGGTTTCCCCGGTCCCACCCGGAACGGGTCGTTCCGGCGGCGGCACGGGCTGTACGGCCAACCCCGCATCGGGGTCGCGCACGGTCACGGGATCCCGTCGGCGCTCAGCAGCCCCAACGGAGCGCGGCCGTCCGTACGGGCGCGTCCCACAGTCGCAGCAGCTCCTCGTCGACCTGGCACAGCGTCACCGAACAGCCTGCCATGTCGAGCGACGTCACGTAGTTCCCCACGAGGGTACGAGCCACCGGGACACCACGCTCGGACAGGACCCGATGGACCTCTGCATGGAACCCGTACAGCTCCAGCAGGGGTGTCGCCCCCATGCCGTTCACCAGCGCGAGCACCGGGCCGGTGGGGCGCAGGTCCTCCAGTACCGCGTTCACGGCGAAGTCGGCGATCTCCCCGGACGTCATCATCGGCCGCCGTTCACGCCCCGGCTCCCCATGGATGCCGATGCCCAACTCCAGTTCCCCTGCGGGCAGATCGAAGGTGGGGCTGCCCTTGGCCGGAGTGGTGACGGCGCCGAGGGCCACCCCGAAGCTGCGCGAGGCCCCGTTCACCTGCCGTGCGACGGCGGCCACCCGCTCCAGCGGAGCGCCCTCGTCCGCCAAAGCTCCGGCGATCTTCTCGACGAACAGCGTCGCTCCCGTACCGCGCCGCCCGGCGGTGAACGTACTGTCGCTCACGGCCACATCGTCGTCCACCACCACCTGGACGACCTGGATCCCCTCGTCGTCGGCGAGCTCGGCGGCCATCTCGAAGTTGAGCACGTCACCGGTGTAGTTCTTGACGACGAACAGCACCCCCGCCCCGCTGTCGACGGCTGCCGCCGCCCGCAGCATCTGGTCGGGCACGGGGGAGGTGAACACCTCCCCGGGACAGGCGGCCGACAGCATCCCGGGCCCGACGAACCCGGCGTGCAGCGGCTCGTGCCCCGAACCGCCCCCGGAGACGAGGCCCACCTTTCCCGCCACGGGTGCGTCCCGCCGCATGACGACCCGGTTCTCCACGTCGACGGTCAGTTCGGGATGCGCGGCCGCGATGCCACGCAGAGCATCGGCGACCACGGTCTCGGGAACGTTGATGAGCATCTTCATGTCTGTCTCCCAGCGGGCGTAGCAGAGGGCTTCGGGACCTGCGTTTTACCTGGTGAGGCAAGGTGTGGCTAGTTGTTGATCTTGGCGGTCCTCGGCGCCCGGAGGTGCCGATTGGGGACCTGCGCGGCGTTCGCGTACTTGGCCAGTGCGATGACCGCTACGCCAGAGCCTTCGAGGATCTCCATTCCGTCGGCCGCGACGATGACCGCCCCCACGCTGAAGGCGGTCGTCGAGGGCGGGCAGAGGGCTGCCTGCTCGCAGGCGAGGGCGAGCCAGTTCCGGTCTGCGGAGTTGGCCGTACGGCCGGTGCCGGGGGCGCCGGCCGAATGGGTGGGGCTCATCGGGGCTCCGTGGAGGTGTCTTTGGGTGCGTATGTCAGAAATACCACGTCGTTGATCTGACGAGCCTCCAGGAGTCGGAGCCGGGACGTCGGGCCGCCGGGGGAACTGGCCGATCCGAGCATGGGGAGGGGGCCTCGCGGTTCGCCTCGTCCCGGCAACGAACCAATGCTCCAGTGGCATCGGACTGGAGTCTCCCCCGCCACCGCCTCGGGCCTGACCGCCAAGAGGTCCCTGAGCTTCGGCCACGGGACGCTGGGCACGGTGGCGGCGAAGGCGGCCCTGGGCAGCTCCTTCAGCCGCTGACCGCACACGGGCAACCGCTGACCGACGGCACACGGCCCCGGTTCCGGTCCGGGTTCGGAATCCGAACCCGGACCGGAACCGGGGCCCGCAGATCAGATGTCCCCGCAGATCAGACGTCCCGCGGATCAGGCGTTCGGAACCTTCAGCCTGGTCCAGCTCTCCTTGCCCGGAATGCCGTCCGCCCCGGTGCCGGCGTAGCCGAGCTTGCGCTGCCAGGCGGCGTACGACTTCCGGTCGGCCTCCGACCAGGACGGGCCGGGACCCACCTCGTAACGCCCGCAGCCCTCGGCCACCAGCCGCTTGCCCATCGCCGTGATGACCGCGCTGCGTCTGCCCGTCCTGAAGTACGCCGCCCCGGGGAACGGCTCGTACTTCGGCTTCGTGGGCGGCTTCGACGGGCCGTCCGGCTTGCCGCCCAGGCGGGACTTGATCCGGCTGCGCATCGAGTCCATCGTGAACCCGCGCGGATCGACCTTCCCCGGCTGCCACTCCTTGTGCCCGATCACCGAGCGCTGCGACCAGTCGTGCGCCCGGCAGATGGCGGCGGAGACCTTCTCGATCGCGAGCAGCTGCGCCGCCGGCCACGGGTCCTTCCCATCGCCGAGGTTGACGCACTCGAAGCCGTAGAAATGCCGGTTCCCGTCGGTGTTGGCCTCGTTGTCCGAGGGGAGCGCCGATTCGTTGACCACGGCCCGCAGAACGTCGTCGTCACCGAGCCCGGCGTGGTTGGTCCGTCCGTTCCCGACGAGGTACACCGTCCCGTCCTTGGTTATCACCCCGTGGCAGAGCGGACCGGGCAGCCTGGAGTGGCCGTTGTAGCAGAGCTCCACCGAACTCTGCGTCCCCGACGTCACGGTGTGATGGATCATCACTCCGTTCACCGGGCCCCATGGACCCTTGTGGTTGCGGTTGTGCGTACGCCAGCTCCGGTGCTCGACGACACGCAGGCCCTCGTCACGAAGGGCTTTGAGTAGCTTGTCTGCCGACAGAGGCGTTGCCATCGTGGTGCTCCTTCCCAGGTGGTGCGGTGGTTCGACGCTCCCCATACTGCGTCAATACCGCGTCAGTTCTCGTTGGTCTCCTGATCGTTTCGCCCCGGAACGGCGGGTGTCGAACCGCTGTCGGCCGCCTGTTCGGCGGCCACCGTCTCCTCCTCGGCCCGTGCCTCCGCCGCCAGGGACTCCGCGTCCGCCGCCGGGATCGGTGCGGCCAGCGGCCCGAACGCCCGGCGGAGATCGGCCACCGACCCCTCGCCGAGGATCCAGGCCAGCGGCGCGTAGTGCACCCGCACCCCGTGCGGCGAGCGCAGCAGCGGGCGGCGCGCCGCGTCCGCCGGCCACTCGACGCCGCCCGTGGCCGTCCGGGCGGGCACCGTCCAGAAGTCACCGGAGCGGTACGCCCCGCCCGGCTCGAAGTACACGAACACGCCGTCCTCCAGCGGCAGCCAGGCCCCCTCCTCGATCCGCAGCGCACCGTCGCGCACCTTCGAGGGGCCCTTGGTCCGCCGGGCCGCCGGGCGGTGGTCCCAGCGCCGCAGGTACGGATTCAGCTCGGGGCGCCGGCCCACAAAGGGCTCGGGTTCGCCGGACAGCCGCACCCGGCGCCCCGGCAGATCGAGCTCCTCCACCCGCAGCAGGGGCAGGGGTTCACGACGGCTGGTGTACGCGGTGTCGACGAACTCGACCAGGTCGCCGACGTTCAGGTCGAGCTTGTCGTCGTTGCCGAGGGAGGCCAGCTCCACCCAGGTGCCGTCCAGTTCCTCGACCGCGAAGGTCACCGAACCGTTCTCCCTGGACCACTTGAACGTGGCGTCCTTCGCCTCGCCGCCCTGGTGGACCTCCACCCGGTACAGCTGGTTCTCCGGCCCCCGGTAGCGGGCGTCCGGCCTGACCAGGCACGGGTCCTCGTCCGCCCGGTCCGGGCGCTCGCTGCGGGCCGCCAGCCGGGCCGTCGGGGCCTGCGCCGCCGCCCAGGTGTCGAACGCCGCCCGTACCTCGTCCTTCGTCGCCCCGTCCGCCAGGTCCAGTTCGGCACCGGGCAGCGGCACGACCTGCCACACCACCTTCACCCGGGCCGCCGTGTCGGGCATCGCCGTGCCCAGCGCCACCTCGCGCAGCAGTGGGTCCTCGGCCGCGGTGACCGCCCGCTCCCACACCTTCAGGCAGGCCAGGTACGGGAACCGGGTGGGCAGCCGGTCGCCGGGGCGCTCCGGGTCCCGGTAGCCGTCCGGCTGATCCCAGTAGGTCCAGGTCGCGGGGGCGGCGTCGGCCGGAGGCCCGTCGTCCGGCGCGGCGGCACCGGCCTCGGCCGGTACGCCCGGCTCCGGCCTGCTCGCGTCCAGCAGGATGCCGTCCACGTAGTAGCGGCCGCCGCCGAGCGAGAGGTCGTCCAGCTCCCGGCTGCCGCCCAGGAACGTCACCTCGAAGCCGGTCGCGCCGTGCGGGCCGCCGTGCTGCCCGATCAGGTCGGCGGCGGTGGTACGGGCCCGGTGGAGCTGGATCGCGGCCTGCTCGTTGGCGTCCGCGTCCAGTTGGACCCGGCCCTGCTGGGCGAGCACCGCCGAGTAGTGCCGTTCCGGCCGGAAGGTGTCGCGGGAGAGATCTGCGTGCATGGGAAGGGGTCCCCCTTGGAGGTTCGGCAGTCTGGTTCGGCGGTCTGGGGTGGGTGGGGTCAGATGGATCGGAGTCGTGGGCGGGACAGGTTGTCGGGTCAGGTTGTCGGGTCACGTGATGGGGGCACGTGGCGGGGCAGGTGACCGGGTCAGGTGACCGGGAAGATCCCGGCGTCCGTACCGGCCGGGGTGTACTCGGCGAGCCGCGCCCGCAGACTGTCCTCGCGCTGCGGTTCGTACAGGTTGTGGAAGACACCCATCTCCGAGCCGTCGTCGGCGCCCCGGCGGATCTGCCACGGACCGCCGTCCGCCAGCCGCCCGTAGGCACCGGTGCCGTACCGCTCGCTGCTCAGCAGCGGACGCACCTCCTGTGCACGGTCGCCGCCCACCAGGTCGGGCTGGCAGCGGTGCCGGCGCGGGGTGCGGGAGCCGGGCGGCACGTACGAGAACCGCACACAGCCGACGCCGCGGCGCACCACCCGCACCTGCCCGGTGAAGACGCTGTTCTCCGCGATCTCCACCGCGTGGGTGTGCACCTCGCCGATGACCGTGCTGCGGTGGGCGTGCAGCACCGCGTGGGCGTGACGGCAGTCCGGGGCGGACAGGGCCGCCCGGTCATGGCCGGTGGCGTCCAGGATGCTGTCGCGGAGGTGGATCGCCGGCGGATCGTGGCTGACCTCGTCGCCGATCACCTCGATCGTGCCGATGACGCTGTGGTCCACCGAGACGCACGCGGTGGTCCGTTCCAGGACCAGGCTCGGCTCCTGGGGGGAGTGCGGGTCGCACTCCGGCTCCAGCGACCAGCCGGGCACCAGGGTGCAGTGCCGCAGCACGACCGCGCCGACGGGCCCGCTGACATGGAGCCCGCGCCCGGTGACCAGCAGCCCGTCCAGCACGATGCGCGGCGCGTCCCCGCCACCACCACCACCGCTCGCGTTGTCGGCCGTGTCGTCCTGACGGGCCCGGATGTTGAGGGCGTCGGGCCGGTTGCTGTACCAGTCGAGCAGCCGGATCACCGGACGGCAGCCCTCGGCCGCGCGCAGCTCCAGCCGGTCGCCGAGGCCGAGATCGAAGTCGAGCTGCTCCTGATAGGCGCCGCTGTGCGTGATCTCGATGACGGCGTCGGCCCCGCAGTGCCCCGCCGAACGGTCCGCGCGCCACTGCTCGTACGCGTCCATGATCCGCTGGTACGCCTGGCCCGGACCCACCCGGTAGAACCGGGCGGCGGGCGAGGTGACCCGCTCGCGCGGGTACTCGCCGCCGCCGATGTCGTCACCCGCGGCGTAGTGGTAGGTGACCCAGACCCCCTGCCGGGGCGCCGAACGGGAGCCGAAGGCGATCCGCCCCAGCACCGGGTCCACGGCCACCTGGCCGAGCTTGGGCCGGTAGCGCCAGCCCGACAGGTCCGCCACGACGATGTCCGACATCGGCACCGGCTCGTCCTGCCCGTCCCGCCGGACGGTGAAGCTCTTGCCCGGCCCGTAGTAGTCCGCGAGCCGGTCGGAGAGCTGGCGCCGCCTGATGTACGCGGGCACGTTGTCGATCGTCGCGAGGTGGGTGGCCGAGGGCTCCGGCACCGGGTTCGTCACCAGCGGACTGTCGTTGCCCAGGATCGAGAACGTGTACAGGCTGCGGGCCCGGTCGACGCAGTACGCCGGTGCCCGGGTCACGTGGTACGGCTTGAGCCGCCACACGTACAGCCCGACCCCGGCGGGGGAGTGGCCGCCCGGCCGACGCGCGGAATCCGCCCTGCGTACGTCGGCCGACCTGGCCATCACGTCGAACGGCCCGCCCGTCAGGTCGAGTTGACCGCCCCGCCGGACATCGGCCAGCCGGCCCCGGGACAGCCGGCGCACGTCGGCGGACGGCGCCCCCGTCCCGTACAGCTTCACCGGCTGCTGCTGGGAGACCAGCCGGGACAGCTCCACGGCCCTGGACGGCCACCCGGCGACCTCCCGAGCCAGCTCCTCCAGCAGCGCGAGGGTGCCCTTGCGGCGGCGGTTGGAGACCGTCGCGGCGACATCGTGGCGCGGTGCGAGGGCCTCGGCGAGCCGGGTACGGGCCTCGCCCTCGCCCGGTCCGCCCGGCCCCTCGCCCCGCCCGCCGCCGAGACCGGCCGCCTGGACCCGCTCGTAACCGGGCAGCGGCCGGTACCCCACCAGGTCGCCGAGGTAGGGCAGCACCCACGGCGCGGCCGTCTCCACGAACAGGTCCTCGTAGCTCTGCCCGACCCCGTCGCGCACCCGGTCGACCTGCTCGGCGATCACCGCGAGCAGTGCGCGCAGCGGCTCACCGCCTTCCGCGTCCCGCAGCCGGTGCCACTGCGGGAGCAGTTCCGCCAGTCCGTCCGGTTCCCCGCTCATGCGGCGCTCCCTTCCTGGGTGTTCATGCGGTGACCTCCGTCAGAATCAGCGTGTCCGGGACATCCGGTGACAGCAGGGCCAGCTGGGCGGGCCGGATGCCGCGGAAGACGAACACCGCCCGGCCCCTCTCCAGGCGCCGGGTGTCGGTGATGTCCGGGTTGAGGCGGAGCAGTTCGTCGAGCCCGATGCCGTAGCGGGCGGCGACCGAGGTGAGCGTCTCGCCCTCCGGCGCGGTGACCCGGTGCACGTCCTCGTCGTACGCGGCGAGCCGCGCCGCGACCGACCGCCGCGGCTCGGCCAGGGAATCGGTGAGCGCGGGCAGGTCCTCGGGGGTGAACGACGCGGCCACCCCGCCGAAGACATCCACGTCCACATGGTCGACACCGGGCACCGAGTGGGCCGTGGCCAGCACGTCCGACAGGTGCGCGCCGCCGCCCAGTTCGCGCCGGGCCGGGCCGAACCTGGCCAGCAGGGCCTGGCGCAGCCGGGGTTCGACGAGCTGCCAGCTGTGGTCGCGGGCCACCTTCACCCTCGCCGCGAGGAGCAGCAGCACCAGTTCGCGCACCTGTACGCGCACCGGCAGCCGGGAGTCGCCGTACCGGGCGAGCGAGGAACGCAGCGCGGTGAGCGCATCGGAGTCCTCCGCCACCGGGATGTCCGACACCCCGGCGACCGTCACATGCAGCAGCCGCCGCCTGCCGTCGAAGACCTCGCGCGCCGCCGCCCGTCCGATGCCCGCCCGGGAGCGGGCGAAGTCCTCGTAGTCGGCGACCGACACCAGCCGGTCCAGCGCCGACACGGCGAGCGGGATCGTGGACCGGGTCAGGCCGGGGCCGTCCGCGTCCGCGCCGCCCGTCGCGGGCTGCGGATTGGTGACCCCGGTGACGCCCAGCGGCCGGGTGACCGCCTGGGTGATCCGGTCCGCCCCGACATTGGCGGCCCGGCCGGTCCCGAAGCGGTAGCGGGCCCGGACGTTCTCGTGGCCGGTGGGCAGCCGGGCCCCGTGCACCCCGTCGCCGAAGGTCACCGTCGTCCGGCCGCCCGCCACCCCGGCCACGTAGACACGCTCGCGCGGGCCGCGCCCGGCGAGGCTGTCCACCTCGTGCCACAGCAGCCCGTCGACCCGCACGTCGAGGGCCGGGGCGGCCCCCAGCGGGTTGTCGGCGGGCAGCCACGTCAGCGGCGACTGCCACAGCGCGAACGTCTGGTTGGTCCGGTCCGCGTCCCCGCTGCCGATCGGCTCCTCCCGGCTCTCGCCGTGGGTGGCGGCGACCACATTGCCCCGTACCCGCACGGTGGCCCGCCGGTAGCGGTGGACCAGATCCGTGGTCAGCGTCAGCCGGGTGTGCACATGGTCGCCGGGCACCAGCGGGTCCAGGACCTGTTCGACGTCCGCGACCGTCACCAGTTCGGTGCCGGGTACGGCGGGTACGTCCGTACGCTCCCCTGACACGATCAACTGCCGCCCCGGACGCAGTCCGTCGTACAGCTCGGCCAGTTCCAGTTCGTTGCCGTGCACGTCCTCGCCAAGCGGCTCCTCGGCGAGCCGCAGGGCTTGCCCGCCCGCGTGCACGGCCGTGTCGCGGATCGTGGAGAGCAGCACATCGTGCTCGTCGAGCCAGGGATCGGCCAGGGTCAGCTCCGTACCGCGGCCCGTGATGCCGAAGTCGGTGTACACGGCGGTGCGTACGGCGGTGACCCTGGTGGTGACCAGCCGGAGGTCCGGGTCGCCCGGGATGCCGTCCGGGCCCTCGGCGCCCTTGCGGGGCCGCTCGATCGCGACCCAGCTGCCGACCGTGACCGAGTCCTGCACCGAGTCGAGGGCGATGACCCGCCGGTTCGCCGGCTCGGGCACCGACGCGATGCCGATCACCACGTTCGCCGGTTCGCTGCCCACCGTGTACCGGACGGTCAGCTCATAGCCCTCGTGCCGGACCTGCTCATGGTCGCCGGGCGCCAGACGCCACTCCCGGGAATCGCCGTTGTGCACGACGACCTGGACCCGGCCGTCCTCACCGGGACGGGACACGAACAGCGTCCGCTCGGGCAGCCCCTCGTGCAACCGGGCTGTGACGCCCGGCTCCTGCGAGTCCGCCGGGCGCCGCTGGAGCCAGCTCAGATCGTGGTCCTGACCCGCCCGCGCCATCACCGTGACCCGGCCGGGGCCCAGCTCGAACGTCGTCTCCGCCGACAGATTCTCCGACTGCTGGACGGAGGAACCCGTCTCCGAGTACTGGAACTCGGCCCGCACCGGGACCCGGCCCGCCGTGTCGAACACGACCCGCATCGTCGTCAGGGCCGAACCGGACAGCGGCCAGTCGGCCTGCCTGACCACCCGTCCCCGGGCATCCTGCACCGGCCGCAGCGGCGCCATCGCCCCGAACGGGGCGGACGTCACCCGCAGCGCCTGCACCTCGTGCAGCAGCGGGGGCGCGGTGGGCGTGGATCGCCGCCACGCCGGATACATGCCGTCGGCGATCCTCGGGTCGAGCGCCGCCAGCAGCCGCGCCCCCAGGTCCGGGCCGGGCGCGGCCAGCCGGTCCGCACCGGAGCCCGCGGAGCCGGCCCGCGCGGCCGCGCGTGAACCGGCGCGTGAGCCGGTGTGCGAACCGGTGCGTGAGCCGGTGTGCGAACCGGTGCGTGAGCCGATGTGCGAACCAGCGTGCGAACCAGGGCGTACGACCCCGTCGCGCAGCGCCGGAAGCACCGCGCCGAGCGCCCGCAACGCCGCCGGACCGGCCGGGAGGGCCGCGCGGAGCGCTTCGGGCGCGGGCCGGGACGGCTCCAGGCCGGCCGCCTGCGCGATCACCTCACCGACCATCGCCTCCAGCCGCTCGAACCAGGCGGCGACGTCCTCGTGCGCGCGCGCCACGGCCTGCGCCTCGGCCAGCCGCTCATGCGGCTCCGCCAGCCGTGCCGCGAGGCGGGCGGGCGAGGCGACGGTGTCCAGGTCGGCCCGCAGCGGGGCCAGCACCTGGGTGTCGAACCCCTCGATGTACCGGCTGACCGGACGCGGATTGGGGTTGTCGGGTGTGGGCTCACCGTCCTCGACCGCCCGCTCGTCCTGGGTGATCCACTCCCGGAGCAGGTCCACCAGTTCGGCCAGGGTGGGCGGGGCGGACTGCTGGAGCCCGATGCCCGTCACATCCTCCTCACGGTCGGTCCGGAGCCGGGCGACGGTACGGATCAGCCGCTTCCCCGGCTCCCCGTCGTCCGGCGTCTCCTGCCCGCCGCCGTCCATCGTGTCCTGCCCACCCGCGCCCTGCTGTCCGCTCGCGCCCTGCTGTCCGCCCGATCCCTGCTGTCCCTTGAAGACGAACAGCAGCCGGTCCCCGGCCGTCAGCCCCGTCGTCGTGCCCGCGACCTGGATCTCGGAGCGGCCGGTCAGATCCTCCTCGGTCAGCAACGAGGGCCTGCGCCGGCGCACCGCCAGCTCGTTCCACGACGCGCGGGCCGCGAGATCGGCGGACGTCTCGAAGACCTGCGACTCGTCCTCGGAAGTGAGCGGAACGCTGTTGCTGCGCGCCCCGCGCGCGATGACCACCTCCACGTCCTCGTCCCGCGGATCGCGGTCCAGGGTGTACGCGAGATGGGTGTCGGCGGCGATCCCCGGCCGCGGCCGGTGTCCCACCAGCCGTCCGAGCAGCGCCAGCGAGCGGTACTCGTTCGCGGTGCGCAGATACGCCTCGTCCACGATCCGCTCGGAGTGGAAGGTGAGCAGATCACCGACGACGGCCCAGGAGTCCAGCAGCCCGATCGCCGGATCGTCCGGGGTCCGGACCGTCAGCCCCCGCAGCGCCGGATAGGCGGGGGAGGCGAGCCGGTCCTTCATGGCCGCGAGGAACGAGCCGTACTCACCCACCCGGTAGTCCAGGGCCGTGCGCCCCGGCGGGTTGTACAGGGCGGCGGGCGCCCGGCGCTCGTCATGTCCGCCGCAGCCGCAGCCGCAGTCCTGCGCGCCGCTCATCGCGTACCTCCGGCGAGCTCGATGGTCAGCCGGCCGTTCTCGGGCCGGTCGGGGTCGTTGTCGCACCGCGCGATCTCCAGCGGGCCGAGCCGCAGCACGCCCGCCTCCAGGGCGGGATCGTCCAGGCCCACCGCGCCCTCATCGCCGAGGCCGGTCCCGCCGGTCCCGCGACCGGCGCCGTCGTTGCGGTCGGTCCCGTCGTCGAAGAGCCGGCGCAGCCGCGTCACCGTCACGCTCTCCACGCCCCGCACCCCGGCCGCCGCGGCCACCAGGGCGCTCAGCCGCACCGGTTCGCCGAACACCAGGGCATCGGGATGGAAGAAGCCGGGCCGCCCGCCCCGCAGCCGCCCGCTGCCCAGCAGCCGGTACAGCTCGGCCAGGATCTGCCCGTGCTGATGACCGGGCGCCGCACACACCGACAGCGCGATGTCCAGCGGTACGTTCCTGGCCGGGCCGACCACCAGGTCATGGCCGATACGCCGGAAGCTCTCCAGCGCGTACGCCACCGAGTCGAGCAGTTCGGGAGCCGGCTCCCCGGCCCCCAGCGCGTCGACGGCGACATGGGCCTCCTGCACGCTGCCCGTCCAGCGGATCTCCGCCGCCGCGCGCTGCACACCCTCCAGCGCGGACGCCAGCTCCGCGTAGTCCTCGGCGGTCACCGCCCGCCGCCGGGTGCGCTTCAGGTCGAGCGGCGCCAACTGGCGTACCTGCTCCAGCGGTTCGGGTTCCGTACCGCCCACGGCGGGCAGCGGATTGCGTACCCCCGCCACCGGCAGCGCGTCCCCCGCGTCCTCGGACTCCGCATCGCGGTGCAGCACCAGATGGTTCACGGCCTCCGCACCGAGGTTGCCCGCCGCGCCGCCGCCGAGCCGGTAGTGCAGGGCGAGCCGGGCGCCGGGCCGCGGCCGGGCACCGTGCCGCCCGTCGCCGAAGCGCAGCGCGATCCGCCCGTCGTCCTCCAGCTCACCGACCAGATGCCGGTCCCGGTGCCCACTGGACAGCAGATCCCGGCGCGCGGTCCACACCACCTCGCCGTCCACGGCCGTCACCGCGGGCAGCGCGGCCCGCGGATCCTGGACCAAGGCGGCCGCGGGCCCCCGCAGGACCGGCGCGTCCGGACGCAGCCCGGTCGCGTAGCCGCGCCCCCAACTCCTGGCGATCTCCCAGGCGATGCCCGCGTCCAGCACCGAACCCGCCCGCGCCCGTGCCATCAGCACATCGAGCCTGCGCAGCTTCGGCGCCAGCAGCCGCGGGCTACGGTGCAGAAGCTCCCGCAGCGCGCGTACCGGATTCAGGTGCAGTTCCAGATGCTCCAGCACCCGCAGCCCGAAGAGCACGGTCAGCTCATCGATCTCCGCCTCGGCGAGCCCGTCGTGGTCACGGGCGCTGCGCCACAGCTCCACCAGCCGCTCCCGTACCCGTCCGGGCACGGCGGCCAGCCGGTCGGCCTGCCCGCCCGACACATGTTCCGGCAGCGGGAAGGGCGCCGCCTGGACCACGGGGGAGCGGTGGAGCACCGGCCGGAACCGGGGCCGGATACCGGGATAGACGGTCTGCGCCAGCAGCGTCGCCAGCGCCTCCGCCTGCTCGTACGCCGTGCCCGGCACGACCTTCTCGCGCCGCCGCCCGGACAGCTCCAGACCGATCCCGGCGCGCGTCACCTCCTCGTCACCGACCAGCACGGACAGCTCCCGCACCTGGTCGGCGGTCAACAGCCGTCCGTGGCGGGTCTGTTCCAGGCGCTCTACGACGAGGCGCGCCGTCGCGTTGCCCTCGTCGGCCTCCCCGCACCCGGACGGCTCGCAGGAACCGAGCACGGCAGGCTCCGGCGGCACGGTCACCGTCTCCGGCGGCGCCCCCGCGAACGTCAGCGACCTGCCGTGGTCGACGAGCACCACATTGCCCCGCGCCACGCTCACATCCGCCACCGGCTCGCAGCCGGGACCGCCCCGGGTCGACAGGCACACCGGAAACGTCAACGCGTCCTCACGGGCCCAGGTGACCTCCACCACCGGCTGCCCGGAGAGCCGGTCCACACCCGGCGTGAGCGAGGTCAGCCGTACGGCCTGCCGGTGCGCCGGGTCCGCGTCGCCGGGCGTACCCGAACGCGCCCCGCGCACCTCCTCGAACACCAGCAGATCGCCCGGTGCCAGCGCCAGCGCCCGCACCGTGCGCTTCTTGTCCGCCCACTCGTCCCGCAGCGTCGCCGCCACCGCGCCCTTCGGCAGGGCGCACACCTCGCCGCCCCAGGTCCAGAACCGGACGGTGTTGTGCGCGGGCCGCAGCTCGGCCGGCTCCCCGGTCACCACCGGTTCGAAGACCTCCACCGAACCGCGCTCGGTCAGCACCGCCAGATCGCGGTCCTCGATGACGGTCCCGACCTCGGGCCGGTCGCGCGGCCCCAGCGTACGGACGTCGACGGCGGCGAACCGGAACGTCCCCGGCCGCAGTGTCAGCCGCTTCGTCACCTCGACGGTGACCAGCGTCCGGGCGTTGCAGCCGTCGTGCATCGGATAGTCGATCAGCCGCACGTGCCGCCGCACCGACACCCGCCTGCGGGCGGTGTCCAGATACGCCTCGGTGGCCACCGCGTCCTGCTGGTAGCTGATCCGGTCCGCCGTGTGCGCCAGCAGCTCGACGAGCGTGACACCGAGATCGGCGGGGTTGCGCTCCACCCACCCGGGCGTGGTCAGCGCCAGCCGGTCCAGGATGAGCCGGCGCACGGACTCGTAGTCGCGCGCCGTGTAGTCGATGACCGGTGCCTCGGGCCACGGTCCGGGCTCGTCACCCGCCGTCCCGTCCGCGCAGTCGAATGGCGTCGGGCAGTCCGGCCGGAATATGAACTCCGCCCCGAAATACCGCTGGTCGAACCCCGGGAACGGCTCCGTACCCGGCCGCCCGTACGGATCGGTGTCCACCACGGAGAGCCGGTAGCGCGAGGTGTCCCCGGTCCGGTCGACCGTCACGAGAAGCCGGTCGTCCAGCTCCGGGTCCTCCTCGCGCTCCACGGCCACCTCGACCGCCTCGATCCCGGTGATCCGGCGGCCGCCGTCGATCCGAATGTTCTCCGGGCACAGCCCGTGCGGCGCCTTGCCGAGGAATGTCACCGTCAGCGTCAGCCCGTCGTCACCGGCCTCCACCGCGTCCACGCCGCCGAGCCGAGCCGCGCGCACCTTGCCGCGCCGGCCGTCCGTACGGCAGACCAACTCCCTGCTCGGGCTGCTCACGCTGCTCGGGCCGGTCATGCTGCTCGGGCTGCTCATGCGGGCCCGCTCCCTTCGAACACCTCGTCGCGCCGGTTCCCGGTGGAGCGCACCACGTAGCACAGATGCACCCGGACCACGTTCTCCTCGCTCACCACGTCCAGGGACTCCACATCGATCAGCTCGCCCAGCCAGCGCTGGAGCGAGGCCTGCACCGACAGCTCCAGGGCCGAAGCCAGCTCGGGGCTGTTCGGTGTGAAGACCAGGTCCAGCAGCCCGCAGCCGAAGTCGGGCCGCATCACCCGCTCGCCCGGACTGGTGAACAGCAACTGCTCCACCAGATCCCGCACATGGTCGTCGTACGGGGCATGAGCACTGCGCCCACGACGGTCGACGCGGAACGGGAACGCGATGTCGCCGCGTACGGTCCTCGCCCTCATCCGCAGACCACCCCCCGCCGCATGGCCGGGACGACCGGCGGGCCCTGCGGCACGAGGGCCGCGCTGAAGCACTGCGCCGCGCTCGTGTGCAGCAGCACGGGCGCGCCGTCGACGAGGACGCCGCCCGGCTGCGGGCTCCACCGGACGGTGGCGCACGGCTGGGGCACCCCGTCGACGATGTGCGGGCACCCGGTCACGGCGAAGACGTCGGCGGCCGTGTGCACGGCGAGCCCGTCCAGCCGGACGGCGGCCGGATGCCCGGAGGTCGCGGATGCCCGGCCGCCGTGCGGGCAGGCGAGCGTGGTGGCGGCGCTGACGACGGTCCCTGGACGTGTGGCGCCGGCGGTGGTCCCTGAGCGTGTGGACAAGAGTCCTCTCCCCGTCATTCCTTCTCGTTGCTACGGCTACGGCGGCTACTTCTTGGGCTGCGACTACGGCTACGGCTGCGACGCAGGGCTGCGGCTGCGGCTGCGGCTATGGCTATGGCGGCTTCGGCTGTGGCTATGGCTTCTTGGTCACGATCAGCCGGCCGTCGTTGATGTTGACCTCGCCCCCGGTCAGCACGACCGAGGCACCCTGCCCGTTGGCGATCGTCACGCCCTTCTCGTCGAGCTGGATGTACGCCCCGCTCGCGGCCTGGAGCCGGATGCCCTGGCCCCCGTCCGGAACATCGCCCATCACGAACTTGTGCTGGTCGGAGGTCTGGATCACCACGTTCTGGTGCGCGGGGGAACCGGTCAGCGCGTCGGGCGGCAGCTCCGAGCGGTCCCCGTACCAACACCCGGTCCAGATGGGGAAGCTGACCTCCCCCTGCTCGAACTCCACCCACACCCCGGCCCCGACGGCGGGCACCACGTACTGCCCCGACCGCGGCCCGGTGAACGGCAGACAGGGCATGGCCCAGGTGGACGTCTCGTCGCCCAGGACGTCCGGCACCCGGACGGTGACCCGCCCGATCTTCAGCGGATCGTCATTGCTCACCACCCGCCCCCGGAACTTGCCGAGAAGCCGGTTGTTCGGACCTGCAGCCATGCGAAGCTCTCCCGCTCCTCGTTCTCTGCCACGTTCACGGACGTACGGTGTCGCTCCGCGCGATCAGGCCCTCGCGCGAGAGCGTGAAGTTCTGCTGGTACGAACCGGGCCTGATGTTGTGCGTGACGGACTTGACGAAGTAGTCGCCGTCGTACGTGACCCCGGCGCCACGGACTCCGACCAGCTCGCGCGGCCGCAGGATGTACCCGTGCCGGTTGACGTCCAGGGACCCGGAACCGGAGATGGCGTCGGCCGACAGCGCGGCCCGTGCCAGCAGTTCGGCCTGCGCCTGACCCGACTCCCGCTTCGCCGTACCGGACAGCGTGCGGCGCTTCAGTGCGGGAGTGGCCCGGCGGCCCAGCGGCGGGCGCAGCGGCCCGATGTCGGGCTGCGGCAGCAGTCGGCTGTCCCGGGTGGCCGGGTCCTGCACCCGGGCCTGCGGCTCCTCGCGGGCCGTACCGTCGTACGCGAACGTCAGCTGGTCCACGGTCGAGTTGACGTCCATGTTCACGTTGAGCGCGTGCTGCCGCTGCCCGAGCCGGGCCTCCGGTCCCCACACGGCGACCGAGCGGCCGGGGCGCGGGCCGGGCTCCAGATAGAAGGTGTACCCGTTGGCGCGCGCCAGCTCGTTCACGTAACTCAGGTCGGTTCCCGACTGGTAGTCGACCCTGAGCCGCTCGTGCGGGGGCTGCTCGATCTTCTCCTGGAAGACATAGGGCTCGATGCCGTAGTCGGCGTACCGGGACAGGATGCGGTCGACGCGCCCGGAGGGCCGCAGGTTCGGGTACCGGTCGGTGCGCTCCTCCAGATCCATGAGGAGGGTCAGATCCTCACCGGTCACGGTGAGGGTGGAGTGCCCCGGCTGATTACTGGTGCCGACCTCCTGCCGCACGATGAGCCCGTCGAGCAGCACCCAGGCGGTGCCCTTCACACTCACGCTGAGGATCACCCGGGTCTTCGGGTCGAAGAACCCCTCGGGCAGTAACTGCCGGGACAGCGCCCCCTGCTTGGTCAGGTCGAACGCCAGCTGGAACCCACTGCGTTCACCGGCCGTCGCGGTGATCTGCGCCGACAGCAGCGCCTCCACGACCTCGGGCGGCACGGGCCGGGTCAGCTTCGGCCCCGTCTCCAGCGTGACGTGGACGGGCCCGCCCCCCACAGGCTGATCAGACATACCGAGCCCCCGCCCCCGCTCCCGGGAAGCCCCCCGCGTGCGGGACCGCGATGACACGCCCCGCCTCCTCGGTCAGCTCGTACGGATCGAGTACGGGATTGGCGTCGGCGATCTGCCACCACTGCCCCGGGTCCCCGAGGTAGTGCTGCGCCAGCAGATCGGGCCGCTCCCCGGTGCTGACGGTGTGCGGCGCGGTCTCGTCGTCCACGGCCTCGCTCAGCGGCGGCAGTAACCGGCGCTTGGTGTACCGGACTTCGGTCCCGTCCGCCATCCGGTGCACCCCGATCTCGGCGTCGTGATACCGGCTGGAGCGCGGATAAGGGTGGGCGCCTGGAATGGCGTCCAGCGCGTTCTCGTACGGCTCGATGTCGGCCATGACCTCGGCTCAGCCCCTCCCCAGGACGGTGTTGCCCCCGGTCAGCCCCAACGAGGCCAGCCCCCCGGTGCGCGCGGCCCTGGCGAGCCGCTCCTTCTGCGCGAGATGCGCCATGTACAGATCGGCCCCGCGGTGCCCGGCGGGCAGATCGCTGACGCTGAGCACCTTCATACCGATGCTCAGCGCGGCCCGGATCGGATTGAGATTCACGTCGAACGCGGACTCGTTGATGGACAGTTCGGTGATCCGCACGGGCATGACGCGCTTGCTGCCCCAGGTGAAGAGGGTCAACGGCATCTCGATCGGGCTGATCTCGATGGTCCCCTTCTTGGTGAGCCGGCTCGCCTCCCGCAACTGGGCGGTGGTCGGATGCACGAGCATTTCGAGGGTGGCCAGCTCCGGATGAATGCCATCAGGTGCAGCCACCTCGAACTGATCGGTGGCATCGATCTCCGCGGTGAACTTCCAGGTCTCCTGAGCGGGCCCCTTGAGCCGCAACGCCTCATTCCGGTCCCCGGACCCGCTCCCTCCTCCGCCGGAGTCCCCACTGCCGCCTGCGGACTGGGGCGCGAGGGAGCGTTCGAGGGTGTCCGGATTGAACTGGAGAACGATGATGCGCTGGGGCGTGCCGCGCTCGGGGTCTACCACAACGATGCCGGAGCGGATGGGCTTGGGGATGTCTGCGTAGCGGGTCATGGTCGCCTGCCTATCGAATGCGGTCTGCGAGCCGGGCTTGCAGAGGGGTGTAGTCATGCTCGGGGAAGAGCTGTGGCAGGACGTCGAGAGCAGCCTTCAGCGCGCCCTTATAGAAGGCGAATTCTTCGTCCTTGAGCGACACATCGGCGAACAAGTAGTGCCAGCCGGATACACCCTTGGTGACCGTCAGCGCCGCCAAGTATGCGCAGTAGTTGATATCCAGCTTGAAGGCACCGCGCTGAAAGTCGTGGTACCACACTTCGGGCTGGGTAACCTCCTGACTGACACGTAGGGCAGCGAAGGCCCCGTTGCCCCCTCCTGGATAGTCATCGATCACCCGGAGTTCGGAGTAGAAGCGCTCCTCGAAGGGTGTGGAAGCCCAGTTCTGCTCCGGCGGTCGATCGAAGAGAGCGGCAAGCAAGTTGCGTGTCCTGAACTCACCGGTGATTCTGATGTTGGCACGTTCGAATCGCCAATGACAGGCGATCCGATTGAACCTCATGAAACATTGTGCGAGGGTGGGATCAAGATTGATCCCATGCACGGCAGAGATCATCTGGAAGGCTGAATCGGCATTGCCGAGTTCCTCCTGTAGGTACCCCTCTTCGGTGAAGAAAATCTCCACTTCGAGGTTGGCTTCCAATTCTTTGATCATCTTGCGCAGTTGCGCTTCACTCTGCGTGAGCGGGCTGTTCATCAAGTCTCAATTCTTCCCTCTTTGTTGCGATCTTCAATGGCCTTCAATATGTTGCTCAGTTCTGTGGTGTCGGGGCGCCGTCTGCCCAACTCGTAGGTTGTGATCCTGGCCTTGAGATCGGCGTGGTCAAGGTATGGCAGGACGAGGGCAAGGGCTTTGATGATCTTCCCATACCGGGGCGGGGCTTTCTTGCTCGGGAAATAGTCGCCGAAACCCTTGCGAATGAGCATGGCCGATTCATGGGGGTCGTTCACGCGGATTGGATGTATCCCGCCAGGCTTACGAGGGGTAGGGACCGATTCTGAATAGGTCTTGCTCGGCTCGGGGGGCCTCTCTTTCCACTTGCCGTTCGTGCTGGGATAGTAGGTGTTGTAGCTGGTTTCGATATGCGAAGGGAAGTTCTGGTTCGGCGTCTGATGGAACTTGACCCCGACGCTGTACCAGATCATCGACTTGGTGGATGATCTGGCCGCCTTGTTGGCGTCGAGTTCCACATGCGTGGCGAATCTACTGTTCACGCGCTGCGGAGCAGGAACCAGATTGGAACCCGCTGCGAGACCGCCCAGCCGTTCTGTGAGGAGGTGCATCCGAACGATCGTGTCCGGCCAGCTGTGCATCGGACGGGTGTAGCCCACAGGATTTCCGGGTTCGGCGTCATTGGCTACTTCTCCCGCAGGCGTTCCCTGCTTGAGGTAGTGGGCCTTGGTGAGCTGTGGGGCCCGCACGTTGTCCGCGAACGGGGGGAAGATGGTGGGCGGTAGTTCGGCAGTTGAAATATTGCGCTTCGCCATGCATGTGGCGAGCTGAACCATCATTCTGCGCAGTTCTTTGATCTGCTGCCTTGTGGCAGTAGTGGTGATCGGATTTTTGTTGCTGGAGGTTTTCGACTCGCGATGTGGCATCCCGTCCTGTTGTGTGTCCACGAGGGTGCGGAGATTCTCGGCAAGGCCGAGCACACGCAGCTGGGACTCCTTCTCGGGGCTTTCGGCCATGCCGGTAAGCTCTTTCTTCCATCCTTCGAAGAATTTGTCCATCGATGTCTCGTTGCTGTGCACCACCAAGTCGGCACTCCTGGCGCGCCCATTGAACAGCAGTGTATGAATCTCGCCGTTGTCCATACGGAACCGCACCCTGGGCAGCGGTGGCGCCTGTTGCGTACCGTTCTCCGGCCGCACTTTGTCGTCGCCCTTGCGCCCCCGTCGCAGTCGGTCCTTGGTCTTCCGCCATAGGTCCTTCAGGCGGCGCGCGAAGGTCCTCAGCCTGTTGAGCAGGTTCCTGGCCTTGGCCCCGAGGCGGCGCAGTGCGTTGCGAATCTTCGCCAGGGCGTTCTTGACCGCGTTGCGGACGCGGCTCAGTGCGCTTGGCTTCTTGGGCTTCCGGTCGGGTGTGGGCTTACGTTTCTGGCCGGGGGCATCCTTGTTGGGGCGCTTGCCGTCCTTGAGTGGCTTGCCTAGGTTCGGACGTTTGTCGTCGGGCTTCTTCGCCCCTGGGTGCTTGGCGTCCGGTCCCCGGTCCCAGGGGCGCCTCGCGTCGGGGCGGTCCTTGCCCGGCTTCGGGCGCAGGCCACGGGTGGCCGCGTTCGCTTGACGGCCGTCCCTGCGGCGGTCGTCGTCGTCCCGCTTGTCCTTGGGCGTCGTGGGCTTCGTCTCGGGCTTGCGTCCCGGGGTGGGCACAGGGTCCGGACGGTTCTGCTTCGGGGGCTGGGTCGGCTTCGGGGCCGGGGCGTCCTGGTGGGGTGCGTCTTTCTTCGGATCAGGTCCCTTGTCGGGCCCCTTGTTGGAGTCCGGGTCCTTCTTGCCGAGCTTCGCCGCCTTGCCGCGCAGTGCCTTCGCCACCTTGCCCAGGTACTTGCCCACGCCGCTCACCAGCCACTGGTAGATCAGCTCCAGGAGCGCGACCACACCCGAGGCCACCGCCTTCGCGAATGGCAGGGCGCCGCTTCCGCTCTTGACGGCCTTGAGGAACGTCATGAACATCCCGAACGCGCGCAGGATCGAGCCCAGCGCGTCGTATGCCGTCTTCAGCGCGTCGATGATCGCCATGACCCAGCCCGCACCGGGGATCAGCTTCGCGACCACCTTCGTGACGATCAGCTCGCCGATGATCAAAGGGAGTTGGGGGAGTGCCGCGTCCCAGGCCATCTTGGCCATGTCTTCCTTGGACGTGCCGCCCTTCAACAGCCGGTTGAACATCTCCATCGGAATGCCGATGAGCTGTTGCACCTTCTGGTTGAACCACTCCTTCACCGCGGCCTTGATCTCCGTGAAGAGGTGCTCCTTGGCTCCGATGACCGCCGCGTCCTTCGCCTTGCCGATCCAGCCGCCCGGGTCGCTGAGAATATCCGTTGCGATCGCCGCCCACTCGCCCAGGCCCTTGAGGATCGCCGCGCCGAGCTCCATCGCCTTGAGGGTCACGGTCTCCGCGAGTTCGACCGCGGCCAGCATTCCTTGCTCCATGAGGTCCAGGCCGGCCAGGAGCATGTCGCCGAACGCATCGATCAGCTTGCCCGCGATCGCCTTGAGCTTGTCCGCAGCCTGGTTGACCTTCTTGATTGCCGCGTCACGCAGACTGTTGATGGATTTGCGCCACTTGTCCCGCAGTGCGGGATAGTCCTTCAGTAGTTCGTCACCGAGACGGATGAGGGCGTCGGCGAAGTCGTTGATCTGCTGGATGACCCACTTGCGGGCCTCGTCGATGAAGGCGAAGACCTGCTTCTTAAAGTCCTCGATGACTCCCTTGACCAGGTTGCGGGCCTTCTCGAAGACGCTCTTGATGGCCTTCTTCAACTTGGTGAACTGGTCCTTGATCCAGTCGAGGCCCTTCTCGAACCAGTTTCGGGAGTCCTTCTTCCCGTCGTCGCGCTTCTGCGTGGCTTCCTTCTCGGCCCCGGTCCGCCCGTCGTCAATCTTCTTCTGGTCGTCCTTGGTCCGCTGATCGACATCCTGGTCGGTTTTGTCCTGCTTCTCCTTGATGTCCTTGCGGGCCTTGGTGTACTGCTTGCCCTTCTTTCCGTCCACCTCGGTGAGCTTCTCGTCCTGCTCCTTGCGCCAACTGGTGCGGGAGCCGGCTATGTCGGTGCGACCCTGGTTGCGCGCCTTCGTCTGTTCCTTGGTCTTGGTGTCGACCTCTTGCTTGACGTCGCGCTGGTACTGGCGGCGGTCCTGTTTGGCTTTGTTCTCCTTCTCCCGGTGTGCCCCCGTCATTTTCTGCCGCGCCTGCCCGAAGGCCTGCTTGATCTGCGGGCCCTGTTCGTGCTCCGCGACCGCCGACACGGCCTCCAGGGGCAGGCCCGCTCCGGG
This sequence comes from Streptomyces sp. NPDC104313, assembly GCF_055583985.1. Classification (NCBI taxonomy): domain Bacteria; kingdom Bacillati; phylum Actinomycetota; class Actinomycetes; order Kitasatosporales; family Streptomycetaceae; genus Streptomyces; species Streptomyces sp. NPDC104313. The sequence goes on from NZ_JBVJMW010000009.1 coordinate 74,801, forward strand.
GGCGCCTGCCGGGCGGCCCTCCCCGCCGCGCTGCCGCTTGCCGCCGCCGATGCGCGCGGTCAGGGTCTCCCTCGGTAGATCCGGGTAGATCTGGTCCTCGCCCATCGGGCGGGCCGCATCCTCCCGCCCCGAGGTGTGTAGTTCGGCGCCCTTGTCATCGAGCTGTTTCGCCTGCTTGTCGGTCCGCTCCGGGTCGGAGTCGTCCTTGAGGGGCAGTTTGGGCGCGTCTCCGACCTTGGCGCCCTGCAACCCCTTGTCCGTGCTCGGCACCTTGTCGATCGAGCCGGTGAGCTTGTCGAGGGGCAGGAGCTTGGAGAGGAGCTTCTTGCCGAGCCCCATCAACAACGCCTTGCCGATGTCCCACCAGCCCGGTTCCTCCATGTCCGCACCGGGGAGTTCGCCGCTCGGCGCCTTCTCACCCTTGATCTCCGGAGTGGTGCCCTGCGTTGCCTCTGTCTTTCCGACGCTCTGCGAGGTGTACGTGCCCGGAGCCGACGGCTTCGGACCGCCCCGTACGGTCGTGGGCGAACCGACGGGCCGATCCATCGTGGGCGGCGCACCCTTCAGACTCCCGCGCTCCCCGGAGACCGAGCGGCCGACCGCGGCGTTGACGCCCTTCAGCGTGGTCAGCGCCAGATGAGGCTGGAGGCCCGACGCGGACACGAGCCCCGCCTCGGGGGTGGTACCCGCGACGTTCGGCGCCGATGCCGCCTTCTTCGGCTTCGCGGCTGCCCTGCCACCGCCACCGCCGGGGCTCCCGCCGCCCCTGGTCCGGGGTGCCGCCTTGGCAGTGACGGGCTTGCTGTCGTCGGACCGTACGGGCTCGTGCTTGGGCGGCGCCTCTGTCCGGGGAACGGCAGAAGCGACCTCCGCCGCCGGTGGTACGACGCTGGTGTCGCCGCCCGCCCCGGGAACGGCAGCGGGGGCGGGTGCGGAGGCCGGGGCCGTGGCGGTCGGTGACGTCTCGGCGACCGCGGGCTTCGCGGGTGCGCCCGTGCCGCCCGAACCCCCGCCGCCCGCCATGGGGTTCGCCTGCCCCCGTGCATCCTCGGCGGCCTTGGCCAGCTTGCCCGGGGCAGCACCGTCGCCGGGGGACGTACCCTCGCCGCCCTGCTCCTCCCCGGAGCGTTCGTTCGCCCGACGTGTCTCGGACGCCAGATCGTGGTCCTCGGCCTCCGCTTCGGGATCCGCCTCGCCCTTCGAGGCATCACGCGCCGCCCCGGTACGGCCCTCCGCGTCGCTGTCCGGCTCGGGACCTACCTCCTGGTCGAGGGGGCTCTCCGACGCGGAGTCCCCCTCCGCGTCGAGATCCTCACTCTCCTCCTCGAGCGCCGCCGCCAACGCCTCCGTCTCCGCGGCGGGCAGGCGCGACGCGGGCGGCGTACTGCCCGCGCCCCGTTCCGAGCCCGGAGCGGACGCGTTCGCCGTGGCCCCTTCGAGGTCACCGGGATCCGGCGCGTACTGTCGGGGCGCCGGCGCGGGCTCGGCCGCGTCCTGCTCCGCCTCCGTGACGAGGGACTCCAGCTCGGAGAGCGCCTCGGCCTCGCCGCCCTCGTCGACGCCTAGCGGCTGGTCGTCCGGGTCCTGGTCGGACTCGGGAGGCGCGTCCTGCCGGGCGGAGTGGCGGGTGTCGTCGCGCTCGGCCGCGCTCTTGTCCACAGGCGTCGGCCGCACAGCTCCGGCCGGCCGGGCCGACGCCTCCTTGCGCTTTCCCGCGGCCGGTTGCGGCTGCGCCGGGGGGCGCGCCTGCTGCGGCTCGTCCTGCTGACCCTCCCCCTTTCCGTCTCCCGCCGCGCCCTTGGCCCCGGCCACGCCAGGACCCTGCTCAGCGCCGGTGGACTTGCCCTCCACCTGCAGCGGTTGCGCCCCGGCTGGCTCCTGCATGCTCTGCTCCGCCTGCGGGGGAGCACTCGACGGCGCGGCGCCGCCCGCACTTGCCCCGGGCTCCTGCGCCCCTTCGGACGCGCCGCTGTCCGCCCCCGGATCCTCGGCCTTGCGCCGCTGCGCCTGCCGAATCCGCTCGTTCTCCAGCTCCTCCGCGCTGTCGAGCCGGGCGCGCCAGGCCGCCTCCTCGGACTCCTGCTCCCAGGCGATCTCTTCGATTGCGTCGGGGACCACATGCGGGGTGAGCAGGACCGACGCTTCCAACGGCAGCGGCGCCCGGTCCACTTCGTCGATCAGGTCGATGAGCCGGTCGTGGGCCGGGGTCGGCAGCCGCTTCTCCAGCGTGTCGAGGACCGTGTCCTGGAGCTCCATGGGCATCCGCGCCAGCTGGAGCCGTACCCTCCCCGAGGCGTCCGCAGGGTCGCCGCGCAACGAGCGCAGCACACCGTTGACCAAGCGGTCGACGACGGTCTCCGGGTCCATGCGCTCGGCACGCTGCCGGTCCGCGTCCACCGTCGCGTACCGCAGCCAGCCAGGCGTCGCCTGCCCCTCCTCGACCCGGGCTCCGGGCTCCCCGGACCTGGCCGCCGCCCGCCCGTCCGGGCGCACCGACTCCTGCGCCGCCGACTCCGCCTCGCGCTCCATCGCCTGCTGCGGCAGGCTCACCGCACCCAGGTCACGCCCGGCGCGCAGGGTGCCGAGGCCGTGCGGGTTCTGCACCGTGTGCAGCAACTCGTGGGCCAGCAGCCGCTGTCCGTCGACCGTGCCGGGGCGGTACGTTCCCTCGCGGAAGAAGATGTCCTGGCCGACCGCGACCGCGTCCGCGCCGAGCATCTCGGTGAGCGCACCCGCGTCGGGATCGGTGTGCAGCCGCACCCGGCCGAAGTCGTGACCGAGCTGCTCCTCCAGCTCCCGCCGTACGCTCAGGTCGAGCGGCTGGCCCGCACCGCTGACGATGTTCTTCGGCTCCGGCGCGTGCGAGGCGGCGCGCTCCTTGCGCTTGCGCCGCTTGGCGGACTGGTCCGTCCGCGTCTCCTGCGAGTGGGACGTACTCATCGCGACGCCTCACCTCCGCCCGAGAGCCCCGTGTGCACCGCGCGGGCCAGCTCCTGGCCCAGACGGCGGGCGGAGACCGTCGCGGGCAGCGGGGGCAGCCCCGCCAGGGACTCCAGCGCCTGCCCGCCGTCCACGGCCAGCGGCACCCCCCGTTCCCGTACTAGCCTGCCCAACTCCGCCTGGAACGCCTCCGATACGCGCTCCGGGTCCACCCGGCCGAAGCCGTCGAGGACCAGCTCGCCGATGTCGACCCGTACTGTGTCCGTCCCCGTCCCCGCGCCCGTGCCCTGCCGCTGCGGCTGCTGCTGCTGTTCGTTCAGACCCATCCGTGCACCTCCGACGGCGTCAGGGAACGGTCGAGCTTGAGGTACTCGGTACGGGCGGCCTCCAGCATGTGGCGCATCTGGAGCCGGTCGCCCTCCTCCGCCGCGAGGAACGCGCCCGACAGCGCGATGTTGCGGATGGAACCGCCCGCCACCGTCAGCCGGGCCAGCAGGTCCGGTTCGACGCCCTTCATCGGCGCCCGCGCGGGCAGCACCCGGCGCCAGATCTCGGCCCGCTCGCTCTCGCCCGGGAACGGGAAGTCGACGACGAAACGGATGCGGCGCATGAACGCCGTGTCCAGCGCCTGCTTCATGTTCGTCGTGAGGACCGCGAGCCCCCGGTACGCCTCCATCCGCATCAGCAGATAGCTGACTTCGAGGTTGGCGTACCGGTCGTGGCTGTCCTTGACCTCGCTGCGCTTGCCGAACAGCGCGTCCGCCTCGTCGAACAGCAGCAGCGCCCCGCCCTGCTCGGCGGCGTCGAACACCTTGCGGAGGTTCTTCTCGGTCTCACCGATGTATTTGCTGACCACCTGCGACAGATCGATGATGAACAGATCCAGTCCCAGCTCCCGCGCCATCACCTCGGCGGCCAGCGTCTTGCCCGTGCCGGAGCCGCCCGCGAACAGCGCGGTGACCCCGAGCCCCCGGCGGAGCGTCTCGGCGAAACCCCACTCCTGGTACACGGTCGGCCGCTGCCGCACATGCGCCACGATCTCCCGCAGGACCTTCAACTGCCGCTCCGCCAGTACGAGATCGCCCCAGCCCGCGTGCGGTTCGATCCGTCGGCCCAGCTCGTCCATGCCCATCCGGGCCTCGGTGAGCCCGGCCTGCCAGGCCAGCCCGGTCGCGTCGAGCGTGTCCTCGCCGGGTAGATCCCGGGCCACGGCCGCGCCCGCCGAGCGGACCAGGTGGGGCGGCAGCGAGAACTGGGCCACCAGGTCGCGCAGATCGCCCTGCGACACCTCCGGTACGTCGGCGAAGGCGTCGGTCCACACCCCGAGCTGCTCGTCCGCGTCCAGCGGCGGCACGGTGACGCGCTCCCCGCGCGGGCGCGCCGTCTGCCGGGGGTCGGGACTCGACACGACCAGGGGTACGGCGGCGCTCTCCACAAACGCGTCGGTGGCGGCGCCCTGTTCGCGGTCCAGGTCGCCGACCTCCACCAGCAGCGCCGCGGGCAGCAGGATCGCCTCGCGCTGCCACAGCCGGGCCAGCAGGTCCCGCGCGCCCGGAGCGGACGGTACGTCGGCGGCCGACATCTCGTACAGGCCGAGCCCCGAACGGCGGGCCGCGATCGCCGCGATGTCCGCCCGGGTCCGCAGATCGCCACCGACCAGCTCGACCCGGAGCGGCGCCCCGCGCCCCGCCCCCGCCCAGCCCGCCGCGACCCGGTTCGCCGCCAGGTCGTACGAGGCGGGCAGTACGTCGGGCACCGTGGTCCGGCGCAGCAGCCCGTGCAGCCGGGCGTCCAGGTAGGGCGAACCGGCCAGGAAGTGCAGGATCCGTTCGTCGAGCCGGAGCCGCGAGGTGGTCAGCCGCGACTCGTCGTCCAGCTCGACGATCCGCCAGCGGCGCAGCGGGGCGACCGGGGTGAGGGCGCTCCAGTGCGGATCGCCCAGCGCGGCGAGGGCGAGCGAGTAGGTGGGGTACGCGCGCTCCGGATCCCCGCAGGCCGCGGCGCAGCGGGCGGCCGTGGTGGGCTCCAGCTCGGCGGCCGCGGTCAGCAGGACGATGTCGCGTTCGAACGGGCTGAGGCCGAAGCAGGCGACGAGCGCGTCGAGGGCGGCGGGGCCGGTTCCGCCGGGGGGCGTGACCACGACAGCGCCGCCGCCGGATTCCGTGCCGGATTCCGTACGGGTGACGGTTGTGCTGTCGGGCCGGGGGGATTCGGCCGCCGGTCCGGAACCCGAGGCCGAGCCGTGGGCGGTGGTGGTACGGGCGCGTCCGGCGTGGGTGTCCACCCGGGCGAGGACAGCGTGAACGGCAGCCGAGAGCGCACGCCCCTGCGCCGCCGCGTCCCTGCCTTTGTCTCCGGTCCTGCCCGCGCCGGTGCCTGCGGTTTCGCTCTCGGTCCGACCAGTGCTGTCCGGCGTCCCCATGTCCTCACCCCCCGTGTTCCGCACTCGGTTCAGCCCTTGTCGTCCGGCGTCGGCGCGTCGCTCTCGGCGGCTTTACGAGTACGGGGCGGGGACGCGCGCCTGGCAGTTGCCTTCGCGGACTTGGCGGGGGTCCCGGCAGGTGCCTTGGCCTCGGCTTGGGCGGCGGTCTTCGCAGGAGTTTTCGCGGGGGCCTTCGCGGCCGGGGGCGCGCCCTTCGCCGTCCCCGTCTCCGCTCTCTCGGCCCCGTCTGCCCCGTCTGCCCCGTCTGCCCCGTCCGCCCCGGGCACCCCGTCCGCCCCCGGCGGCACCGGTGCTCCGGGCGCCCCGAACGGCAGCACCCGTACCGTGCGTTCCTTCACCGGCTTCGCCGGGACCGGCTTCTCGCGGCCCTCGATCACCACCAGCGACGCCTGATAGGCCACCGACAGGGTGTACGGGGTCTGGTGCAGCATTCCCCAGAGCTTGGACGTCTCATCGACGTCCATGACGGTCGGGGTGAAGCGCACCTTCTGTACCGAGTCCGCCAGGTCGCTGCCCGACAGATACGGGCGCTCGGCGGCCAGCTCGATCAACTCCTTCGGCAGCACCGGGATTTCGTGGAGGATGCGGATCACACAGCCGAGCAGCCGCTGCCCGACGAGTTCCGCCTCCTCCCCGTACGCGCTGATCACGTAGTGCAGGTCCAGCGGCGCGACCGCCCGGTTGCGCAGGGTGCCGTCCGAAGCGCGCGTCGGCAGATCGTTGTTGCGCATCGAGGCGTTCGGGGTCACTTGATAGAGGAAGACCGTGATGGTCGGCTCGCTCGGCGGCTCCGATGGTGGCTTGCGGGTCTCCACCTTGACCGCGATGTCCATCTCCGGTCCCAGGTTGCTCTCGATCAGTAGGGCGAGCGCCTGGGTGACCGTGGCGACGGCGAGTGCGTTGCTCATGTCGTCAATCCCTCTTCCCACCGCGCGACAGGTAGTCGTCCAGAGTCAGTACGGGGGCCGGCCGCCCGGTCCGCTGTGCGGGGCGGCCACCCGGTGAACCGTTCGTCCCGGGCGGCGGCGCCGCGCTGACCTCCAGCCGGCCGATCTGCACATGGACGACGCGTTCGGCGGGGCGCGGCGCACGCCGCCCCACCGAGCCGAGCGCCGCACCGCGCGCGGCGGCGGTGTCGGAGCCGCGCGGAGCGGCGGGCGAGGCCGTACGGGCGAAGCCGGCGGCGTACGGGGACGGTGCGGCCGCCACGGCCGGAGACTGCGCCGGGGCCTGGGGCGCGGACGGGCCTCCCCGTCGCGCCGCCCGTGAGCCCTCCGCCGTACCGGGCCGGAGTGCCGGTGACGGAGCGGCCGCGGGGCGGAGCAGGAGAGTGGGCGCCGGTGCCGGGGGCCGGAGCGGCTGCCCCCTCTCCGCTGGCCGTGGTGCCCGCTCGGTGCGTACCTCGGTGTGCCGTTCGGTGTGCGTCTCCCGCTCCGGCCGCACCGGCAGGGGCGGACCGCTGGGGGCGGGCAGGGGAGCGGAAGGGATGAGCGCGGCCGGTTCGTCCGGCTCGGGCGGACCCTGCCGCATGGCCTCCGCCCGCTCGAACGGGCCGGGCAGCCGTGGCCGTACCCGTACCCGCGCGCCGGAGCCGCCGGGACCGCCGGGGCCTTCGGCCACCGGCGCGTACCGGGCGAGGAGCCGGTCGAAATAGTCAGGCATCGGTGCACAGCTCCAGGTAGTAGCGACGCCGAAGGGGACTGAGCGCCAGAATGTCCGGCTCGCTCCAGCCGTATGCGGTGGCGAGGAGATGGACGTCCAGAAGCACGTCCCGTGCCCAGTTGTCCAGTTCGGTCCAGAGGTAGAAGGAGATGTCCAGCTCGGCCGCGGTGGCCCCGTCGCACTCGGGGCACACCACGTTCAGCGTCACTTCGGACGTCGGGTCCGCCTCCGCGGCCTTCTCGGCGATGAGCCGTTCCACCCGTTCGGGGAGCAGCTCGGCCAGCCGCTCCGCCGGGACAAACTCCCCGTCCCGCTGGGCCCGCAGCGTGCAGTCCGTCACGAGCCGCCGGCGGGCCTCGGCGGACGACCTGGCCGGCTCAGTAGCCCCAGCCACCTCAGCGCCGCCGGCCACCCCAGCAGCCTCAGTCACCCTGGCGGCTCCAGCGGCTCCAGCGGCTCCGGCCGCTGCGAGGTCGGCGACGGTCGGCAGCCGGAACTCGACCACCCACCCGTCCTCCGTCACCCGCAGCGGCAGGTCCGGGACCGCTCCGCGTGCGCCCAGGGCACCCGCGTCGAGGTCGAACTCCATGGCCTCGCCGCAGGCGCCGCACTCGATCCGCACCTGCATCAACTCACCGAACAGCGAGCGGCGCAGTGCGAACAGATCCGCTTCTCGCTCACCGACCGGCACCGACAGCAACGTGTCCGTACCGGTCCCCGGGCGGGCCGCCCGGTGCAGCAGCAGCGATCTGCCCGCCGCACCCAGGGCCAGCCCGGACTCCCACGCGGCCAGCAGCTCGGCGGGACCCACCGGGCCCGCACCGGGCACGGCCGCGGCCACGCCCGGCGTGACCCGGGCGGCTCCGGGGATCATGTCCGGTCCCCGGCCGGACTACGACGAGGCGCCATCGTCTTTCCTCCGTGCATGTGCGAGCTTCAGGCAGGGTGGGTGAACGACGGCTCGGCCGGTTCCGGAACCTCGTAGTCCCGCTCCCAGCCCTCGCATTCCAGCTTCACGCTCTGGATGGCGACGGCGTTGGCGTTCGCGTCGAGCTCGCCCATGACCTGGTACTCGCTGACCCAGGCCCGGTAGAGCTTGTGTGAGACCGCGACCTGCCCGGCCTCGTTGAGGACCTGGATGATGATGTCCTTGCGGAAGTCGCGCAGCGACACCTCGGAGCCGAGCCCGGCGCCCACCTGCCAGACCTTGTTGGCCCAGCGGTCGAACTCCGGGTCGTGGGTCACGCCGCGTTCGAGCGTGACCCCCTCGAACTCGGAGCGGCCCGGCGACTTCCGCGGCGAACTGGGGTCGCCGCCGTGCCGGTGCTTGACCACTTCCGTGGTCCGCTTCAGGGGACTGATCTTGCTGATGCCCGCTACCGTTCGACCGTCCCACAGGACCAGGAACTTGAAATTCTTGTAGGGGTCAAAGCGATGGGCGTTTACCTGGAACTCAGCCATCGGTTTCCTTCGTGTTCCTTTACCTCGGGTCCTTGGATTACGAGAGGTCGAACTGACCGGCCATCTGCTGGATCTTGACGATCACGAACTCGGCCGGCCTGACCGGTGCGATACCGATCAACACATTCACCACACCGCGCTCGATGTCGGCATCGGTGGTGGTGTCCTTGTCGCACTTCACGAAGTACGCCTCACGGGGCGTGCCGCCCTTGAACGCGCCCCGGCGGAACAGATCATTCAGATAGGCCGAGGCATTCAGCCGGATCTGCTGCCACAGCTGCTCGTCGTTGGGCTCGAAGACCACCCACTGGAGTCCCCGGTACAGGCTCTCCTCGACATGCAGGGCGAGCCGGCGCACCGGAACGTACTTCCACTCGCTCTCCAGCGCGTCCGCGCCCTGAAGCGTCCGCGCGCCCCAGACGAGCGGTCCCACCACCGGGAAGGTCCGCAGGCAGTTGACGCCCAGCGGGTTGAGCAGCCCGTTGTCCCGGTCGGTCAGCCTGACCGTCAGGGACCGCACCCCGGCCAGCCGGGCGTCGGTGCCCGCCGGTGCCTTCCAGACGCCGCGCTCCCCGTCCGTACGGGCGATGACGCCGGCCACCGCGCCCGAGGGCGGGAACGACCGCAGCCGCCCGGTCAGTGGATCGGTGAGCTGGAGGTGCGGGAAGTACAGGCCGGAGTGGTCGCTGCGCACCGCGTCGAACGCACCGATCCCGGCCCGCGCCGCGTCGACGCTTCCCCAGGTGGACGGCGAGTCGACGAGCAGGAAGATCCGGCGCTCGCGGCAGAGCCGCTCGGCCGCGGACAGCACGGTGACCATGTCCTCGGTCGACTCGTACGCCGAAAGCTCGGGCAGCGCCAGCAGGTTGACGTCGTCCACGTCGCGCAGCGCGTGCACCCCGGTCTTGCGGGCCTCGCTGCCGATGAGGTCGAGCGGTCCGGGCGCGTCGCCGTCCTTGCCGCCCTCCAGCGGGAAGACGGGCGGGTTCACCGAGGCTTCGAGACCGAGGTCGTTGGCGCACTCGCCGACAAAACGCACGATGTCGTCCGGGTCGACGGAACCGGCGACGACCTGGATGCGGCGCCCGAAGGCGATGACCTCGGCACCGGCGAAGGCGTGCTTGCCGGGGGCGTCGGGCAGGGCCCGCAGCTTGCGCTCCAGGAGCAGGGCCAGTTCGGTGACCGTGCGCGGCGGCTCGCCGTCACGGTCGGGCTCGAAGAGCGTGAACTCCCGCTCCACATCGCCGATCTTCACCTTCAGCTCGACGTTCAGGTCGGGCAGCTTCGCGGCGAACGGCTTGGAGACGGTGCCGGACGGGTCGGGCCGGTCCTCGTCGAGAACCTTCACGCGGACGAGCGCGGATCCGGCGCCCACGACCGTTTCGACGAAGCGGCCGTGACCGGAACGCATGGACACGTTGGTGAAGGACTCGCGGGCACCGCCGCGGGCGTCCAGGACATGCAGATTGAAGGTTCTGTCCGGGGTGGGCGTGTCATGGTCGACGGCCACCCGCAGCCCCGAACCCCACACACCCGGTTCCTTGGCGTGCACCTCCAGCACGGGGCACGCGCTGCGGCCCTCGGTGGACTCCAGGGTGACGCAGGCCTCTTCACCCGTGCCGGCCTTCGCCACCCGGACGACGACCGCGACCGCCCCGCCGTTGCCGAAGAACTGGTGCACGGCGTAGCTGACCGCGCTCTGCGAGGTGAGTCCGCCGAAGCGCCGCTCGAAGTCGGCGAAGCTGGTGATGCGCACCGGTTGGTTGAGCGGTCCTCGGCGGGTGTGCCCCACGAAAGCGGTCACCGATGTGGTGACCGAGGCGATGGTCCGAACGCTGCTGGGGAGTTCTTCGATGTAAACGCCGGGATAGCCCATGTGCGTCGGCATTCCCCCTCCATTCCCTTCGCGCACCAAGAGATGAGGAGAGGAGGTGAAGGAATTGCCCGCCGATCATGTGGTCGCGGACATACGATCTTCGCTGCTTCCCCCGCCGCACACCCCGTGCGATCTATGTCTCGCAGGGCCAATTCGCATGCACATGCGCTTGTGGCTCCTGATGCATGAGTGCCTCTGCGAGTCTCGTTCTTGTACCAAGAGATGGTCAAGGAGGTAATCCGGTCATCCGGAGAAAAGTGTCCGTGAATATCTGGCAGGGTCTGTTCTGCGTGGTCAGTCGGAGATCGGTGATCGAACATGGAGGCGGATTCACCGGTACTCCACGTTCCATGCCGCACGAAGGAGTGATTTCGGCCGTTCATGGAGTCCTTCGGTGCGTCGACTTGTGTCTTGTTCAGGCGGGAATATTCCGGTTTCGGTGCGAGGGTGTGTGGGAAGGCCGTCGATCGGGGCGGTGATCGTTGGAGTGCACAGGTCAACCGGTCACCCCGTCAGCCAGCCAGCCGACGAGCTATTCAGCTATTCAGCCGGCGAGCCGGTCGGACCGGCCGACTGAGCCTCCAGGGCGGCGCAGAGCCAGTCCTCGGACGCGCCGAGCGTCGGCTCCGGGGACCCGGTCAGCTCGGCGGTGAGTTCCCAGTAGCGGCTGATACGGGGGTCCGCCGTCCGGGCCAGCAGACCGCTGAGCCGGTGGCGGAAGACAGGGGTGTCCCGCAGGCCGCGGAAGTCGGCGAAGGAGGCGACGAAACAGTCGAGAGCGTCGCCCTCGCACGGCGGCCGGCCCACCCGCAGATCGGATGCGGCGAGCACGAACGCCTCACGGAGACCGTCATAGACCACCTCCGGACGGCAGCTCTCGCCCAGCAGGAGGAATTCGGGGCGGCAGACATTGATGCCGGAGCCGGAGTTGACGGCGGAGGCGAGGGCGTGCAGCCGGGCGAAGGCCAGTACCTGGGGGCGCAGTCCTGGAGCAGTTGGAGCGCGGACTCCCGCCAGCGCATCGCGGTCATGCGCGTGCCGAGCTCCTTCAGCTGGTTCGCGATGACGTCCTCCAGCGCGACATGTCCGTCCAGCACCCGGCCCACGTCCGGCACCGGCAGGTCCAGCGTGCGCAGCGAGCGGACCAGCCGGAGCCGGTCGAGCGCCTCGGGCCGTAGTGGCGATGGCCCCCCGTGCTGCGCGCCGCCTCGGGCAGCAGACCACGGTCCGAGGAGAAGCGGACGGTCTTGACCGTGGCTTCCGCCCGCTCGGCTGTGCCACGGTGGTCCGCGACGACCCGTACGAGATCGCCACGTTCCTCCGCACCGAGCCGACCGCCGCCCTGCCGGGCATCGGCCCCAAGACCGCGCGGACGCTCGCCCGCTAGGGCGTCACCATCGTCGGCCACATCGCCGACACTCAGCTCCCCACACTCCAGTGCATCCTCGGGACCGGCCGCACACCAGGCCCACGACCTCGCGCACGGCATCGACGAGTGCCCCGTCGTCCCGGGCGCCGCACCCAAGACCATGAGCGCCGGCCACCACTTCGACCGCGACGAACTCGCCCCCGACCAGCACCACCGCACCGTCCTCCGCCTCGTCCAGGAGCTCGGCGCCCGGCTGCGCATCAGTGGGGAGATCACCCAGGCGCTCACACTCACCGTCACCTACGCCGACCACACTCAGACCGCCCGCAGCCGCACCCTCACCGAGGGGACCGCCCACCCCCCGCCCTGGCCCCCACCGCCCGCGAACTCCTCACCGGACTCGGTCTCCAGCGCGCCCGCGTCCGCACACTCGTCCTACGAACAGAACGCCTCCGGCCCGCCGAGCACCAGTCCACCAGCTCACCTTCGACGACCGAGACCAGAAACACCGCCGCCTTGAGACGGCCCTCGACAGGGCCGCAATCCGCTACCGCCCCGGCATCACCGGGCCCGCTTCGACCTTTCCACAGGCTGGATGAGCCGCGACGGCCCGGCGGCACCCACACGCCCCGCAGGTCGGTAGGCGGCGATGCGTTCGGCCAGCTCCGCGCGATTGTGCGGAGGATCGGACACACAGAGAGCCTGGGCAGCCCTCGCCATGTCGTCGATGTACCCGTCGCACCCGTCGCACCCGTCGCACCCGTCGCACCCGTCGCACCCGTCGCACCCGTCGCACCCGTCGCACCCGTCGTACCCGCGTCTGCGGCCAGCGGCCGCGTACTGCTGGTGGGCGCGGAGGAAGCTGTCCACCTCGGCGATGTGCACCCAGCACAGCAGGTGCGGTCGGCAGGAGGCTCGGGTTGCCCGTACGAGGTACCCGATGTGTCCCGTGACCAATAGTCCGGGGCTGTTCTCAGTGGTTTGCCAGGCGTACGTTCCGGCCATGACGACCACGCCGAACCCGCGCACCGCCCGACAGGACCAAGACCCCGCATGGGGTGTCACCGGCTCCTGAACGACCGCTGCCGCGCCCCGGAAGAGAGCTCCGGGGCGCGGCAGCGGTATGAGCGGGTCTGCTGGGCGAGGCCTTGACGATGGCGGTGGCGTGGCGTCCGAACGGCTGGATCGAACAGCATGCTCGTCGGACCGGTGGTCCTGGTCCGGAGCGAGAGCCTTAAGTCTGGCCCCTGTGCGTTTTCCTGCTGGTCGGGAGGGCGGCCGATGTGCGACCAGCCTCGATGGTGCCTGTGGTCCGGTCAGGAATCGGAGGTGTCGCTGGTGTGCGGGGTGCGGTCGTCCAGGGTGATGGTGACGAGCGGGCCGTCGTCGGGGGAGAGGGCGACGATGCTGTTGCCGATGCGTTGGTAGACGGCCTCGGCGAGTTCCCGGTCGCCGTCGCCTTCGGTGGCGGTGTTTCGCAGGTGGGACAGGCTGATGAGGACGGCGATGAGTGAACGGCCCGAGATGTTCGCCGCGATGCGGTTCTCGCCTTGGTCTGCGATCTGCGGAGGCATCCGGAAGTGGGGGTGCCCGCCCGCCCAGCCGGACAGGAGTTCCCACAGGTCGCGGTGGCACACCAGCACGGCGGAAGAGATCCCTGCGGCCTGCGTCAGTACCCTGCTGTGCTCGGGGTCGGTGGCGGGTGGCCTCTGATCTTCGGCCTCGCCCTGCGAGGCGGCGGGGAGACGCTCGACGAGGCCGGCAACCTCCGCGCGCAGGGCGGTGATCTGCCCGCCCAGCTCCGCGACAGCGGAGGGCACGTCGTCGGCCTCGGGGCCGGGGAGCGCGGCAGCTACCGCCTCGCGCACAGCCTCAGCCACCTGCTCCCGCGTCAGTGGGGCCCCCGTCTCCGGCCTGGCCTGTGGTCCGTCCTCATCGCCGGGCCCGCTCTCGACCGCGGCGTTGGTTTCGACAGCGGGCACGTCAGCCGTATCCACACTGTCTGCCGGGGCGGGGTCTTCCGCTGCCGGTGGGGTGTCAACGGTGACGCTGTCCACTCGCTGCTGCGGCACCGCGTTCAACAGGGACCTTCCGGCGTGCACGGTCTCCGCCGTGGTGCCGTACCCGTTGCCCGCGACCGCTGTGACCGTCGCCGCAGCTGGTGCGGGAGCCAGGGAGGTGACGTCCTGTGCGACGCCGGCAAGGGTCGCCTGCACGGCGGTCACCAGTTCGTGCAGCTGGCGCAGTTGGTCAGCGGTGGCGCTGTCTCTGTCCGCGTCCCGGGCCGCATACGGCATGGGCAAGAGCTTCTGCGCGTCCTGGAGCGCCCTGGTCGTGCGGGCGAGCTCCTTGGTCACGGCGGTGTGGGCATCGGTGTTGGTGTTCTTTACGTCTGTGAGTCCCCGGTCGAGGGTCTCGCTCAGCGTGGTGCTGGTATGCAGCATCGCCTGATGCAGCATGGTCAGCCCGCTGGGGGCTTCGTCGCGGTCCCCGTTGCCGTCCGCGTCGTCTCCGCCGTTCTTACCGAATAACACGGCACCCTCACTTTGGGTATACGTACAGTTACGCAGGTAGTCTTTCGTGTGACTGCCACTCGTACAGCCGATTTCCGCAGGTCCGGGGCGAATGGCCGGATTCCGCGTAACGGTTGATAGGTATACGGTTCAACTCCCGCCGAGCCGATGAGAAGCCGTGCTCGCCGGGTCCGGTTCCCGCTGGTTCGGTGGGCCCTCGCCCCGCGCGCGACGTGGCAGGAGCGGCGCCTGGCCGCCGAGTACGGCGACGGGATGGACGCCCGGACCGTGTGGGTGATGGCTCGCCTCGCCCGCCACCCGGAAGAGCACGACCTCGCCATGCACCCCTGAACACCGAGCGCGCCACCGACTGAGCCCGGCCCCGGTGCTGCGCTGAAGGGGCAACCGGGAGCGTTCCCGGCCGGGACCAGTGGCTGAGTTGGCCCTTTAGCCTCGGGCTTTCATGAGCGGGATTGTTCGGGTCTTGATCAAATAAACAGAGAGTGCTTCTGACCTGCAACGATGGGACTTGTCTAGGGTCCTGTCCGCAGCAAGGAAAGAAGCACTCTCCAGGTGAACAAGCGTATCGGGTCGTACCCGCGTGTCCGCGTCCAGGGCGACGGCAGTGCCGTGGTCTCGCAGGCCGGCGGGGTGCTGCTGCTGGAGACCGTGCGCAAGACCGGGTTGGACGCGGCGATATCGGCGGCGTTGACGCCGTGGCGCAAGCCGCGTGCGGTGCACGACCCGGGCAAAGTGCTGCTGGACCTCGCGCTGACGGTGGCGCTGGGCGGGGACTGCCTTTCCGATGTGGCCGTGCTGCGGGCCGAGCCGCGGGTGTTCGGTCCGGTGGCCTCCGACCCCACCGTCTCGCGCCTGGTGGCCTCCGACCCCACCGTCTCGCGCCTGGTGGAGACCCTGGCCGCAGCCGGGCCCCGCGCGCTGACTGCGATCCGCCGGGCCAGGGCCGATGCCCGCGAACGGGTGTGGAAGCTGGCCGGCACCGATGCTCCCGACGCTGCCGGCCAGGTCGTCGTGGACATCGACGGGGTCCTGGTGCTGGCCCACTCCGAGAAACAGGACGCGACCGCGACCTGGAAGCGGACCTTCGGGCACCACCCCCTGATGGCGTTCGTCGACCACGGCGCGAACGGGTCCGGGGAGCCGGTGGCCGGGCTGCTGCGGCCGGGCAACGCGGGCAGCAACACCGCCGCCGACCACATCACCACCACCCGCATGGCCCTGGCCCAGATGCCGAAGCACTACCGACGAGGTCGACGGACCCTGATCCGCACCGACTCCGCCGGCGGCACGCACGAGTTCCTGAACTGGCTCACCGCGCGCGGACGGTGGCTGTCCTACTCGGTCGGGATGACGATCACCGAGGCGGTCCACCACGCCGTGCTCCACGCCCCGGCCCCGGCCTGGACGTCGGCGGTCGAACCCGACGGCCGGGTCCGCGACGGCGCCTGGGTCGCCGAACTGGCAGGCGACGTCCTGAAAGGCTGGCCGACCGGGCTGCGGCTGATCGTCCGCAAGGAACGACCGCACCCCGGAGCCCAGTTGAGGTTCACCGACGCCGACGGCATGCGCCTGACCTGCTTCGCCACCAACACCACAGGCACCGCGATCGCGGCCCTGGAACTGCGGCACCGCCAACGCGCCCGCGCCGAGGACCGCATCCGCGCCGCCCGCGACACCGGCCTGCGCAACCTCCCCCTGCACCACACCGCCCAGAACCAGCTCTGGCTGGAGATCGTCCAACTCGCCCTGGACCTCCTGGCCTGGATGCCCATGCTCGCCCTGATCGGCCAATCCCGCCGCTGGGAACCCAAACGCATGCGCATGCGACTGTTCTCCGCCGCCGCCCGCCTGGTCACCACCGGCCGCCGCCGCATCCTCCGTCTGGCCCGCCACTGGCCCTGGACCGACGTGATCACCACAGCCTTCAGTCGACTGCACGCACTGCCAAGCCCCACCTGACCAGCAGCGAGGCCCTATCCCAACCAGCAGTCGAGCCCTCCGGAGCCGTGGAACCCGGCGCACACCCGACGCGACAGCCGGGTGCTCGGCCTACCCACCGTCGCCCTGACAAGCCGAAACGGCCCACCGGATGAACCAGCGGACCGTCACGAAAGATCGAGGTTAGCGTTTGATTTGGCCCGGTGTGGCTGATTTCTTCACCGTCTTGATCCCGCACGAGCGTCCATCGCTGGTCCTCCCAGCCGTGCGCGGCCGGCCCCTTGGCCAGCTCCGCCTCCAGCTGGGCGAAGTGCTTCTCGCTCAACCTCGGCAGCGACGCAGGTCCCTGCGATAGCAGAGCCCGTGGGCCGCCCTCGTCCCACATCTGCCGCCATCGCTGCACGGAGCGGACGCTGACCCGCAGGTCCTGGCGATCACCGGGCCCGCGTCGCCCTGGGCGAACCGCCCGGCCGCCTTGAGCTGTAACTCCTCGCGGAACTGCTGCCGTTCGGCGGTCAGCCCGCCCCCTTGCGGATACCGCATGCACCGGAGATACCACACGGACGACGAGCCGTCAGCCCCTACGACTCCACGAGTTCAATTTCAGTGAGCCTTTTCCAACCTCACGCTGACGCATGATGAAGGACAAGGACGGCCTTCACGACGTCGGTGATTCGGTTGGTGCTGCAGCGGAGCTTCCTCAGGAGGCGCCAGCCCTTGAGTGCGGCCATGGCCTGCTCGCCGAGGCAGCGGATCTTCGCGTGGCTGCTGTTGTGGCGGCGCTTCCATCTCTTCAGTTGGCGGCCCCCGGTACCCGGACGGGTCCGCCGGCTCCTTGATACGCCTTGTCCGCCCAGCATTTGAGGCCCGCCTCGGTGAGGGCTTCGATGATTCCATGCTGTCGGGCGGCGGTGAGGTCGTGGGTCGAGCCGGGCACTGCCGGTGAGGCCCGGAGCAGCCGTCCGAACGGATCGGCGAGGACCTGGACGTTCATGCCGTGGCGTTTGTTCTTTCCCGAGTAGTACGGGGTGTCGGCGGCGATGCGGTCGATCGGCAGCAGGGTGCCGTCGAGGATGACGAACGCCTTCGTCCGGATCGTTCTCATCGCCTCGCTGAGGGTCGGGGCGAGGGCGGACAGGGCCTCGACGGCTTCGCGTATGTAGCGAAACACGGTCGCGATTCCGACACCGAAACCCGCGGCGAGCTGGGCGTAGGTGTCGCCGCACCGCAGGTGGGCCAAGGCCAGGAGGGCCTGGCGGCCGACCGATAGTCGCCGCCACCGCGTCCCGATCTTCTTCCGCCTGGCTGTCAGTTGTCCGGTCAGGAACCGCAGGGTGCGGCTGGACAGATCGATCGAGGACCGGTAGACAAGCACGCGAAGCTCTTGGCGGACATGGGTGATCTTGGTCGAGAACCCGTCTACCAGGAGCTTCTTCGTTGTGCAGGATTGTCCAACTCGCGGTCAGCGCCGCCAGCTTGGAAAAGGCTCAGTGACCGGGCGCGCCAACGTCGCCAGCATCATGCTCTCCGTCCGGGCGTTCTATCTCGACATCGCCCAGTGGGCCATCGACGAGCCGGCGCGCTGGGGGCCTTGGGCGGTACCGAGTCCGATCAAGGACGCGGCTGTCGCTGTCGTGAAAGACAACAAGCGGCGCAAAGCCCGAATGGACCACCGGACGCGGGAACGACTTCCGGCTCTGCCCGCTGTCGCCCGAGCGGCTTCAACATGCCTGAACGAGGCCAAAGCCCGACTACAGACTCTGATGGACACCCCGCCAGGTGATCAGTTCGCTTTCGCGGGCGACACCTTCAGACGGGCAGCGAAGGACGGCACGACCTGGGCGGTGAACATCGCCACCGGCCGGCGCGTCGACCTGGCCCTCGCCGAGAGCCGCGCGTTCTGGGCCTGGGCGATGGTCGAGTTTCTTCAGCACACTGGTGTCCGCATCGAGGAGATGCTGGAGGCCAGCCATCACAGCCTGATCCAGTACAGACTGCCTACAACTGGCGAGATTGTCCCCCTCCTGCAGATCGCGCCGTCCAAGACCGACGAGGAGCGGGTCATCCTGGTCAGCCCGGAGCTCGCCGATGTGCTCAGTGCGATCATCGCCCGCATCCGCGACCCGCGCAGCGGTGCCGTTCCCTACGTCTCCAGCTATGACATGGCCGAGAAGACCTGGAATCCGCAGATGCCACTGCTTTTCCAGTGGTGCCGCAGCGGCGAGAGTTCCCGACTCTCCCCGAAGCTCCTGCGCCAAGCACTTCAAGAGGTGCTGGCCTCCACGAATCTGACCGACTCAGCCGGGCAGCCGTTGGACTTCTCGCCCCATGACTTTCGGCGGATCTTCATCACCGATGCCATCCGCAGCGGCCTTCCCCCGCACATCGCGCAGGTCATCGCCGGGCACACCAGCATCAACACGACCATGGGATACAACGCCATCTATCCCGGCGAGGCCATCGAAGCCCATCGCGCGTTCATCGCCCGGCGCCGAGCACTCCGCCCCAGTGAGGAATACCGAACCCCCACCAACGAGGAATGGGATGCCTTCCTCGGACACTTCGAGCGACGCAAACTGTCCATCGGGATCTGCGGTCGCGCATTCGGAACCCCCTGAATCCACGAACACGTCCCGTTGACCGAACTAGTTTTGACTCCCTTAGAGGTCAACTCATAGTGACTGTAGGGGTGTTGTGGCTGCTACTGGCGGGTGGCGGTGACTGCGCGTGTGGTGGTGGATCTGGTTTCATCGCGTGTCGTCGAGTAGGTCGGCCCGTGGAGGTACGGATGCCAGAGCACAGCACGACGGTCCGGGACGTGGCGGCGCTTAGAGTGGCGCGGGTCGGCCGCGTCGAGAAGAGCGATGACCCGCTGCAGCCGTTCCGGCTCGTAGACGCTGATGGCACCGAGGTGGCGGCGGTCAGTGAGTTCCTGCACCACATGCTCGCCGACGACGCGAGTCCGGCATCGCTGCGGTCCTACGCCTATGAGCTGTTGGCGTGGGTCCGGTTCTTACGCGCCGTGGACGTGCCCTGGTATCTGGCGAGCCGGGTCGAGGCCCGTGACTTCGCGCTGTGGCTGAAGACGACGAAGAAGCCGCCGCGGCGGCGGCGTCCCGACGCGCCAGCCCCGGGCTCGGTGAACCCGGTCACCGGGAAGGTCGTGCCCGGCGAGAACTATGCCGCTCGGACCAGGCGGCACGCTCGCGCGGTGATCCGCTCGTTCTACGAGTACCACCGCGAGACCCACGGCCGACCGCTGATCAACCCGTTCCCGCAGGGCGGGGCTGCCGACGAGGTGAGTCCGAATGCGCATCACAACCCGATGCAGCCGTTCCGGCAGCCCTCGCGCCGGGGCACCTACCAGCCCAAGGAGCCCAAGCCAACCCCGCGGATCATTCCTGACCAGGCGTTCAACGACCTGTTCGCAGGGTTGAAGTACAACCGAGACCGGGCTCTGATCGCGTTCTACATCTCCACCGGCGCCCGCGCCTCCGAACTGCTGGGTGTCTCGCAGGGCCAGGTCGCGCCGGGGGACCAGACGATCGGCGTGGTCCGCAAGGGCAGCCAGGTCCTGCAGCACCTTCCCGCCTCCGCCGACGCGTTCGTGTGGCTGCGGCTCTACCAGCAAGAACTGCGCGGCATGGTCCCCAAGCACCCGTCGGAGCCGCTGTGGTGGACGCTTCGACGGCCCTTTCGCCCGCTGGAGTACGACGCGGCCCGGATGGTCTTCACCCGTGCCAACCAGCTGCTCGGCGCGAACTGGACCCTGCACGACCTGAGGCACAGCGCGGCCAAGAGGATGGTCCGCGATCCGAACCTGACCCTCGCCGACGTGCAGTGGGTCATGGGGCATGCCCACATCACCACCACGGAAATCTATATCGCTCCCACGCCCGACGAGGTCGTCGCCCACGTCCTGGCCCACCACGAGCGGCAGCGCGCCGAGCAGGCCAAACCACCGGCCCCGCCGGCACCGGGTTACCGTCCCGAGGTGCTGGCAGCGCTGTTCGGCACCTCGGCTTCGGGCGGCGAGAGCCGGTGAACCCGACCGTGAACATCGACGTCACAAGGCCCGCCGAGCCACACGAGGTGGACAAAGCGCTGGAGTGGGAACCGCGAGTCCGCGAAGCGAGCTGGTGGCAGACCCGTCAGAGCCGGGAGGGCCTGGTCGAGCGGCTGCTGAAGCTGTTCACCGACCCCGTCGCGGGCCTGACCCGCGACAAGACCCGGCGGCGGGGCCTGGGCAAGCTGCTGGACTGGCTCGAAGGCCAACCCGGAGAGACCTGGCAGGATCGCTGGATGGCCAGCGGGGCGGACGACGCCGGCTTCAAGTGGACCGATCTGCCCCTGCGGGGACGCGGCACACCCAAGAGCCACTGGCGCGATGAGCTGGCCACCGGGCTGGTACTCCTGGTCGCCGGGCAGGCGATCCGCCCCAGCTACCCGTGGCTGCTGCGACAGCGCGTGACGATGATGCTCACCGAGTCCCGGGCCGCCAGCGACCCCGATGCCTTCCAGCGACTCGAACAACTGGCCCAGCACGCGACCCCCACAGCCAGGTCCGACGCCCTGAACAAGCTCACCTGGATCGTGATCCGCAAGGGCGGCCTCGTCAGCGACATCACCGTCGGCGACTGCATCGAGCTGACCGCCGCACTGGAGGAACACCACTTCCGGGGAAGCGCGGGCCGGCCGCTGTTCTACGCCCTCCTCAAGGAGACCGGCGTGCTCCCGGCCAGCGCACCGCTGCGGCTGCGGGCGCTACGCATCGAGGGCCGCCGCAGCGTCGAGCAGATCGTCGACGCGTACGGCATCGAGTGCCGGGCCGTCCGCGACCTGCTGGTCGATTACTTCACCGAGCGGGCCCCCGAGCTCGACCACGTCTCGCTGCGTTCCACCGCCCGCAACCTGTGCCGGTTGTTCTGGCGCGACCTGGAGATCCAGCATCCCGGCATCGACTCGCTGCAACTGGCGCCGGAGGTCGCGCAGGCGTGGAAGGAACGTCTGGCCTACATCCGTGACGCCCAGGGCCACCCGTTGCGGCCGCGCGTGAACTACCGCAGCGAGTTGGTCTTCGTCCGGGCGTTCTACCAGGACATCGCCCGCTGGGCCGCTGACGATCCGGCACGGTGGGCACCCTGGGTGGCACCGTGTCCGATCAAGGCGAACGAGTGCGCGACGAAGAAGGCCAAGGCCAGGGTCAAGTCCCGGATGGACCAGCGAACCCGGACCCAGCTGCCGCTGCTGCCCGCTCTGCTTCGCGCTGTTGACCGGCAGCGCAAGGACGCCGAAACCCGCATCACGGCGGCTCGCGCGACGCCGACCGGTGGACGGTTCCTCCTTGCCGGGGAGGAGTTCGAGCGCTGCGGGACCGGGCAGGCCCGCCGCGTCTACGTCACCGAGGCGTCCGCCGGCAGGCGGCGGAACCTGACCCACGAGGAGGAGGCGGCGTTCTGGTCCTGGGCGACGGTGGAGGTGCTGCGGCACACTGGCATCCGCATCGAGGAGATGCTGGAGCTCACCCACCACAGCTTCATCGCCTACACCCTGCCCACCACCGGCGAGGTGGTGCCGATGCTGCAGGTCGCCCCGTCCAAGACTGATGCAGAACGCCTGCTGCTGGTCTCCCCGGAGCTCGCGGAGGTGCTGACCGCGGTCATTTTCCGGGTCCGGGCCGGGAACGCCGCCCTGCCGCTGGTGTCGGCCTACGACGTGTTCGAGCAGACCTGGAGCCCGCCCATGCCGTTCCTGTTCCAACGCCGGTACGGCACCGAGGACCGGCCGCTGACCCGCAGCTACATCCGCGAGTGCCTGGTCGCGACCTCGCAGTCCGCCCAGATCACCGTGGCCGGCGACCCGCTCGAATGGCGCCCCCACGACTTCAGAAGGATCTTCGTGACCGACGCCATCCGCTCCGGACTGCCGCCGCACATCGCCGCGAAGATCTGCGGCCACGCCGCTTTGGACACGACCATGGGGTATGCCGCGATCTACCCGGAGGACGTGATCTCCCATCACCGGGCCTTCATTGCCCGCCGCAGAACCGAGCGGCCCAGCGAGGAGTACCGCGAGCTCATCGCCACCGAGTGGAACGATTTCCTGGCCCACTTCGAACTGCGCAAGGTCGCCCTGGGGACCTGCGGACGCGACTACGCGACCCCGTGTCAGCATGAAAACGCCTGCGTCAGATGTCCCCTACTGCTCGTGGACCCGGCCCAGATGCCACGCCTCCAGGAGATCCACGCCAACCTCGTCGACCGCCTCCAGGAGGCCCGGGACCAGGGCTGGCTCGGCGAGGTCGCCGCCATCGAGACCACCATGGCCGCGGCCGCCCAGAAGCTGGAGGCCATGCGCAACCGTGCGGCGCAACCGTCCACTGTCCACCTCGGCATGCCCGACTTCCGCCGCGAAGCCGGACGAAGCAGCGCCGAGTCGGAGGACTGAGCGCCGATGCGTTCCCGCTCTTCGGCCGGCAAAAAGCGGGGCCGCTTATGAATCGCATTCCGGACCGGGCTTCCACCAAAGCCACCTGACAGACACATGAGTCGGCGACAGCGCTGTGACCTCGGCGTCGGCATAGGGGCACGACACGCTCAGCACATCCCCGGTTCGGAACCTCGCTCCCATGCCCCCTCTTCCTTCACACTGATGGCCAAGTAAGCCCAGAGTGCTGCGGTGATCGTCAGCAGCGCCGGAGCCACCAGGGTAGGTCGGGCGCCATTTGTGGGTCATGGTGGGTTCGCGAGAGCAGCGTCTCGTCCAGCCTGCGGACAACTTCCCTGACCTCGCCGGCGGCGTGAGGTGGAAGCAGAGCGATGGCTTCCTCCAACGTGTCGCGGGCCCATCCCTCACCACAGCAACTGCAGGCGAACTCAGCTTCCCACTGCTTCCAGCGTCGATGCGAACCGTGAACATGGACCGACCAGACGTTCACCGCAGCAGCGACCATGCCAGGTGCGAAATGTTTGACCTCGACGGAACGGATGGCCGCGTTCGCGGCTCCGGACAGGCGTGGAACGTCGCGATAACGCACCCAAGGACGCTTCCAAGGCCGCAGGATCGGTCGAAGCGATGCCGGACGTCTACGCGGCACAGCCCCTTCGGAGGTCGATCATGAGAAGCATCCTGGCATACCGATCGATCGTTGCCCAGAGCTCGAAAGGTGCTCCCCGTCACGGGAGCCATGGCAACCTCGCGACACGCCCTCAGCGCTCTCAAATCAAGATTCTTCCCTACTACCCAGCGTGACCTTCGGCCCCGAGCCTATCGACCCTGGCTCTCATGATCAGTTCGGTTAAGCGTGTATTCGATGCTCCATGCTCCGACCGGATACGGATCAGAGACACCGCCTCGTCGAGATCCGCGACAACCTGATCGCCCGAATCACCGAAGCAGAACAGGAGGGATGGCTTGGTGAGATCGAAGGACTCCAAGTCAGCCTCGCCAGCACAGAGGAGAAGCTCATCCAGCTCGATGCAGAGCAAGCCCGTCAACGCCAATTGATCGATCTGGGCATGCCCAGCTTCAGCCAGATCGCGACACGAATCAGTACGGCCAGAGGACCTTCAAGTTAGCCGAGCCTCATCCACGCGACTGATCTACATCACCCCGGCGCAGGCCACGACCCTCGCTCTACGGGCGGCGGGCCAGCAAATGAGTGTCGAGGAAACCCCGCTCGGAAGCTGGGTCGTGGAGCAACCGAGCAAATGTGACGAGACCGGCCCCGGCGAGCAACTCGGCAAACTGCTCCGCCGGCCAGCTGTAGGCGGGCGTCACCTTGTGGTCGAAGCGAACCGGCTCCGGTCCCTCGGTCCCGAAGAAGGACACCAAGAGCATGCCCCCTGGTGCCAAGGCACGCACTTGCTCGGCGAGCAGCGCGGGCAATTCTCCAGGTGGGGTATGGATCATCGAGTAGTGGGACAGCACTCCGCCCAGCGCACCGTCCTCGACCGGCAGGGCCTCCATCCGCGCTTCGTCGAACCGCAGCGCTGGATGGGCCCGCCGGGCGTGGGCGACCATGGCTGGGGAGAGGTCGAGCCCGAAGGAGTCCAGCCCCAAGTCATGCAGCATCGCAGTCACATGACCGGGGCCGCACCCGACATCGGCTACCCGCAGGTTCCCCGTGCCACGCACGAGCTCGGCGAAAGTGCCGATCATGTTCCGCGCGAACGGGTGCGTCTCCAGCCCATTGGCGAACATCGACGCGTACAGATCGACGACCCCGTCGTAGGCCGCCCTCGTCTCGTCCTGGTGTCCTAACACGGGAAGGAAACTAACACCCGCGCCGTTCGCAGCCATTCTCCGGTCCCACACCGGTTCCCTCAGGGCTGCCAGACCCGTCGCCTGATCACGGGACGCTCTCGATAGTTCAGAGAAGAGTTCGCGATGGCCTCGACGCACGAGTCCGGCGGCTACCCCAAGAGCCACAACCTGGTGACCTCCGGTACGAAGTGCGCCCAGCTCTACACCGACAAGATGGGCGACGGTTCGGCGAACTTCGGGCTTCTCGCAGACACCCGTACGGCGACGAACGGCCCGGGCGGCACCGAGCGGTGCGGGCGCGCCGCGATCTCCAGTGAGCAGAACCAGAAGGCGTTCAGCGGCTTCCCCGCTCCGTCGTGGCGGATGCTGGACGGAGACGGGTTCTTCGTGACGCTGCCGGGCTTCGAGCACTGCGCGAACACCGCGACGACCTGCACATGGAAGAAGGTCGGCTGACATAGCGCGAGCACGTAGAAGCAGCAGGGGGCCCGCCCATCCGCGGGCCCCCTGCTCCGCAGTCAACCGGTCCAGGGGCGCCAGCTGTCTTCCTGGGCAGGGTCGATGCTGCTGAGCCATACCAGCGCCCCGCCGATGATGCCAGGCTTGTCCCGTGCGGCCAGGGCCGGGAATTCCAGCATGTCAGCGGCCTCTTCGAGGTAGGTGATGAGAGTGTCGAATTCTTCGTGCGGTGTCAACGGCCATGGAGATGCCCAGGTGGATGGCCGTTGGGTGTCCAGGCTGGTGGCCATCAGAAAGCCAGACGTGTGGCCAGTGGTGTTCCCGGGGTGTGGGTCAGTTCAAGGGGACCACTCCCTTCCCGGCGAGGGCCTCGGCGAGGCGGTGTGAGTCGCCGGTGGTGGTCACGAGGTGAGCGTGGTGCATGAGGCGGTCGGTGCTCGCGCCCGCGAGAGTCTTCGGCATGATCGTGTCGAAGCCCGAGGGGTGAATGTTGCTGGTCACAGCGATGGACCTGCGTTCGTAGGCTGCGTCGATGATCCGGTAGAACGCCTCGGCGGCGTCTTCCCCGACGGGCAGCAGGCCGATGTCGTCGATGACGATGAGGTCCGCGCGGCAGATCCGGGCGACGGTCCGCGCGGTGGACCCGTCGACCTTCGACTTGCCGATCGCGGCGCTCAGCGTTTCCAGGGTGAACCAGGAAACCCGCAGGTCCTTCTCGATCGCGGCCTGGGCCAGGCCCTCGGTGAAGTGGCTCTTGCCCGTTCCCGACGGGCCTGCGATCACCAGATTCTCGGCGCGGCCGATCCACTCCAGGGTGATCAGGGAGTTCTGGGTGGGTTCGGGGATGGTGGAGTCCTCGGCCCGCCAGGAGCCCAGGGTCTTGCCGGTGGGGAAGTTCGCCGAGTGGCGGCGAAGACGGCGGGTGGCCGCGTCGCGGCCGGTGACCTCCTCGGCTATGAGCAGCCGCAACACCTCGGCGGGGTCCCATCGTTGGGCACGGGCGGTGGCCAGGACGTCCGGGGCTGCTTTGCGCATATAGGGCAGGCGCATGCGGCGCATGAGCTTGTCGAGCTCCTCCGGCAGAGCCGGGGCCTGGGGAAACGTCATGGTCGTTAATTCCTTCGTCGGTCGAGGTGGGTGCCGATAGGCTCGGCGGATGATCAATATGTCGGTGCGGGGCGACCGCGGGAACGTCGTCGCCCGGGCCCAGGGTGGTGTGGAGTGGACGGACGCATTCGCGGATCTGGACCCGGCGGAATTTCCGATGCTCTGGGCCCTGGACCCGTATGGCGACGCGGTCTTCAACCACCGGCAGGTGCCGCTGCTGCTGGCGGAACTCGACCGGATCCCGACCGCTTGTGGCGGTGACTGGGTCGGGCAGGCCGGCGAGTTGTGCCAGGTCGTCCAGCAGAAAGTGCACCGGTATCTGTGGTTCGTCGGGGACTGACCGGTCAGTCCGTCGGGACGTATGGCGGTTGGCCAAGAGCCTTCCAGCCGATGGTTCCGTTCTGGACTGAGTGCGCCTCGTCCGCGCGGACGACCTCGCCGGCGGGTCTGCTGTCCGCGATGTGTCCGAGGATCGAGAGCAGGTCACTGTCGGCGAAGCGCCCGGCCGTGGCCGCAAGCCCGAGGGCCTGATCGACTTTGTCGTTGCCCAGGACGGTGGCCAGTTCGACCGCGCGGGCCATCTTGGCGCGGATACGGACCGCGCCGGCGGGTCCGGCCTCCTTGAGCCAGCGTCCTGCCCCGGGGCCGATGCCCACGAACGCGATCTCCGCCTCCGAGCGGGGCTGCAGTCTCGGCTGGAGAACGCTGCGGCCGTCGGGATGGTCGGGGTAGTGGGCGTCGATAATCTGCGGAACACCCGGGGTGGACAGCTTGTGGCGCCAAATCTCCGAGAGATCCCCGGAGTTGGTGCGGGCGGTGATGGACAGTTCCTCGCCGACCACCCGGCACCACACCTTGGCACCGGTATAGCCCGGCGGGGTCGAGTAGCGCACCGAGTTGAAGCTGATGGTGCGGTCCGAGCCGACCAGTCTCTCCTCGCCCAACGCGAGCGCGAGCGGCTCGATGGGCAGGACATGCAAAGTGGTGCGTTCGATGTCCAGTTGGCTCGCGGGTATCTGCCCGGTCGCCCGGTGACGGCGCGAGTTCACCGCATCGCACCAGGTCAGGCAGGCATCGACGAGCTCAGCGAAGGTGTCGTAGGCGGCCAGCAGGTTCGCACCCGTGGGCACCAGGTCGGCCTTCGCGATCCGGACCGTGGCCTCCGCGCCGCCCTTGGATTCGGGGTCGTAGGGCACGCAGCTGACCACCTGGCAGCCGTAATGCCGACCCGCGGCGACCATCTGCGGATGACGTACCGGTATCCCGGCGATGTGCTCGACGGTGACCGTCTTCGCGTTGTCGGTCAGCACATACGCCGGCGCCCCGCCGATCCGCCGCAGCGTGGTGTCCAGGCAGGCCACCAGCGTGCCCAGCGTGCAGTCCCAGACCGGGATCACCACCCGGAACCGCGACCAGGACAGCCACGCGCAGAACAGCCAGGTCCGCCGGCCGCCGATCCGCGGCCCCTCGCCCCAGTAGGGTCGGCCCGAGGCGCGGTACTGGCCTTTCGACCAGCCCGTTTCCTCGGACCGCCCTCCGAACCGGACGTGCCAGTTGGCCCGGCATCCGGCTCTCCACGAGGCCGAACGACGGTCAGCCGATGGCTGGTTGCGCTCTCTCACTCCACGGGTTCGGGATGCGGGCTCCCCGGTATCGGTAGCGGACGATCTCCACCTTTGCCGGGTTGAACAGCCGCACCCCGTCATGCTCCGGCCACCAGGTCGCACCGACCTGATTGCCTTGATATCGGCGCTTGAGCTGCTTCCAGGGGACTCGGCGGTGCTTTCGGCGAATCCATCGCCAGACCCGATGCCACGTGTAGTAGCCCAGGTAGTTCAGGCTCGCCGAAGCGGCCGAGTGCCGGAAGTAGTTCGCCCACCCATTCATCAGCCAGTTCAGCTGAGTGAGCAGTTCGTCGAGTGAGTGTCCGATGTTCTGTCTGCTGATCGCCTTGACCTTCCGTAGCACCGCCTGCATCGACGGTTTGCTCGGATAGGTGTAGACGTACTGCTTGTCCGTCCCCCTCTTGCGGTGCCGCTGGATGCGGAAGCTGAGGAAGTCGAACCCCTCGTCAATGTGGGCGATGGAGGTCTTGGCCTGCGACAAGCGCAGACCAACCTCCTCCAGCACCGTCGAGACTTCGCCCATCAGCTCCTCGGCATGGTGCCGAGAGCCGTTGATCATGACAACGAAGTCGTCCGCGTACCGAATCAACCTGAAGGTTGCTCCGCCGCGGCGGCGATGCCAGTCTCTTGCTGCCCATGTGCGGCCGGTCGCCTGCCAGAGCCGGGCGAAGTGCTCGTCCAGGACCGACAGAGCGATGTTGGCCAGCAGCGGCGAGAGAATGCCGCCCTGGGGTGTTCCGGCGCGAGTGTCCCTGGTGACCTGGTCCTCGGAGAGGATCCCGGCCTTCAGGAACGCCTTGATCAGACGCAACACACGCTTGTCTCCGACGCGTTGACGCACTCGGCCCATCAGGGCCGTGTGATCGATCTCGTCGAAGCACGCCTCGATGTCACCCTCCAGCACCCACTCGTAGCGATTGGTGGCGAAGTGGTGGATCTCGGCGATCGCGTCGTGCGCTCTCCGGTTTGGACGAAAGCCGTAGGAACACGGCTCGAAATCCGCCTCGAAGATCGGCTCAAGAACAATCTTCAGAGCCGCCTGCACCACCCGGTCCGCGATGGTCGGGATGCCCAGCCGGCGCATCTTTCCGTTGCGCTTGGGGATGAGCCGTTCCCGGACCGGGACCGGTTGAAATTCACCGGATTTGAGTAATGCCCGAAGCTCGTCGAGGTAGACCTCGACGCCCTGACCCCCTTCAATCTTGCTGACGGTCCGGCCGTCGACCCCGGCCGTCCGGGCACCCTTGTTGCCCCGTACTCGACCCCACGCCGCCAGAAGCGTCGCGGGATCGCAGACGAGGTTGAACAGATCATCGAATCGGCGCGACCGGTCCTCGGTCGTCCATCGGTGCAGCTTGCGTTGGATCCTCAGTACCCGCCCCCAGACCGCATCCGGGTCCGGCGACGGTGCGGCGGTATTCACCACCGGCCTCCTGCCCTTCCAGTCCGCTCGCTGCGGACTCGCTGCCTTCCTTCGCCATGTGGACGGCTTTCCCGCCCTCGGACTACTACGAAGGCTCCGCCCCGCTCCACGGCCGTCAGCCGACGGTGGACCTGCCCCCAACCGCGCTGGTGGCGTGGGTGGTTGGGCGGCCATGAAGCGGTTCCCATGTTCACTGTGTTTCGATCGGCGGGGGCGGCACCCAGCTTTCTCCCGGCAGCCTCGCCACGATTACGCCGCAGACCTTCACCGTGGCCTCCGGCACCGGCTGAGACATCCGGCGCCGGAGTCGTCGACATGTACGACACCAGTCGACGCGTACTGCATCCCGGCCCATATCCACCAGGTTGGAGCCGGTGGCATTCCTTTCGGGAGGTCGACCACTGGTTCACTCGCGTTGTACCTACCCGCCTCGCTTGCCGGACCCGAGCCGTCTGGTAGTTCCGGCCCGTCCCGTCGTTGTCAGGGCTGCTTCCCGCCCTCCCCGGCACCTCCCGGTTCAGACTGCCCTCAGCTTCAAGTCCCCTGCTGCGACAGGAAGACCGAGAAGGTCTTGCACCTCCTTCGAAAACACAGCGCCTCATGGCGCACGTCGAACTGCAGCCACCGGCCCGGCTCGGGAATCCACGGGCGGTACGTTCGTCGCTTGCCCGCCTTCCACGCGCTCTTCGCCGCATTCACCGCCCGTCTCGTCGAGCGCGCGCTGCCCCGGTAGCCCATCTTCACGAGCTTGTCGTGGACCACATCGGCGCGAATCGTCGCCTTCGACTGCTCGACCCACTCCTCGACCTTATCCAGGAACGCGTCGATCATCTTCGGCCGCGGCTCTCGCTCATAGGGGTTGCGCCCGCCGTGGCGGGCCTCGACATACCGCTTGACCGTCTTCGGGTCGTGCCCCGTCAAGGTCGCCGCCGACCAGACCGTCCCGGTCAGGTCGTACGCCTCAAGGATTTCCATAATCTCCGTGTCAGACTTCGTCACAGGACCTCTCCGGCCGGTAGCTGATGCGTGCAAACACCAGCAAACGGGCGGAGGGGTCTCCTCCAGTTAAGGAAGTGATCAGGAACACCACTGGTCAGACGGCCATCCACCTGGAATTCCGGTGGCCATCAGCCTGGACTCGGCTGGCCGCACATCTGGACTTTGCCACGGCCGCCGTCATGCGGGGCGTCGTTGTACCGGGACCACCGGCCCAGGCGGCCGACCGTCATGTCCAAGTAGAGGCCTTCGGCGCTGTCGGCCGGACCCGTAGCCATGACCGGAATCCAGGTGGGCTTCCACACAGTGATCCGATCGGCCTCGGAACGCCCTGCGTTGAGGGTGTCCTGGGCCGTCTGGTCGTCCATCTTCAGCCGGTAGGTGGTGGTCACGGCGTCCAGGTTCATCAGAGCCCGGTTTCCCGGGAGGCATCCCCAGCCCCCACTGCCGTCGTCACCGGCTGTCAGGAGCCACAGGACGCTGAGCTCGACCGGGATCCGTATGCCGAGTTCTTCTTCCAGGGCTGCGAGGTCGGCGGGGGCGGCACCGGCCCGGAGCGCGCCGTAGGAGTCGGGGCGTTGCGTTCCAACCAGCGGCTGATGCGGTGCCATGCGTCGGCGATCTCCCGAACGGCAGCAGCTTCAGCAGCAGGCAGGCGGCGCCCGCTGGGCTGCCCCTGACTGCGGTGCTCCGATGCAACAGCAGAAGGAGCCGGAAGCGGGTTCACATACCGGATTTCGATCCGGTCGGGCTCGCGAACATAGCCGACAGATAAGGCAGGGCAGTCCTCGAACAAGTCGCCGTCGACCGACACGGTGAGGATGCCGGGCAGCCCCGAGACCGCCCCCATTTCGGGGTCGTCGGCGAGTTGACGGGCCAGCACCTTCAAGGCGTAGGGAACCCCGGGCCCCAGCCGGGCGGCGGAACCCTGTACCTGAGGAGAAAATTCGACGTGCACGTCTGGTGCTCCTTTGCCGATCGAACAGAGGACGATCCTGCTCACACAGTAGGACGCAGGAGCACGGTGCCGACTGCGCACGACAGGTGGGATCGACCTGGCGCTGATAGTTACCGACACCTACGCTGACCACACCCGGACCACCTGCGGACACCGGCCGCCTGGACATCGTCCCCGACGCCCCGGCGGTCGGCACGAAGCTGCGCTGGAGTGCGCCGAAGTTGATCGCGGCGGCCGATGAGAAGGTGCCCGTCGCGAACGTCCGCGCCCTGCACGTCCTGGTGCCCGCTGACTCATGCTGGGTATTTGCTGACTTGGGGTCCCACAGCATGGCCCTGACCTCCGGCCGCACCAAACTGGAGGACATTGATGAGCATTCACATGTCTGTCTCCTTACGAGCCTGGCAGAGGCGTTCGCGTATTCAGGCCGTGCGATGACCGTTACCCCGGTGTCTTCGAGGGGCTCGGCGCCATCGGCACCCCGACGATGGCGTCGGGCTCGCTCCGTACCGGTGACGTGACCTTCAATAGGCACTCCGGCTGACCGGCTGCGATCCGGGGGACCCGCGATCCGGGCGGCCCTGCGGTCTTTCGAGTTGACGAGAATGCGGGCTACCGCACGGCCCTCGACCAGGATCGCGGGTCCAGAAGGAGCGCGCCTCAAACACCCTTCAGAACACGATCAAGTGCCGACCGGCCCACGGGTCCCCAGTTCGGCTTGCCGCCGGGAAGGCCCCGGTCTCCGTTCTGCCCCATGAGCATCAGGAACAGGCTCTTCATAGCGGCCAGCCCACGGGCGCGCCGGATCGACGCCTCGCCCGCATGCGCGTACATGTCGAAGAACCGTGAGGCCGCGCCCTGGGGCAGCAGCACCCACGCGGCGGCGAGGTCCCACGCCGGATCCCCGGCGAACATGTCACCGAAATCGACGATGCCCGAGAGCGTTCCGTCCGAGACGACGACGTTCGCGGGATGCAGGTCGCCGTGTACCCACACCGGGGGCCCCTCCCACGCGCCGGCCGCGACGGCGTCGTCCCAGACCGCGCGGACGTCGGCAGCGATGTCACCGGGGGCAACGGCCCGGAAGAAGTTCTCGAAGCCGTCCGTGCAGTCCTTCGGATGGGCGCCGCGGTCCGTGGAGACCGGCGCCTCGGCGGGCGCCTTCACATGGAGGGCCCGGAGGAAACCCGCCAGCGTGTCGGCAGCGTGGGCGCCGCGGCTGATCGAGCCGTGGTCCAGTGGCTCACCGGGCACCCACGTCATCACGGTCCAGGTCTTGGGGAAGCGCTCGGACGGTTCGCCGGACCGCACCGGGGTCGGCACCGGGAGCGGCAGGCGCGGGGCCAGCACGGGCAGCCACCGCCGCTCCTTGAGCTGGAGCTCCGGGGTGGGGTCCATGCGCTGCATACGTACGGCCAACTCATCCCCGAGGCGCCACATGTGGTTGCCCCAGCCGCCCGCCACCTCGCGGATGGCCAGCCCCGCGAGGTCTGGATGCTGCTCCTCCAGCAGGTCGCGGACCAGGTCTGCGGTGATCTCGATCTCGGTCATGCGAAGCCACATTACTGAGGCGGCGGGCGGACCGGCTCTCGCTCCGGAACATTCGCTGTGATTCCTCTGGCATGACCGATTCGGTTCTGGAGAGCAGCAGATCGTGCCGGAGCACGCGCCCCGCCCTGTACGACGCCGTCGAGCCGTTCCCCGAGGGAGCGGTGCCGTCGTTTCGGGTTTGCCTGTACGGCAGCGCCCGAACCGGATACTGAACCCGTTCCGTATCCCGGCACCATTCGTATCCCGGCACCACGAATGGCGCCGGGATACGAATGGTGCTGAGAATGTGGTGGGGCTTGTGAGAGCCCGCACGGCGACTCGGCCCGCGGTGGGCATGGAGGTAGGTATGCCGAGGCCTTTGTGGACCGGTGCGATCAGCTTCGGCCTGGTCACCATCCCGGTGAAGGTCGTCTCCGCGACCCAGGACCACTCGATCCACTTCCGCCAGGTCCACCTGGAGGATCTCGGACGGGTGCGCACCCGGAAGGTCTGCGAGCTGGACGGCGAAGCTCTGTCGCAGGACGAGATCGGCAAGGGCTACGAGCTCTCCAAGGAGCAGACGGTTCCGATCACCGATGAGGAACTGGACCGGATTCCGCTGCCCACCGCGAAAGCCATCGAGATCGTCGCGTTCGTGGACGCCGACAGCGTCGACCCGATCCGGATCAGCGACTCCTACTACCTGGCGATCGACGGCAAGGTCGCCGAGAAGCCCTACACACTGCTGCGCCGGGCGCTGGAGCGCTCGGACAAGGTGGCCGTCGCGAAGTTCGCCTGGCACAACCGTGAGCGGCTGGGGCTGCTGCGGGTCCGGGAAGGGGCGATCGTGCTGCACTCGATGCGCTGGCCGGACGAGATCCGCAGCCCCGAGTCCCTGGCCCCGCTCCAGGTCGAGCTGGACGACGACGAGATCGAGCGGGCTGTCCAGCTGACCGACACCATGGCCCTGGACAGCATCGCCGGGTTCCGGGACACCTACCGGGACGCCCTGGAGGAACTGCTCACGGCGAAGTCGCAGGGCAAGGAGCTTCCGGGGCCGGCCGAGGGCGAGGAGCAGGAGGAGCACAAGGTCGTGGACCTGATGGCCGCGCTGAACGCGTCGGTCGAGGCGGCGAAGGAGAGCCGCGGGGAGGACGGGGAAGGGGAGGCCACGGTGCACGAGATGCGGCCCCGGAAGAAGACCGCGTCGAAGAGGACGGCCCCTTCCGGGAAGGCGGCCACCGGCCGGAAAGCGGCCGCGTCCAGGAAGAACACCGGCCAGAAGGCGGGCGCCAAGAAGACGACCGCGACGAAGAGGACGACGACCGGCGCCAAACGCACGGCGAGGAAGCGGAGCGCTTCCTGACCGAGGACCGAGACGGCTCCATGGCGCGGCTGCCCCGCATCGCACCGATGCTCGCGGCCCCCGGGCGGCTGCCCCCGCCCGCGGAGGACACCTGGTACGCGTACGAGGTGAAGCAGGACGGGCAGCGGTGCACGGTCTACCTGCCCGGCGACGGGTCGGTACAGCTGCGCTCGCGATCCGGTGCCGACATCACCCCCGCCTATCCCGAGCTCGCGAGCCTGGGTACGGTGCTGGGCTCCCGCCCCGCTGTGCTGGACGGGGAGATCGTCGCCCTGGACGACGAGGGGCGCGGCGACTTCCAGCGACTTCAGCCCCGGATGGGGCTGGCCGGCTCCCGGGCCAGGGCGGCCCGCTTGGCCGCGAAGGCGCCCGTGCGCCTGATGCTCTTCGATGTCGTGTACCTCGATACGAGCCGGCTCACCCGCACCCCGTACTTTGAGCGCCGCGCCGTCCTGGAGTCCCTGGACCTGGGCGGGCCCGCGTGGTCGACCCCGTCGGCGGTCGTCGGGCACGGTCAGCAGGCGTTGGAGATGACGCGGACCGCCGGTTTCGAAGGTCTCGTGGCCAAGCGTCGCACCTCCCTCTACGAGCCGGGTGTCCGCTCCCGGGCGTGGATCAAGATCCGGAACGTGCGGACCGAGGACATCGTCGTCGGCGGCTGGCTGCCCGGCCACGGCCGCCTCACCTCTCTGCCCGGCGCCCTCCTCATGGGCCGGCCGGCCCCCGGCGGAGGACTCCGTTACGTCGGCGGCGTCGGCACCGGCTGGAGCGACGCCGAACGCACCACCCTCGGGGCCCTCCTCCACACCTCGGCGACCGACATCTGCCCGTTCACCGAGCGGCCCGCGGTGGCCGGGGCCCGGTGGGTGGAGCCCCGGCTGGTCGGAGAGGTCCGCTATACGACCCGCACCAGGGCCGGGCGCCTGCGCCAGCCCTCCTGGCATCGCCTGCGCCCCGACCTCACACCCGATGACCTCCGCTGAGCCGCCGGAGAGGCGTCCGTCCTGCGTCGAGCGAGCGAGCGCCGTACGGTCTCCTCCATCGCCCCCGCGGCCTGAATGAGGACCCTTGTTACGCTCGCCGCATGCTGAGACTCGGAATGCCTGTCGTCGGTGTCACGGACATCCCCCGGGCGGTGGCCTTCTGGACCGCGGCGTTGAACCTGGTCGCCAGTCAGGAGCGGGCGAGCGAAACGTGGCGAACGCTCGACCACGTCGACGGCTCCGGCCGGGCACTCGGCCTGCTGCGCAGCGACTCCCCGGCCGAGCCGCACCCCCGTATCCACCTGGACCTGTTCACGGATTCGGCCGAGGAGCAGCAGAGGGAGGTCCGGCGACTGCTCGGTCTCGGCGCGCAGAGCGTCGACTGGGACTCCTACCCGCCCGAGCCGGACTTCGTCGTGCTGGCCGACCCGGACGGCAACATCTTCTGCGTCGTGGACCTGGGCCGCGCTCCCGGCGACGGGAGTTGAATGGCGACGTCCGCTCATGATCCGGTTCCGCCCCACATCCGGCCCATGATCCGGTTCCGCCCCACGTCCGGACCACGGTGATCGCCGTCCCGTGCGGACACACCCGCGACCCCGCCGGCCGGCCCGGTGGCCGTTCACCGGCTCAGCGGACGGCCACCAGGACGCTGTCGTCGCCGCACTGCCAGACGGTGGCGGCACCGCTGAAACCGGCCTCGCGGAGGAGTGCGATCTGCTCGGCGGTCGTCAGGCCGTTGGGCTGCCTGAAAGTACGGTGCGCGATGGGCGAGCGGGCACGGGCCTCGGCGAGAGGGGCGAGCTCCGGGGCGGAGAGGAAGGTCTTCCACCAGCCCGCCCAGGCCTCGCGACCCTGACGGCCGGTCCGGTGAGCACGGCGGGTCCGGACGTGGTGGGCGATGTCGATCAGCTCCGGGCCGTCGGCGGGCCTGCGGTTGTCGGCGTCGACGAAGACGCCTCCGGGGCGCAGCCGGCCGGCCAGGGTGCGGTAGAGCGTGGCGAGTTCGCCGGGGTCGAGCCAGTGGAGCGCGGTGGACGAGACGGCGGCGTCCCAGGGTGCCGGTCCGATGTCGTCGGCCCAGCCGGGTGCGGTGAGATCGCGCGCCAGGAGGCGGACGTCCGTGCCCGTGACGGCCTCTTCGGCCAGGCCGAGGAGGAGCGGGTCCGCGTCGATGCCGACGGTGTCTGCCCGCGGGAAGGCGCGGGCGAGCCGGGTGGTGAGCGAGCCGGTGCCGCAGCCCAGGTCCATCAGGAGCGGCCGGGCGGTCGTCCCGCTCTGTTCGAGCGACCGGCCGACGATGTCGAGGACGACCTGGAAGCGTTCCTCCCGGTCCGGGCTGTAGCGCTCCTGCTGCTGGTCCCAGCGTTGCAGCCAGGTGCGGGCGGTCTCGCCGAGCATGTTCGCCTCTTTCGGTCGAGGGGCGGGGAGTTCGTCGTACGGCGGGATGAACGGGGGGCGGTGCGGGAACCGGCGTGGCCGGGTCCGTCCGCCGGTCACCGGGTGCTCAGCCACGGCCGACGAAGGGCATCGTGGTGGGGAGGACGGTGAGGGACTGCACGTTGGTGGTGATGGGCAGGGAGGCCATTAGCAGGAGGGCGTCGGTGAAATGGGACACCGGCAGAGTCGCCTCCACCGCCTTGCTGCCGTCGGCCTGGCGCGCGGGGGGCTGCGGGGCGCCGTCCGGAGGCTCCACGTTGCCGACGTCGAGCTGGCCGCAGGCGATGTTGTGGGCGCGGCCGTCGAGGGAGAGCGAGCGGGTCAGGCCGAGGACCGCGTGCTTGGCCGCGGTGTAGGCGGCGGAGTGCGGGCGGGGTGTGTACGCGGACGGCGCGCCGTTGTTGATGATCCGCCCGCCGGAGGGGTTCTGCTCGCACATGACGCGGAACGCTTCCCGCGAGCACAGGAACGTCCCGGTGACGATCGTTCCCAGCACCCGGTTCCAGTCGTCGAGGGCCACCTCGGCCACGGGGACGCGGGGCGCCGGGGCGCCGGCGTTGTTGAAGAGCAGATCGACCCTGCCGTAGCGGTCGCGGGCGGCACGGAACAGCGCCGCGACCTCGTCGGGGCGGGTGATGTCGGTGGGTACGGCGAAAGCGTGCTGGTCCCCGGCCGTGGAGAGGGCCGCGGTCCCGTCCAGGGCGTCGGGACGCCGGCCGGCCAGGACCACGTTCCAGCCGCGGCCGAGCAGGGCCAGCGCGGCGGCCCGGCCCAGTCCGCTTCCCGCGCCGGTGACGACGGCCGTGCCGATCACGGCGCCACCTCGTCCAGCCACAGGCGCAGGACCCGCCGGTGGTGCGGTTCGGGGCCGTCGGTGAACGGGGAACGGCCGTGCATGATACGGCTGTTGCGGATGATCAACAGGTCTCCGGAGGTCAGGGTGACCGGATAGGCGGTCTCGGGGCGGTTGAGAACCTTGTCCAGAACGTCCAGGGCCTCGGCGCGTGCGGCGTCCAGCGGGGGCCGCCCGTCGCGCCCGGCGGAGGCCCGCACCGTACGGGACTGGTAGTAGCAGGTGACGGCGCCGTCCGGTCCGGTGGCGAGGATCGGGGCGTGGACGAGTTGGCTGCCCGCGCGGCCGGTGCGGTCGAAGTACCACTTTTGGCCGAGGAGCTCCAGCACGTCGGGGCGTTCGGCGGCGAGGACGTCATGGATGTACGGCGCTCCGGCCACGCGTGTCGCGCCGCCCCGGGCCGCCGGCCGGAGACAGAACAGGACGAGGAGGTCGCAGGTGTCGCAGTGGAAGGCGATCTCGTCCGGGTCCCCTTCCCGGAGCCGCAGCACCTGCGTCACGTCGCCCGCACCGTTCTGCGGCACGATCTCGCCGAAGTCCCGGACGAGTCGGGAGACCCGCTCGGTGACGTCCGCCTCCTGGCGGACGTCCGCGACGAGGCCGGCGGGGAAGAGCTGCCGCACGAGGGCGAACCCGAAGGCGTCGAGCCCCGTGCGGATGCGGGAGCGCAGGGCTTCGCGGACCGGGTCGGGCTCCCTTCCCGGGCCGCCGGCGGCCGACCACAGCCGGGCGCGGTCCTGATCGGT
The DNA here is from genome assembly GCF_055583985.1 of Streptomyces sp. NPDC104313. Lineage (NCBI taxonomy): Bacteria > Bacillati > Actinomycetota > Actinomycetes > Kitasatosporales > Streptomycetaceae > Streptomyces > Streptomyces sp. NPDC104313. The sequence continues at coordinate 112,775 of NZ_JBVJMW010000009.1, forward strand.
CGGTGTCAGGCGCCACACCTCATGCCCGGCCTTGAGCCTGCTGGTGTCCCAAGCCCCGGAGGGCGTGGGCGCGTTGTTTCGCGAGGCGTTCTCCATCGGGGTCCCTTCCGCTGTCCTGTACGTCGCGCCGGACCGGTCCCGCAGGGGTTGAGGATCGGCCCGATGCGGCGGCGAGTGCTCAGTCCTGTTCCCGCACGGCGGAGGTGACGGCCTTTGACCAGAGGGCGAGCGCCTCGTCGACCTGATCGCCGGTGACGGTCAGTGCGGGGATCATCCGGACGGTGTTCCCCCAGACCCCGCAGGTCAACAGCAGCAGGCCGAGTTCGGCGGCTGCCTGCTGGGCCCTGCGCGCGGTGTCCGGGTCGGGTGACCCGTCGGGCCGGCGGAACTCGCTGCCCAGCATCAGCCCACGCCCGCGGACATCGGCGACGGCCGAGGTCCGCGCCGCGACGGTGTGCAGGCCGCGGGCGAGCCGCATGCCCTGCTCGGCCGCGTTGGCGACCAGCTTCTCGTCGCGGATGACGTCGAGGGTCGCGAGGGCGGCCGAGCAGGCGACGGCGTTCCCGCCGTACGTACCGCCGTGGGAGCCGGGGCGGGCGAGGCTCATGAGATCGGCGCGCGCGGCGATCGCCGAGAGGGGAAAGCCGCTCGCCAGACCCTTGGCCGTCACGAGGATGTCGGGGGTCGCGGCCCCGGTCTCGTACTCGTGCGCCCAGAACCGCCCGGTGCGGCCGAACCCGCACTGCACCTCGTCGAGGACGAGGACGATGCCGTACCGGTCGGCGCGTTCGCGCAGTCCGGCGAGGAAGCCGTCGGGGGCGGGAACGTAACCGCCTTCGCCCAGTACGGGCTCCACGATGAACGCGGCGGTCTCGTCCGGGGAACTGGTGGTGGCCAGGACCCGGTCGAGACCCCGCAGGGCGTACTCCACCGCGGCGGATTCGTCCAGGCCGAGGTCGAAGGCGTGCGGGAAGGGCGCGACCGCGACGCCCGGCATCAACGGGCCGGTGCGCGCCCGGAAGCGGGAGCCGGCCGTGGTGAGGGAAGCGGCGCCCATGGTCCGGCCGTGGAAGCCCCCGTCGAAGACGACGGCGCCCGGACGCCCGGTCGCCTGCCGGGCGAGGCGCAGCGCCGCCTCCACGGCCTCGCTCCCGGAGTTGGCGTAGAAGAGGGTGTCCAGGCCCTCGGGAAGTACCTCGCCCAGGCGTTCGGTCAGGGTGAGCAGCGGTTCGTGCAGGACGGTCGTGTACTGGCCGTGGATCAGCCGGCCCGCCTGTTCGCGGACCGCCTCGACGACCCGCGGATGGCAGTGACCGGTGCTGGTCACGCCCACACCCGCGGTGAAGTCGAGGTGGCGTCGCCCTTCCGCGTCGTAGAGGTACAGCCCTTCCCCTCGGACGGCGGTGACGGGAGTGGCCTGCTTCAGTACGGGTGACAGCCGGGGCATGGTTCACCTCACGGTTCGGGGGCCCGGGGCGGGAGCCTGCGGCCCTTGGAGGGAGTACGTGCGCTCAGTGGCCGGCGGGGTCCGGCCGGGGCAGGAAGCCGGACTCGGTGGCCCAGGCCAGTGCGGAGGCCCACCACCGGGGTGTCGGGGCGGTGAACCGGACCCCCAGCCGGTCGAGCACGGCAAGGGTGTGTGAGGAGTCGGTACGGACGTTGCGGTCCTCCAGCAGACTCCAGGCCGCGGCCAGCCGGACCTCTTCGGGGTGATCGTCTTCCGCCCGGTCCAGCGCGGCTGCGAAGTCCTTCGCGTCGCGCAGTTCGATCCGGCGGCCGGACCGCCTCATCCAGTCCACCAGTTCGTCGTGGGCGACCTGGTGCGGGGTCTCGACGTGGTGGGCCCCGGGGGCCGCGTCCGCGTACAGGGCCAGAGCCGCGATCCCGGCGGCCACCGTGTCCACGTAACTGAAGGCGAACGTCGCCCCCTCCAGACGTGGGGCGGCTCCGGCCAGCAGATAGCCGCGCAGGGTCTGGTAGACGCGGTTGGTGGCGATGCCCCCGTGGAACGCGCCGGTGCGGCTGTGGGCGGCGACGTGGCCGCTCCGGTGGATGTGGCAGCGGCGGCCGGAGGCGGCCCAGGCGCGGACCGCTTCCTCGGCGAGGAACTTGGACCGCTCGTACGGGGTGCGGAAGTGCTGGCCGATGCGCAGGTCGGCCTCGCTGAACCGGCGTTCGGGGGCCGCCGGGTCGATCCCGCCGGCCACGGCGAGGGTCGAGATGTGGTGGAACCGGACCCCGCCCATGGCCTCGGCGTCGATCCAGGCCAGCAGCCGCCGCACCCCGTCGTGGTTGGTGCGTTCCAGTTCCTCGGGCGGAGCGACCAGGCGGACGTCTGCGGCGGCGTGGACCACTACCTGGGCGTCCCGGGCGAGGGAACGCCCGGCCGCGGAGAGCCCCAGCCCTTCGCGGCCGATGTCCCCGGCCACCACACGCAGACCGGGCGAGACACGGCGCAGCCGGCCGGCTGCGCCGTGGTCGCGCTCCCCGCGTACCAGGCAGGTGACCTGCGCGCCGCGCTCCAGCAGGGCGTCGAGGAGGTGCCCGCCCAGGTAGCCCGTCGCCCCGGTCAGCAGGACGCGGGCCGGCTCGCGCACCACGCGGACCGCGGGGGACGAGGGCGGGGAGAGGGCCGCCCCCAGGTGGAGGGGCTGCCCGGAGGTGGAGCGGGCGAGCCGGACCGGGCGGGGCGCCGTGGCGGCGGCGGTGGCCGAGACCACTTGGGCGAACCGGGCCATGACCTCGTCGGCTTCGGTGTCGGCGATGTCCGGCCGGGCGTGTACGAGGTCGGTCACCAGCCTGCCCTCGACGATGCGGGCCGTCAGCCGCAGCCGGTATACCGGATCACCGCTGGGGCACCGTGCGGTGCCCACCTGTTCCGCGGCGGGAAACCAGCCCAGAGTCGGCTCGGCCGGGAGCCGGAACGTACCCAGGAAGTTGAAGGCGACCTCGGGACGCGGTCCTCCTGTGTCCATCGGGAGCAGGTGCGCACGGCGCAGCCGGCTCTCCGCGCCGGAGACACGCGCCGCGATTGCGGAGACACGCGTCGCGATTTCGGCGTCGGGCGCCGCGATTCCGGCGTCTGGCTCAGCGGTTTCGGTGCTGGGCTCCGCGCCGGTCGCCGTGGCCGGTGGGTCGACGCTCACCCGGGTGAGCGCGGTGAACCAGCCGACGGTGTCGAGGTGTTCGCCGGTGGTGTCCCGGCCGTGTGTCTCCACCTCGATGGGAGTCCGTGCGGCGGTGGGCCGGCCGGAACCTCGGGGCCCGCACCGGTCCGCGTCGCGGGCGACCGCGTCCGCGAACGCGGTGAACAGCAGCGCCTCCAGACGCCGGGACCCTCCGTACTGTTCGACGAGACGGGCGGTGGCCTCCGCGTCGAGGCCCCAGCTCACCGTCCCCGGCGGGGGAGGTGAACCGGATCGGCCCCCGGGCGGCGCGGTGCCCGGGCCACTGCCGGGGAAAGGATTCACCGGCTGAGCAGGCCCGGGCCTGCTCGCGGCCCACCCGTAGAAGTCGGCCGCCGGTGGCAGACCGGGCGGCCGGCCCGACAGCGCGGCGCGATAGGCGTGAGCCATGTCGTCGAGGATGACGCGCCACGACAGCCCGTCGACGACGAGGTGATGGGCGATCAGCGCCAGCCGGTCGTCGGCGTCCGGGCCACCTGAGAAGAGATGGAAGCGGATGAGGCGGCCGGCCTCGGGGTCGAGGCTCCGCTGCAGTTCGGTGCCCAGGGCCGCGATCTCCTCCGCGACGTTCCCGGGGTGCTGGATGCGGGAGAAGCTGACGAGATCCAGGTCGTCCACCGGCCGGGGAGCCCCCGGCCCGTGCGGGCCGACGGGGCGGCGCAGCGCCGGGTGACGCGTCACCACGGCCGCCGCCGCGGTGACGAGGGCGGCCGGGGCGACGTCCTTCGTACAGCGGAGCAGCACCGACTGGTTCCAGTGCCGGGGGTTGTCGACGCCCTGGCCGAAGAACCACCGCTGGGCGGGGGCGAGCGCGCCGTGCCCGGCGGGCAGGTCCGTGGCGGGCTCTTCGGCATCGGCCCGCGGCACCGTCGCGCGTACGGCGGACGCCAGACGCCGGGAGGTGGGGTGGCGGTAGAAGTCCGTGTAGGCGGCGCGGTGTCCGTGGCGGCGGAGCTGGGAGACGGTGCGCATGGCGAGTATGGAGTCGCCGCCCAACTCCAGGACGTCGGCATCCGGGCCCACCGCGGGCAGGCCCAGGGCCTCGGCCCAGAGCTCCGCTATCTCCTGTGCCAGGGTCGCCACTTCGGGTCCGGGAGGCGGTGGGCTCCCGGCCCGTTCGGCCAGCACGGCGTCGAGGGCGGCCTCCAGCCGTGCGGTGTCCAGCTTCCCGTTGGGGCCGAGGGGGAACTCCCTGAGCACGATGAGCGGCTGGGGCACGGAGTACGCGGGCAGACAGCTGGTCAGGTGCGCCCGCACGGCGTCGAGCAGCTGGGGCTCCTCCACCGCACCGTCGGCGGGCCGGACGGCGGCCAGCAGCCGGTTGCCGGTGGCGGTGCCCCGTACGACGACGGCGCAGCGCTCGACGCCGGGGATCTGCCGCATGAGGTGCTCGACCTCGGCGGGATCGACCAGATAGCCCCGGATCTTGGTCTGCCGGTCCAGCCGGCCGAGGAAGACGAGCTGTCCGTCGGGACGCCGTCGGCAGAGGTCGCCGGTGCGGTACGTACGGGCCCCTCCGTGCGGGACGAAGCGCCGTGCGGTCTGTTCGGGACGGCCGAAATACCCGGCGCTGACGCCGCGCCCCCCGATGTGGAGGTGGCCGGACCCGCCGTCGGCGACGGGGGACCCGGTGCTGTCGAGCAGTTCGAGGGTCGCCTCGCCCAGCGGCGTGCCGATCGGGACCGTCTCCTCGTCCTCCGGCAGGTCCCCTGCCGATGTGGCGAGGAAACAGGCTGCCCCGACCGTCGTCTCGGTGGGGCCGTAGTGGTTGAGGAGCCGGTCGACACCCTCGTCGTGCAGCAGGGAGGCGCCCAGGGACCGGGGGAGGGCCTCACCGCCGAGGATCAGCGTCCCCGGGCGGTAGGGAACCGTCTCGCGCAGCGGGTCAGGGCGGTCCCTCCAGAGCTCCGCCATGTGGGAGGGGGTCGTCTTCACGACCGAACACCCCGCCTCGCGCAGCGCCGCCCAGCAGGCGGGGGCGTCCCTGGCGTGCTCGTCGCCGACCACATGGGTGCGCCCGGCGGTGGCGAGGGCCAGCAGCCAGCTGGTGTGCCCCAGGTCGGCGGCGAGCGTGGTGAGGTGGGCGACGCACGGCGCGTCCGCCTCGGTGAGATCCAGCCTGCCGCGCAGGGCCAGCGCGTAGTGCACCGCGTTTCCATGGGTGACGATGACGGCCTTGGGCTCGCCGCCCGAGCCCGAGGTGAAGGAGAGATAGGCGGGATCGTCACTTCCGACGCGAGGAACGGGACGGTCCGGTGGGGGCGGTTCGAACGGTGCGGCGAGGAGGACGTCGAGGTCGGTGTGTTCGACGTACCTGACCCCGGTGGCCGACAGGGCCCGGACCTCCTCGTCCGACAGCGCGCTGGTGGTGAGCACCCCGGCGGCGCGTATGGCCGCCAGCCTGCGCAGCCGGTCCTCCGCGCTCCAGGCCGTGTCGAGCGTCACCACGGCCGCGCCCGCGCGGAGCACTCCGTGCAGCAGCACGAACAGCCGGCTGTCCCGGCGGCCCAGGATCGCCACCCGGTCGCCCGGCCCGATGCCCGCCTGCCGGAGTCCGGCGGCGACCCGGCCTGCCGCGGCCCCCAGTTCCGCGTACGTGATCATCCGGGTGTGGTCCGTGACGGCCGGGCGGCGCGGGTGGAGCCGCTCGGCCCGGTGGAGGAGCCCGCACAGGGTGGAGGTGTCCGTGGCCGGTACCGCCGTGGGGCCCGATGGCGCGTCGGCGGATACCGGCCGTAAGGACCGTGGGCTGGTGGCGGACGTCGTCATACCGGTTTCCCTTCGCGGGGGGTCCCCAGGTGGGCGGGAAGACTCCTGGCCGCCAGGTAGGCGGTCACGGTGGCCCCACCGCCCAGCCGGCCCGCGACCTCCCACCCGACCATGCGGTGCAGCCCGTCGAGGTGGATGAGCCCTTCCCGGTCCCGTACGTCGGAGTAGTCCGGGTGATCCACCGGGCGGGCGCTGAGATAGACCGCCGTGAACGCGGCACGGGAGAACCGGTCGAGCTTCGCCGCGCAGACCGGATTGGCCTCGGTGTATCCGGCCGGATCGGCATGGATCAGCTCGGCGGCGCTACCGACCGTCAAACCCGTTCTCGGTACCAGTTCACGCGCACCGCCTTCGCTCGTGTGCCAGGGCAGAACCACGCGGAGAATATCGGCCCGGCCGAGTTCGACCCGATACCAGGAATCGAACAGGGAATGCGCGCGGCGCAGATTTTCCTCGCCGTCCTCGTTGGTGTTCGCCCTGTGCGGGCGGTCTGCCGGATGGTCTCGCCCATACACACGCAGAACTTCGGAGAATGCGACGGCTTCCACAGTGCTCATGGAGGATCTTCCCACAGTCGTCATCGGCCCACCGCTCCCGGAAACTCCGTGAAGTGCCGCTCATCGAACAGTTCCGGCCATTGCCCGAGGCCGAGGTCGAGTTCCCTGGCCCGGGCGAGCATGTATCGCCAATACGGCTTCACCGGCCGCCACCGCGCACCGGTACGGCAGTAGGAGGCGTCGACGAAGTACCGGTTGCGTCCGGCCAGGGGTGACAGCGCGGGGCGGCGGGCATGGAAGACCGCCGAGTTGATCAGAACCGTCGAACCGTGCGGCAGCCGGTCGATCACCACCTCCCCGGGCAGTGCGGCCGTGCCGAGTGCGGCGCGGAAGTCCTTGGGTACGTCCTCGCGGTGCGATCCGGGCAGCACGGCGAGGCTGCCCACCGCCTCGTCCAGCCCGCCCAGGTAGTGCAGCGCGTGCACCATCGGCAACGACCTGTCCCCGAGATCGTTGGGCTCATGGTCGTGATGCCATGGTTTGCCGGAGTCCCCGGCCCCCTGCCGCTGGCTGTGCAGGTGATGGTGGGCGAACGCGCCGCCCATGACGTCGGTCAGGACGGCCATCAGAGGTGGGTGCACCAGCAGTTCGCCGTGGGCGGGAAGCTCCAGCTCCAGCACCGGTGGGCGGGCTCCCGCCCCCGGACCGGTACTGCAGGCGATGGAGCGGTCGCGCAGCCCCTCGTCCATCCACCGGTCCACCTCGGGCACCAGACGCGCCAGCAGCGGAGGGGGCAGGAGCGCGGGAAGGACCAGGTAACCGCGTTCCTCGAAGTTCTTCCGCTCTTCGGTGGTGCCGACGCGGGGCCTGGCCCGGGAGTCCGTGTTTCCGCCGAATTCCGTTTCGGCGGGACTGAAGGAAGATCGCAAGATATACAGTCCTCCGCTCCAGAGGTTGAGTACATTTCTCTTCGCGTGCCTGGTGTGCTCGGTGCGCTTCGCGTACTTCGCCGAGGAATGCTCGACTTTCGCCGAAAACCGCTCGATTCCGGCGCCGGAGTTCGGGCCGGACGGCTCAGAGCGTGGAACGGGATGCGACGCTATCCCGAGGTGACCCGGACCACAAGCAATGATTTTCGGTCACCGAATTCGATCACCGTGACTGCTGGTCATCCGCTGCACGGTCCGAGGGAATGCCGAGGAATTCGGCTGCCGGTTCCCCCGGGCGATGGTGCGCGGTATGCGGCTGCGCGGGGCGCGCGGCTGCGCTGCGCCCTGGTACGCGGCTGCGCCGGGAGCACGGCTGCGCGCCGTTCCCGGCACAGCCTCGGCGGCTCCTTCGCCGTCCCGAGCGCCTTCCCTGCCCGGTTCCTGCCCGGCTCCTGCCTGGCGTGTTCCCGCTGGCAGGCACCTGGCTTGAATTATTCGAACGTTCGAGCGAATATCGAAGAGTGTGGACAGGTCAGCAGGTAGTCGAGGAGCGGGGCGCGGGAGCCGGTGCGGTGGCGTCGCCACTTTCCGGCCTGCTGCCGGGAGGAGGCATTCGCCCTGGTACCGCGGTGGGTGTGGGCGGGGATCTGCCGCTGCTGCTGGCGCTGGCTGCTCTGGCGGCAGCGGATTCGGTGGCGTGGGCGGCGGTGGGAGTACCGGAGCTGGGCGGGCTGGCGGCGGCCCAGGCAGGTCTGGATCTGGCCACCGGCCTGGTGGTGAGCGATCCGGGGCCGCGCGCGGCCCAGGTGCTCGCCGTGCTGCTGGAGTCGGTGCCGGTGGTACTCGTCGGCGCCTCGGTACGGGTGCCGGAGCGGGCGGTACGGCGGCTGCGCGCGGTGATGCGGCGCAGCGGAGCGGTGCTGCTGGCGGCGGGCCGGTGGCCGGGAGCGGACGTGCAGCTCCGGGTGGCGTCGGTGGGCTGGGCCGGAGTGGGCCGGGGGCACGGGCTGCTCCGCGGCCGCCGGGTGACGGTGACGGCGGGCGGACGCGGCCCGGCCGCCGCGCCGCGGAGCGCGGAGCTGTGGCTGCCCGGTCCGGACGGTCTGGTGGGCAGGGTGGAGCGGGGAACGGCGGAGGCCGTGCGGAGCGGGGCGCGGGCGGACCTCCGCGTCGTCGGATGACCGGGGCGACCGGTTCCGTACGGGTGGTCGTGGTCTGGGTGCCCGACTTCCCGGTACTGGCGTGCGGTGCGGAGGCCGGTACGCCGGTGGCGGTGGTGCACCGGGGCGCGGTGGTGGCCTGCTCCGTGTCCGCGCGGGCGGCCGGAGTCCGGCGGCACATGCGGCTGCGGACCGCGCAGACCAGGTGCCCCGGGCTGAGGGTCATCGAGCGGGACCTCGCCGCCGAGGTGAGGTTGTTCGAGCAGGTGGTGCACCGCGTGGAAGCGGACGTGGTGCCGAGGCTGGAGGTGATCCGTCCCGGGCTGCTCGCGGCGCCGGCGCGCGGGGCCGCGCGGTACTGGGGCGGCGAGCGGCAACTGTCCGTACGGCTGGTCCGCACCGTCGCCGAACTGGGGCTGCCCGCCCGTGCGGGGATTGCCGACAGCACGTTCGCGGCGGCGCTCGCGGCCCGCCGGGGCGACGGGATGGTCGTGCCGGCGGGCGGGGACGCCGCGTTCCTGTCCCCGTATCCGGTGGGCGTGCTGGGCGTGCCCCGCCTGGCCGAGCTCCTGAAACAGCTCGGTATGCGTACCGTCGGGGACTTCGCGCGGCTGCCCGCGGGCCGGGTCGCGGAGCGGCTCGGCACCGAGGGGATCGGCGCCCACCGCGTCGCCCGCGGAGGGGCGGCCCGGCCGGTGTCCGTACGGACCGCCGCCCAGGACCACACGGTGCGGCGGCTGTTCGAGGTCGCCGAGGAGCAGCTGGACGCTGTCGTGTTCGTGGCGGTCGCGCTCGCGGACGAGCTGCACGAGAGCCTGGCGGCGGCGGGGGTGGTGTGCGGGCGGGTGGAGGCCGCGGTCGAGACGGCCGACGGCCGGCTCCTGACACGGATCTTCCGGCACGAGGGGCGGCTGTCCTCCCGGGCGGTCGCCGAGCGGGTGCGCGGCGTGCTGGCCGCCTGGTCCGAGACGGGCCAGCTGGACGCGGGCGACGGGGAGCCGGGAATCCGTCGCCTGGCCCTGCGACCCGACGGGATCGCTCCGGACACCGGCTCGCAGGGCGCGTTCGACGGGGAGCGGGACACCCCGGTGGAGGTGGAGCGGGCCGCCGCCCGGGTGCAGGCGGTGCTCGGGCACCGGGCGGTCACGCGGATCATCGAGGTCGGCGGCCGGGGGCCGGGCGACCGGATCCGACTGGTCCCGGTCGGCGACGTCCCCGACGACGGTGCGGGTACCGCTGGCGGTCCGTGGCCGGGACTGCTGCCTGCCCCGCACCCGGCAGCGGTCTACCCGGTACGGCGTCCGGCGCGGTTGACCGGGGTCGACGGCGTGCCGGTCGGCGTGGCCGGCCGGCTGGAGCTTTCGGCCGAGCCCGCGTTCCTCTCGGTCGACGGGCGGCGCCCGGCAGGAGTGAACGGGTGGGCCGGGCCGTGGCCGGTGCTGGAGCGGTGGTGGGCGCGGGACGGCGGCCGACGGGTCGCCCGGATGCAGGTCACCACCGACGACGGGCACGCCTGGCTGCTGCTCGTGGACCGGAGCCGGTGGTGGGTGGAGGCCCACTATGGGTGACCTTCTGCGCCTCCCCACCGCCGACCGTCCGCAGGAGGACTGGGCCGAACTGCACGCGCACAGCGCGTTCTCCTTCCTCCGGGGAGCGAGCCCGCCGGAGGAGCTGGTCGCCGAGGCCGCCCGGCTCGGCATCGGTGTGCTGGCGGTGACGGATGTGGACGGCCTGCACGCCGCACGCCGTCTGCACGCAGCCGCCCGCGACCATGGGATCGGCGCTGTTCACGGCGCCGAACTCACCCTCGGCGAGCCCGTACTGGGAACGCCGGTGGTGCTCGCCCGCTCGGTGGAGGGGTTCCGGCTGCTGTCGTCGGTGATCAGCGAGGCGCAGCTCGCCGGTTCGAAGAACGCCCCGGTCTACGACCTGGACGCGGTGGCCCGGGCGGCGGCCGCGGGGCACTGGGCCGTCCTGCCCGGTTGCCCGCCGCCGGGCACGGACCGGTGCGACGTCGCAGCCGTCGCCCACCGGCTCGCCCGGCTGACCGACGTCTTCGGCGCGAGCGGTACGTACGCCGAGCTGGTCGATCACCGGCTCCCGGAGGACTCGGTCGCCGCCGACGCGATGTGGGTGGCCGCCCGCCGGGCCGGGGTCCCCGTGGTGGCCACCGGCGCCGTGCACTACGCGGCCCCCCGCCAGGCCCGCGTGGCGCAGGCACTCACCGCGCTGCGCCGCCGCGAGCCCCTGGACCGGGCCGCCGGGCATCTGATGGCTGCCCCGACCGTGCACCTGCGCCCCCGGGCCGAGCGGGCGGCGTTCCTGTCACGGTATCCGGGCGTCGCGGACGCCACCGTCGTCCTGGGCCGCGCCTGTGTGATCGACCTGGGCGAACTGCGCCCAGAAATGCCGGAGTTCGCCGTACCCGCAGGGCATACGCAGGACTCGTGGCTGAGGGACCGTGCGGAGGCAGCCTGCGCGGGCCGCTACGGCCCCCGTGCCGACCCGGGGGCGGCGGCGGCATGGTCGCAGCTCGACCACGAACTCGACCTCGTCGCCGGACTCGGGCTCGCGGGCTACTTCCTGATCGTCCACGACATCGTCCGGCACGCCGCCGAACAGGGGATCTGGTGCCAGGGCCGGGGCTCGGCCGCCAGCAGCGTGATCTGCTACGTCCTCGGCATCACCGCCGTCGACCCGCTCCGGCACGGCCTGCTCTTCGAACGGTTTCTGTCCCTGGAGAAGGCGGGCCCGCCGGACATCGACCTCGACCTGGAGTCCGGGCGCCGCGAGGAGGTCATCCAGTACGTCTACACCCGCTACGGCCGTCGGCACGCCGCCCAGGTCGCCAACATGATCACCTATCAACCCAGGCTCGCGGTCCGCGACGCCGCCCGGGTCCTCGGCTACCCGGAAGCGCAGACCCGGGAGATGACCCGGCACATCCATCACACCCCGCCCGGCCCCGACACCGGTCTGCCCGGCGACGTCCGCGATCTCGCCGCCCAACTCCACACCCTCCCGAGGCACCTCGGGGTGCACTCCGGCGGCATGGTCCTCACCCGGCAGCCCATCGGCGAGATCATGCCCGTGGAGTGGGCGACCGCCGAGGGCCGCAGCGTCCTCCAGGGCGACAAGGACGACGTGGCCGCCGCCGGACTCGTCAAGATCGACCTGCTGGGTCTCGGGATGCTGTCCGCCCTGCACACCGCCTGCGACCTCATCCACGCGTACCACGGTCTCCGTTACGACCTCACGTCCATCCCCCAGGACGACCCGGACGTCTACGGAATGATCGCCCGGGGGGACACCATCGGCGTCTTCCAGGTCGAGTCCCGTGCCCAGATCTCCACCCTTCCCCAACTGAGGCCGACGAAGTTCGAGGATCTGGCCGTCGCCGCGTCGATCATCCGCCCCGGCCCCATCCAGGCCGGCAGCAAGCACCCCCTGCTCCGCCGGCGGCGCGGCGAGGAGACGGTGACGTATCCCCACCCGCTCGCGAGAGCCGCGCTGGAGCCGACCCTCGGCGTCGCCCTCTGGCAGGAACAGGCCATGCAACTCGCGATCGACTGCGCGGGGTTCAGCCCCGGTGAGGCCGACCGGCTCAGGAAGGCGATGGCGGCCAAGCGCGCCCCGGGGAAGGTCGCCGCGATGCGCGACCGTCTACTGACCGGCATGGCCGGGCGTGGCATCCCCCCGGCCGCCGCCGAGAAGATCGTCTCGATGATCGAGGCCTTCTCCGACTACGGGTTCCCGCAGTCCCACGCCCAGTCGATGGCCGGACTCATCTACGCCAGCGCCTGGATCAAACACCACCATCCAGCCGCGCTCATCGCGGCGATCATGGCGCACCAGCCGATGGGCTTCTACGACACCCAGACCCTCATCGGCGACGCGGGACGCCACGGCATCACGGTCCGAGGCCCCGACGTACAAACCTCCCGCGTCCACGCCACCCTCGAACCCGGCCCGCCGTCCGGCTCGGAGCCCGGCCCGCCGTCCGGCCGTCCGCCGTCCGGCCGTCCGCCGTCCGGTCCGAAGCGCGGTCCGACGTCCGACTCGACGTCCGACTCGACGTCCGACTCGACGTCCGACTCGACGTCCGACTCGACGTCCGACTCGACGTCAGGGGCGCGGCCTCCGGCGATCCGCCGCGGTTTGACCAGCGTCACCGGCCTCGGCGAACAAGCCGCCGAGGAGATCGTCGCCATCCGCACGGAGCGGCCGTTCGCCGACCTGGACGACTTCGCCGCCCGTACCCGCCTGCCGGCCCGGACCCTGGAGCAGTTGGCCACCGCGGGTGCGCTCGACGGCCTGGGCGGGCACCGTCGTACCGCCCTGTGGAGCGCCGGCACCGCACCCGGCCGCACGCACCAGGCCCCGCTCCCCGGACTCGCCACCCCCGCGACCGCGCCCGAACTCACCTCCATGACCACCGCCGAGGAGACCACCGCCGACATCACCACCACCGGCGCCAGCGCCACCGCCCACCCCGTCCAGCACATCCGTCCCCACCTGGACCGCCTCGGCACGCTCACCGCGGCCACCGCCCGCACGCTCCCCGACAGGGCCCCGGTCCGGATCGGCGGGCTGCCGAAGTACCTCCAACGCCCCCCGACCGCGCACGGCGTGGCCTTCGGCGCGATCGAGGACGAGACCGGCATGGTCAACCTCGTCTTCGCCCCGCACATCTGGGACCGCTGCCACCGCACTCTCCTCGACGCCCCCGCCGTCATCATCACCGGTCGGGTCGAGCGCTCCGACGGCACGGTCAACGTCGCCGTCGGCCGGGTGGAGGCGATCACCGTGGCCGCGCCCGTTCCCCGGCGCCACGTCGGGCATCGCTAGAGCACACGCCGGATGCCCCGAACAACCTCCGCCCAAGATCTTCAGGTGTGGTGAACCCCCTCAACTGCCAGGGGTGACACGCCCGGATCGCCCACCATGATGAGGTCGTCCCACCCGCCTCCCCCAGGGGTACGACGATGTCGGAGACGTCCGAGCCGCATGTCGGTACCTTCACCCTCGGTGGCCCGCTCGCCGCTGAACCGGCCGGGCCCATCGAGGTACCGGAGCACGAGGAGCGGCCCCTGCCGAACGGTTTCGCGTGGGTCCAGGGCGACGAGGTGACGGCCGCGTACCCGAACCGCAGGTTCCCCAAGGCGGCAACCCTTTCGCCATGGACCCGCCCCGGCCCGGTCCACCAGCCCGGCGCGGACGCCGGATCCCCTGCCCGTAACGCGCGGCATCATGGGACCCATGACTTCTCCGCCGCAACGCTGGGCGCGGGCCGAGCGCCTCGATGCCGCCAGGATGCTCGACGCCCTTCAGGAGCGGACCGGTGTCCGTCTGACTCTCGACGGCCTCTGCCCGGGCGGGCAGGTCGGCACCGCCTATGTGCGCCGGCCGGACCATCGCCGGTCCGTGCTCAAGTGGCGACCGCACAGCCGGGTGGAGGCCCTGGAGGCAGGGCCGCTCACGGTGAGCCGGGTGCTGCGGCACGCAGGCTGTCCGGCCCCGGCCACCGAACTGGTGGCCCAGGTCGGCCACGCGGTCGTCATGGTCCAGGAGTTCCTGCCCGGTACGAAGATCGACCACCTGGACCACGATCTCCTGGTCCAGGCCCTCGAACTCAACCGGTTGCAGGCGGGTCGGCTCGTCGATCACCCCGATGTTCCCGCCACGGAGCTGTTCCTCCGTCAGGACGGTCCCGGCTACTGCCTGCACGAGCCGCTGCGCCGGCACAGCCGCCGCAGCGTCGCGCTGGAACACCGGGTCGCCGCGATCGGAGCGGACCACCCCGACCGGCAGGCCGGTGACGATGCCGTGCACATGGACTTCCACCCCGGGAACCTCCTGGCGACCGGCGGCTCGATCACCGGTGTCGTCGACTGGGACGGAGCCGCCCGCGGCGACCACCGGTTCGACCTGGTCACCCTGCGCTTCGGCATCCACGGCGGGGGAGCGGACCCGGGGGTGACACGACACCTCGACGCCGTCCTCGACGCGGTCCCCGAGGACGTCCTGCGGCCCGCATGGGCCCACATGAGTCTCCGCATGGTCGACTGGGCCATCAGGCACTTCGCCCCGTCCGACGTGGAGCACTGGCTCGACCTCGCCGAACAGCGCGTGAGCTGACGGGCGCCGAGGTGTTCGGCCCGGCCGGGTGGGGCTTCCTCAGCCCCCGAGGTGTTCGGCCCGGTGTTCGGCCCAACGCCGCATCATCGACCCGAGCTCCTTCTCCAGGAACCGGAAGAACTCCAGGGTGTCGTTGATCCGGCGTCCCTGCGGGGTGTCGAGGCCGAACTGGTCCACGCCCTCCCGCATCGTGGCCTGCCAGTTCTTCAGGAGGGTGTCCCGCTCCAGCAGCGCGTCGTACCACTGGTCGCCCTGCACGCGATAGCGCTCACGCCGGGACCCCGGCTCCCGCTCGCGGCTGACCATGTTGACCTGGGCGAGATAGCGGACGGCTCCCGACACGGCCGCCGGGCTGATCTTGAGCCGCTCGCCCAGTTCGGCGGAGGTGAGTGCTCCTCGCTCCGAGGAGAGCAGGGCGGCGAAGACCCTGGCGGGCATGCGTGCCATGCCCGCCTGGACCAGCTGGGCGGCGAAGCGTTCCACGAACCGGGAGACGGCCGCCTCGTCGTCGCTGCCGTCCACGCGGCTTTCTTTCCGCCGCTCATCCATGCTCCGACCCCGGTCCCTGTGGTTCCTGACGCCCGTGTGCGCCGTGTGCGCCCGTGTGTTCCTGATGCCCGTGCACGCCCACGCCTCCGGCCACTCTACCGAGCGATTCATACACTTTCTTAACTTCACACACTTCTGAAAGAAGCGTACTTTCGGAATATGAAGAAGGCCATCACTGTCGCCGGGCTGCACAAGTCGTTCGGTCGGACGCACGCCCTCACCGGTCTCGACCTCACCGTCGAAGCGGGTGAGGTCCATGGCTTCCTCGGCCCCAACGGGGCCGGCAAGTCCACGACGATCCGCATCCTGCTGGGGCTGCTGCGCGCCGACTCCGGTGGTGCCCAACTCCTCGGCAAGGACCCGTGGAAAGACGCGGTCGAGCTGCACCGGCGGCTCGCCTACGTCCCCGGGGACGTGGAGCTGTGGCCGGGTCTCACCGGAGGAGAGGCCATCGACCTGCTGGCGAAGCTGCGCGGCGGTCTCGACCGGCGGCGGCGCGACGAGCTCATCGAACGGTTCGACCTCGATCCGGTCAAGAAGGGCCGCGCCTACTCCAAGGGCAACCGGCAGAAGGTCGCCATCGTCGCCGCGCTCGCCTCCGACGCCGAACTCCTGCTCCTCGACGAGCCCACGGCGGGCCTCGACCCCTTGATGGAGGTCGTCTTCCAGGACGTCATCCTTCAGGCGAAGGCGGCGGGGAAGACCGTGCTGCTCTCCAGCCACATCCTGGCCCAGGTCGAGAAGCTCTGCGACCGCGTCAGCATCGTCCGTCAGGGCCGCACCGTACAGTCGGGCACCCTCGGCGAGATGCGCCACCTCACCCGCACGACCGTCGAGGCCGAGACCGAGCGTCCGGCCACCGGGCTCGACGCCGTGCCCGGTGTGCACGCACTGGAGGTGACGGACCGGAGGGTGAGCTTCGCCGTGGACGCGGCACACCTCGACGCCGCGATCCGCGGGCTCGGCGAGTTCGGCATCCGGAGCCTGACCAGCCACCCGCCGACGCTCGAAGAGCTGATGCTGCGCCACTACGGCGACGAGCTCGCGTCCAACGGCCGTACGGGAAGCGGCGCCCCCGCGTCCTCCGGCGCCCCCGCGTCCTCCGGCGCCCCCGCGTCCTCCGGCGCGGCGGCCTCCTCCGCCCCCTCCACCCCCAACGGCGGAGAGGGCGGCGGTGCCCGATGACCGGCACCGTAGCGCCGCTCGACGCCACCGGAAGATCCGCGCCCGCCGGAACCGCCTCCGTCGCCTTCACCGGCACCGGGACCCTGGTCCGGTTCGGACTGCGCCGGGACCGCGTCCGTATGTCCGTATGGCTGCTCGCCCTCACCCTGGGCACGCTGGCCACGGCGGTCCAGTACAAGACGCTGTACTCCACTCCCGAAGAGCGCGCCACCGCCGTCGGCTCCATGGGCAGCCCGGCCGCGCTCGCCATGACCGGCCCTCGTCACTATCTCTCCGACTACACCGCCGGGGCGATGCTCGGTCACCAACTGCTCGGCTTCATGGCCGTCCTGGGGGGCCTGATGAGCGTCCTGATCGTCACCCGCCACACCCGCGACGAGGAGGAGACCGGCCGCGCCGAACTGGTCCGCTCCACCGTCGTCGGACACCACGCGCAGCTCGCCTCCGCCCTGGCGCTCGCCGCCGTGGCCAACCTCGCGCTCGCCCTGCTGCTGGCTCTGGGCCTCACCGCGCTGGGCATCGACGGAATCGGCCCCGGTGGGGCGCTGCTGTACGGCCTCACGCATGCCGCGATCGGGCTTGTCTTCGCCGGTATCGCCGCGATCACCGCACAGCTCACGGCGCACACCCGGGGCGCCTCGGGCATGGCGCTCGCGGCGATCGGCGCCGCCTACGTGCTGCGCGCCTCCGGCGACGTGGGCAACGACGCGCTGTCCTGGCTGAGCCCGATCGGCTGGATCCAGCGCACCTACGTCTTCGTCGACGACCGGTGGTGGCCGTTGGCGCTCTGCCTGGCCCTCGCCGCGCTGACCGCGGCGTACGGCTTCGAGCTGAGCACCCGACGCGATGTCGGCGCGGGCCTGCGCGCCGCGAGGCTCGGCCGGCGTACGGCGTCCGACGCGCTCACCCGGCCCTTCGGCTTCGCCCTGCGGCTGCACCGGGCGACCCTGCTGGGCTTCGGCGCCGGGCTGTGTCTGATGGGCGTCATGTACGGCTCGATCCTCGGCGAGGCGGCCGGCCTGGTGAAGGACATCGAACAGGTCCAGGAGGCGTTGGCGAGGATCGGCGGCAGCACCGTGGCCGAGTCGTTCGCGTCCATGGTGATGGTGGTCGTCGCGGTGGTCGCTGCCGTGTACGTGGTGATGGCCGCGCTGCGACCGCGTGCCGAGGAGAGCGCCGGTCGCGCCGAACCGCTCCTGGTCACCGGCCTCTCCCGGAACCGCTGGCTCGGGAGCCACGTCGCCGTCGCACTGGCCGGCGGCACGGCGCTGCTGGTCCTCGCCGGGCTGGGCTTCGGCCTCTCGGGCGCGGCGTCGGCGGGGGACGGGAGCCTGGTCCTCGACCTGGTCGGAGCGGCTGCCGCATACGCCCCCGCCCTGTGGGTGACCGTCGGCGTGGCCGTCCTGCTCTTCGGCTGGTTCCCGCGTGCGGGAGCGGTGGCCTGGATCGTGCCCGTCTACGCGTTCCTCGTCGGGTACCTGGGGCCGATCCTTCAGCTCCCGGAGTGGATGAAGAACCTGTCGCCCTTCGGTCATGTGCCCCAGCTCCCGGCCGCCGGGATGAACTGGACCCCACTGCTCGCCCTGACCGCCGTCGCAGCCGGACTGATCACGCTGGGGCTGACGGGCTTTCGCCGCCGGGATCTGGAGACCAAGTGACCCACCGGGAAACCGTGCTGACGCTCTTTCACCAACCGGTCCACAGAAGGTGGTTGATCAGCAGGGCCACAATCGCCGACGCCGCCAGCCACCACCGCACGCTCCGGCGGGGGAGCAGCGCCGTCGCCGGCAGCAGCCACAGCAGGAACGGCTGCCAGATGCGCTCGGTCTCCGCCTTGCTCATGCCGGAGAGGTCCGCGGCGAACAGTGCCACCAGCGCCGCCAGGACGAGCAGCGCCAGCCTCCCTTCCGGGGATGCGGCCGTGGAGCCGTCCCGCAGGGCCCGTACGGCGCCGGGCGAGGCCACCGCGCTCCGGCGCAGCCCGGCGACGGCGGCGAGCCCGGCCGCGAGGGTCGCGCAGGCCAGATTGGCCCAGACCCAGTAGCCGTACGGGCGGACGCCGCCCGCGCCCTGGTAGTAGCGCTCGACCAACAGGTGGTAGGCGGTCCACCAGTTGAACCCGGCGAGGGTGAAGGCCACCGGGACCACGAGGGCGCCGAGCAGGAACAGCGGCACCGGGCGCGCGGTCCGGGCGAGCACCAGCACGGCCAGCAGGACGGCCGCCATCAGCCCCAGCCCGTAACTGAGGTAGCAGGTCCACCCGAACAGCAGACCCCCGCCGACCGCCGCCACGGCGGGGAAGCGGACCCGGCGGGTGGCGGCCAGGGCGAGCAGCGCCACCGACCAGGCGGCGACCGCCGCGAAGTAGCCGTCGGCGGAGACGCCCGCCCAGACGGCGGCCGGGGCGAGGACGAGGAAGGGCGCGGCACGCCGGGCCAGGCGCTCGTCGGCCAGCACGCGCACGGTGATCAGCGCGGCCAGCACCCCCGAACTGCCCACGACGACGCAGAAGACGGCCGCCCAGGCGCCACCGCCGAGACCGATGCGGTCCAGCCACACGAAGGTCAGCGTCGCGCCCGGCGGGTGCCCGGCGATATGCGCGGGCCAGTTGCCGGGCTCGCCGATCACGATGTGGTTCGTGAAGTCGCGGAGGGTGGCGGGGATGTCCTCGAAGCGGTCGATGACCCGCAGGTACTCGTGTTTCGTGGTGAGCCGCTTCGCGACGCCCCGGTGCCAGCCGTCGATCAGCGCCATCGAGAAGACCCAGGCCATCGACCCGGCCCAGGCCGCCGCCAGCATCCCGCGCCAGGGCAGCCGGGCGGCGAGCGTCGGGCCGTGAGCGACCACCAGGACCGCCATGATCAGGGCGGCCGGAGTACCGGGACCCAGGTGCGGGTCCCAGGAGGCCAGCAGCGGCGGCCACTGGGCGCGCAGACTCCCGTCGCGGTTCTGGATGGTGTGGCCGACGACCACCGCGGCCGTGACCAGCAGAACGCCCGCGGCGGCGGCGAGCAGATCGGCCCGCCCCGCGCGCCGGTCGCGGTCGTGGTCAAGGTCCGGCGGCGGGCCGTGCCCCGTGCCGTCGGCGGTGCCCGTGGGGGTGGCGTTCTCGGTCTTCACGCTGGCACGCTATGCACACCGGGCGGCGATCGGGCGGTACGGCAGGGCCGCGTCACCGAACCGTCAGATTCGCTCTCCCGGCAGCGATGCCCGTTCCCCCGTTCGGCCGCGGTGTCAGAGTTTCGTCAGGAGTCGCGTCCGCCCGTCGGCGCAGTTCCCCGCTTAGCGTCGGCCCCATGCCCGAACGCCGTCGCATCCGTTCCCTCCCCGACTCCCTCCGCGCCCTGCGTACACCTGCCGACCCGGCATTCTGGCGCAGCCCCGTGCGCGGAGCGCGCTTCACCGCCGTGCTCGGCGTCATCCTCCTCGCCGGCCTCACGCTGCTGTTCGTCACCGGTCTGCTCTCGTACGCCGCCTACAACCCCGACCTGAACCGGGTCAACGACAAGACCCCGGGCAAGGGGTGGCTCGGCTTCTACCTGTTCTCCTGGCCGACCGGACCGCACTGGCTCTACCGGCTGACCCAGGGCCTGCACGTCACCGTCGGCATCGTGCTCGTGCCCGTCCTGCTCGCCAAGCTCTGGTCGGTGATCCCCCGGCTCTTCGCGCTGCCGCCCGCCCGTTCCGTGGGCCACGCCCTGGAGCGGATCTCGCTGCTGCTGCTCGTGGGCGGTGCCCTGTTCGAGTTCCTCACCGGGCTGCTCAACATTCAGCTGGACTACCTCTTCCCCGGGTCCTTCTACACCCTGCACTTCTACGGGGCCTGGGTCTTCCTCGCCGGGTTCGTCGCCCATGTGGCCCTCAAGGCGCCGCAGGCTGTACGGGTGTTGCGCAACGGCATCCCGCGCGGCGAACCGGACACCCTCGCCGCCCCCGCCCCGCTGCCCGCCACCCTGTCCCGGCGTGGCGCGCTGGCCCTCGTGGGGGCCGGTTCGCTCCTTCTGCTGGTCACCTCGGCCGGCCGCAGCTTCGACGGCCCGCTGCGCCGCATCGCCCTCCTCACCCCGCGCGGCGGCACCGACCCGGGGCCGGGACCGAACGCCTTCCAGATCAACAAGACCGCCGCCGCCGTACGGATCGCGCCCGCCGACACCGGTGAGCGCTGGCGGCTGACGGTACGGGGGCCGGCCGGGGACTTCCGCTTCTCCCGGGCCGAGCTGCTGGCCATGGAACTGCACAGCGCCGCGCTCCCGATCGCCTGCGTGGAGGGATGGTCGACCTCGGACCAGCAGTGGCGCGGGGTGCGGCTCCGCGACCTGGCGGCGCTCGCCGGATACCCGGACCGGCCGCCGGGCGTGTTCGTCGAGTCCCTCCAGCGCGCCGGCTCGTTCCGCAAGGCCGCGCTGCGCGACAACCAGGTCCGGGACGGCCGCTCGCTGCTCGCACTGGAGGTGAACGGCGCGCCGCTGTCGCCCGACCACGGCTACCCGGCCCGGATCATCGTCCCCGCCGCGCCCGGGGTGCTGAACACCAAGTGGGTCCAGACCCTGACGTTCGGAGAGCTGTGATGTCCACCCGAGCCGTACCGCCCGCGCCCGCCGCCCGCCGCCGCCCGCGCTTCTCGCCGCGCGGGCTGTACGGCGAGGGCCCGCTCCACCTGCTGCTGCTCGCCGCCACGTTCTGCCTGGCCGGCTACGCGGGCGTACGGCTGCTGGACGGGGACACCGTCGGCGTGCTGCTCTGGTTCGCCGGGGCGGCCGTCCTGCACGACCTGGTGCTGCTGCCGGTGTACGCGGGGGCCGACCGGGCGCTGCGCGCCGCGCTCGGCCCCCGGCCGGCCCTGGTGAACTTCGTCCGGGTGCCGGCGTTCCTCTCCGGGCTGCTCCTGTTGATCTGGTTCCCGCTGATCGCCCGGCGGACCGAACGGCGGTACGAGGCCGCCGCCGGCACCTCCCCGGACGTCTACTTCGGCAACTGGCTGCTGATCACCGGCGCGCTGTTCGCCCTCTCCGCGCTCTGGCTGCTGGTCCGGGCGCTCCGCTCCCGTACGGGCCGGCGCAGCGAGACGAAGGTTCGCCCCTCCGCGCCCCACTGATCGGCCGTACGCCAGCCGTCGGCGCGGGCGTGTCGCAGCAGGGCCGGCGTCCCGATCCGCGCCCAGGGGAACGGCTCGGCGGCGTCGAGCGCGGAGGCGGGGACGGGGCCGGTCCTCCCGGCCGGTCCGTCCCCCCGGCCGGTCCGTTGACCCCGGCCGTCGTCAAGACGGACCCGGACGCGTTCATCCACGTCGACGGGGGAGGTTTCGGCGATCAGCAGTCCCCCGGCGCCGAGCAGATCGGCCGCCCGGTCCAGCAGAGCGGCCGGGTCGCCCCCGATGCCGATATTGCCGTCGAGGAGCAGGAGGGTGCCCCAACGGCCCTCCCCGGGCAGCGGGTCGAACACGCTGCGGAGCAGTGCGGCCCCGCCGAGACCGCGGGTACGGGCCACCGCCGCCTCGCTGACGTCGATGCCCAGCGCCCGGTGTCCGAGCGAGGCCAGCTCCGCCACCAGCCGGCCCGGCCCGCAGCCGATGTCCAGCACCGGCCCCTCGCACCGGTGCAGCGCGGACAGGTCGGCGGAGCCCGCGTCGGAGCACCAGCGTTCCACGTCCAGCGGCAGCAGCCAGCCGTCGCTGCGGCGCAGGAACAGCGGACCGCGGCCGGTGCGCAGCGCGTTGGCGTACGGGTCGGCGCCCCAAGGAGCGGTGCTGATCGGCGCGGCGCCGGGGGTGTCCGTGCCACCGAAGGCCGCTTCGTGGTGGTCCGGGGCCTCGACGTGGTCGGCCGGGGCCGGTGCTGCGAGCCCGGACGAGGGCACGGTCGTACTCATCGCACCCCCGCCCCGGTCAGCCGGCCGAGCGCCGCGGCGAACCGGCCGCCCGGCGCGGCCGACGCGACCCGGTGGGCGTCGGCAGCGGTGTCCACGTCGACCAGTACCGGCAGATCGCGCACGGCGAGCCCCGCCCCCACCAGCCTGCGCCGCTGCACCGCACCCGTTTCCGGGACGGACATCGGCACCCCACGCAGCAGGGCCGGATCGGGATCCGCCAGACCCAGGGCCCAGAAGCCGCCGTCCTCGGCCGGACCGAACCAGGCCCCGACGCCGTCCCAGGCGCCCGGAGCGAGAGCGGGAGCGAGCAGCGCGGCCGTGATCTGCGGGGTGTCCATGCCGACCAGGAGGGCCGGCCCCGTACACCCGCCGAATGCCGCGGCGAGACGTTCGTCGAGACCGCCCGCGCCCTGCGGCACCACCTCGAAGCCCGGGGGCACCCAGGGGCCCGACTGCCCGTCGAGGACCAGGACGCGCCGCCGGGCGGGCAGGGTGAGCACGGCTTCCAGGGTGTCCGCGAGGGCCGCGGCGGCGAGTTCGGCGGCCTCGGTGGGAGAGAAGGGCGGGCAGAGCCGGGTCTTGACCCGCCCCGCCACCGGTTCCTTCGCGATGACCAGCAGCTCCGTGGGTCCGTGCGCGTTCATCGGGCGGCCCCCGCCCCCGCGCGCGCGGCCCGGTCCACCGTGCGGTCCCCCGGTGGTTCCCGCAGGACGCCCCGCATGTCGCGCACCGCCTGCCAGGTCCCGCGCCAGGTGCCGGTCACCTTCGACTTCCCGGTGCGCGGCCGGTAGGGGACGTCGCTCTCGGTGACACGCAGCCCGGCGTCCGAGGCCCGGACCACCATCTGGAGCGGATAGCCGCTGCGTCGGTCGGTGAGGTCGAGGCCGAGCAGATCGCTCCGGCGGGCCGCCCGCAGCGGGCCGAGGTCGTACAGGCGCAGACCGGTGCGGCGGCGCAGCATCCGGGCCAGCGCCAGATTGCCGGCGCGCGCGTGCGGCGGCCAGGCGCCCCGGCCCTCGGGGCGGCGGCGGCCGAGCAGCAGATCGCACTCGCCGTCCGCGATCCGCCGTACGAAGCCGGCCAGCAGCGCGGGGTCCAGCGAGCCGTCGCAGTCGCAGAAGCAGACGAACTCGGCCTCGGCGGCGAGCAGCCCGGCGTGGCAGGCCGCGCCGAACCCGCGCTGTTCCTCCGTGACGACGTGCGCGCCGAGGGAACGGGCGAGCTCGGCCGAACCGTCGGTCGAGCCGTTGTCGACCACGATCGCGCGCCAGCCGTCGGGGATGCGATCGAGCACCCAGGGCAGCGCGGCCGCCTCGTCGAGGCAGGGCAGCACGATGTCGGCCCTGGGGAGGCCGGTGTGCGGGGCGGGCGGAAACGGAAGAGCGGCAGAAGAGTCGGTCACCCGCATCACCCTACGGAGACAACTCCGGCATTCAGGGCATCAGGTTCTTACGAAACATGGACATCGGCCGGATGGGGGCAGTCGGCTCCGGTCGTCCCGGTGCGGGGGTGCCACAGTGGAGTCCATGGAGAACACCCCGCCGGCCCGGCAACCGGCACCCGTCCCGCAGGGGGCGCGCGGCCGGGTCCTCGTCGTGGACGACGACCCGACCGTCGCCGAGGTCGTCGTCGGCTATCTGCACCGCGCCGGTTACACCGTCGAGCAGGCCGACGACGGTCCCGCCGCGCTGACACGGTTCGCGGCGCACCGGCCCGACCTCGTCGTCCTGGACCTGAT
Source organism: Streptomyces sp. NPDC104313 (assembly GCF_055583985.1). Classification (NCBI taxonomy): domain Bacteria; kingdom Bacillati; phylum Actinomycetota; class Actinomycetes; order Kitasatosporales; family Streptomycetaceae; genus Streptomyces; species Streptomyces sp. NPDC104313. The sequence goes on from NZ_JBVJMW010000009.1 coordinate 136,793, forward strand.
GCTCCCCGCCATGGACGGGTTCGAGGTCTGCCGCCGGATGCGTGAGCACGGGCCGGTCCCCGTCATCATGCTCACCGCACGCGGTGACGAGGAGGACCGCGTCCTCGGACTGGAGACCGGCGCCGACGACTACGTCACCAAGCCTTTCAGCCCGCGCGAACTGGTCCTGCGGGTCGACTCCGTGCTGCGCCGGGCCCGGGCAGCCGTGCCGGCGGGCGGGGCCGGCTCGCTGTCCGGGGGTGGGCTGAACCTCGACCCGGCGGCCCGGCAGGCCCACCGCGACGGGCGTGGACTGGCCCTGACGCTGAGAGAGTTCGACCTGCTCGCCTTCCTCCTCCGGCACCCCGGGAAGGCGTTCGGGAGGGAGGAGCTGATGCGGGAGGTCTGGGGATGGGACTTCGGCGACCTCTCGACGGTTACCGTTCACATCCGCAGACTGCGCGGCAAGGTCGAGACGGATCCGGCCCGCCCTCGGCTGATCCGCACCGTGTGGGGCGTGGGGTACCGGCTGGACCTGGACGAGGAGGTCCCGGGCGGACCGGCGGACACCGGCCGTGCCGGGGCCAAAGACCGCGGCGAGGCCCCGGGCCCGGGCGGTGGGGGAGTGGCCCCGGGCCGTGCGGGGGCCGACCCGGCCGCCATGCCCCCCGTGCCGCCGACCGGCGGCGGTTCGCGGTGAAAGACGTCCTGCTCATCGCGCTTTTCGCCTTTCTGGGGGCGGCAGCCGCCGGGCTCCTCGGCGCGGGCGTCCTGCGCCTCCTGCGGCACCGTTCGCTGGTGGTCTCGCTGAGTGTCGTCGCCGGGGTCGCCGTCACGGCGATGCTCGCCGGGACGCTGACGGTCGCCTGGGCGATGTTCCTCTCGTCCCATGATCTCTACGTCGTCACGACCGTCGTCGCTATGGCCGCGCTGGTCTCCCTGGCCACCGCCGTCCTGCTGGGCCGCTGGGTGGCTGCCCAGAGTCGTGAACTTACCCTGGCCACAAGGTCGTTCGGCGACGGCGGCACCTTCGCGGCGCCCGCCGGACAGCCCACGGCCGAGCTGGCCGAACTCGCCCGTGAACTGGCCGCCACCAGCGCCAAGCTGGACAGCTCGCGCGAACGCGAACGCGCGCTGGAGGCCTCGCGGCGCGAACTCGTCGCGTGGATCTCGCACGATCTGCGCACCCCGCTCGCCGGGCTGCGGGCGATGGCCGAGGCACTGGAGGACGGCATGGCCGCCGACTCCGGGCGCTATCTGCGGCAGATAAGGACCGAGGTCGAGCGGATGAACGGCATGGTCGGCGACCTCTTCGAACTTTCCCGGATCCAGGCCGGTTCACTCACCCTGACGCCGGCCCGGACCTCCCTCTACGACCTGGTCGGCGACGCGCTGGCCGGGGTCGATCCGCTGGCCCGCGAGCACGGGGTGCGGCTGATCGGCGAACGGATCGACGAGGTGCCGGTGGAGGTCGACGGCAAGGAGATGAGCCGGGTCCTGGGCAACCTCCTGATCAACGCCATCCGCCGCACTCCGCCCGACGGCACCGTGGCCGTCGCGGCGCACCGCTCCGACGGCGGCGTCGTGCTGTCGGTGACCGACGGCTGCGGCGGCATCCCGGAGGAGGACCTGCCCCGGGTGTTCGACACCGGCTGGCGTGGCAGCCACGCCCGCACCCCGCCGGCCGGGGCGGGCCTCGGGCTCGCCATCGTGCGCGGCATCGTCGAGGCGCACGCCGGGCGCGCCGAGGTGCACAACGTACAGGGCGGCTGCTGCTTCTCGGTCACGCTCCCGACGGCGTGACGGCGCTTGCGCTCAGGCTTGCGACGGCGTGACGGCGTTCCCGGTCAGGCTCCCGACAGCGTGACCGGGTTCTCCTCCCGGCGGCTCCCCGAACCGCGCAGCGGGGCCGCCGCGAAGTCCTCCATCCCCCCGGCGAAGGAGACCTGGGGCCGCCAGCCCAGCTCCTCGCGCAGCGCCCGCGAGTCCGCCGTGACATGGCGGACGTCCCCGAGGCGGTACTCCCCGGTCACCACCGGGTCCGGCCCGCCGTGCGCGCCGGCCAGCGCGGCGGCCATCTCCCCGATGGTGTGCGGCTCACCGCTGCCGGTGTTGTACGCGCCGAAGGACGCGGGCCGCCGCTGCCGCACCGCCTCCAGGGCAACCGTGTTCGCCGCCGCCACATCATGGACGTGGACGAAATCACGGCGCTGGCCCCCGTCCTCGTAGACCCGGGGGGCCTCGCCGCGCGCCAGGGCCGAGCGGAAGAACGAGGCGACACCGGCGTACGGGGTGTCGCGAGGCATCCCCGGCCCGTACACGTTGTGGTAGCGCAGCGAAACGGCCCGGCCGCCCGTCGCCCGTGCCCACGCGGCGGCCAGGTGCTCCTGGGCCAGCTTGGTCGACGCGTACACGTTGCGAGGGTCCGCGGGCGCGTCCTCGGCGACCAGGCCGGGCGTCAGTTCCGCTCCGCAGTCCGGGCAGCGCGGCTCGAAGTTCCCCGCCCGCAGATCGGTCTCGGCGCGCGGTCCGGGGCGGACCGTGCCGTGCCGGGGGCAGTCGTAGCGACCTTCGCCGTAGACCACCATCGACCCGGCCAGCACCAGGTCCCGGACCCCGGCCGCCGCCATCTCCGCCAGCAGTACCGCCGTACCGAGGTCGTTGCACCCCACGTACAGGGGGGCGTCCTCGAAATCCTTGCCGAGGCCGACCATGGCCGCCTGGTGGCACACGGCGTCCACCCCGGCCAGCGCGTCCGCCACCGCCCGCCGGTCCCGGACGTCCCCGACGACCACCCGGTCGCCCGGCAGCTCCGGGGGCGTGCCGCCGGGGTGGGCCGAGGGCAGCAGGGCGTCCAGCACCACGCTCTCGTGCCCGGCCGCGGCGAGAGCGGCGACGACATGTGACCCGATGAACCCGGCACCGCCGGTGACCAGTACGCGCATGACCGCCACGCTAGGGCCCGGTGAACCCTCGGGACGGGCGCGGCGCGCACACGTCACGAGTCCGTAAGGACATGTCCCTACGCGACGACCTCCAGGGCCATCCGTCGGTCCGGGCCGAGCGGGAGCCGGGCAGCGGACCGGAACCCGTGGATCAGGGGCGGCCGGTGAGATAGCCGCCCATCGAGGTGAAGTGCTCGGTCGCGGGCAGCTCACGGCCGTCCTCGGTCCGTACGCGCGTGATCGCGAGGCCGTGGTTGCGGCCGGTGCGGGCGTCGGACCCGGCGACGATCACCACGCCCTCGCCCTCCCGGTAGAACACCCGGCCGGGCGTGCCACCGTAGCGGTTCTGGGACACGACGGCGGAGAGGACCTCAAGCCGCTTGCCCCGGTGGAAGGTGAAGGCGCTCGGGTACGGGGCGGACTGGGCGCGGATCAGGCGTTCGAGATCCTCGGCGGGCCAGTTCCAGTCGATGCGGATGTCCTCGGCGGCCCGCTTGTGGAAGAAGGTCGCCTTCGACCGGTCCTGCGGGGTGAACCCGGTCCGTCCGGAGGCGATGAGGTCGAGCGCGCCGATGGTGACCGGGGCGATGAGGTCGACGGTCCGGTGGAACAGGTCGGTGGCCGTGTCCGTCGGGCCGACCGTGATCGCCTCCTGGCGGACGATGTCGCCGGCGTCGAGTTCGTCGTCCATCAGGTGTGCGGTGACGCCCACTTCGCGCTCGCCGTTGATCAGCGCCCAGATCAGCGGCGAGAAGCCGGCGTACTTCGGCAGCAGCGAGTCGTGGACGTTCAGCGTGCCGTGGCGGGGGAGGCCGAAGATGCGTGGCGGTATCCAGGTTCTCCAGTTGTTGGCCACGATGATGTCCGCCTCCGCCTCCTTCAGACGCTCGAACAGCTCCTCGTCGTCCGGCCGTTCGCGGATCAGCACGGGCACCCCGTGCTCCTGGGCGAGATCGGCCACGGAATCGCTCCAGATCTTCTCGTAGGCGTGCTCGCTCCTGGGGTGCGTCACGACCAGAACCACGGTGTGCTCGGAATCGAGGAGGGCCCGCAGGGTGCGGTGCCCCCAGGTCTGGTAACCGAACATGACGACTCGCATGGTTCCTCCTAGGGGCAGGAATGGGCCGGGCAAGTAAAGCAAGCCTTACCTGGGGCGGCAACACCGCCCTGTCTCACGCGTGGATGACGGGATGTCAGTGACGCGTCGCTCCCATTTCCCCTATCGACAAGGCGGGTTGGTCAGCTTAGGCTCACCTAAGTTCAAGTGGGCAGCTCCGTCGGCCTGCCCACTTTTCGCCATCAACCCCCACGCCTGACAGGCGGCTTTCCCAGACGAATGGGAGTGACATGTCACAGGTTCTTCCTGGCGACACACCACTGGTCCACGACCTCATCGGCATCGGCTTCGGCCCGTCGAATGTGGCCATGGCGATCGCGCTCAGCGAGCACAACTGCAAAGTCGACAGGCAGGATTCGGTCACCGCCCACTTCTTCGAGCAGCAGTCGAGCTTCGGCTGGCACCGCGGCATGCTCATCGACGACGCGACCATGCAGGTGTCCTTCCTCAAGGATCTGGTGACGCTCCGGAACCCGGCCAGCGAGTTCAGCTTTCTCTGCTACCTGCAGAGCAAGGGGCGGCTGATCGACTTCATCAACCACAAGAACCTCTTCCCGCTGCGGGTGGAGTTCCACGACTACTTCGAGTGGGCCGCGGCCAAGGTCGACGACCTGGTCTCCTACGGCCACGAAGTCGTCGCCGTCACACCGTTCGTGCACGACGGGACGGTGGAGCACCTTGACGTGACCGTCCGGTCCGGAGAGGGGCTGGCTGTCCACCGGGCCCGCAACCTCGTTGTCGGAACCGGCCTGCGCCCCCATATGCCGGAGGGTGTGGAACGCGGTGAACGCGTCTGGCACAACTCGGACCTCCTGCGGAAGGTCGACGGCCTGGAGAGCGCCTCGCCGTCGAGGTTCGTCGTCGTCGGGGCCGGCCAGAGTGCCGCCGAGAACGTCGCCTATCTGCACCGCCGTTTCCCGGACGCCGAGGTCTGCGCGGTCTTCTCCCGTTACGGCTACAGCCCCGCCGACGACAGCAGCTTCGCCAACCGGATCTTCGATCCGGAAGCGGTCGACGACTACTTCGCCGCTCCCGAGGAGGTCAAGAACCGGTTGATGGCCTACCACGGCAACACCAACTACTCCGTGGTGGACATCGACCTGATCGACGACCTCTACCGCCAGATGTACCGGGAGAAGGTCCTCGGCACCGAACGGCTGCGCTTCCTCAACGTGTCCCGGGTCACCGCGGTGGAGGAGGGTTCCGACGGGGTCCGGGCGACCGTGAAATCCCTGGTGACCGACGAGGAGTCGGAACTGGACGCCGACGTCGTGGTGTTCGCCACCGGATACAGCCCGGCCGATCCGCTCGGCCTCCTCGGCGACGTCGGCGAGCGTTGCCTGCGTGACGACGCAGGCCGCGTACGGGTCGAACGTGACTACCGGATCGCGACCGACTCCGGCCTGCGCTGCGGCATCTACCTCCAGGGCGGTACGGAGCACACACACGGCATCACCACATCGCTGCTCTCCAACACCGCGATACGGGTCGGCGAGATCCTGGACTCCCTGCTCGACCGCCGGGTCAAGTCCACCTCCGACGAGTCCCGGCCGGTGGCCGAGGGGACCGGCGGCACCGCTCGCTGAGGGCCCGCCCGCACCGCTGACGTACCGTCGAGTTCGGCGGCCGGCCCGCCCGGTGACCTGCCGGGCGGGCCCCGCGCTTCGGCGTACCGGCAGTCCGTACCGTCCCAGCGGCGCAACGGGAGCACACCGAGGCGAACAGGACCGACCCCCGCCCCACATGGGTCCGGTTCGGCGGAATCCGTCGATGGACATCGCGCGCCGGCCCCGGTCAGCCCGTGGACGCCGCGCGCACCATCCGGAGCTGCCCGATCTCCGCCACGTTCTTCATCAGCTCGGCGTTCACCCACGCGGCCATGTGCGCGACGGTGTGATCCGGACCCTGCTCCCAGGGGTACCGGGCGGGTGCGTCGAGAGCCGCGTCGTCCAAGCCGTCCAGCACCCCCAGCCACTGCTCCCGGAGCCCACGCAGCCAGCCGATGGCGCCCTCGGCGTCGCCCGGCCACGCGACGTCCTCCCGGTCCCGGGGCTCGCGGCCCGAAGCGTGCTCGACCGCCGTACTCCACCACCAACCGATGTGCCAGCTGAGCCAGCCGATGGTCGGCACCGGAACGGGATCGGGCTCCGTCTCCGCCCAGTCCGGCGTCCACCGGCCGTCGGCCCGCAGGTGCACCGTCCAGCACAACAGCGCCGGCTGCCAGAGGAAGTCCTCGGTGTCGAGCCGTTCCAGGTGGTACTCGAACAACGACCAGGTCAGATCGAACTGGCGGCGCAGAAGGTCACATCGCGAAGCGTTCACCGGGCGACCCTGACAGACCCGCATGCCTGGCGACAACACGCTTTACGGCGGCCCGACCCCTCCGGCCGGGCGGTGAGTCCGGGTTCCACGTACGCCGTGAGTCCGGGTTTCAGTGCGCGGCGAGCCGCTCCATCAGGGCGGCGCCGCGCGCGAGCGTCTCCTGCTCGTCCTCGTCGAGTTCGAGGTCGATGGACCGGGCGAGCCAGTCGGCACGGCGGTCGCGCTCCGCCTCCAGTGCCGCCCGTCCCACGTCGGAGAGGTCGACGAGCGATTTGCGCCCGTCCGTCGGGTGCGCCCGGCGGATGACGAGGCCCTGGTCCATGAGGAGTCCGACCGCGCGCGCCATTGACTGGGGGCGCACGCGCTGGTCCGCCGCGAGGTCGCTGGTGGTCATGGCCCCGTCCCGGTCGAGGACGCCCAGAACGGCGACCTGACCGTGCGGGATCCGGTCCTCCTGCTTCACGCGCCGAGCGAGTTTGCCCATGGCGATGCGCAGATCGGCGGCGACAGTGGCGGGTTCCGGGGTGGGCATAGGGCACTTTAACCCGCGGTCGCCGGCGGGTTCCGCAGGTGGCCCGCGCAGCGAGAGGGGACACCGCAACTGGGCAGCACAGCTGAACAGCGAAGCTAAACAGACGAGCTGCACAGCAACTCTGAACAGTCTTGCTGTAGAGTTGCGCCGTCGCGGCTCGCGCCGGCGTTGTCGCAAGAGTGCCGCGGCGTGTGACTAGGGAAGGACCTCGCATGGCCCCCAAGGCAGTTGAGCCCACCGTCATCCAGTCCGTCACCGCTCGCCGGATCATCGACAGCAGGGGCAACCCCACCGTCGAGGCCGACGTCCGCCTCGCCGACGGCTCCCTCGGCCGCGCGGCGGTCCCCTCCGGCGCCTCCACCGGCGCCCGGGAGGCCGTGGAACTGCGCGACGGGGACGCCGGCCAGTGGCACGGCAAGGGCGTCGACCGTGCGGTGGCCCACGTGAACGGGGAACTCGCGGCCGGGGTCGTGGGCCGCGACGCCGACGACCAGGCGGGCCTGGACGCCGCGCTCGTCGCGCTCGACGGCACACCCGACAAGTCGCGGCTGGGCGCGAACGCGATCCTCGGGGTCTCCCTCGCCGCCGCGAAGGCCGCCGCGGCGGCCCACCGTCAACCGCTCTACCGCTATCTCGGCGGCGCCGACGCCCGCCTTCTCCCGCTGCCGATGATGAACATCGTCAACGGCGGAGCACACGCCGACAATCCGCTGGACTTCCAGGAGTTCATGATCGCGCCGGTGGGTGCGAAGACCTTCGCGGAAGCCGTCCGTATGGGTTCCGAGATCTTCCACACCCTGCGACGTGACCTGCTCGCCGCCGGACACGCCACCGGCGTCGGCGACGAGGGCGGCTTCGCGCCCGCGCTGCGCACGGCGGAGGAGGCGCTCGACTTCGTCATGAGCGCCGTCGAGCGCGCCGGGTACCGTCCCGGCGAGGACATCGGCCTGGTCATGGATCCGGCCTCGTCGGAGTTCTTCCGTGACGGCGCGTACGTCTACGCGGGCGAAGGCGTACGCCGCACCCCCTCCGAGCAGGTCGACTACCTGGTCAAGCTGGTCGACGCCTACCCGGTCGTCTCCATCGAGGACCCGATGGCCGAGGACGACATGGACGGCTGGCGCGAGCTGACCACCCGCGTCGGCCACCGCTGCCAGCTCACCGGCGACGATGTGTTCTGCACCGACGAGGCGCAGGTGCGCGAGGGGATCCGTACCGGCGTCGGTAACTCGGTCCTGGTGAAGGTCAACCAGATCGGCACCCTGACCGAAGCGCTCGCCACGGTCGCCACCGCCCGTCGTGCGGGCTGGAGTGTCGTGATGTCCCACCGCTCCGGCGAGACGGAGGACACCACGATCGCGGACCTGGCGGTCGCGACGGGCTGCGGCCAGATCAAGACCGGCTCGCTCTCCCGCTCCGACCGCACGGCCAAGTACAACCAACTGATCAGGATTGAGGAGGAGTTGGGAGAGTCGGCGCGGTACGCGGGTGGGGCGCTGCTGTCCCGCACCCGGTAGCCGGGCGACGACGAGCAGCGCACAAGGAAGCCGTACCGGGCCGGCCGGGCCGCCTGATGTTTCCTCTCCTGGAAGCGCCAGGGCGGTCGGCACGCTCGACAAGGAGGAGCTGGAGCGCACCCGCGGACCCTGGGTGCTCCGGGCCCCGACCCGCCGCCCGGACGTCCTTCCAGCACTTCGGCGAGCCCTCGCTCAGGTGCTTCCGCGCGGCGCGTACAGGATCCACAGCGGTCCTTCGGCGAGACCGACGCGTTGCCCGTCGGGGGTGGTGTACACCGTGTCCGCGTCGGCCGTGCCCCGCGCCCATCGGGCCTCATGCGCCCGGCCGTCCCGCAGGACGATCGCGCTTCCCGCCCCCACGGTCTCGGTGAACGGGCTGGTGGTCCCGGACCGGTCGCGGAAGTCCGAGGGCCGTACGGTCACGTCCTGGACGACGACCGTACCGGCCCCGAGCCGCCCGCCCTCGGTGGTGCGGGCGGGGGAGCCGTCCAGGGAGACGAGCCACCGCTCGCGTTCGGCGGACCAGGTGAACATCACGGACGCGGACGGATAGCGAACCGTGCGGCTGTCCTCCGGCTCCCCGCCGGGAGGCGGCGCGCCGGCCTTCAGCCCCAGTTCCCCGACGGCGTTCACACCGGAGGCCACGAACGGGATCCGGGCCGGCCGCAGATAGAGATTGTGCGGCGCGGGCCGGTCCGGTTCCCGGAAGTACGCCCCCGGAGCCTTCGAGGGCGGCACGGGGTCCAGCGGTGCGCGGTCGATGAACGGCAGCAGCCTGTTCTGGACCCCGGAGAAGGCCAGCGCCGGCCGGTCGAACTGCCGCAGCAGCTCAAGATCGGTCTCCCGCGCGCTGCGCACCGGGCCGATGACCGGCGGCAGAGCGGAGGAGTACACGGCGAGGATCCGGCTCAGGCCCGCCTCCACCTGCTCGACGTAGACGATATCGGCCTGCTCCAGACCGGTGTGGGGGCGTGCGGGCGCCACATTGTCGATCTTCACGGCGAGTACGGCGGCCCGGCCCGCGCTGGAGGGAGAGCTGCTGCGGGGCGAGGGCGAGGAACCGTCCCCGCCCGTGCACGCGGCCGTGACGGCCAGCACGAGCACGGTGAACAGCACTGCGGCCGAGGTCCTGCTTCCGGCTGCGGACATGGAGACCGCCCTTCCGGGGCGCCGACCTGTGGCGTCGGCGCAACGCCGTCGTGTCGCAGCCCCTCATCCATCATCACGCATCCGGTGCGCGCGTGGTTGCGCGACCGCCGGCCCCGAGCGGAAACAGCCCCGAACGGCCCCGAACGGCCCCCGAACGACGGCGCGGAGCATACGCGTCTCCGCCTATCCCCGCCGGAGCCCCGCCGCCCGGCCTTCGGGGGGCGAAGCGGACCGGAGCCCGGAAGCGGGCCTTTCGGGCCGCCCGTCGGAAGGTGGTGAGCACGGCGGGGCCCGCCAGGGTGACGCAGACGAAGTTCGTGACCGCGCGTCCGGTGTCCCAGCCGAGGGAAGTGGCGATGTCGAACGCCAGGTAGCGCTGCCACTGTTCGGTGAAGGGGAGACCGGGAAGATAGGCGATGGAGCTGTTCGGGTCCACGGAGAACGGCCAGAAGGACAGGTTCAGCAGAAAGCCGAAGAGGTAGCCGGAAAGCGATCCGTAGACGGCGAGCATCATGACTTCGAGGCGTCCCGTGGCCCGGGGCAGCAGGCCCGCGAGCATGCCGACGAAAGCGCAGCCGAACATCTGGTACGGCATCCACGGGCCCACCCCGCCGGTGATCAGCGCGGATGCGAACAGAGAGGTGCAGCCCAGGGTGAAGCCGAAGCCCGGACCGTACACGCGGCCCGCCAGGACGAGGACGAAGAAGACCGTCTCGATGCCCGCCGTTCCCGCACCGAGCGGGCGCAGCGCCGCGTTCACGGCGGAGAGCACTCCGAGCATCGCCAGAGCTTTGGAGTTGATGCCGCCCTCGGCGATCTCGGAGATCACGACACAGAGGACGAGGATCAGCAGCACTCCGAAGATCAGCGGTGGCGCGTAGTTCGCGCCGAGCCGGCCCGGGGCGATGACGAAGGGCCAGAAGAACGCGACCAGGCCGAGGAACGCGGCCATCGCCATCACGATTCCGGCGCGTGGCGCGATACGGATGGCCCCGGCGGAGCGATCGGTGAGGTCGGCGAACTCCTTCACGCGCCCGCCTCCTCGCGCGCGAGCACCGCCGTCACCTGGTCCACCGTCAGGTACGGGAGCGGCGACATGACCTTTGCCACCTGCGGGGCGAAGACGGGGGATGCGACGATCACTTCGGCGGTGGGCCCGTCCGCGACGATGTCGCCCTCGGCCAGCACCACCACCCGGTCAGCGGCCCGTGCCGCGAACTCGACGTCATGGGTGGAGACCACCACCGCCCTTCCCTCGTACGCCAGTTCGTCGACCATGGCGATCAGCTGGGTCTTGGCCCGGTAGTCGAGGCCGCGCGTCGGCTCGTCCAGCAGGAGTACCCGGGGCGCGGCCGTCAGCTGGATCGCGAGGACCAGTGCCAGCTTCTGACCCTCGGAGAGGTCACGCGGATGCGTTGTGTCCTCGATGCCCGGGGCCAGCCGGTCCAGGATGTCCCGGGCGGACGGCCGGTCGGCCCCCGCTCCCGTCCGGGGCCGGCCGGCCCCGGACTCGGCGTCGGCCTGGTCGAGTTCCTGTTCGACGCTCTCCAGATAGAGCAGGTCGGTCGGGGTCTGCGGGACCAGCCCGACCAGCTCCCGGGCCTCGGCGGCGGACAGCTTCTTCGGGTCGCAGCCCTCCGCGAGAGCCGATGTGCCGGACCCGCCCCGAGCCACCCGCACCGTCCCGGACCTGCGGGGACCAGATCCCTGGAGCGCCCACAGCAGCGACGACTTCCCCGAGCCGTTGCGGCCCATCAGCGCCGTGACCTCCCCAGCCCGCAGTCCGAGGTCCACCTCCCGCACCGCCGGGACGCCCCGGTAGGCGACCGTGATGCCCCGGGCCGTGAGCAGGCCGGCGCCCGGTGCGTCCGGGACCGGGCGCACCGGCGGGGGTGTGGCGCCCGCCAGATCGGTACGCAGCGGGCGGGCCGCCCGGCGGGCGTCGCGTACGGACAGGGGCAGGGGCGACCAGCCCGCCGCCCGGCCCAGCTCGACGACGGGCGGGGCGATCGACGACGCCGCGAAGATCTCCGCCGGCGGCCCCGACACCACCCGGCCGTCCCCCGGCAGATGGATGACGCGGTCGGCGTACTGCACCACCCGCTCCAGGCGGTGCTCGGCAAGCAGCACCGTCACCCCCAGGTCGTGGACCAGCCGGGTCACCGCGGCCAGCACCTCCTCGGCCGCCGTCGGGTCGAGGGCGGACGTCGGTTCGTCCAGCACCAGGACGCGCGGGTGGGCGGTGAGCACGGAACCGATCGCGACGCGCTGCTGCTGCCCCCCGGACAGCTCGTGCAGTGCCCGGTGGCGCAGATCCGCCAGCCCCAGCAGATCGAGCGTCTCCTCCACCCGTTTGCGCATGACGGCCGGGGCGATGGCCAACTGTTCCATCGCGTAGGCGAGTTCCTCCTCGACCGTGTCCGTGACGAAACCGTCCAGCGGATCCTGGCCCACCACGCCCACGACATCGGCGAGTTCACGCGGTGGATGGTCGGCGGTGTCACGGCCGTCGACGGTGACCGTGCCGTACAGCGTGCCGCCGGTGAAGTGCGGGACGAGCCCGTTGACCGCGCCCAGCAGCGTCGACTTCCCGACCCCCGTATGGCCCACCACGAGGCAGAGTTCGCCCTCGTCGACGCTCAGGTCCACGTTCCGCAGGACCGGCCGGTCGGCGCCGTCGTACACGACGGACACCTGGTCGAAGGTGATCATGCGGCTTCCTCGGTGCGCCGCACGGGGACGTGCGGGGTGGGTGGGCCCGGCGGCGGGGCCAGGAATCCGGCCGCGCCCGCGAGCAGGATCGCGGCGGCCGGGACGAGTGGCAGTGTCGGCCAGCTCAGCGGGTAGATGGACGGGTTCAGCTCGGCCGGGTCGTAGCCGACGTTGACGAACAGCAGTACGGCGGAGAGCACTCCGCAGGAGGCCACCGCCCACTCCGCGAACCGCCACGGGTCCGGCCGGTACGTCGTGCGCGTCACCCGCCGCCCACCCAGCCACAGCCCGGCCAGGCAGAGCACCGAACCGGCCGCCAGCGCGGGCAGTCCCAGCAGCGTGGGCGCGGACGGGTCAAGGAGGCCGTACGCCCCGGCGCACAGGCCGCACATGCCCAACAGCATCAGCGCCCCGGTCAGCCGGCGCGAGCCGCGCGTCGCCGACCCGGCCCGGCCGTAGCCGCGCGAGTCCATCGCGGCCGCCAGCCGCAACGAACGCTCCAAGGCATCCTCCAGCACCGGGACCACGGTCCCTCGCAGGGCCCTCAACCCCTTGTTGCGACCGGCCCGCAGACGGCGGGCGCGGGTCACCCGCTGGACGCTCTGCACCAGTTGGGGGGCGACACTGATCGACACGGTGACGGCGACGCCCAGTTCGTACAGCGCGCCCGGCAGTACCCGCAGCGCCCGCTTCGGGTTGGCGAGTGTGTTCGCCGCGCCGATGCAGCACAGCATGCAGGCGAGGCGAAGGCCCTCCGTCGCGGCCGACAGCAGCGCCTCCAGCGAGACCGGGCCGCCGAGTTGGATGCCCGCGTACCAGTCGGGCGTCGGGATGTGCGGGAGCGAGAAGAGGTAGTGGTCGTTCGGGGTGATGCCGGTGGCGAACACCGCCCGGAAGACCACGCGGATCGCGACGACCGTCAGCGCCAGGCAGAGGTAGTACCCGAAGCCTCGCGCCCACGGGGCCTCGGTGCGGCGTTTGGTGATGACGTAGCCGAGCACCGCGAGGACCAGGAGGAGCAGCAGCGGATTGTTGGTCCGGCTGACGGCTGTGGCCAGCGCGAGCGCCCAGATCCACCAGGCGACCGGGTGCAGGGTGCGCGGCAGCCGGCGGCCGCCGGTGTCCGGCCCGGAGGCGGACTCCGGTGCGCCCGGCTGTCGTACCGTACGCGTCACGCGGGGACTACTCCGCACGGCGGCGGCGCTTCGCGGCGAACACGGCCGCGCCGCCGATGACCACCACGAGAGCGGCCGTCGCCGCCACCGGCACGAGGGACCCGGAGTCGTGCTCCGCGTCGGCCGCCGGGGCGGCGTCCACCACCTTCGCCGACTTCTCCGGCGCGGCCACCGCCGCACCCGTCGCCGCGGAACCGGACGGGCTGGGGGAATCGGTCGGGGAGGCGGTCGGGGACGCACTCGCGGAGCCGGAGGGCGACGCGGACTTTGAGGTCTCCGGTGGGGCGGCCGGCCGGGGCGGGGCCTGGTCGCCGTCCGTCGGCCGCTGAGTGGTCCGTACCGGACCGGGCTTCGTTTTCCGCGGCGGTGCCGGATCGCCGCCGACGGGACGCGCGTTGTGGGCGCGCAACTGGTCCGGGGTGACGCTGGGACGGCCCTTCGTGCCGCCGATGTCGGTCCCGCCGAAGATCCACAGGTCCACGCTGCCCGGCCGGGGCCGGTAGCTCATCGCGCCGAGCTGGCTGTACTCCCAGGTGTTCTCGCCGGGATCGGCGTGCCAGTACGACCAGTAGGCCGAGGCGGGCGGGGTGAGGACGCAGTCCTCCTGCTGCGACGCCGGGTACTGCTTGCCGCCCCGGTGTCCGCTGTAGCCGATCCGGCAGATGAACGCCGGACCGTCGTGGCCGGTGCCGGTGGTCCGCCAGCCGCCCTGGTTGAGCAGCTCGTAGCCGGTGGTCGGCGTCGTACCGCAGGAGCGGTAGACGGGACCGCCCCAGTGGCTGAAGTCGACGGCCAGCACCACGCCCGACGAGGTGGTGCACCGGCCGATCGGCTGCGGGGCCGCAGCCGCCTGACCGGCGGGGGCCAGCAGCGCCGCGCCGGTCAGGCCGAGGACGCCCAGTGCCCGGGCGAGGGGGCGAAGGAGGCGCGGGCTCACCGCTCACCACCCGCCGCCGTACGCCGGTGGCGGGCGGCCACGACCATGCGCCGGCCCAGCAGGACCAGCATCACGGCGGCGGCCGAGAGGCCGAGCGCCGGCACACCGGTCGAGGCGAGGCCGCCCCCGCCGCCGGGGCTTTCGGCGTTCACGATGCCGCCGCCCGTGCTGTCCACGGGGGTGACGATCGCCGGGGTGGTGGAGGAGGGCACCGGGTTCGGGGTGGTGCCCTCCAGGCTGCGGGTCAGGGTGCCGAAGGAGATGCCGGTGGCCCCGCCGACGGCCTGGGCGGAGGCGCGGATGTCGGAGCCCCGCTGACCGTCCCTCGCGACATTGAACCCGCCGTCCTTGTTCTGCTGCGAGGCGAGGAACTTCAGCGCCTTCGTGATCTGCCCGTCGTACCTCTCCGCGTCCAGGGACAGGCCCTGCACGGCGAGCGCCGCCGAGTTGACCGAGTTGCCGGACGCGCCGGGGAAGCCGCCGTCCGGCAACTGCCTCGAGGCCAGCCAGGCCAGCGACTTGTCCACGGCGCGCGCGTGCGCGTCGCCCGGGACCAGGTCCAGGGTCATCGCGGCCATGGCGGTCGAGTCCACGTCGGAGTCGCCCGTGGCGGGGATCAGGCTCGGCCAGGCCCCCGAGGAAGCGTGCTGGAGGCTCGCCAGATACGCGATCGGGGCCTTGGCCGCCTCCTCCTCGCCCGCGCGTACCTGCGCGATGATTCCGAGGGACTGGGCGAAGACGGACGGGGAGTAGGTGTAGGCGCCCTTGGCAGGGCAGCTGCGGTCCGGGGCGGTGCTCGGCTCGGCGCACACGGCGTCGGTCACCGCGCCGATCAGGTCCCGGCCGCCGAAGTCGCGCGGGTCGCGCTCGACGGCCTGCGCGAGCAGCGCCGCCTTGCCGATCCTGCCGCCCTGCGCGTGCTTGCCGCCGATCCCGGACCAGTCCTCCAGCGTCCGGCCCGTGCCGTCCTTGCCGCCGCCGGAGAGGAAGTCCACGATCGTACGCAGCGCGTCGCGGTCGTGCCCGGTCGCGGCCAGGGCGAACGCCCCGTCGATGGTCATGCCGAACTCGGCTCGCCCCTTCTTGGCGCCGTCGTCGTAGTAGCGGCCCTGCACAAGGTTGGCGGGGCGTGTCAGGAAGGCGACGCCCTTCCTCAGGTCCGGGCCCACCCCCGGCGGGCGGGTCGTGGGCCGGGAGGTGGGGCCGCCGGTCGCCGGGGGAGTGGTCGGCGGGACCGTGGGCCCAGGGTCCTTGGCGACCAGCGTGACCAGGTCGACGCCCGCACCCGCCAGCACGGCCGGGCCCGTCGCGTACAGCGCGGGGTCGGTGGCGTTCTCGTCGAACCCGAAGCCCCCGTCGTCCAGTTGCTCCCGCGACAGCCAGGCGACCGCCGCGTCCGCCGCGCTTCGGTCACCGAGTGCGCGCAACGCCTGCGCCGCGTACGCGGTGGCGGCGACGGAC
The DNA here is from genome assembly GCF_055583985.1 of Streptomyces sp. NPDC104313. Taxonomy (NCBI): domain Bacteria; kingdom Bacillati; phylum Actinomycetota; class Actinomycetes; order Kitasatosporales; family Streptomycetaceae; genus Streptomyces; species Streptomyces sp. NPDC104313. Next base: position 152,639 of record NZ_JBVJMW010000009.1, read on the forward strand.
CCGGTGGTCGCCCCGTTGTAGGGCGGGTACGCGCCCGACTTCAGCCGCGCCTTCTTGAGGTACGTACGCGCCTTGGCGACGAGGGTGTCGTGTCCGCCCGCCTCCTTCAGCACCAGCGCGACCAGGCCGGTGGTCATCGGATCGCCGTCGCAGTTCTCACCGGGGCGGATCAGGACGCTGGTCACCGATCCGTCCTGGCAGACCAGCTGGGTCAGCCGGGCCACGGTCCCGGCCGGCGGCTTCACTCCGCCGCGCAGCAGCGCCAGCACGGCCAGCGCCTGCCCGTCCGTGTAGGTCGCGCCGTTGAAGTCGCCCTCGGCCGTGCAGCCGGGGGTGGGGCCGCCCGAATCGGGGCCCGCCGGACAGATGTGCTTCGTGAGGTCGCCGAGCAGGTCGTGCCCGCCGAAGTCACGCGGGTCGCCCCCGGTGATCTCCGCGGCGAGCGCCAGCCGGGCGGCCGCCGGGGCGTCGGGTGCCGCGTTCGTGCCGTTCGGGTAGGCGTACGCGCCGGTGCGGGTGGCGAGATGGGCCGTCACCTTGTCCAGGGCCGGGCCCTTGCCGTTCGCCGCCGCGAGAGCGTACGCGGCCTCGGTCGTGAGGAAGTCGTTGGGCGCCTCGGCCCCTTCGTCCACCACGTGGGAGCCGTCGCGCAGTTGCCCGTTCACCCAGCGGGCGGCGGCCGGCACGTCGATCTCCCCGGGGACGCCCGGGCCGTCGGTCGGGCCGTCGGTCGGGCCGGGCGTCGGCCCGCCGCCCGCGCGGACCTCGGCGGGGGTGAAGGTGGGGCGGCCGGTGGAGCCACCGATGTCGGTGCCGCCGAACACCCAGGCGTCCACGTCGCCGGCGTTGGGCTTGCGGCTCATCGCGCCCAGCGGACTGTAGGACCAGGTCTCCTGGCCGGGCGGGGCGATCCAGTACGACCAGTAGGCGGTCGCCTGCGGGGTGTGCACGCAGTCCTCGGTGGCCGGAGTCGGATACTGGGTACCGGAGTTGAAGGAACCGGTGCCGATCCGGCAGATGAAGCCGTCGCCGTCGTGCTGGGTGCCCTCGGTGGTGAACCCGCCGTCGCGGAGGAGTTCGTAGCCGGTGGTCGGGGTGGCGTCGCAGCCGCGCACCACGCCACCGCCGAACGGTCCGAAGTCCACCGCGACGATCGCGCCCTTCGTGGCCGTGCACTCCTCGACGGGGTCGGCGACCGCCGGGCCCGCACCGGTGACGAACGCCACGCTCGCGGCGAAGGTCATCGCGGCCGCCGAGATCAGCGACAGAAGTCTCTTCTTCCCCACGTGCCGGTGCTGTTGCTGTGCGGTCCCCACCACGGCCCCTCGACTTGTCCGGGCGGGCCGTGCGTGGCGGACGGCTCACCGTCGGGGCACGGCCACGAAGGGCCGCCCGCAGGGAGCTGTTCGAACCACGCCGTAGTCCGCGACGGCGTTTCTCGCTGAAATTCCTGGCCCCAGGCATTCCGGCTCGCCCGCGGTGGCGGGCCTACGGTTGCGGGTCAGCGCCGGATTCCGACCGGCTTCCCCTGGGGCTGAGTGCGTATCAGGCGGATTGGAACACGCTCTCGAAGAGACCGTCAAGGTGTCCTGCGTCTCCTTCGCGATCGCCCCGGCTCGGGCCCGGACCGTCCCTGGCGCGGCCGTGCCGCCTCGGGTAGCGTCCTGGCCTGCCGTAGGGGGGAACCCGGTGCGAATCCGGGGCTGACGCGCAGCGGTGTGGGACGGCAGGGGGCCGTTCCCGAGCCCGAATGCCCAGACGGCGGTTGTCCCAGGAGAAGCCGTACCCACGCGTCCGGGCGTCGGCCACCCCAGCCTGCCCCGACCCTCGCGGCCCGGGAGGCCCTGTGGTGCCGCGCGTCCCTCATCCCAGGAGCAGGCACATGCCCCGTTCTGTCACGTTCCGCATGTCCGGTACCTCCCGTACCGCAGGCACCTTCCGTACGTCCCCCACCGGCGCCGACTCCCGTACGTTCCGCCGCCTCGCCCTCGTGGCGCCCGCCGCCCTCGGGGCGTTCGCCCTCACGGTGCTTCCCGCCGCCGCGACCTCCACGCCCGCCCAGATCGCCACCTCGAAGACCAACGGTGTGACGTACGTCAAGTCCCTCCAGGCGGCGGACGGTTCGTACGCGGGCTCCGGCCTCTCCAACGAGTGGGCGTTCAGCGCGCTCGCCGCAGCCGGTACGGCCGCCGTGGACGTGACGCCGGGCGGTGACGCCACCAAGAACGCCCGCACCGTCTACCGCAACCTCCTTGCCACCCCGGGCTGGCCCTCCGCCACCCCCGTCGTCACCGACTATCAGCGCGGCACGCTCAACGCGTACGCCGCCGGGATCGACCCCGCCCGGGTCTCCGCCTCACGTAATCTGATCGCCGACATCTACGGCTACTGGCAGAACGCGGAAGCCGGCTACTTCGGTCCGTCCGCCAACTACAACGGCACGGTCTTCGCCGCCCTCGCCCTGGGCGGCGCCAGAACCCAGACGGGCCTCCAGCGGATTCCGCAGGCGCTCGTCGACAAGGTCGTCACCCGCCTCCGGGCCAACCAGCACAACGACGGCGGCTGGACCTACGCCAAGGCCGAGGGCAGTGCGACCGAGCTGAACAAGCCGGGCGATGTCGACATGACCGGCGCCTCGATGGCCGCGCTCTGCGTCTCCGGCGTTGCGAACACCGATCCCGACATCCTCCAGGCCAAGGCGTTCCTCAAGAGCAAGCTGGTGAACACCTCCGGCGCGTTCAACGCGATGTACGGCATCAACACCAGCTCCAACGGCTGGGCCGTCTCCGGGCTCAACGCCTGCGGCATCGACCCGCAGACCGGCGACTTCCTCACCCCGGCGGGCAGGACCCCGGTCGACTTCCTGATCGCCCAGCAGTTCACCCCGGGCGGCGGCTTCAAGTACCAGCTCACCGACACCACCCCGTCCGCCTACTCCTCCCTCGACGCCCTTCGCGCCGTCGCGGACGGTGGCTTCACCGCCGCGCCGCCCACCCCGGTCACGGCGGGCGCGCCCAAGTGGGTGGCGGCGGGCGGCTTCACGGCCGGCACAGCGACGAAGCTGGCGCTCACCGTGGACGACGGCACCGGCACACTGAAGGTCTGCTCGGTCGCGTTCACCCCGACCGGCGCGAGCACCACCCTTGGCGATGTCCTGACCGCCGCGACGAGCGCGTCCACCCCGGCGGGCTGCGTCACCTCCGTGGTCCCCGCCTCCGGCACCGGAACCATCACCTCCGTCAACGGCAAGGCCAACGCCGGCTCGGCGACCTGGAAGGTGTCCGTGGACGGCTCGGCCTTCGCCGGGGCCGTCCGCAACAAGGTGATCGGGGTCGGCGACACGATCGCCCTGCGCTACTCCTGACCCGCCACGTCCGGTGACGGGGCCCCTGCGCGGGTGTCCCCCTCACCGGGTTCGGCAGGAACGTGCCGCTGTTCTCGTCGATGGCCGGCGGCTGCCCCAGCGGTGGGTCCCGCCTGGCGGGGCGGACGCGAGGAGCCGCTTCTGATGGGCAGTCCGGTCCAGACCTCTTGACCGAAGGTCTGGACCATTCTACGGTTTGGCAGGGTCACGACATAGGGCGGGGCGGGGCGAACCTTTCGCCCCGTCGGCGGCGGACCCGGGCAGGAAGGACATACGGATCATGGGGCGTACATCACGACTGCTGGGCCTCGGCCTGGCCGCGGCACTCGTCGTACCGATGCTGGTCGGAGTCGCGCCGTCGAAGGCCGCGGAGAGGAACACCGCGGCCGCCGAGACCTGCGCGGTCAAGTCGAAGCCCACGGGCAAGGTGCTCCAGGGGTACTGGGAGAACTGGGACGGGGCGGCCAACGGCGTGCATCCGCCGCTCGGCTGGATCCCGATCACCGACTCCCGCATCACCCAGCACGGCTACAACGTCATCAACGCGGCCTTCCCCGTCATCCGCTCCGACGGCACCGTCCTCTGGGAGGACGGCATGGACAACACCGTCAAGGTCGCCACACCCGCCGAGATGTGCCAGGCCAAGGCCTCCGGTCTCACCACCCTCATGTCGATCGGCGGAGCAGCGGCGGGGATCGACCTCAGCTCCAGCGCGGTGGCCGACCGGTTCGTCCAGACGGTCGTCCCGATTCTGAAGAAGTACAACTTCGACGGCATCGACATCGACATCGAGACCGGCCTCGTCGGCAGCGGAAACATCAACCAGCTGTCCGCGTCGCAGGCCAACCTCATCCGCATCATCGACGGCGTCCTCGCCGCGATGCCGCCGAACTTCGGCCTCACCATGGCCCCCGAGACGGCGTACGTCACCGGCGGCAGCGTGGTCTACGGCTCGATCTGGGGCTCCTACCTGCCCATCATCAAGAAGTACGCCGACAACGGCCGCCTGTGGTGGCTGAACATGCAGTACTACAACGGCAGCATGTACGGCTGCTCCGGCGACTCCTACTCCGCCGGCACCGTCGCGGGCTTCACCGCCCAGACCGACTGTCTGAACAAGGGGCTCGTCATCCAGGGCACCACCATCAAGGTGCCCTACGACAAGCAGGTCCCGGGTCTGCCCGCCCAGCCCGGCGCCGGCGGTGGCCACATGTCCACCGGACTCGTCTCGCAGGCCTGGAACCACTACAACGGCTCCCTCAAGGGGCTGATGACCTGGTCCCTGAACTGGGACGGCTCCAGGGGCTGGACCTTCGGCGACAACGTGAGGTCCCTCCAGGGCCGTTGAGCCACCGCCCGTACGCTTTCCGCGCCCCTGGTCCCCTCCGGACCAGGGGCGCGGCGCCGCCCCGGCCGGGTGGCGACACGAGGAAGGCGCGAACCGGTCGCGCACCGGGGCGGTGGGGAGAGCAGAATCGGGTACGGACCGGGGTGATCGTTTCCCCGGTGCGCCGGGCCCGTCTCCCCGCGGTCCGGCCGACGACGAAGACGTACGAGGAGACCCGATGGTGCACGAACGGGCCGGTCACCCGGCGCAGTCCGCAGACCTGGTCGACGTGGCACGGCTGGTGACGGCCTATTACGCCCTCCACCCCGATCCGGCCGAGCCCGCCCAGCGGGTGGCCTTCGGTACCTCCGGCCACCGCGGCTCCGCGTTCGCCGCCGCGTTCAACGAGGACCACATCGCCGCCACCACCCAGGCCATCTGCGACTACCGCACCCGCCAGGGCACCGACGGACCCCTGTTCCTCGGCGCGGACACCCACGCGCTGTCCGAACCCGCCCGGGTCACCGCCCTGGAGGTGCTCGCCGCCAACGGGGCCACCGTCCTCATCGACAGCGAGGACGGCTACACCCCGACCCCCGCTGTCTCGCACGCCATCCTGACGTACAACCGGGGGCGCACCGAGCATCTGGCCGACGGCATCGTCGTCACCCCGTCGCACAACCCGCCCGCCGACGGCGGCTTCAAGTACAACCCGCCGAACGGGGGACCGGCCGCCTCCGACGCCACCTCCTGGATCCAGGACCGGGCCAACGCCCTGATCGAGGCCGGACTCGGAGAGGTCCGCCGGATCCCGTACGCCCGCGCCCTGGCCGCCGACACCACCCGACGGCACGACTTCCTGACCGCGTACATCGACGACCTGCCCGCCGTCCTCGACCTCGACGCCGTACGGGACGCGGGCATCCGCATCGGCGCCGACCCGCTCGGCGGCGCGTCCGTCGCCTACTGGGGGCGGATCGCGGAACGGCACCGGATCGACCTCACCGTCGTCAACCCGCTCGCCGACCCCACCTGGCGGTTCATGACGCTGGACTGGGACGGCAAGATCCGCATGGACTGCTCGTCCCCGCACGCCATGGCCTCGCTGATCGCCCAGCGCGACGCGTACGCCATCGCCACCGGCAACGACGCCGACGCCGACCGGCACGGCATCGTCACCCCCGACGGCGGCCTGATGAACCCCAACCACTACCTGGCCGTAGCCATCGACTACCTCTACACCCACCGCGAGGGCTGGGCCGCCGGGACCGGCATCGGTAAGACCCTGGTCTCCTCGTCCATGATCGACCGGGTCGCCCACGACCTCGGTCGCACCCTGGTGGAGGTCCCGGTCGGCTTCAAGTGGTTCGTCGACGGACTCTACGACGGGAGTCTGGGATTCGGTGGCGAGGAGTCCGCCGGGGCCTCCTTCCTGCGCCGCGACGGCCGGGTCTGGACCACCGACAAGGACGGCATCCTGCTGGCCCTCCTCGCCTCCGAGATCACCGCCGTCACCGGATCCACCCCCTCCCAGCGTTACGCCCAGCTCACGGCCCGCTTCGGCGACCCGGCGTACGCCCGCATCGACGCACCCGCCACCCGCGAGGAGAAGGCCGTCCTGGCGAAGCTCTCCCCTCGGCAGGTCAAGGCCGACACCCTGGCCGGAGAACCCGTCACCGCCGTGCTCACCGAGGCCCCCGGTAACGGAGCGGCGATCGGCGGGCTCAAGGTCTGCACCGACAGCGCCTGGTTCGCCGCCCGCCCCTCGGGCACCGAGGACGTCTACAAGGTGTACGCCGAGAGCTTCCAGGGCCCCGGCCACCTCGCCCGGGTCCAGGAGGAGGCCCGGGCGCTGGTCTCCGAAGCGCTGGGCGACGCCTAGGATCCGGTCCGCCGACCGGTGCCGGCGCTCAGGCGTCCGGCACCGTCGGCCGCACCTGCCGCAGGAAGGCCGCGTTGTCCGGGGTGCGCCGGACTTTGTCGAGCAGCATCTGAAGGGCGCCTTGGCCGTCCCGTGTGCTCAGCGCGCGCCGCAGGGCACGTACGGCCGTCAACTCGCCCGGACCGAAGAGGAGTTCCTCGCGGCGGGTGCCGGAGCGGGTGACGTCGACGGCGGGGAAGATCCGTGCTTCGGCGGCGGACCGGTCCAGGCGCAGCTCCATGTTGCCGGTGCCCTTCAGCTCCTCGAAGAAGAAGTCGTCGGCCCGTGAGCCCGTCTCCACGAGGGCGGTCGCCAGGATGGTCAGCGAACCGCCCTCCTCGGCGCAACGGGCCGCGCCGAACAGCCTCTTCGGGCCGGTGAGGGCCGCCGCGTCGACGCCGCCGCTCAGGGTACGGCCGCCCGCGCGCGCCGCGTTGTTGTGGGCCCGGCACAGCCGGGTGAGGGAGTCCAGCAGGATCACCACGTCCCGGCCCTGCTCGACGAGGCGCCGGCCGCGCTCGACGGCGAGTTCGGCCAGGGCGATGTGCTCCCGCGCGGGCCGGTCGAAGGTCGACGCGTACACCTCGCCGCGTACGGAGCGGCGCATGTCCGTGACCTCCTCGGGCCGTTCGTCGAGCAGCACCACCATCAGGTGTGCCTCGGGGTGGTTGGTGGCGACGGCGGCGGCCAACTGCTGCAGCAGCACCGTCTTCCCCGTCCGGGGCGGTGCGACGACGATGCCGCGCTGGCCCTTGCCGACGGGGGAGACGAGATCGACGATGCGCGGTGCGGGCCCGCCGCGCGGGGTTTCCAGGCGCAGCCGCTCATGGGGGTGGACCGGCGTCAGGTCGCGGAAGCGGGCACGGCCCCGCAGGTCTTCGGGGGCGATTCCGTTCACGCGGTCGACGAAGGTCAGGACGCGCGGCCGGTCGCAGTCGCCCTCGACGGCGTCGCCCTTGCGCAGTCCGAGGCGGCGGACCAGGGCGGACGACACCTTGATGTCGTCGGGGGAGGGGTGGCCGCCGTGCACACGGAGCATGCCGTGTCCGTCATCGGCGGTATCGAGGAGGCCGACGACCCGGACGGGGCTTCGCTCACCGGTCACGGGGCGTTCGAGTGTGGTGGTCATGGGAGGGGTCCTTTCGCGGACAGGCGAATGCGGGGACCGGCGTACGGAGGGGCGGCGGCAATCACGCCACGCACCGGGGGCACGGAAGCCCCGGGCCGGAGAGGCAGCGAAAACGCTGGGAAGAAGCTGGATCGCCGGTCGGAAAGGACGGGCGCAACAGCGGTGGAGAGGAATCAGCACCGGTGCCCGATGAGAAGGGGCATACACATGTGCTCATCGCACTGTACCACGGTGCGCCGGGTGTGCGTCGGAGGTTCAGTTCGGGGAGTCGTTCAGTGGGACGGGGAGGTGGAAGTGGCGCGGGCGGCGGCGTTGCGCAGGATCTTCTTGGAGACCTTGCCCACGCCCGTCTGCGGGAAGGCGTCGACGAACTCGACCCGGTCCGGCACCTTGTAGGCGGCCAGGCCTCGTTCGCGTACGAACCGTTTGACGGCCACCGCCTTGAGCGGACCCGCGCCCGAGCGCAGGATGACGTAGGCGCAGGCGCGTTCGCCCAGATACGGATCGGGCTCGGCCACCACGTTGGCGTCGCGCACGGCCGGGTGGGCGAGGATGTGGTCTCGACCTCCTCGGCGGCGATCTTCTCGCCGCCCCGGTTGATCTGGTTCTTGGCGCGCCCCTCGACGACGATGTGCCCGGTGTCGGTGATCCGCACGATGTCGCCGGTGCGGTAGAAGCCGTCCTCGGTGAAGGAACGGGCGTTGTGCTCGGGGGCGTTCCAGTAGCCCCGGATGGTGTACGGGCCCCGGGTCAGCAGATGGCCGGTCCCACCCGGGGCCACCTCCCGGTCCTCGTCGTCGACGACGAGGATCTCGTCGTCGGGCGAGATGGGTCGCCCCTGGGTGGTGACGATCATCTCGACCGAATCGTCCAGCCGGGTGTAGTTGACCAGCCCCTCGGCCATGCCGAAGACCTGTTGGAGTGCGCAGCCGAGAGCGGGCCGCACCCGCCGGGCCGCCTCCTCGCTGAACTTGGCGCCCCCCACGAGCAGGACGTCCAGGCTGCCGAGGTCGTGCGCGGTGCCCGGCGCGGCCTCCGTCCACAGCAGGGCCAGCGGAGGTACGAGCCCGGTGATGGTGACGCCCTCGCGCTCGATCAGCGGGAACGCCACCTCGGGCGAGGGTCCCGGGCACAGCACCACACGGCCGCCGGCGTACAGCGTGCCGAGCGAACCGGGGCAGGAGAGCGGGAAGTTGTGGGCCGCCGGCAGCACGACCAGGTAGACGCTCCTCTCGTCGACGGCGCAGATCTCGCCTGAGCCCCACAGCGAGTAGATGTAGTCGTCATGGGTGCGTGGGATCAGCTTCGGCACGCCGGTGCTGCCGCCGGACAGCTGAAGGAAGGCCAGGTCGCCCGGGAGCGGGCCGCCGTAGCCGACCGGCTCCTCGGCGACCTCGGCCAGCGCCTCGAACTCGCCGGGATCCCCCTGGGCGACGAACACATGGCGCAGGGTGTTCACCTGGGCACGGGTCCTCGACGCCAGTTCACGGTAGTCGTAGCCGTCGTGCTCGGCCGCGATGACGTACGCCACCGCCTCGGTGAACTCGCAGAAGTAGGTGATCTCGCTCTCGCGGTGCGCGGGCAGTGCGAAGACGGGCAGCGCGCCGATCCGGAACAGTGCGAAGATCACCTCGAAGAACGCGGCGATGTTGGGGAGTTGCACCACCACCTTGTCGCCCTTGGTGATGTCGCGGGCGAGGAAGCCCGCCGCCAGCCGGTCGGCCCGCCGGTCGAGATCGGCGTACGTCCACCGGCTTCCCGCCACCGGGTCGACGATCGCGACCCGGTCCGGATGCTCCTCGGCGCGCTGTCGCAGCATCTCTCCGAAGGTCTCCCCGCGCCACCAGCCGGCCGCCCGGTACTTCTCCGCGAACTCGGCGGGCCAGGCGGGCGCCACGTCCGTGCTCACAGCTCGGCTCCCACGGCGCTCAGGAAGGTGCGGAACTCGGCCGCGGTCCCGGCGGTCTCCGCCTCGGGCTCGGAGGCGGCGACGATGCCCGCTCCCGCGTACAGACGCAGCGTGCGTTCCTCGGCGTCGGCGCAGCGGATCGTGACGACCCATTCGCCGTCGCCCTCGGAGTTGCCCCAGCCGACCACTCCGGTGAAGAACCCGCGGTCGAACGGTTCGAGTTCCGCGATGACCTGACGGGCCGTCGGCGTCGGTGTCCCGCACACGGCGGGCGTCGGGTGCATCGCACAGGCCATCTCCAGCGCCGAGGCGCCGGAGGAGGCGAGAGTGCCGGTGACCGTGGTGGACAGGTGCCACATGGTGGCGGTGTGGATGAGCGTCGGGCGGGCCGGGACGGTCAGTTCCGTGCAGTACGGGGCAAGAGCCTGGTGGACGGCATCGACGACGACGGCGTGCTCGTGGAGGTCCTTGACGGACTCCAGCAGCGTGGCCGCCCGGCGCACGTCCTCGGCGAGGTCGGCGCTGCGGGGGGTCGACCCGGCGAGCGGATTGGCGACGACCTGCCTCCCGTGGCGGGAGACGAGCAGTTCGGGGCCGGCGCCGATGAGGGTGCGCCCGGGGCCGGTCGGCAGCGCGAAGGTGTAGCCGGAGGGATCGCGGCGGGCGAGGCGCTGGAGCATCGCGGGCAGGTCCAGCGGGGCCTCGGAGGTGAGTTCGAGGGTGCGGGCCAGGACGACCTTGCTGAACTCGCCGCGCCACATGCGCTCCACGGCCGATGCGACGCCCTTGCCGTAGGCCTCCGGTTCGGGTACCGGGCGTATCCGCCAGTTCTCCGCTGCGGGCGCGCCGGCGGGCAGGGCGATGAGCGGGTCGGAGGTGAGTGGCGGCGCGCAGCGCACCGACTCCGGGACGTCCAGGGCGGCAGGGGCGGTGTGGTCGAAGGGGACGGCGCCCATGACCACCGGCGATTCCTGTCCGGCGGCGACCGCTGCGGCGAGCGTGGCGTCCACCCGTGCGGCCAACGGTCGCTCGTCATGGGGAACATGGCGTCCCGGGCCCCGTGCGAGCAGCGTGCGTCCGGGGGTGGCGAGGAAGCGGTCGCCCGGTGTGTAGGCGTCCAGCAGCGAAATGGCCGCTCCTACGGCCGGATGGGCCGGACCGGCCGGGGCGGTGTGCGTGGCGACCTGGGATGCCGTCGACACGGGGACTCCATTCTCGATGGTCCCGTCAGCCGGGTGCGGGGGGCTGGAGGGGAGGTGAGGGAAAGGGGGAGGGCGGCCGTGCCGGTCAGCGCAGGGTCGCCCCGCCGTCGGCGTACAGCTCCTGGTGGTGATGTGGCGGGCCCGGTCCGCGGTGAGGAACGCCACCGTCTCCGCGATGTCCCAGGGGGCGTCGATCCGGCCGAGCGGGATGCCGGTGCGGCAGGCCGAGGGGCCCCGTCGAAGACGCGCTGTTCGCCACCCGGACCGGCCCGCAGCGCGCGTCGCGTCGGCGTATCGGTGGAGCCGGGTGCGACGACCTTGCCCGGTCCTGCGCGGAGAACACGGCCGCGGGGCCGGTGCGCGGAGCGCCCGCCACGTCCACCAGGGCGTCGACCGGGCCGAGTCGGCGTTCGGCCCGGGCCGCGGTGCTCTCCGCCCAACCGCGGTCGCCGGCGTCCACCACATACGGGGTCGGGCTGCCCCCCGAGTGTTCACCATCGTGCGGGTTCTCCTGCGTCAGGGCCCATTCGGCAACCAGCGCATCGACGCCCGGCCGGGCGCGATCGGTGGCGGCCACGCGGGTGCCGAGGGTGGCGTGCAGGTCGGCGACTGCCGCGCCGATGCTCTGTGCGGCACCGGTGACCAGAGCGGTGCGGCCGGCGAGCTCGCCGCTTTTGCCCGGTATGTGCTCAGACATGACCAACCCCCTCCGGGCATCGGGTAAGGGTAGCCTAAATTGAATCGACCGCCCAGGAGGCGTCGAGTCGTCGATATCGACCCGGGCCGGCCTCGCTTCGGTGCCGCCGGGCAGGGAGATGCCCCTGCCCCTCGGAAAGGCCGGTCCTCGTGGAAATCCCTGTCGAACAGCTCACCGCCGGATACGCCGGTCATACCGCCGCGCACAGGACCGGCCTGACAGGGCCCTTCGGACAGGTCGCGGCGATCGCCGTACCCAACAGGTGCGACAGAACGACCCTCCCGCGTTCCGCGGCCCGCCTTCACCGGACCCGCTCCGGCCGGGTGTTCGTCGGTGACGGTGGGCTGTCCGGCAGCCGTTTCGGTGCGACGCCGCCCACCACATCGCCCTGCCGCCCCAGGCTCCGCGGGCGCCCGAGGTGGTCACCTTCGCCGGACCCGTGCGGTGCGGCCCCTCCGCCCGGGGCCCTCGGCCCCTTCCCCGCTACCGTGCCGACGCGTTCAGGCGGATGGCCCCGCGCTGCCCGCGTCCGCGCCGGACGCACCCCCGCGGAACACCCCGAGGATCTCCTCGGCGGCCGACGTCGCCGTCAATGTGCCCTCCCGGACCCGTTGTTCGAGCTCCGGCGCGAGCTTTCGCACCGCCGGGTGGCTGTGCAGACTGTCCAGCAGTTCGTCGCGGACCATCGTCCACGTCCAGTCCACCTGCTGGTCGCGGCGCTTGGCCGCCAGCCGACCGGTCGACTCCAGGAGTGTCCGGTGCTGCTCCAGCCGCTCCCACAGAGTGTCCAGTCCGGTCGCCTCACGTGCGCTGCACGTGAGCACCGGGGGTGCCCAGGCCGCGTCCGCCGGATGCATCAGCCGTAGCGCACCCGCCAGTTCGCGCGCGGCCGAGCGGGCGTCACGTTCGTGCGGTCCGTCGGCCTTGTTCACCGCGATGGCGTCCGCCAGCTCCAGGACGCCCTTCTTGATGCCCTGCAACTGATCGCCGGTACGGGCCAGCGTCAGCAGGAGGAACGTGTCGACCATGTTGGCCACCGCCGTCTCCGACTGCCCGACGCCCACCGTCTCCACCAGCACCACGTCGTAACCCGCCGCCTCCATCACCACGATGGACTCCCGGGTCGCCTTGGCCACCCCGCCGAGCGTGCCCGCCGTGGGGGAGGGGCGGATGAAGGCGGCCGGGTCCACCGCGAGGCGTTCCATCCGGGTCTTGTCCCCCAGGATGGAACCGCCGGTACGGCTGGACGACGGGTCGACCGCCAGCACTGCCACCCGGTGCCCGAGCCCCGTGAGCATCGTGCCGAGCGCGTCGATGAACGTGGACTTGCCCACGCCCGGCACCCCACTGATCCCGATCCGCCGGGCAGCCCCCGCGTGCGGCAGCAGTCGGCTCAGCAACTGCTGCGCCAGCACGCGGTGTTCGGCTCGTGTCGACTCGACGAGCGTGATCGCGCGCGCCACGAACGCCCGCTTCCCGTCGAGCACTCCCTGTACATAACCATCGATGTCGATCTTCGCTGCCATCGGGTCAGCGGCTCACAGCTCGTGGCCGAGCGCGGCGCCGAGCCGCGTCACCAGGTCCTGGGCCGCGTCCGGGATCACCGTACCCGGCGGGAAGACCGAGGTCGCGCCCGCCTCGTGCAGTGCCTCGATGTCCTGCGGCGGAATCACCCCGCCCACCACGATCATGATGTCCTCGCGCCCCTCGGCGGCCAACTCCTCGCGCAGCGCGGGCACCAGGGTCAGATGCCCCGCCGCCAGCGAGGAGACGCCCACGATGTGCACATCGGCCTCGACGGCCTGCCGCGCCACCTCGCCGGGCGTCTGGAACAGCGGGCCGACGTCCACGTCGAAGCCCAGGTCGGCGAAGGCCGTGGCGATCACCTTCTGGCCCCGGTCGTGCCCGTCCTGCCCCATTTTGGCGACCAGGATACGCGGACGGCGGCCCTCCGCCTTCTCGAAGGCCCCGACCAGTGCGCGGGTGCGGTCCACCGAAGGGGACTCTCCTGCCTCTTTGCGGTACACACCGGAGATCGTACGGATCTGCCCGGCGTGCCGCCCGTACACCTTCTCCAACGCGTCCGAGATCTCCCCGACCGTGGCCATCGCCCGTGCCGCTTCGACCGCCAGCGCCAGCAGGTTGCCCTCCAGGCCCGGCCCCGGCGCGCGCTCGGCGGCGGCTGTCAGCGCGCGCAGCGCCTCCTGGCACGCCACCTCGTCGCGTTCCTCGCGCAGTCGGCGCAACTTCTCGATCTGCTGGGTGCGCACCGAGGAGTTGTCGACCTTGAGGACGTCGATCTTCTCGTCGGTCTCCACCCGGTACTTGTTCACCCCGATCACCGGCTGCCGCCCGGAGTCGATCCGCGCCTGGGTGCGCGCGGCGGCCTCCTCGACCCGGAGCTTGGGAATGCCCGCGTCGATGGCCTTCGCCATGCCGCCGGCCGCCTCGACCTCCTCGATGTGCTGCCAGGCCCGGTCCGCCAGGTCCCGGGTCAGCTTCTCCACGTAGGCGCTGCCGCCCCACGGGTCGATGACCCGGCAGGTGCCGGACTCCTGCTGGAGCAGGAGTTGCGTGTTGCGGGCGATCCGCGCCGAGAAGTCGGTGGGCAGGGCCAGCGCCTCGTCCAGCGCGTTGGTGTGCAGCGACTGGGTGTGCCCCTGCGTCGCGGCCATCGCCTCCACGCACGTACGCGTCACGTTGTTGAACACGTCCTGCGCGGTCAGCGACCAACCGGACGTCTGCGAATGGGTGCGCAGGGAAAGGGACTTGGGGTTCTTCGGATCGAACTGCCGCACCAGACGCGCCCACAGGAGCCGGGCCGCCCGCAACTTCGCGACTTCCATGAAGAAGTTCATGCCGATCGCCCAGAAGAACGACAGTCGCGGCGCGAACGCGTCGACGTCCAGACCGGCTTCACGTCCGGCGCGCAGATACTCCACCCCGTCGGCCAGCGTGTACGCCAGTTCCAGATCGGCCGTCGCCCCGGCCTCCTGGATGTGATAGCCGGAGATCGAGATGGAGTTGTAGCGCGGCATCTTCCGCGAGGTGTACGCGAAGATGTCGGAGATGATCCGCATCGAGGGCGACGGCGGATAGATATAGGTGTTGCGGACCATGAACTCCTTCAGAATGTCGTTCTGAATGGTCCCGGCCAGCTTCTCGGGCGGTACGCCCTGTTCCTCGGCGGCCACGATGTACAGCGCCAGCACCGGAAGCACCGCGCCGTTCATCGTCATCGACACCGACATCCGGTCCAGCGGAATGCCGTCGAAGAGCTGGCGCATGTCATAGATGGAGTCGATCGCCACGCCCGCCATGCCGACGTCGCCGGTGACTCGGGGGTGGTCGCTGTCGTAGCCCCGGTGGGTGGGCAGGTCGAAGGCGACGGAGAGGCCCTTCTGTCCGGCCGCGAGGTTGCGCCGGTAGAAGGCGTTGGACTCCTCCGCCGTGGAGAACCCGGCGTACTGACGGATCGTCCAGGGCTGGTTGACGTACATCGTCGGGTAGGGCCCGCGCAGATACGGGGCGATTCCCGGATACGAGTGCAGCGCGTCCAGGCCCTCCAGGTCCTCACCGGTGTAGAGCGGCTTGACCGTGATGCCCTCGGGCGTCTCCCAGAGCGGGGCCTCGGTGCCGTCGGCCGCCTTGGTCACGGCCGCCTGCCACTCCCCGTCGGAACCGGCGGGCGGCGCGGCGGACGTGAGCGGCACGTCGGAGAAGTCGGGAACGGAGGGTCTGTGTTCCGTGGGCGAAGTCGTCATCACGCCACTCCCATGCGGTCGAGTACGGAGGTGAGAACGGCGACCGCGTCGCAGCCCGCGAAGATGTACGCGTCGACCCCGGCGTACTCGCCGGGCCGGCCGGCGAGGAACACCCGCGCCGCTCCCGCCGACTTCAGTGGACCGGCCACCTGATCCGCCTGCTCGGCGTACAGCGCGTCCGACGAGCACAGGACGGCGACTGTCGCACCGGAGGCGGTCAACGCGCCGGCGGCGGTGTCCGCGTCCACCGAGACCGGATCGTGCACCGCCTCGATCCCGCCCGCCCCGAAGAGGTTGACGGCGAAGGAGACCCGCGCGGTGTGCGCGGCGGCCGGACCGAGCGCGGCGATGAACACCTTCGGGCGGCTCCCGGTCACCGCGAGGTGCGCGTCCGACCGGGCGCGCAGCGCCTCGAACGCCTCGTCCCGCCGGACCCGGGGCAGACCGCCCGGAGCCCCGGCGTACGCGTCGGGCGCGGGCTCGCGCTCCACCGGGCGCTCGCCCGGCTGCGGGAACTCGCTCACCCCGGTGATCGGCTCCTTGCGACGGGCCAGCCTCGCACTGCGCGTGGCCCAGGTGGTGGCGAGCCGCTCCGCGACCGTCCCGGAGCGCAGGGTGGCGGGCAGGCCGCCCGCACGCTCGGTCTCCTGGAAGAACGCCCAGGCGGCCGTGGCGAGTTCGTCGGTCAGTCGCTCCACGTACCAGGATCCGCCCGCCGGGTCGATGACCCGTGCCAGGTGCGACTCCTCCATGAGGATCGTCGAGGTGTTTCGGGCGATCCGCCGCGCGAACGCGTCGGGCAGGCCCAGCGCGTGATCGAACGGCAGCACGGTCACGGAGTCCGCGCCGCCCACCCCCGCGCCCAGCGTGGCCAGCGTGGTGCGCAGTATGTTCACCCACGGGTCGCGGCGCGTCATCATCACCGGCGAGCTGACGGCGTGCTGCCGCTGGGATCCGGCGGCGGGGGCTCCGGAAGCCTCCGCGACCCGCGCCCACAGCCGGCGTGCCGCGCGCAGCTTGGCGATGGTCAGAAACTGGTCGGCGGTGGCGGCGTAGCGGAACTCCAACTGCCCGCAGGCCGCTTCCACGCTCATCCCGGCACCGGTCAGGGCCCGCAGATAGGCGACGCCGGAGGCCAGGGAGAGCCCCAGCTCCTCGCCGGCCGAACCGCCCGCCTCGTGGTACGGGAGCGCGTCCACGGCGATGGCGCGGAGTCCCGGGTACTCCGCGTCGCACACCCGCGCCCAGCGCACGGCGGCGGTGAGGTCCGCCTCGACGCCCGTCCGGGCCTCGTGGCCGAGCGGGTCGGCGCCCAGTGTGCCGCGCGCCTCACCCTTGGCGACGCCGCGTTCCGCGTAGAGCCGCAGCAGCTCCGTCGCGGCGGCGTCCAGGTCGGCCGGGGCGTCGAGGGCGAGGGGCGCGAGGTCGAGATACACGCCTTCCAGCGCCCGGGCGAGCCCGTCGACGGGGACGCCCGCCGGTCCGCCCACGGTGAGCCAGAGGGAGGTGACGCCGTTCTCCAGATCGCCGAGCACCGCCTCGCCCAGCCGGGCGGGGTCGGTCAGGGTGTGGCGTTGACGCACGTCCCAGCCGCCTGCCGTGTTCCCCTCGGTCCTGCTGCCCCGGGTGAAGGGGGTGAAGCCGGGAAATCCAGGGTCCGGCGACTGGTCTTGTGCGGTGTAGAGGGGGCGGGTGGTGAGCCCGTCCTCCAGTGTGGTGGACAGTGCTTCCTCGGCGGCCGAGCCCGAGACTTCCTTGCCCGACTTGCGCAGTACGCCTTCGACGAGGCTCTGCCACTGGTCATGGGAGGGGTCGGGGAACGCGGTGGCTGGAGAGAGCCCGTCAGCAGGCTGGACCGTCATGCTCAGATGCTAGGCCAGCGCGCCGAAGCAGCAGCAGGGGCACATGCTGTGACCTTGCCCTCTCGGGCATGTACGTGATCCGTTACATACAGTCGCATAGTCGGCGCGATGGACGGGCAGTGGCAACACGACGGTTCTCGATATAGGTATGAATCGGGACAGTAGTGCATATTATGTGCGAAGTTTCCTGATTCTTTATGCCATCCCTGGAATGCCGTATCCACCCCCGGTGCCCCTGTGGCCGCCGGGATGCGGAGAGGACGCGACCGTGGCCGTCGGACCTGTGGAGTACCTCGTCATCGCCTTCCCCGGCAGTCGCTTCGCCGGGTCGGTCGCCCCCGCGCTCGCCGACGCCGTGTCGTCCGGAGCCGTACGCGTCGGGGACCTGGCCTTCGTCCGCAGGTCCGAGGGCGGCGTGCCGGCCCCGGTGGAACTGCGCGAGCTGGACCCCGAAGGAGTGGTTCCGGCCGATACGGCTGAAGGTGGGGCGGCGGCGGTGCTGGGTGCGGAGGACGTCGAAAGGCTCGACCGGGGAGTACCGGCGGGCGACGTCGTGGCGATCGTCGTCCGGGAGGACCTGTGGACCACGCGGCTCGCCCGCGCGGCCCGCGAGGTCGGCGGCACGTTCGTCGCGCACGAGCGCCTCGGAGCCGGTGGGACGGGCGGAACCGGTGGGTCCGGTGGGTCCGGCGGGGAGGATGCCGCTGGGGACGACATCATCACCCGGCTGGAGCGGCTCGCCGAACTGTGGAGGCGGGACGTCCTTACCGACGCCGAATTCGTGGAGCAGAAGACGAAGCTCCTGTCGGACTGATGTCCGCCGACGCCCCGGGGTGCCGCCCGACGTTCTCCGGTGGTGCTTTTCTTACTGCACACGACGTTGATCCTGATATGTGGGATTCCTGGCATTCATCGGGGAAGGAGGCAGTTCATCGTGCAGACCGCCCGGACCGTTCCGGCCGCCACCGTTGTCAATCTGCGCGACCTGGGCGGCATCGCCCTGGGCCGAGACCGCCGGGTGCGGCAAGGCGTCCTGTTCCGCTCGGGTCAGCTGAGCGAGCTCGACCCGGCGAGCGACCGGGCGGTTTCCGCGCTCGGCATCCGCACCGTCGTGGACCTGCGCACCGCCGATGAGCGTCAGTGGGCCCCGGACCGGCTGCCCGACCGGGCCAGGCTCTTCGTCGCCGATGTGCTGGGCGACCACCCGGGTGTGGCGCCCGCCCGGCTGCGGTCCCTGCTCGCCGACCCGCTGGCGGCGGAACGGACGCTGGGGGGCGGCCGGGCCGAGGAACTGTTCGCCGAGACCTACCGGAAGATGGTCCTCTCGCCGGGCGCCGCAGCCGCCTACCGGGCCTTCCTGGAGACCGCTGCCGACCCCGGAGCGCGGCCGGTGCTCTTCCACTGCACGGCGGGCAAGGACCGTACCGGCTGGGCGGCAGCCGTCCTGCTGATGCTCCTGGGGGCGGCTCGCTCGACGGTGCGGTCGGATTTCCTCGCGGTCAATCCCGCTGTTCGGGCCGCCTTCGCGCCGTACGTGGCGAAGTTCCTGGACGGTGGCGGAGACCCCGCCGTCGCCGCGGCGGTCATCGAGGTCCGCCCCCGCTACCTGGACGTGGCGCTCGACGCCATGGACGAGCGCTGGGGCGGACTCGACGGCTACGTGCGCAACGGGCTGCGCGTCCCCGACGCCGCACTGGAGCGGCTGCGCGACGGCCTGGTGATCCGCGGCTGAACCGCCAGGGCGACGGAAGCGACCGTAACAGGAGGCGGAAGAGGTCCCCGAGCGGTGTCCGCGGCCCGCACCGAGGCCGAGGTGCGGCGCATCCTGCAATGAGGTGAACGAGAAGATCGAGCGGGCGATCCGCATGCCTCCCGAGGGCCCGCCGTCGCGGCTGATCCCCTTCGACGTGGACGGGACCGTCCGCGTCCGGCGAGAGGGACGCCGCCCGGCCTGAAGCCGCCACCACGGTGCCGCATACTCGCCGTATGGGATCGGGCAGGGCAGGGCGGCGGCGCGGGCGCGGCGCACAGCGTGCCGAGGTGACGGTCCGCCGGGCCGCGGCGGGCGAGGCAGGCCGGCTGACCCGGCTGGTCCGTACATCGGGCGCCTACGAGGGCCCGTACGCGCCGATGGTCGAGGGCTACCGGGTCGGGCCGGACTACATCGAGGCGCACCGGGTCTTCGTCGCCGAGGACGGCGGTACGGGCCGGATCCTCGGCTTCTACGCGCTGCTCCTCGATCCGCCGGAACTGGACCTGATGTTCGTCGCCGACTCGGCCCAGGGGCTCGGCATCGGCCGACTGCTCGCCGACCATCTGCGCGGGGAGGCCCGGAGCGCCGGGCTCACGGGCGTCCGGATCGTTTCCCACCCGCCGGCCGAGGGCTTCTACCGGAGCATCGGCGCCGAACCCGTCGGCACGGTGCGGGCCGACCCGCCGGCGGTGATGTGGGACCGGCCCGAACTCCTGCTCCGCATCGGCTGAGGCGCGCCCTGCCGGAGACGACCGGAGCCCGGCCGCAGTGCGCGGCCGGGCTCCGGGACGGGGCGCTTCAGGAGATGATCAGCCGCCGTACGGGCGGGTGATCAGCTCCATGCCATGACCGCTCGGATCGGGGAAGTACACGCCCCGTCCGCCGTCGTTGTGGCTGATCTCGCCGGGAATCTTCTGATGGGGATCGGCGAAATAGTCGATCCCCAGAGCCTGGATCTTCCCGAACGCGGTGTCGAACTCCGCCTCCGAAATGAGGAAGGCGTAGTGCTGCGGGGTGATCGAAGCGGCGGGAATCGTCGCGAAATCCAGCGTGATGCTGTTCGCGAGGACGACCGGAAGGAACGGACCCCACTCCTCTCCGACCGTCAGGCCCAGCAGATCCGCCAGGAATGCGGCGGACTCGCGGTTGTCCCGGCAATGGACGATGGTGTGGTTCAACTCGACTGACACGGTGGAATGCCTCCAACGGGCATCTCACGGGCTACCTCCACGCCTCACCCGGCCGGTGACCGACGCGCGATGCCCTGCCGTGATCATAGGCGGGCCGCGCACATCGGTCCACGGGGTTACGCCCGTGACCGTGGGGACCTGTGCAGGGGGCCCTGGCCCGGGGCGCTCCGGTCGGCGGGAGACCGACGATTAGGGAGAGGACGGGGACCGGGACGAGTCGTCCGACCGGGGGAGCGATGCCGACCGAAGCGTGGACGCCAACCGAAGCGTGTCAGGCCGGGCCGCGCACATCGGTCACCGCGAACAGTGCGCCGTCCGGATCCCGCAGGGTGACCTCGGTGCCACCGAAGCCGGTGCGCTCCTCGACGAGGGCGCCGCCGTGCCGCCCGGCCGCGGACACCGTCGCTGCGAGGTCCGCCACCGGGAACTGGACCTGCCAGTGCGGGCGCACCACCGGGTCGACGGCCGCCTCCACGGCCCCGGAGCTGATCCGGGCCAGCGGATGCCCCTCGCACCGCACGATGACCTCGTCGCCCTCGTACGCGACATCGCAAGCCCCCGGCCGCCCGCTCGCCCAGTCGAGCACCTCGCCGTAGAAGATCGCCGCGTCGAAGGCGCTACGGGTCCGCAGCCGCAGCCAGGCGTGCGCGTGGTCGGCCGGGGCCGGCGGCGAGGCGGAGGCTTCGGTGCGCTCCCAGAGACCGAAGGACGCCCCGTCCCGGTCCGACGCCAGCACCCCGCGACCCTTGCCGAGCGTCAACGGCCCCACCGCCACGGTCCCGCTGCGTTCGCGGACCCGGGCGGCGGCCACGTCCGCGTCCTCCACCGCGAAGTACGGCGTCCAGGCCACCGCGACCTGGTACGCCGAGGAGACGGCGAACACGCCGGCGACCGGCACCTCGCCGCGATAGGCCACCGTGTAGTCCGCGCCCAGCCGCCCGGGGCGGAACGACCAGCCCAGGACCTGCGCGTAGAACCGTTCGGCGGTCTCCAGGCTCCGGGTCATGAGAGTGACCCAGCACGGCGCGGCCGGTCCCGTCAGCGGTGCTGCCGAGGCCGTACGGGGATCGCTTCCGGTCATGGTCCACTGCCTTCGTCGGGGAGCGGCGCCCTGCCCGGCCGCCGCGGTCCAGCAACCAGCCTCGACCGGCCCGCCCGGTCCCGCAACGCGGGCCCTGGTCGCAGCCCGGCACGCACGAGCGGCCACCAGAACGGTCTGAGCGCGGAGAGCCGACCCGGCTGACGGCCCGCCCCGCGGGGCGGGCCGTCAGCCGCGCGGCCGCTCCTCGTCGGGCGGCAGCGGACCGTTGCCGTGGTCCTTCAGCTCGTACGGGGACAGGGCATGGCCGTCCGCGGGGAACTGGTCGGAGGCGTGGGGGTCGTGCTGCTCGACGTGGGTGCGCCCTTCCGGCTTCTGAGGCTGCTCATGGGGCTGGGGCGGCGGCGGCTCGGCGTCGTGCTTGCGCTTGCTGAGGATGAAGCCGCCGATCAGTACGGCGACGACGGCCAGCGCCACGATGGGCAGGACGACCCCGAGGGCCCCCGCACTCGCCGCGTGCGGGACCTCGGCGGACATCTCGACCGCATTGACTGCATTCAGAACATCCATGGAGTGCGCATACCCCGAGAGAAGGGCATCAGTCAGCTATTCACACCAATTCATGTTTTATGGGTATCTCATAGGAAACACGTTTGGCGGTGGTCGAGGACCGCCCTCCTGACCGCTCCCGGGGAGCTCCAGTTCTCTTTCGGGCGCTTCCCGTGTCGCCGTCGGCCGGATGCGGGGTCAGCCTGGAGTGGTCCCGAAGGCCGGCACCCCAGCGGAAGGAACCACGGTGAACAGCACCCCCGAGCAGAGCGGCGAGGATCACCCGGCGGGCCGGGAGGTGGTGGTCTCGCTCAGCCGCTGCGACACCCAGGACGCGCGGACCGTGTTCGACGTGCTCGCCACCGCCTTCGCATCCGACCACCCGATGGGCGAGACGCCCACGTCGTCCGCGGGCCCTCGCCCGACCGTCTGGGTCACCACCGTCGACGTGTCCGAACCGAGGGTGGCCGCCACCCCCGCCCGCCTCACCGCACCGGTCACGGTGGAAGCCCAGGGCGGCTACTGGGCCGTCGACCGGCTGCGTGCCCACCTCACCGGTGCCTTCACGGTGAGCGTCGTCGGCACGGCCGCCGGGGACCAGGAAGAAGAGGTCAGGCTGCGGCTGGAGAGCCGCTGACGGCCCGAACGAGAGAACGACCGGGGTGACCCCGCCCCGTGGCGAAGCGAAAGGCGCGTATGGATTCCCTCGCTCCGGAAGCCGGCCTCGCACCGGAACCGGTGCTCGACGAACACTCCTCCGTGACCCTGCACGTCAACGGTGAACCGACGACGCTGACGGTCGACCACCGCACCACGGTCCTGGAGACGCTGCGGGAGAGCTTCGGCCTCACCGGGGCCAAGAAGGGCTGCGATCACGGCCAGTGCGGGGCCTGCACGGTCCTCGTCGACGGGCGGCGGGTCAACAGCTGCCTGCTGCTCGCCGTCGCCCAGGACGGTGCCACGATCATCACCGTGGAAGGGCTCGCCGACGGCGAGAACCTGCACCCGGTGCAGCGGGCGTTCGTCGAGCGGGACGCCCTCCAATGCGGCTTCTGTACCCCGGGCCAGATCTGCTCGGCCGTGGGCATGCTCCGTGAGGCCGCCGACGGCCACCCCTCGCACGCCACCCGACCGGACGTCGTCGCCACCGGACCGGAGGGCCCCGTCGTCCGACCGGCCGCACTCGACGCCGACGAGATCCGGGAGCGGATGAGCGGCAACCTGTGCCGGTGCGGGGCCTACCCCCGGATCGTCGAAGCCATTGAGGACGTGATCGAGTGAAGCCGTTCGGTTATGTGCGCCCCTCCTCCACCGACGAGGCCGTCCGGCTCTGCGCGGCCGGTCCCGGCGCCCGATTCCTGGGCGGCGGCACCAATCTGGTGGACCTGATGAAACTCGGCGTCGAGGCGCCCCGGGTCCTGATCGACGTCGCCGGGCTGCCGCTGGACCGGGTGACCCGGACGGCCGACGGCGGCCTGAGTGTCGGCGCCACCGTGCGCAACAGCGACCTCGCCGCCCACCCCGAGGTGACGGAGAGCTACCCCGTGCTGTCCCAGGCGCTGCTGGCCGGGGCCTCCGGCCAGCTCCGCAACTCCGCCACCACCGGCGGCAACCTGCTCCAGCGCACCCGGTGCCGCTACTTCCAGGACATCTCCAAGCCCTGCAACAAGCGGCTCCCCGGCTCCGGCTGCCCCGCACGCGAAGGGACCCACCGCGACCTGGCGATCCTGGGGCACTCGCCGGAGTGCGTGGCCACCCATCCGTCCGACATGGCGGTGGCGCTCGCCGCGCTCGACGCGACCGTGACGCTCCTGGGGCCCGAGGGCGAACGGGCCGTCCCCCTCCTCGAGTTCCACCGCCTGCCGGGGCAGAACCCCGACCAGGACACGGTGATCAGGCCCGGCGAGCTGATCACCGAGGTGGTGCTCCCGCCGCCGGCGCCCGGGGCGGCCTCCCGCTACCGAAAGGCCCGCGACCGCGCCAGTTTCGCCTTCGCGCTCGTCTCCGTCGCCGCTACTCTCCGGGTGGCCGCCGGCCGGGTGGAGCACGCCACGCTAGCGTTCGGCGGTGTCGCCCACCGGCCGTGGCGGGCCCGCAGGGCCGAGGCCGAGCTGCGCGGCGCTCCGGCCACGCCCGCCGTGTTCCAGCACGCCCTGATCGCCGAACTGGCCGAGGCGCGGCCGCTGCGCGACAACGCGTTCAAGGTGGACCTTGCCCGTCGGCTCGCCCTGGACGTGCTCGGCGAACTCACCGCCCGGCAGCCCGCGCGGACCGGCTGACCCCGCTGAACGGCAAGGGCCGGCGTACTGCCCGGCCCGCGCCTGTTCGCCTGACGCCTGTCCGCGTCCGCCCTCCCGCACCACCGACCCCCGAGGATCCGCCGCCATGACCACCCGAGCCCCGAAGTTCCCCGGTGCGCCCGTCGTCCGCAGAGAGGCCCGGGACAAGGTCACCGGTAGCGCCCGCTACGCGGCCGACCACGTGCCCGACGGCTGTCTGTACGCCTGGACC
The DNA here is from genome assembly GCF_055583985.1 of Streptomyces sp. NPDC104313. Taxonomy (NCBI): domain Bacteria; kingdom Bacillati; phylum Actinomycetota; class Actinomycetes; order Kitasatosporales; family Streptomycetaceae; genus Streptomyces; species Streptomyces sp. NPDC104313. The sequence continues at coordinate 176,856 of NZ_JBVJMW010000009.1, forward strand.
GTCCCGGCCACCGTCGCGGCGGGGCGCGTCACCGCCGTACGGGCCGTCGACGCCCTCGCCGTACCCGGCGTCCACACCGTCCTCACCCACGACAACGCGCCCGAACTCCACGAGCCCGACGACCCGATCCTCGCCGTGCTCCAGGACGACCGGGTCCCGCACCACGGCTGGCCGATCGCGGTCGTGATCGCAAAGTCCCTGGAGGCCGCCCGGACAGGAGCCGGGGAACTCCACGTCGAGTACGCACGCGACGAGCACGATGTGACCCTCACCGACGACCACCCCGGCCTCTACACGCCCGAGGAGGCCAACGGCGGGCAGCCCGCCGTCCGGGTGCGCGGCGACGTGGAACGTGCCCTGGCCGGGGCGCGCGTCCAGATCGACGCGACCTACCGGACGGTCGCGCTGCACAACCACCCCATGGAACCGCACGCCGCCACCGCCGTGTGGGCCGACGGACACCTCACCGTCCACGACTCCAGCCAGGGCTCCACCAAGGTCCGCGAGAGCCTGGCCCAGGCGCTCGGCCTGGAGGCGGACCGGATCACCGTGGTCTCCGAGCACGTGGGCGGCGGCTTCGGCTCGAAGGGCACCACCCGCCCCCAGGCGATCCTGGCGGCGATGGCCGCCCGGCACACGGGGCGTCCGGTGAAGCTGGTGTTCCCCCGGCCCCAGTTGGCGGAGGTCGTCGGCCACCGGGCCCCCACGATCCAGCGGGTCCGGCTCGGCGCGGACCTGGACGGGGTGCTCACCGCCGTCAGCCACGAGGTCGTCACCCAGACCTCCACCGTGAAGGAGTTCGTCGAGCAGGCCGCCGTGCCCGCCCGCGTCATGTACGCCTCGCCGCACAGCCGGACCGCGCACCGGGTGACAGCCCTCGACGTCCCCAGCCCCTCCTGGATGCGCGCCCCGGGAGAGGCGTCGGGGATGTACGCCCTGGAGTCCGCCATGGACGAGCTGGCCTCCGCGCTCGGCCTGGACCCCGTGGAGCTGCGGCTGCGCAATGAACCGGAGACCGAACCGGACAGCGGCCGCCCCTTCAGCAGCCGGGGCCTCGCAGCCTGCCTGCGCGACGGTGCCGCCCGGTTCGGCTGGCACGACCGCGACCCCCGGCCCGCCGCCCGCCAGGAGGGCCGCTGGCTCATGGGTACGGGCGTGGCCTCGGCCACGTACCCCGTCCTCGTCTCCCGGTCCACCGCGAGGGCCCACGCCGCGCGGGACGGCGCCCTGCGCATCGCCGTCAACGCCACCGACATCGGCACCGGGGCCCGTACCGTCCTGGCCCAGATCGCCGCCGACGCGTTCGGTGTCGCCCCGGAGGCCGTAGGCGTCGACATCGGCAGCACCGACCTGCCCGCCGCCCCGCTGGCCGGCGGCTCCTCCGGCACCGCCTCCTGGGGCTGGGCCGTGCACAAGGCGGCCACCAGCCTCGCCGCCCGTCTCGCGGACCACTCCGGCCCGCTGCCCGACGACGGGATCACCACCACCGTCGACACCGAACAGGAGACCGGCGAGGAGTCCCCGTACGCCCGGCACGCCTTCGGCGCGCACTTCGCCGAAACGGCCGTCGACGCCGTCACGGGCGAGGTGCGCGTACGCCGGCTGCTCGGTGTGTACGCCGCCGGGCGGATCCTCAACGCGCGCACCGCGCGCTCCCAGTTCACCGGCGGCATGGTGATGGGCATCGGCATGGCCCTCACCGAGGGTTGCGGCATCGACCCGGTCTTCGGTGACTTCACGGCCAAGGACCTCGCCTCCTACCATGTGCCCGTCTGCGCCGACACGGCCGACATCCAGGCGCACTGGATCGAGGAGGACGACCGCCACCTCAACCCGATGGGCAGCAAGGGCGTCGGCGAGATCGGGATCGTCGGCACGGCCGCCGCCATCGGTAACGCGGTCCGCCACGCCACCGGCGCCCGGCTGCGCGAACTGCCCCTCACCCCGGACACCTTGCTGCCCTACCTGCTCTGACCGGACACCGCCTCCCCGCCGGCACGGACGACCCATGTGTTGCGCGTCCGGCCTACGCGGCGCACCCTGATGAGTGACCCAGTAGTGATCAGCGCTCACGCTTCGTGTTCGGGGGTTGTTCGTACGACGGGGTGAAGTACGACGGGGTGAAACACGTGGGCCTCGTGGTGAGGAGCCTCGACGATGACCGTTCCACTCGACCGGTACTACGCGGTCGAACCGCAGGTGTCGGCAGAGCGCGTTCCCCAGGTGCGGCGGATCGTCGCCGCTCACCTTCGTCACTGGAGTCTCGATCTGCACGTCCGGCCGGTGTGCCGGGCCCTGGACGAGCTCCTGACCAACGTCCACCGGCATGTCGGCGACGGCAACGCCTGCGTCCTCGAACTCCGCTGGACCGGGCGGCACGTGACCGTGTCCGTCGCGGACAACAGCGCCCGGATGCCCCGGTTGCTGCCGGCCGGCGGCGGGCTGAGCCGGGTCATGGCCCTGAGCGACAGCTGGGGCACCTGCCGGACCACGGACGGCAAAGTGGTCTGGTTCACCCGCTACGCCCAGGCGCCGCAGCCCGCGGGCCTGCTCCCGTACGCCCCGCTGCCCGGCGTCCGAACCGCCTGTGACGTTCCCCTCGCGGCGCTCCTGTAGGTGACCGAGAAGGCCGTCCGCGCAACCGGCCGACGTGGAACGTGCCCCCTGGCACGCGTGATCCGCGCCGGCCGGGTGCGTGCGGAGGAGGGGAGGGCCGCGTTGCGCGGACCGGTGCGGCGCGGCACGGTCGGAGTACCGATGCAAGGAGGCCACCGCCATGCCCATCGCGACGGTCAACCCCGCGAACGGCGAACTGATCAGGTCCTTCGACGCCCTCGGCGAGGAGGAGACCGAACGCAGGATCGCAGCCGCCGCCGAGACCTTCCGCCAGTACCGCACCACGCCCTTCGAGCAGCGGGCCGCCTGGCTGAACCGGGCCGCCGATCTCCTCGACGAGGACCGCGACACCATCGCCCGCACGATGACCGTCGAGATGGGCAAGCCCGTCACGGCGGCCCGCGCGGAGGCGGCCAAGTGCGCGAAGGCGATGCGCTGGTACGCCGCCCGCGCCGAGGGGCTGCTCGCCGACGAACACCCGGACCCCGGCGACGTGAAGGACTCCGGCGCCACCCGTGCGCTGGTCCGCTACCGTCCGCTCGGCGTGGTCCTCGCCGTGATGCCGTGGAACTTCCCGCTCTGGCAGGTGGTGCGCTTCGCCGCCCCCGCGCTGATGGCCGGCAACGTCGGACTTCTCAAGCACGCCTCGAACGTCCCGCAGACCGCCCTCTACCTGGAGGACCTCTTCCACCGTGCGGGCTTCCCCGCCGGCTGCTTCCGTACGCTGCTCATCGGCTCGGGCGCCGTCGAGGCGGTCCTGCGCGACCCGCGCGTCGTCGCAGCCACCCTCACCGGCAGCGAACCGGCCGGGCGCGCCGTCGCCGCCACCGCGGGCGACGAGGTCAAGAGGACCGTGCTGGAACTCGGCGGCAGCGACCCCTACCTCGTGCTGCCCTCGGCGGACGTGGAGAAGGCCGCCGCCACCGCCGTCACCGCCCGCGTCCAGAACAACGGCCAGTCCTGCATCGCCGCCAAGCGCTTCATCGTGCACGCCGACGTGTACGACGCGTTCGCCGAGCACTTCACCGCGGGCATGCGCGCCCTGACCGTCGGCGACCCGCTGGCGGAGGCCACCGACATCGGACCGCTCTCCACCGAACAGGGCCGCACCGACCTGGAGGAACTCGTGGACGACGCCGTCGAACGGGGCGCCGAGGCGCTGTGCGGCGGACGCCGTCCCGACAAGCTCGGCGGTGGCCTGGAGAACGGCTGGTTCTACGAGCCCACCGTGCTCGCCGGCATCACCACCGCCATGCGCGTCCACCGTGAGGAGACCTTCGGCCCGGTCGCCACCCTCTACCGGGTCGTCGGCCTCGACGAGGCGATCCAGCTGGCCAACGACACCCCCTTCGGCCTCAGCTCCAACGTCTGGACCCGCGATCCGGGCGAGCAGGAGCGCTGCGCCCGCGACCTGGAGGCCGGAGGCGTCTTCTTCAACGGGATGACCGCCTCGCACCCCGCCCTGCCCTTCGGCGGGATCAAGCGGTCCGGTTACGGCCGTGAGCTGGCCGGACACGGCATCCGCGAGTTCTGCAACGCCACCACGCTCTGGTACGGCCCCGAGCCGTCCTGACAACAGGCCCCGCCCCGGCCACGCCAACCTCCATGTGCGCCGCTACGAACGGAACGGCACCACGACCACGCCGTTCGGCATGGTCGTCCACAACGACCTCGACCGCTGCCGGCTGCTGGTCATGGACGTCGTCGACCGGGAACCCGGTCCCGGCGTCCGCGCCGTCGCCGTACGTCAGAAGTGGCGGACGTCCGCACCTGGCACCACGCCCGGATCCGCGAGCACGGCATGGGCCGGCCGGAGGTCGTGGGGCGGCCGGCGGCGTCGGGCACCGGGCCCTCACCGGGCCCGGTTCTCGTCGCCGGGGCGATGAGCGATCATGGGCGGCGACCCGAGACCCACCGGAGAGGCCGCCATGAAGCTGCGCTGTGCCGTGATCGAGGACTTCCAGTCCGTCGCCACCACCGTCGTCGACTGGTCGCCCGTGACCGCCGACGTCGAGGTCGTGACCTTCGCCGAGCACCTCGCCACCGAGGACGAAGCGGCCGCGGCCCTCGCCGACTTCGACATCGTGGTCACCCTGCGCGAGCGGGTGCCCTTCCCGGCGGAGCTGTTCGCCCGGCTGCCCCGGCTGCGCCTGCTCGTCGCCTCCGGCATGCGCAACTCCGTCATCGACCTCGACGCCGCGAAGCGGCACGGCGTCGTCGTCTGCGGCACCGCCAGCTCCTCCACCCCGCCCGTCGAACTGACCTGGGCCCTGCTCCTCGGCCTGGCGCGCGGGATCGTCCCCGAGGCGGTGGCCCTGCGGGCCGACGGCCCCTGGCAGTCCACCCTCGGCGCCGATCTGCACGGGCGGACACTCGGGTTGCTGGGACTCGGGAAGATCGGCGGCCGGGTGGCGCGGGTCGCAACGGCCTTCGGCATGGATGTCCTGGCGTGGAGTCAGAACCTGACGAAGGAACGTACCGACGAGGTCGGGGCGAGGCTCGCCGCGTCCAAGGAAGACCTGCTGGCCTCCAGCGACTTCGTCTCCGTCCACCTGGCGCTCGGCGACCGGACCCGGGGCCTGATCGGCGCGGCAGAACTCGCCCTGATGCGCCCGACCGCGTATCTGATCAACACCTCCAGGGCGGCCATCGTCGACACGGACGCCCTGCTCGCCGCCCTGGACACCGGAGTCATCGCCGGGGCCGCGACCGATGTGTTCGACATCGAGCCGCTCCCGGCCGGTCACCCGCTCCGCACGGCCCCGCGCCTGCTGGCCACCCCGCACCTGGGCTATGTGTCGCGCGCCAACTACGAGACCTACTACGGCCAGACCGTGGAGAACATCAGGGCCTTCCTCGACGGGCAGCCGGTCCGGCGCCTGGGCTGACGGCGCAGGACCCATCAGTGGCTTCGGTCAGTAGCGCAGCGCCGACGCGATCCGGCCGTGGTCCGCCAGCGAACCGTCCTCGACGAAGACCACATCGGCACCGCTGTCGAGCGCCGCTTCGACCAGTTCGTCGACGATGTCCTCGCGGATCGTGCCGTCCGCGCTCTGCGTGCTCCCCTCGGGCGCCGGCTCCAGGTGCTCGTCGGTCACCTGAACGGTCGCCTGGAAGTGTTCCTCCACCGCGACCAAGCCCGCCCGGCCCTCACGGACGGCGGTCCACACCTCGTCGAGCCCCCCGGCGAAGGAGTGGGCGCTGCGGGCGTTGTCGAGCCGGTTCTCCACCTCCGCGGCCGCCCGGCGAGCGCCCTCACCGAGGGCGGGCCGCAGCTCTTTGAGGACCTCGGCGGGCGACAGGTCGGCCGGTGCGCCCTTGGTGACCCGGCCGACGGCGGACCCGGAGCTCTCGCCGACCTCGTCCAGCAGGGCGAGGGCGGGGGCGAGGCCCATCAGATACAGCGGGCGCGGGTCGTCGGCGAGCACCGCGCGCAGCTTCTCGTCGACAGCGCGGAAGAAGTTCCGCGTCTCCTCGTCGGTGAAGGTGCTCGGAGTGTCCCCGATCCGCTCCTCACGCTGCGGGTTCGGCGGTTCCTTCGGCGCGGTCAGCGGGAAGCCGCCCACTTCCTCAGGGCGGATGCCGTCGCCCGTGCCGATCCACAGTGTCGCGTGGTCGGCGGCGACCGTCAGTGCCCGCAAGGGCCGGGTCTGGGCCTTGGCGGCGACGAGGTTGCGGGTGAGGTAGGTGTCGCTGAGGACGACCCGCTCGGGTGCGGTGCGCGGAAGCTGCCAGATCCAGTACTCGTCGGTGGTGGCGAGGAGCACCAGGGAGTCCATCGCCCCACGCGGGTCCACCTCGGCCGCCGCCCGCTCCAACTGGTCCATGAGGGCGGCCCTGACCTCGCGGCTGACCTGTGGATCGGCGTCGAGGCGGTGCCCGGCCCCGGCCACCAGGTTCCGCAGGCGGACCGGGTCCTGGGCGTTGTCCGGGGCCTTGCGGTGAGTCGGCATGGTCAGGGACAGGGCCGGATAGGGCCGGGTCGCCCGCAGCTCCCGCAACAGGTCGGCGGTCAGGGCGTCCGTATCCATCGTTCTCTCCCGGGGCTGGAACCCGCTCCCGTATGAAGCGGATGCTTCGACGAGTCAATTCATACCTTTTGAATCTAATATGAGCGAGTTGTTGCTCTGGGAGTGCGGGAGGTTGCGATGTCCACGCTCACCGTGTGGAAGTTCCGGACGGCCGAAGGCGCGGAGGGTGTCGAGGAGGCGTTGGAATCCTTTCGGAAGGAAGGGCTGATCAAGATCCTCGACGCGGCGGTGGTCAGCCGGCTCGCCCACCGGGCCGAGCCGCGCACGAAGCAGCCGCTGAACCCCGTCGGCGCCGGGGCGCTCGGCGGGAAGTGCGCGGACGTCGGCATCGACGCCGAGGACGTGCCGCCCGCCCGAGCCGAGCGCGGCTGAGGGGGCGCGGCCCATGAGCGCCGCCGACGCGGTGACCGACTCCCTCCGGAATCTGCGCGCCCGGTTCATCGACGTACGGGAGGGGAGACCGGCCGACTACATCCCCCAACTGGCCCTCGCCGACCCGGACGCCTTCGGGCTGGCACTGGTGAGTATGGACGGACACCGCTACAGCGCGGGCGAGGCCGGGGTTCCTTTCACCCTCCAGTCGGTCTCCAAACCGTTCGTCTACGCCCTCGCGCTCTCCCTGCTCGGCCTCGACGAGGTGAGCCGGTGGGTCGGCGCCGAGCCGAGCGGCGAGGCGTTCAACGCCATCAGCCTCGAACCCGGCACGGGCAGGCCCGCCAACGCTATGGTCAACGCCGGTGCGATCGTCACCACCGCCCTGATCCCCGACACCCCGGACGAACCCGCCTTCGACCGGATCCTGCACTGCCTCGGCTGTTTCGCCGGGCGTGAACTGGACGTCGACGAAGAGGTGTTCAGGTCCGAGGCGGTGACCGGGGACCGCAACCGGGCGCTGGCGTACCTGATCCGCTCCACCGGCACCATGTCCGTCGACCCGGTCCTGGCGGTCGACCGCTACTTCCGCCAGTGCGCGATCCGGGTCACCGCCGTCGACCTCGCCACGATGGCCGCGACGCTCGCCTACGGCGGCGTGAACCCGGTCACCCGCGAGAAGGTCGTCTCGGCCGAGGTCGCCGCCCGGGTCCTCGCCGTCATGGCGACCTGCGGCATGTACGACGGCTCCGGCGAATGGCTGCTGCGCGTCGGCCTCCCCGCCAAGAGCGGAGTGTCCGGCGGTCTCATCGCGGTGGGCCCCGCCCGCTTCGGGGTGGCGATGTACAGCCCGCCGCTGGACGCCACCGGCGGATCGGTTCGTGGCCACGCTGCGCTGGAGGCGATGTCGGAACGCTACGGGCTCCACCTCATGCTCAACCCCGCGCTCCCCGGCTCCACCGTCACCCTCGTCACGACCGCGGACGACCTGCCGTCGGCGCCCTCGGCCGAGCACGAACGGGTCCTCCACGAACAGGTCGGCGTCGTCGTGGCCCAGGGGTCCATCGACTACATGGCCGCGGAGCGCGTGCTGTACGCCCTGGACGAGTCCGGGCCGGACGGGGGCTCGGTCGTACTCGACCTGCACGACGTCACGTCCGTCGACTCCCTGGGCCTGTCCCTGCTGCACGCGGGGCTGGCCCGGCTCGCCGGCGACGGGCGGCGCGCGGCGGTCGTCGATCCGAACGACCTGCTGGGCCCGCCCGACCTTGTGCGGGAACGGACCGGCCAGGACCTGCCGCGCTACGCCACCCGTGAAGGTGCCGTCGAGGGCTGCGCGAGGGTCCTGGCCGGGGAGGAGTGAACCGGTACTGCCGGGTGGGCCGGGACTACCAGATGGAGCGGACCCACTCGGGGTGGTCTATGAACGGGTTCCGGTTGTGCTGGAACCGGTCGAATATGACGTCGTTGCGGCGCTTCTCGAAGGTGTCCGGCGGGTCTTCCTGGCTCCACTGCTTCAGGACGGACAGCTTGCCCATCTTCGGCGCGGACCCGTTGTTCACCTGGTCGTTGGGTTCGAGGTCGGCGAAGGAGTCGTTGCCCTCGTAGCGCACCGCCATGTAGAGGATCATGCGGGCGACGTCGCCCTTGACCTCGTCGCGCGGCTCGAAGGAGTCGCCGTCGGTGAAGTTGCCCGGCGCGTCGCCCAGTTCGCTCCCCCCGTTGTCGAAGTCCTTGTTCCCACGTGTGGAGTTGACCCGGACGTCGGTGGGCCGCAGATGGTGGACGTCGGTGCCCGGACCCGTCGCCGTGCCGAAGCCACCGTGCGACTTGGCCCAGACGTGCTCCCGGTTCCACTGTCCCGAGTTGCCGCCGTTGTCGTTCTTGGACTGGGAGCGCCCGGTGTACAGCAGGACGACGTTGGAGGAGTTGGCGGGATCCTCGTCGGTGGCCTTGAGCGCGTCCCACACCTGGCCGTAGGAGAGCTTGGTCTGGTCGCTGATGATCGTATGCAGGGCGGACTTCAGCTCGGCGCCGGTCTTGCCGAGCGCGTTCTGGTAGTAGGTGTCGTCGAGGGCGGCCGCAGTGGCGGTGTAACGGTCCGGCGAGGCGTCCGACGGGGCCGCGGCGGCGGTGCCGGCGAGCACGGTGACGGCTGCCGCGGCGGCGAGCAGCGGACGCGCGTAGAACGAGTGACGACGGGACATGGGGGGTGTCCTCTCCGGAACGCGGGCGTCGCGACGAGGGCCCTGGGTGGGGGAGCTCGCGCGGCGGCCGTGCGGTAGGTGGTCAGGCGGGAGCCTTCCACACGCACCGTGGCCCACGCGTGAACACTGTGTACCTATCATGTGCAGGTCAAGGGTCGGTCTGCCGGAAGCCGTCGGGGACGCCGTACGCCCCCGGAGATCCAGGGCCTCCGGGGGCGTACGGGGTGGGGGCCCGTCCTTACTGGCCGGCCGCCCAGTCGCGCAGGGCCTTGACCGAGGCGAAGGCGGCCACGTTCCGGTCGAGCGGCTCATCGGTGTACTGGTGGATGCGCCAGTCCGCCTTGATGCGCGGCTTGCCCGCGGTGCCGTAATCGGCGATCCACAGCCCGTCGCCCGCGTAGTCGGTGGTGTCGTGGTCGAGCCAGAAGGTGCGGTTGCAGTAGAGCAGAACCCGGTGGTCGGGCCGCTCCCGCTTCACCGCGCGGATGAACCGGTCCTTGTCCGCGTTGCTCGCCCGCGTCCCTCCACCGGTCTGCTCCCAGTCGACCGCGAGGAGATCGCCCGCCTTCTCGGGGGTCTTGCTCAGGAAGTAGTCCACCTGGTCCGCCACGTCCCCCGGCCAGAGGAAGTGGTAGAAACCGACGACGCACCCGGCGTCCCGGGCCCGTTTCACCTGTGCGTCCAGACGCGGATTGACATAGGTGCGGCCTTCGGTGGACTTGACGAAGACGAAGTCGAGACCGTCCGCGTCGTAGGAGGGCTGATAGGCGCTGACGTCGACGCCGTGGAGCATGGGCACCGCCTCGAAGAGTGTGGAGCAACGACCTCCCTCTCCTGCCCACTCCTCAGGCCTCCCAAGGGCTGATTCACCCTCCCGGGTAACGGGCGTGTGTTCCTCGGATGCGGCCGGGTCCGCAGGGGGCGAGAATTGCCGCAAGAACGAGGAGGCGGCATGAGCGAAGAGCCCGAATCCGTATCCGCGCCCGTGTCCGGGCCGGAGGGCATCACACCCGACCGGCTCCTGCACACGGGAGCGAGCGACCGGCCGAGCCCGGAGGATCTGGTGCTCGCCTCCGGGCGGGACCTGACGCCGGAAACCCTGGAATGGGCACGGCGCAAGCTGGCCGCCGAGGGGCGGGCGGCCATCGACAAACAACTGCCCTGACTCGCCCACCCGGCCCACGGCAGCACCCGGTGGGCGGGTACGCGGAGCGCACGCCGGGGTGGAGGCGGCCAGGGGGCCGGGGAGCGTGTGGGGCGCACCCCGCGGTCCCTCGGATAGCCTGAGTGACATATGAACCGTTTGACGACCTCGCAGGGCGCTTTCGAGCTCGCCCGCTTCCCCGAGCACCCGCGCGACCCCTTCCGGGCGTGGGACGCCGCCGACGAATACCTGCTCCGGCAGCTGACGGACCCCGAGACGGGGCCGGTCGACCTCTCGGGGACGGTCGCCGTCGTCGGGGACCGGTGGGGAGCGCTCGCCACCGCCCTGGCCGCGCACCGGCCCGTCCAGATCAGCGACTCCTACCTGGCCCGGCGTGCCACCCTCGCCAACCTCGCCCGGAACGGTCTCGACCAGGACGCGGTACGGCTGCTCTCCTCCCGCGACACTCCGCCGGACCGGATCGACGTTCTGATCGTCCGGGTCCCCAAGTCCCTGGCGTTCCTGGAGGACCAGCTCCACCGGATCGCCCCCGCCGTCCACGCCGGCACCGTGATCATCGGCACCGGCATGGTCAAGGAGATCCACACCTCCACACTCAAGCTCTTCGAGCGGATCATCGGCCCGACCCGCACCTCCCTCGCGGTGCGCAAGGCCCGGCTCATCTTCTGCACCCCGGACCCCGCGCTGCCGCGTACGCCGAGCCCGTGGCCGCACCGCTACGAGCTGCCCGCCGACGTGGGCCCGGTCGCGGGCCTGACAGCCGTCAACCACGCGGGGATCTTCTGCGCTGAGCGCCTCGATGTGGGCACCCGCTTCTTCCTGAAGCATCTGCCCACCCGGGGCGGGGCCGTCCGGGTCGTCGACCTGGGCTGCGGCAACGGCGTTCTCGGTCTCTCCGCCGCGATCGCCAACCCCGACGCGCACGTCACCTTCGTCGACGAGTCCTACGGGGCGGTCGCCTCCGCCGAGGAGACCTTCCGGGCCGGCGCCCCGGACGGCGCGAAGGCCGACTTCCTGGTCGGCGACGGCCTCGACGGCCTCGCCCCCGGCAGCGTGGACCTGGTGCTGAACAACCCGCCCTTCCACTCCCACACGGCGACCACCGACGCGACGGCCCGCACGATGTTCGCCGGGGCCCGCACGGCCCTGCGCCAGGGCGGCGAGCTGTGGGTCGTGGGAAACCGGCACCTCTCGTACCACACCCACCTGCGCCGGATCTTCGGGAACTGCACCACGGTCGCGGGCGATCCGAAGTTCGTGGTCCTGCGCGCCGTCAAGCGCTGACCGCGAAGCGGCGCACCGCGCTCACGGCTGTCCGCCGGTCCGCGCGACGGACGGACGCCCGCCGGCCCTTCCAGATTCTTGCAACACGTTCTACTGTGTGCGCCGCCGCACACGGACGACGCCGAAGCGAGACTCTGGAGGGGCCGTGCACCTCGAATACACGCCTGAGCAGCAGCGGTTGCGTACCGAACTGCGTACCTACTTCGCGGCCCTGGTGCCCGACAACGCCTACGCCCGCTACGCGGAGCCCGCCGCCCAGAAGCGCTTCTACCGGGACACGGTCCGCAGGCTCGGCGCCGACGGATGGCTGGGGGTCGGCTGGCCGAAGGAGTACGGCGGCCGGGGGCTGACCCCGATGGAGCAGTTCATCTTCTTCGACGAGGCCGCCCAGGCAGGCGTACCACTGCCGCTGATGGCCCTGAACACCGTAGGCCCAACCATCATGCGGTTCGGTACCGACGAGCAGAAGACCCGCTTCCTGCCCGGAATCCTGGCCGGGGAGATCGACTTCGCGATCGGCTACAGCGAACCGGACGCCGGCACCGACCTCGCCGCTCTCAAGACGCGCGCCGTCCGCGACGGAGACGAGTACGTCGTCGACGGACAGAAGATCTGGACCACCAACGGCGACACCGCCGACTGGGTCTGGCTCGCCGTGCGTACCGACCCCGACGCCCCGCCCCACAAGGGCATCACCATGCTCCTCGTCCCCACGAGCGATCCGGGCTACTCCTGCACCCTGATCAACACCCTCGCCTCGCACGACACGACCGCGAGCTACTACGAGAACATCCGAGTCCCGGTGTCCCGCCGCGTCGGCGAGGAGAACAAGGGCTGGCGGCTCATCACCAACCAGCTCAACCACGAACGCGTCACCCTCGCGGCCCACGGCACGATGGCTGTCCGTGCCCTGCACAACGTCCAGCGCTGGACCGCCGACACCGAGCTCGCCGACGGCCGCCGGGTCATCGACCTCGGGTGGGTCCGCGCCCTGCTCGCCCGCACCCACACCCGCCTCGACGCGATGAAGCTGCTCAACTGGCAGATGGTCGCGGCCCTCCAGGACGGCACGCTCACCCCCCAGGACGCCTCGGCGGTCAAGGTCTACGGCTCTGAGGCCCGCCGGGACGCCTACGCCTGGCTGATGGAGATCGTCGGCTCCGCGGGCGCGCTGAAGGAGGGCTCGGCCGGCGCGGTGCTCCACGGCGAACTGGAACGCGGCTACCGGTCGGCCGTGATCTTCACCTTCGGTGGCGGCAACAACGAGATCCAGCGGGAGATCATCTCGTGGATCGGGCTGGGCATGCCGCGCGTGCGCAGGTGAGGGGCGGCCGGCCCTTGGGCCGGAGAGTGGTGCATCCCGGCGCGGCAGGACCGTCGAGATCACCGGCCCCGACGGCCCGAGCGCGCGCAGTCACGACAGGCTCACCGGAGAACCGGCCGCCGGCCACTGAGTGAACGCCCCCGGGAACCGGCCGCCGGCGAGCGCACGGAGGCCGGGCCGGACTCCGGCGCACAGTCGGTGGAGTTCCCTGTCGAACCGGTTCGCGATCCTGGCCGGGGGAAAAGATCGGGAGCGCGCGTCGCCCCGCGCGCCCGATCGTCCACGACCCGGGAGGAACGCGTTATGAGTATGCCGCACCGTCTGATCGGTTCCGGCGACCACAAAGTGCTGGTGCTCCACGACTGGTTCGGGACCAGTTCCGGCTGGGGCCCCTTCCTGGACTACCTGGACGGCGACACCTTCGGCTACGCCTTCCTCGACTACCGGGGCTACGGCGATCGTAAGGCCGTCGGCGGGGCCTACACGCTCGCAGAGATCGCCGACGACGCACTCGCCCTGGCCGGCGAACTCGGCTGGGAGAGCTTCTCCCTCGTCGGCCACTCCATGGGCGGCAAGGCCGCCCAACAGGTACTGGCCCAGGCTCCGGGAAGGGTACGCAAGCTGGTCGGCCTGGCCCCCGTTCCCGCCGGTGTCTATCCTCTGGACCGCGACGGAGAGGCACTGTTCTACGGTGCCGCGCAGGACCGCGACAAGCGACGGTCCATCGTGGACCTGGTCACCGGACAACGCGCTCCCCGGGTATGGCTCGACCTGATGGTCGACCGCTCGCTGGAGTGGTCGACCCGCGAGGCGTTCGGCGGCTATGTGAAGGACTGGGTCACCGCCGACCTCACGGAACGGATCACCGGCAACCCCGTCCCGGTCAAGGTCATCGTCGGAGAGCACGATCTCGCCCTGACCGCCGACGCCATGCGCGCCACGTGGCTCAGCCACTATCCGAACGCCGAACTGGAGGAGATCGCCAACAGCGGCCACTACCCCATGTACGAGACTCCCCTGGCCCTGGCGACCAGCGTCGAGACGTTCCTGCGCGCCTGAGCCCGACCCGCGCGAACCCGACCGCCCCGCGGGGGCCGCGCCCGGCCGGGCGCGGCCCCCGCGGGTTCGGGCAGCGCCCGCCTAGACGGGCTGCTCCTCGCTGGGGGCGGAGTTCTGCGCGGGGGCGGTGCGCAGGGTGAGCAGTGACGCGACCGCGCCGACGGCGGCGAGGGCCGCCGCGCCGATGAAGGCGGCGGAGAACCCGTTGGTGAGCGCGCCGGGGTCGCCGATTTCGCGGGCGCCGTACGCCGCGGACACGGCCGTCATCGCGGCCAGTCCGAGGGCGGAGCCGACCTGGTAGCTGGTGTTGACGATGCCGGAGGCCAGGCCGCCTTCTTCGGGGCGGGCGCTGGACAGTGCGGTGCCGAGGGAGGGGATGAACGCCAGCGACATGCCGGCCGCGGCCAGCAGGGAGGCGGGCAGGACGTCGACCCAGAAGGTGCCGTCGGCCCGGGCGAAGGACAGCCACAGCATGCCGGCGGCGAGGGCCAGCAGGCCGGTGACGATCAGCGGCTTGCTTCCGAAGCGGGCCATCAGACGGGGTGCCAGGACGATCATCATGATCATGATGGCGACCGTCATGGGCAACAGGGCCGCGCCCGAGGCGAACGCGCCCAGCCCCAGGACCTGCTGGAGGTAGAGGTTGAGGAAGAACCACATGGGGATCCACGCGGCGGCCATCAGCAGCTGCGCGATGTTCGCTCCGGCGAGGTTGGGGGCCCGCCAGATGCCCAGCCGCATCAGCGGCTCGCGGCGCTTGGACTGGATGGCGACGAACGCGGAGATCAGTGCCACGCCGGCCAGCAGGACGAGCCAGGTCTCGGCCGAGCCCCAGCCGGTCTCCGGGGCGCGGACGATGGCGTAGACGGCGGTGGCCAGTCCCACGGTGACGGTGGCCGCTCCGGCGAAATCGACGGATCCGCGGCGGACGGGGGAGGAGGGCATGACCGCCGGGGTGGCGGCCAGCACGATCAGGGCGATCGGGATGTTGATGTAGAACACCCAGGGCCAGCTGGCGTACTCGGTGATCACACCGCCGAGGAAGACGCCGGCGGTGCCGCCCGCCGGGGCCGCGGCGCCGTACAGGGCCAGCGCCTTGGTCAGTTCCTTGGGGCGGGAGCCGAAGAGCATCATCAGCAGCGTCAGGGCGGCCGGGGCGATCAGCGCGGCGCCGACGCCTTGCAGGGCGCGCCCGGTCAGTTCGACCCAGACCTCGGACGCGAGGCCGGCGACCAGGGATCCCGCGGCCATCACGGTCCAGCCGGCGACGAAGATCCGCTTGGCGCCGAACAGGTCGGAGAGCCGCCCGCCGAGCAGGAGGAGCCCGCCGAAGGCGACGACGTAGGCGTTGAACACCCAGGACAGGCCCTCGGGGGAGAAGCCCAGGTCCCTCTGCATCTTGGGGAGGGCCACGCCAATGATGGACGTGTCCATGATGACCGTGAACTGGGCCAGGGCTATGAGGACGAGTGCCGTCCAGCGGTGTGGACTGGGAGGGGCGGAGGGAGTTGACATAGCTGTCTCCTATACGGGAGGGGGGTATCTCGCTTCGAGTGAGCAATATACCCCCTAGGGGTATCGAATGATCGTCGGGGCCGATCGGATGCATCTGTCGGGATCGCTGGGCACCGCTACCGGGCCCGTGCGACGTCGGGCGGCAGTGCGTCCTACGCGGCTCTGGACAGGCTGGACCGGTCTGCCGGGAGCCCGCCCGGGACGGGCGCGACGGTCCCGGGCGCGGCTCCTCGCCCGTCGTGGCGTGGCCAAAGGAGGAGGGCGCCGGTCGCGCCTGCCGCGGCGAGCGCCGCGAGGGCGGACCAGGCGGCGGCGAAGCCGGCGTTCGTGCCGAGCCATCCGGCGATGGGGTAGGTGATCAGCCAGGCGAGGTGCGAGAGGGAGAACTGGGCCGCGAAGACCCCGGGGATCGCGTTCGGTTCGACCGAGGCGCGCAGGACCTTGCCGGTCGGGGTGATGACCAGTGCCATGCCGATGCCGATCAGGGCCCAGACGATCGCCGTGCCGGTCCAGGTGGTCAGGCCGGCCGCGACGAGAGTCACCGCGGCGGCCGTGCCACCGGCGAGGACTCCGGCGCCGGTCATCATGACCGTCCGGGCGGCGACCCGGTCGAGTGCCCTGGGCAGTGCGAGGGCGGCCAGAAGGGTCCCGCTGCCGGAGGCGGCGAGCATCCATGCGACGGCCGACTGCGAGCCCCCGAGCTCGTCACGGACGTAGTTGACGGTGTTGACGACGACGATCGAGCCCGCCGCCGCGACCGCGAGATTGAGCGCCATGATGCCGCGCAGCCGTGGTTTCCCGAGGAAGGTCCTGAATCCCGCCGTCGCCCTGTCCCACGCCCGGGTGCGGGAGCTGGGGCGGGCTTCGGGGATGCGTGTCGACAGTACGAGCACGGCGGAGAGGAGGAATCCGGCGGAGGTGCCAAGGAACAGCCGGTCGAAGCTCAGGAACGCCAGGGCGACCGCTGCCAGTACGGGGCTGAGGAGGCTCTCCATCGTGGAGGCGACCTGCGAGGCGGACAGGGCGCGTACGTAGTCGGACTCCTCGGTGACGATGTCGGGGATGACGGCCTGGAACGTCGGGGTGAACGCCGCGGACGCCGCTTGGAGCAGGCCGACCAGGAGGTAGATGTGCCAGATCTCCGTGACGAACGGCAGGGCCAGGACCACCACGGCGCGCACCGCGTCGAGGAGGGCCAGGAGGGTTCTTCTGGGGAAGCGGTCGACGTACGCGGCGGCGACCGGGGCTATGACCACGTACATGACCATCTTGATGGTCAGGGCGGTGCCGAGGACCGCGCCGGCGCTCGGGCCGGCGAGGTCGTAGGCGAGCAGTCCAAGGGCCACGGTGGCCAGTCCGGTGCCGAAGAGGGCGATGATCTGGGCGCTGAACAGGCGGCGGTAGTCGCGGTTGGCGAACAGGCGCATGGCGGTGTTCCTTCCGGGTCCATGCGGCGGGCCGCGGCCCCGCGCCGGAGGCCGCGCCCCGCGGAGGGGGGCGGGGATGTCTCTACGCATCGGCGCAGCTCTCCGGAGTGAGGCCGGCAAGCAGGTTCATCGTGACTCCACCTGTGTGATGTGCCTTCGGGTCTTTTCCGTCCTGGGGACACCCGCCATAACTAGATACCCCCTAGGGGTATTCCAGGGGTGTGCCGCATGAGGCGTCACACGGTTCATGAGCTGCCTGGTCACCGTGAACCGGCCCCGGTCGCCGTCCGACCCGCCCTGCCGGAAACACTCCACCACGGCATGTCGTCGCTCCCGGTCCGGTCCTGGTCCGTACACGTACCGGCACCGCCCCCGCGCACCGCCGAGCCGGAGGTACTCGCGGAGGAAAGACGCCCCTTGGAATGTGCCCAGCCGTCCCCTTTCGTTCCGCGGCCCGCCCGTGCGCCCCCGGCTCGTTCCGGCGCGCGCCCTGGTGCGGCGGCGGATGGTGGCGCTCGTCGATCAGTCCCTGCCCCCGTACGCCCACGAGCTGTACGGCAGGCCCGCCCCGCCCCCGGCTACGGTCGACCGGCGGTCGCGCGTGACCGGCGCCGTCCTGTGCGCGATCCCGGACCGGCTGCGCCGGGGCTGCCGCCCGGCCACATTCCCGGGGCGATGGCACAGCTGGGGTCCGGCAGCCGCCCCTCCGCGTACAAACTCCGCGGACCGGCCGCCATACTGGACGGGCCGGGGAGGGCGCAGCGCTAGCAGCGGAACAACGGGGGCGGGAAGCGGCAGATGGCGGACATCAGGCTGATCCAGAGCCGTTACCGACTGCTCGAGCTGATCGGGCGCGGCGGCATGGGAGAGGTGTGGCGCGCCCGCGACGAGTCGCTGGGCCGTCAGGTCGCCGTCAAATGCCTCAAACCCATGGGGCCCCAGCACGACCAGGCGTTCACCCGCATCCTGCGCGAACGCTTCCGGCGCGAGGCCCGGGTGGCCGCCTCCCTTCAGCACCGGGGCGTCACCGTCGTGCACGACTTCGGCGAGCACGAGGGGGTGCTCTACCTCGTCATGGAGCTCCTCGACGGGCACAACCTGAGCCAGCTCCTGGACGAGAACCAGCAGCACCCGCTGCCCGTCGAGCACGTCGTCGACATCGCGGAACAGGTCGCCGACGCCCTCGGCTACACCCACCGCCAGGGCATCGTCCACCGCGACCTCAAGCCCGCCAACATCATGCGGCTGACCGACGGCACGGTGAAGATCTGCGACTTCGGCATAGCGCGCCTCGGCCACGACATCGGCATGACCTCCCGCCTCACCACCACCGGCCTCGCCATGGGCACCCCGCACTACATGTCGCCCGAGCAGATCAGCGGCAAGGAGGTCGACCACCGAAGCGACCTCTACTCGCTGGGCTGCGTCCTGTACGAAATCGCCACCGGCGTACCGCCGTTCGACCAGGATGACGCCTGGGCCGTGCTCGTCGGACACCGCGACACCCCGCCGGAACCGCTGCGCACCCACCGTGCCGACCTGCCCGGCTTCCTCGACCGTGTCATCCTCGACCTGCTCGCCAAAACCCCCGAGGAGCGGCCCGTCGACGCGGGCGACCTGCGCCGCCGCATCGTCCTCGGCCGGACCGGGGAACAGACCGCGCTGGGGCCGGGAGCCCTCGCCCTGTCCGGGCCCGAGCGGCCGCCGGCCCCCCGCGCGCGGGCCCTGCCCGACTGGACCCGGTCCATGACCGCCGGACACCGGGCGACCGGCGCGCCGGGCCCCGGCGCCCAGCGGCCGGACCCGGCCGCCGGGCTGACGGGCCAGTGGACCACCGCCTCCACCTCCGCCACCGCCCCGTACCCGGGCTCCGTCGTCTCCGGGCCTGCCGGGACCCCCGTCCCGGGCCTCCTCGCCACGCTCGACGACCGGCACAGTGCGGGCATCGACCTCGGCCGCCTGGGCCGCTGGGAGGAGGCGGGGGAGGTGCACCGGGAGGTCGCCGCCCAGCGTGGCCGCGTCCTCGGCCCCGACCACCCCGACACTCTCGCCAGCCGATACGAACTCGGCCTCACCCTCAGCCGTACGGGCCGGGCCGAGGAAGGGCTGGGCGAGTTCACCCGGGTCGCCGAGGGCCGCGAACTCGCCCTGGGCGCCGACCACCCGCAGACGCTCGCCGCCCGCCAGGCGACCGCACACGCGCTGGGCCGGCTCGGCCGGCACGCCGAGGCCCATCAGGTGTACGAGGCGGTCCTCGCCGTCCGCGAACGCGTCATGGGCCCGGATCACCCCGACACCCTGCGCTGCCGCCACAACCTGGCGTTCAACCTCAGCAGGCTGGGTCGGCCCGAGGAGTCCTGGCAGTTGGCCAGGGAGGTCGCCGACGCACGCGCCCGGCTGCTCGGCCCGACGCACCCCGACACCCTCACGACCCGTTACGAAGTGGCGTACACCCTGGGCAGGCTGGGCCGCTGGGCGCAGGCGCTGGAAACCTTCCAGGACGTCGCCCGGGCCCGCGCGAGCACCCTCGGGGCCGATCATCCCGACACCTTCGCCGCCCGCTACGAGGCCGGCATCAGCCTCGGCCGGCTCGGCCGCGACGCGGAGGCCCTGGATCTGTACCGGTCCCTGGTCGCCGACCGCACCCGGACCGCGGGCGTCGCCGACCCCGAGACGCTGCGCGCCCGCCACGGTCTAGGGGTCAACCTGGGGCGGACGGGCCGCTGGGAGGAGGCGCTCGCGGAGGCACGCGAGGTCCGCGCGCTCCGGGAAAGCGCCCTCGGACCCGATCACCCGGACACCGTGGTCAGCCTCCGGGAGGTCGCCGCGGGGCTCGGCTGGCTCGGCCGGTGGAGCGAGGCCCTGGTGGCGTACCGGGAGGTCGCCGAGGCGCGCGGCCGGGTGCTGGGCCCCGGCCACCCCCAGACGCTGGCGGCTCGCGAGGACGAGGCGCACTGCCTGGAGCGGCTCGGACGGTCGGATCAGGCGCCGGACCGCACCTGATCCGCCCGCCCGTCCGACTTCCGTTCCCCTCCCGCCAACCTCAGGGCCAGGAGTACGCCACCCCTGGCCGGGACGGAAGACGGCGTGTTACGAAGGTGCATGCCCGCACCCCGGACTCCCGCACCTCGGACCCCCGCAGATCAGCCCGCCACCCGGGGAGACTCCGCTCCCGGCGTGCCCGACCGCGAACGCTACGACGCCGTGATCGTCGGCGGCGGCCACAACGGCCTGGTCGCCGCCGCCTACCTGGCCGGTGCCGGGCAGTCGGTCCTCGTCCTGGAGCGACTCGGCGCCACCGGGGGAGCGGCGATCTCGACCCGCCCCTTCGCCGGGGTCGACGCCCGGCTCTCGCGCTACTCGTACCTGGTGTCCCTGCTGCCCGACAAGATCGTCCGCGACCTGGGCCTCGACTTCGCCGTTCGCCAGCGGACCGTCTCCTCCTACACCCCTGCCGTGCGCGACGGACGCCCCACCGGGCTGCTCGTCGCGGGCGACGGGACCCGGGAGTCCTTCGCCGCGCTCACCGGCGGCGAGCGCGAGTACGTGGCCTGGCAGCGGTTCTACGCCATGACGCGGCGGCTCGCGACACGGGTCTTCCCGACGCTCACCGAGCCACTGCCGAGCCGGGACGCGCTGCGCGAGCGGATCGACGACGCCGACGCCTGGCGGATGCTGTTCGAGGAGCCGCTCGGGGTGGCCGTCGAGGAGAACTTCACCGACGACCTGGTGCGCGGGGTCGTCCTCACCGACGCCCTGATCGGCACCTTCGCCGACGCCCACGACCCCTCGCTGCTCCAGAACCGGTGCTTCCTCTACCACGTGATCGGCGGCGGCACCGGCGACTGGGACGTCCCCGTCGGCGGCATGGGCGCGCTCACCGACGCGTTGGTCGGGGCCGCCCGTGCGGCGGGCGCCGAGATCCGCGTACGGCACGAGGCGACCCGGATCGAGACCGACGGCACCCGCGCCGAGGTCACCGTCCGCACCCCGGACGGCGAACGCGTCGTCGCCGGCCGCCGCGTGCTCGTCAACGCCTCACCGCAGACCCTCGCCGCCCTGCTCGGCGACACCCCGCCCCCGCCCGCCGAGGGCGCCCAGCTCAAGGTGAACATGCTTCTCACCCGGCTGCCCGGGCTCCGCGACCGGTCCGTCGACCCCCGGCAGGCCTTCGCCGGTACCTTCCACATCGCCGAGGGGTACGGGCAGCTCGCCGACGCCTACCGGGACGCGGCGGGCGGGCGGCTTCCCGCCGCCCCGCCCTGCGAGATCTACTGCCACTCGCTGACCGACCCCTCGATCCTCGGCCCCGACCTCGCCGCGCGCGGCTACCAGACCCTGACCCTCTTCGGCCTGCACGCCCCGGCCCGGCTGTTCGCCGCCGACAACGACGCCGCCCGTGCGGCCCTGTTGAAGGCGACCCTGGCCGAACTGGACGCGCATCTTCAGGAGCCGGTCACCGACTGCCTGGCCCTCGACGAGCGGGGCGATCCCTGCATCGAGGCCAAGACCCCGCTCGACCTCGAGAGGGACCTGCGGCTGCCCGGCGGCCACATCTTCCACCGCGACCTCTCCTTCCCGTACGCGGACGAGGGCACCGGGCGCTGGGGCGTGGAGACCGCGCACGCCAATGTGCTGCTCTGCGGGGCGGGCGCGGTGCGCGGCGGCGGAGTCAGCGGGGTCCCCGGCCACAACGCGGCGATGGCCGCGCTGGGCCGGTGACGCGGTCCCTCAGACCCCGAACACCCCCCGCAGCGCGCCCAGCTTGCGTGGCAGGTCGTACTCCGCGCCGCCCTCGTGACCGTTGTACGGGAACACCTCGATCTCGGCCGGCCCCGCGTAGCGGTGGTAGGCGGCGAACACCGTGGAGGACGGGCAGATCCGGTCCATCAGCCCCACCGAGAACCACGCCGGCGCACTGGCGCGCGCGGCGAAGCTGACCCCGTCGAAGTAGGACAGGGTCTCCATCGCCTCCTCGATCCGGAAGCGGTGCCCCGACAGCCAGCGGGCTATCTCCGCGTACGGTCCGGCGTCCGTGATCTGCGAGGCGCGCCGGAAGTGACAGAGGAACGGCACGTCGGCGACGGCCGCCGACACGTCGTCCCGCAGTCCGGCGACGGCCAGCGCGAGTCCGCCGCCCTGGCTGCCGCCGAGGACGGCGACGCGGCCGGCGTCCACCGCGTCGTGGGCCTTCGCCGCGTCGACGGCCCGGACCGCGTCCGTGATGAGCCGCCGGTAGTAGTGCCGGTGCGGGTCCTCGATGCCCCGGGTGAGGAAGCCCGGCGAGGAGGAGCCGTGCCCCTCGGGCCCGATGTCCGGGGTGTCGGCGGTGTTCTTGCCGCCGCCGCCCTGCCCCCGGTTGTCCATCACCAGGTGCGCGTAGCCGAGCGCGCTCCAGGTCAGCCACGCGTACGGGATGCCCCGGCCGCCGTTGTACCCGATGTACTGCACCACGGCGGGCAGCGGCCCGGAGCGCTGCTTCGGCAGCATCAGCCACGCCTTCACCGACTGCCCCGCCCAGCCCCTGAACGTCACATCGAGTACGTCGACGGCAGCCAGACCCGTCTCGTACGGCACGAACCGGGCGTCGACATCGTGCCGGGCCGACTCCGCGAGGGTCTTCTCCCAGAAGGCGTCGAAGCCGGCCGGCTCCTGCGGCTCGGGGCGGTACTCCCGCAGCCGCTCCAGATCCATGTCGAACAGCAAGGCTCTAGCTCCTCTTCAGGGTGAGGTCGAGGGTCGCGCCGCGCAGCCCCGACGTGTCGGCGGTGATCCGGATGGAGCCCGGGGTGAGCACCGCGCTCACCCGGGGGCCGCCCGAGGCGAGTGTCAGCCCGCGCCCGGCCAGCTCGACCACCACGGCGGACCGCAGCTGGGTGGGATCGGACAGGGCGACGCCCACGTTCCGCCCCTGCGGGCGCACCAGGACGGACGCCGGACCGTCGCAGCTCAGCTCCCGTGCCGAGCCCGCCCGCCAGAAGTTGGCCGCGAGGAGCCCGTCCGCGCCGCGCCGCACCGCGTGCACGGCGGTCGAATCGGAGATCAGCTCCACGGGCGGCGCGGCCGACAGCAGCCCGGTACGCCCGGCCGAGGCGGCGGGGAGCTGGAGGTAGAAGTAGTCGGCCCCGGTGGGAGCCGGGCCATGGTCGTGCCAGAACGTCAGGTACGGGCGGGTGACCGGGGTGTCGGTGCCGTACTTGAGGTTGATCTCCCGCCAGGTCGCGGTGCGATCCTCGCGCAGGGCGTGCACGGTGGCGGGCCGGGGAAAGACGTATCCGCCGGTTCCGGCCAGGTGCAGCCACCGGACGTCCGCCAGCTCGGCGGACCAGCCGGGATCCTCCGGTGCGGGGGCGCCGTTCACCAGGAGAGCGGCGCGCGGGTCGCGCAGTTTGCGGTTCTCCACCACGGTCTCGGCGGTCCCCGCCCCGGCGGTGATGCCCGAACCGACACAGGCGATGACGTCGTCCAGGCAGAACCAGCTCTTGAGCCCGTGCAACGTGCTGCCGAAGGCCCGCAGCTCCATCCCGTAGGCGCCCAGAGTCGTGCCCGGGAGCGCGGTGCCGCCCGCCCAGTCGGCGGTGCTGGTGGTGCGCTGCCCGGCCGCGTCGGCCGGACGCCCGGCGATGACGGTGGTGCCGGGCAGCCTGGCCGGGTCGACGGTGGGCCAGTAGTCCTCGCTGTAGTGGCCGAGGTCGTCGGTATACAGCAGCACCATCCCGTCCGAGAGGTGCCAGCCGCGCAGGTTCTCGTTCTGGATCGACTCGTAGTTGTAGATCCGGGTCGAGTACGCGGAGATACCCAGCCCGAACGCTGGGCGGTGGTGGGCCGCCTTGTCCATCAGAGGGTGCTGCTTGTGGGCGACCAGCGGCCCCCGGGCGGGGACGGCGGAGGCGATCGCACGCTGCGCGGCGACCAGGGACGCGAGGTCGGTCACGGCGAGGAAGTCCCGGTAGCCGTCCTCGGCGATCCACTGCTTCACCAGCGCCGTGAACCGGTCGGCGGGCTCACCCGGGAAGCACGGGATCAGCCGCAGCACCCCCTCGATGACCGTCTGCGCCGACGCGTGCCCCTGCTTGCTCGGCCGGGCGATCTCCCGACCGCACACCGACGCCATCACATCGCCCCGGAACATCAGCGGGTCGAAGCCGTCGTCCACCCAGCCCCGCACGTTGTCGAGATCGGGATCGGTCACCGTCCACGCCGTACCGGCCAGCAGATTGAGCAGCCGCGACAGGTTCCCCAGCAGTTCCTTGCCGTAACCGCCGTTGTACGGGTGCTTGTCGTGCTGGAGGAACGAGCCGTCGGACGAGAAGCCCTCGCCCGTGCCGGACGCCGCGCCGCCGGTGTCGTTGAAGGCCAGGACGCTGTTGGCGCCCGAACCCTCGACGTCGGACAGAGCGTCCCGGACCCGGGCCAGCGCGTCGCCGTCGCCGCGCAGCACCGCGTTGACGGCGACCACGGTGGAGACCCACACCCGGTTGGCACCGGTCGCGATCTGCCGGTTCGCCCGCCACAGGTTGGGGTCCGGCGTGTAGTGGAACACGGCGGCCGTGACCCGCTCCAGGCGCTCCGCGCCCAGCTCGTCGTGGAGCAGCACCGCCGTGTCGTTGAGCGCGAGCGCCGCGCCTATCTCCCAGTCCCAGTCGTTGTCGAACCGGCTGTGACCAGGGCCGTAGCGGTGGGTGAGCATCCAGTCGACGCCGCTCAGCAGCTTCGCCAGCAGCGCCGCGTCCGCGTGCTGCGGGGTGCCGGGGACCGCCCAGGCGGTGGCCGCCGTCGCCAGCCGCTTGAACGCGGTCGTGACGTGGTTGGAGAGCGTCGTGCTGGTCAGATCGGGGAACAGCCCGTCCGTACGGGACGGGTCGAGCCCGGTGGCGGCGGTGGCCCCGGCCCGCCCCACGCGGGCGGTCGCCGCGGCGATCCGCTCGTCGTCCCGGTCGAGGCCCGGGCCGCCGGTCAGCAGCGTGTGCCAACGGGTGCGCAGTGCCGCGGCGTCCTCGGCCCCGGTCCGTGCCGTGTCGGAAGCGGCGTGGGCGGGACCGGTGAGGGTCAGGGGCAGCGTCGCCGCCGCGCCCAGGGCGGCCGCACCGGTCAGGACGGTACGCCGGGTGGTGCCTCGGTTCGTCATGTCGCCTCTCACGGAAGGTGTCGGCTCACGGAAGGTGTCGGCTCACAGAAGGTGCCGGCGGTCGACAGCGGCGGCGAGCGCCGCGTGACCGGATGGGCCCGGATGCAGACCGTCGCCGCTGTCGTGCGCGGGGAGCATCCGGGAGGGGCGGTCCGGGTCGCGCAGTGCGGCGTCGAAGTCGGCCACCCCGTCGAAGATCCGCCCGGTGCGCACAGCCCGGTTGATGTGCCCGCGGACCGCGTCCAGCTCGGGCGACCAGCGGGTCCACCCCTCGAACGGGGTGATGGTGGCGCCCACGACCCGCAGCCCGGCGCCCCGGGCGCGCAGCGCCACCTGCCGGTAGCCGGCCAGCACCCGGTCCGGACCGCTCTGGCCGGGCGGCTGCTGGAGGTCGTTGACGCCCAGGTGGACGAGGACCGTCCGCAGCCCCGGCAGCCCGAGTACGTCCCGGTCGAAGCGGGCCTGGCCGCCGGGCCCGAAGCGCAGGTCGTCCAGGAGCAGCCGGTTGCCGCTGATCCCGAGGTTGGCGACGGCCGAACCGGGCAGCCGCCGCGCCAGCTGGTCGGGCCAGCGCAGATCGGCGTCGTCGGGTGTGCCGACGCCCTCCGCGATGGAGTCGCCGAGCACCGCGAGCACCGGGCCGCGCGCTCCGGTGGTCTCCACCCCGCTCAGCAGCAGGACCGACCGGGTGCGCATCCCGTCGACGGTGTGCCAGGCATGGGTGTTGCGGTGGAAGGAGAGCGGACCGGTCGGACCGGGGATCCGCGTCCGTACCTCCAGCCGCGCCCCGTCCGCGACCCGCAGCCCCGCGACGGGGTCGGTGGTCAGACTCGCGCCCGCCGCCAGCCACTCCTGGTTCCGCCCGGCGAAGGTCACCGGCCGGCCGTCCGCGGTCACCGGGCCGACCAGTACGGGTGCGGGCCCGAAGGTGTTCGCGTACCGAAGCCGGACCGCTCCGCCGGCCGACAGCCGCAGCACGGCCGTGCAGTCGCCGTCGGTGAGCCCGGCGTACGCCACCGGATCGGTGGCGGTCGGCGCGGTCTGGGCGGTGGCCCAGGACGTCGTCCAGCGTGAGCGTGCGGGGCCGGCGGCGTCCGTCGCCCGCGCGTCCGTCGCCGTGGCGGCGACCGCGGCGGCTCCGGCCGCCGCAGCCGCGTACAGGACTCCGCGTCTCGCGGGCCCCCGGCCGGTCACGGGCACACGCCGGTCGGGTCGTAGGAGCCGCCGTAGGTGCCCACGGCGTCGCCGCCGGTGTTGCCGCTCATGGTGTTGGAGCAGACCTGACCCTGCGGGGTGCGCATGAACTTGATGCCGCCGCCCGCGTTGCCGGTGATGGTGTTGCCGTAGACGGAGGTCGCGGTCCCGTCCGTCGCGGTGTCCCCGCCGAGCCGGACGCCCGCGCCCACGTTGTCGTGGACGGTGTTGTACCGGAAGATGTTGCCGCTGCCCCGGGCGTCGAGCCCGCCGGAGCTGGGGTCGCGCTGGCCGCTGCAGTCGTTGTGCTCGACGTAGTTGTTCGTCGCGTTCTCCTTCACGTCCACGCACTCGTTGCCCCGCGTGACGATGGTGTTGTGGTGGATGCGGTTGTTCCGGCTGACGTCGGCCGCCGCGTCCGGGGCCCCGTTGGATCCCTGTTGCTCGGGGGCCGTGCCGAGGTAGATCCCCTCGCCGTTCTTCCCGCCCCCGTCGAACACGAAGTCGGCGACCCCGCAGCCGGTGATGGTGTTGTCGTCCACCTCGGCCCCCGTGACGAGATAGCGCAGCCGCAGGCACTCGTCGGCCGCGTTCTTGAGGGTCATACCGGTGACGCGCAGCCCGCCTACCCCGTTTCCCGGGGTCGTGCTCATGACATAGATGAGTTTGAGGCGGTAGCCCGAGACGTCGGACGCCGACCCGTGCAGCCCGTCGACGGTGAAGCCGCTGAGCGTCGTGCTGTCATGCCGGACCTGGATGATCCGGGCGTCGCCCGCGCCCTTCACCACGGCGTCCGAGGGGCCGGTGATGGTGACCCCGGCCCGTGCGGTCACCACGTCCTGCCGGTAGGTGCCCGGGGCCAGGCTCACCACCGCGCCCGACGGAGCCAGATCCACCGCCTTCTGGATCGTGGCCAGCGGGGCGCCCGCCGACGTACCGGCGGCTGTGTCGCTCCCGGACGGCGACACGTAGTACGCGCTCGCCGCCGGGGTGGCGGCGGCCGAGGGGGTGGTCGCGACGAGCGGGGCGAGGCCGAAGACGAGCGCGGCCGCCAGGGCGGTGCGTGGAAGACGGGTCATGAAGTGTGCCTCCTTGGATCGGCGAAGGACAGGGCGAGCAGGACCGGAACGCTCGGGCCGAGCAGCAGCGGCCCCAGCGGTACGACGAGGGAGAGCAGGACGGCGGAGATCACCGCGCCGAGCAGGGCCGTGCCCCGGGCCGGTGACCCGAAGCCGAGCGACAGCGCACCGGCCGACCAGGACCGGACATCGCCGTCCGGACCCCGGCCCGCCTCGGCCGCGAGGGCCACATGATGGATCACGAACGCCGCCGCGATGCCCACCTGCGCGGCCAGCAACGGGAACGTCCAGGCCTCCGAACGGCCCAGCAGAGACACGGTGTTGACGGCCAGGACAGCCGCCACGGCCGTGGACAGCAGACCGTGGAGCCACAGCGCGCGCCAGTACCCGCCGAAGGCGGCCAGCGTGTTGGTGAAGCAGCGGCTGTCCCCGTCCACCCGCCACCGCGCAAGCGCGCGGCCCATCGCGGCGAGCGCCGGCAGCCAGGTCACCATGCCCAGCGCCAGCAGCGTGAACGCGGCTCCGGCGGCGGCCGGGTAGGCGACGAACTCCAGTCGGCGCAGCAGCGCCGGCCAGCCGGACGGGGTGGCTTCGGGAACGGGCGGCGACGCCACCGCCCCGCTGAGAGGTGTCCCCATGATCTACCCGACCTTCCCTGTGTACGGCTCCGTCACGTCCAGGAGTACCCGGCCCGCCAGCTCCAGCCGGGTCGCCGCCACCACGTAACAGGGCCCGGCGGCCGTGAGCAGGACGGCGGCGGCGTCCGCCGCGAGCCCCACACCCCGGATACGGCGGGCGACGGGGGAGAGGAACACGCTCTCCTCGCCGTCCGCGAACCGCACACCGTGGCCCTCGGCCAGCTCCGCCCCGGCGACCGGGCACGCGGCGTCCGGTGTGATCGCGGTGAGGAACAGACCCGCGCGGGAGGCCGGAGCGGTCACGTCCAGCGTGTGCAGGGTGCGCGTGAGCCGCAGTTCCGGGGTGCTGGACGTCGGATGGGCCTCCACCTCCAGGGCCCCGGTGCGCACCGACACCCCGTCCGGGGCCAGCCGCCGTACCCGGGCGGTGGCCTCGCCGGACCTGATCAGCCGGCTGCCGTCGCCGTGTTCCTCCGTCGGCCGGTCCGTCCGGAGCAGGAACGTCCACTCCCGTGGCTCCTTCGACTCCGCCAGGTCCAGGAGCACCAGGCGCCCCGCCGGAGTGAACACCAGCGTCCGGTCCAGCCGGCGGACCCCGAGGGCCGGGTCGTACATCGCGGCGATCTCCGCCGTGGCGTGCGCCCAGCCCTCCTCGTCGCCCAGCAGCACGTCCCGCTGCCGGGCCTGCCGCTCGAAGGGAATCCCCTCGTAGACGTGGTAGCGGTCCTCGTCCGCGTACCCCTGCCCGTCGACCAGCAGCAGATTGTGGTGTTCCGCCCGCTTGCGGTTGCTGTAGCCGTCGTCCACGGCCAGGTGGGCGGCCCCCGACAGGAGGACGAAGGAGCCCGAGTCGGGGTGGTGGTGACCCTGGTTCAGCGTCTGGTGGCCCAGCTCCGCCCGGTGCTTCGCACTCGTCTCCCAGGCACGGTGGCCGCCGCCCGGACTCGCCTTGAACGACACCGCGGTGGCGTTGTCGTCCCAGCCGGTGCGGGCCGCGAGGAGCCCCAGGTCCGGGAAGAACGCCCGGGTCGCGGTGGGCCGGGCCGCCACGACCGCCGGGTCGTACCAGAGGTATTCGAGGTACGCCTCCGGCAGGATGCCCGGCCGCACCCCGCTGTGCTCCGCCTCCGCCCGCAGCAGCTCGCCCGAGGCCAGGTGGCCCAGCCACTGCGCCTCGGCGATGCCGTACTGTGCCGCCAGCCGGTAGTAGAGCCCGGCGCTGTGGCCGCTGCGCCGGTCGTGGCAGTCGCCGTGGTCGATCGTGAACGCGAAACCGGGCGCGCTCTGGTGCAGCCGGTAGCCGAAGGTGTTCGCCATGAAGCCTCCCCGGTCCCACCAGTCGACGCCCTCGGCCTCCGCCAGCAGGTCCAGGTGGATCGCCAGGAACGGGACTCCGTAACGCCAGTAGACGACTCCCTCCGCGTGCGAACCGTCCTCGGGCATCACCTCCAGCACCGTGGCGAGGTTCGACTTCGCCCGTTCGGTCCACTCCTCCTTGCCCAGCACGTAGCCGGCCGTCGCCAGACCCGCGTAACAGATCCAGTTGTGGTTCTGCCAGTACGAGGACGACCACCAGCGGCCCTCGCTCGCCACCGCGAAGTCGTACAGGCGACGCCCCTGGATGAGCAGCTTGTACCGGAGCAGCGCCGCCACGTCGTCCGGCAGGTCGTCCCCGATCCAGCGCAGGGCGAGCGCCAGGTGGTGCAGCAGCCAGCCGGCGTCCAGGTCGTGGTCGGGCATATGGGCCCGGCCCCAGTGCGGCAGCCGTGACGCCGCCTCGATCCAGCGCACGCTCTCCGCGAGATCGGCCGGGTCGCCGCCGATACGGTAGGCCAGGGCCGGGTTGGACGCGGCCGGGCCCAGCCAGGTGATGCTGGCAGGCGGATGGGTGCGGGGTGGGGTCAGCCCGCGGTGCCGGGCCGCCTCCTGACGCACCCGGGTCTCCTGCGCGGGGCGCGGACCGGGCGGCGGGGTCGCCGAGAGCAGCACGGTTCAGCCCTCCGTCCGGAAGCGGGCCGTCGAACCGTCCGCCAGCTCCACGGTCAGCTCCGTACCGTCCAGCCGCACCTCGCTCACCGCGGGGCCGGCCGACGCCGCCTGGTAGACCGAGGCGAAGACGACGTGGGAGGCATCGGCGGTGAAGTCGACCCGGGTCCGGGTGCGCTGCGGGTCGTCCGCCGGACCGGGACCCGGCAGCGTGAGGGGGCGCACCGGTACCCCGGCACTCTGCGTGTGCCAGCCGTGCAGCGTCTCGTCCCCGTACCAGGTGGTGCGCACCGGGCCCGCCGCCCGCACCCGCACGTCCAGCGCAGTGCCGGGCCGCAGTTGGGCGGTGACCCGGGGGTTCTCCCGGCCCGCGGCCTCCACCGTCAGCAGGTCCACCAGGTAGCACGGGCCGACAGCCACCCGGCGGACCGCCCGTACGCCCTCGTACGCCCGCGTCGCCTCGGCGGTCACCGAGACGGCGTCCGCCGCCGTCAGCGCACCGGCGCACTCGGCCTGCTCGGCGCCGTCCACCCGGAACGCGGGGTGGGCCGCCGTCGAGGTGTACAGGTCACGGAAGTCCGGGTGGGCGTACGGCACCTGGCCAGGGTCCGGCTGCCACGCGGTGGTGTGGCCGTACAGATACAGCGAGAGCTTGTCCCGGTGGCCGTGCGATCCGCCGTGCGGGCCGAAGTCCACCAGGGCGTGGATGCCCGCCGCACGCAGCACCGCGTACCCGGTCGAGGGGAACACGGTGACCTGGGCGGCAGCGGCCCGCCGGGGGAGCGGGGGTCCGGTGAACCAGCCGCCCAGCTCACGGTCCAGGGCGTCGTCCGCGTCGCCGAGCTCCGCACGGACCCGGTCCGCCACCGCCTCCAGCGCGTCCGACGGCACCGACTGCCGGGCCAGCGCGATCAGTTCCAGCCACTCCAGCCCGAGGGCGTCGCGCCGGTAGGGGCCGTCGTGCAGGGCCGGCAGCACACCGCCCGGCGTCGCGACGGCGGCCAGCACATCCGTCATCCCCGCCAGCACGCCCGCCACGTCGTCCGGCAGTTCGGACGGGTCGGTGGAGCGCAGCGCCAGCAGCGCGGCCCGCAGCACGAAGCCGTGGTAGTAGGTACTGCCCTCCCACTCCCAGCCGTCGTCCGCGACGGCCACCCGCAGATGCGCGTACAGACCGTGCTCGCCCTCCAGCCACGTCCCGGCGCCCTTCCAGGTCCGTTCGCGGACGGCCGCCGCCGCCCGGCTCGTCGCGACACCGGCCGCATTCAGCCACGCCGTGTAGTTGGAGGCCAGCTGCCCCTGACCGGTCAGCGCGTCCCGGGCCTCCAGCGCGGCTTCCTCCAGCGCCTCCAGCAGCGGCAGCACCACCGCCAGGTCTCCGGCCTCCTTCTCCGCGAGCGTGAGCACCGCGTGCCCGACGCTCACCGCCCAGATGGCGTCCGTCAGCGCCTGGTGGAAGAGACGGCCGCGCAGCATCCAGGCCTGGGCCTCCCCGTGCCGGTCGGCGGCCAGCTCGGCGTACAGGCCCGCGTACTCGCCCAGCCGCTCCACCGCCTGGGCCCGCTCACCCCGGTGCGCCAGCACCCGCAGATGACGGGCCCAGGCCTGGTGCGAGAGGACCAGCCACGCGCCGCGCACCGCTTCGCTGTCCACCCGGCAGCCGTGCGCACACCGCGCACCGCCCTCGGGGAACACTCCGGTCAGGAGGTCGCCGTGCTCCAGCTCCACCCCGTGCGCCGGACAGACGTAGGCGTGCCACCAGCCGCCGCGCTGCCGCGCGATCCGCCTCAACGCGGCCATACTCCACCGTCGATGTCCATGGTGGTCGCCGTCAGGAAGCCCGAGGAGGGCGAGGCCAGATGGACCACGGCGGACGCCACGTCCCCGGGGGTGCCCGCCCGGCCGACCGGGATGCCCGCTTCCATGGCCTCCTGCGCGGCGGGCGCGGTGAAGGTGTCGTGGAAGGCGGTGCCCTTGATGAAGCCCGGCGCGACCGCGTTGACGGTGATGCCGGTCCCGGCCAGCTCCTTGGCCAGGCCCTTGGTGAAGCCGCGGATTCCCGCCTTCGCGGCGGCGTACGCGACCGAGCCCGGGCCGCCGCCGTTGTGGGCGGCGAGCGAGGACATGGTGATGACGCGTCCGGCCGGGGACCGCGTCAGATGCGGCAGCGCCGCCCGCACCGTGCGGAACGTCGAGGACAGGTTGGTGGAGATCACCCGGTCGAAGTGTTCGTCGCTCATCTCGGCGATGGTCGAGCGGCCGACGAGGTGACCGGCGTTGCAGACCAGGATGTCGAGTCCGCCGAGGAATCCGGCCGCCTCCTCGACCAGCCGGTCCACGTCCGCGCTCACGGTCACGTCGGCGGCGAACGCCTGGGAGCGCCGGCCCAGCGCCTCGATCGCCGAGACCGTGTCGGCCGCCCGATCGGCGGAGGAGTGGTAATGCACGGCGACGTCGGCTCCGGCCTCGGCCAGTGCGAGCGCGATGGCGCGGCCGATGCCGTGCCCCGCGCCCGTCACCAGCGCACGGGAGCCCTGAAGGTCAGCAGACATGGGTGATGCCCTTTCGGTTTCCGGCCGCGGAGGGCCGGATTCGGTGCCCGGCCACAGGGGCCGGGGGCCGGTCACTTGAGACCGGCGGTGGCGAAGCCCTGCACGAAGTAGCGCTGGCCGATGAGGAAGAGAAGGACCATGGGAAGGGTGGCGAGCGTGGTGCCGGCCATCAGGTAGTGCCACTGGGTGCCGTTCTCCGTCTTGAAGACGGACAGCCCGACCTGGATGACCCGCAGACTGTCCGTCCGGGTCACCAGCAGCGGCCACAGGAAGTTGTTCCAGGACGACTCGAAGGTCAGCAGCGCCACGGTGGTGAGCGCCGGCTTGACCTGCGGCGTCATGATCCGGGCGTAGATGCGGAACTCGCCGAGGCCGTCCAGGCGGGCCGCCTCCTCCAGCTCCACCGGCAGATCGAGGTAGAACTGGCGGAAGAGGAAGACCGCGAACGGTGTCACCGCACCGGGGATGATCAAGGCCCACCAGGTGTCGAGCCAGCCGCTCCCGCCCTGGCCGAGGATGTCGTTCCCGCCGGCCAGCGGCATGAAGCGGACGATCAGGAACTCCGGCAGCACCTTCGTGTACGTCGGGATCATCAGCGCCGCGATGAACAGGTAGAAGATCACCTCGCTGCCGCGGAACCTGATCCGCGCCAGCGCGTACCCGGCCATGGAGGCGACCAGGACGTTCAGCACGGTGTGACTGATCGCGATGACGAAGCTGTTGCGGGCGTACGTGGCGAACGGGGCCGCCCGGAACGCGTCCACGTAGTTGCCGAACTGCCAGCTGCTGGGCAGGAGTCCGGCGTCCTGGGAGGCGATCTCCACCGGCGACTTCAGTGAGGTGATCACCATCCAGACGAACGGCACCACCATCAGCAGGGAGATCACCGACAGCGTGATGTACAGCGCGATCCGGCCCGGGGACACCGGGCGCCGGCCGCCGCGCCCCCGCGGCTTCGCGGTGATCGTGTCCACCGGACTCCGTGTCTCAACTGTGGCCACGGGTGCCTCCCATGATCCGCCGGTTGACCAGGGTGAAGCCCATCAGCAGCACGAACAGCACCAGGGACTGGGCGCAGGCGTATCCGACGCGGAACTCCCGGAAGGCGGACTTGTAGATCTCGTAGGTCATCATCGTCGTGCTGTTGGCGGGGCCGCCGTCGGTGAGGATGTAGATCTGGTCGAAGGACTGGAACGCGCTGATCATCGACGTGATGAGCACGAAGAACGTGGCGGGCTTCAGCAGCGGCAGCGTGATGGAGAGGAACTGCCGGACCTTGGAGGCGCCGTCCACCGACGCCGCCTCGTACAGCTCCCTGGGGAGCGACTGGAGCGCGGCGAGATAGATGAGCATCTTCATTCCGATGCCCTGCCAGATGCCGACCAGGATCACCGAGGGCATCGCCCACGTGGTCGAGGAGAGCCAGGCCGGGCCGTCGATGCCGATGAACGACAGCAGCGCGTTGAGCAGGCCGTTGCCCGGGTTGTAGATCCACAGCCAGACCAGGGCGATGGCGACCGTGGCCGTGACCTGCGGAAGGAAGACCGCGGTGCGGAAGATGCCACGTGCCTTCAGGCCCGTGTGCAGGGCCATGGCGAGCAGCAGGCCCAGCAGCATGCCGAACGGTACGGTGAAGAAGGTGTAGACGGCGGTGTTGACGATGGACTTGCGGAAGACCGCGTCGTCCAGCATGTCCCGGAAGTTGTCAAGACCCACGAACTGCGGGGCGGTCAGTACGTCGTACTTCGTGAACGCCAGGGCCACCGCGGCCAGCACCGGCAGGCCGATCCACAACGAGGCGTGCAGCAGCGCGGGCGCCACCATGAGCATGCCGGCCCGGCGCCGTCGGCGTCCGGGACCCGTGGGGGTCCGGCGGGTGCGCCGGGTCGGCGCCGATTCAGGAGATGCGGGCGGCCGTACGGGCCGCGCCTTCAGTACGGATGTCGCTCCCACAGTGACGGGTCCTCACATCCGGCCGATGGCGGCCTCGGCGAGCCGGCCGAGCTCCGCGATGGCGTCCTTCGCCGACTGGCCGCCCACGATCGCGGGCTCCAGCGTCGGCACGATCTTCTCGCGGATCTCCATCCAGGCGGCGGTGCCGCCCTCGGACACCGCGTGCTGGAGGTTCTTCAGGGAGAGGTCGACGAACTGGTTCTCCTTGACGTACGCGGTGTCGCTGAGATCCCGTAGTCCGGGCACCGAACCGCGCTGCTGGGCCGCGCCGAGGATCGCTTCGGGGGTGGCCAGGTACTCCACGAGCGCACGGGCCGCGGCCGGGTGCCTGGAGCTCGCCGACTGGCTGACGAGCGTGCCGCCCTGGAGCATCGCGGGCCTGCGGTTGGCCAGGACGAACGAGCCGAGCCTGTCCTGTTCGATCAGCTCCGGGTTCTGTTCCTTGACCTGGACCCACAGCGCGCTGGTCGTCATCATCATCGAGCCCCGGCCGGTCTGCACGTTCGACGGCGCTCCGATGTCGGTCTTGCGCGTGTAGTCCACCGAACCGTCGGCCGCCAGGTCCTTGAAGAACTGGAGGGCCTGGACCCCGCGGGCATCGGTGAACAGCGGCCTCCTGCCGTCCTCGCTGAACAGCCGGCCGCCGTTGGCGAAGAGGAAGGTCTCCCAGCACTGGCGTAGATTGATGGAGAAGGGGTCGAACCCGATCCGCCCCTTCCTTGTCAACTGCTTCGCTACGGCGCGCAGTTCGGACCAGTTGGCGGGCGTCTTGCGGATGCCGGCCTCGGTGAAGTGGTCCTTGCGGTAGACCACGATGCGGGTGTCGAGCACGACGGGCAGGGCATACAGCTTGCCTTCGTGGCGCGAAGGCTCCAGCACCCGCTTCTCGTAGTCGTGGGTCTTCGCCAGCTTCTCCGGCAGTTCCGCGATCGCTCCCTTGGCGGCGAACGGCGGGATCCAGCCGACCCCCATCATCAGCACGTCGGGCAGCAGTCCGCCCGCGAGCCCGGTGGTGATCTTCTCGTTGAGCTGCTCGTACGTGGTGTAGTCCACGTTCACCTTGACGTCCGGATACTTCTTCCGGAACCCGCCGAGGATGTCGCCCTCCAGGAGTGTCTTGCCCTTCGCGCCCTCGTAGATCGGGGTGAGGAGGGTGATCTCGCCCTCGGCGGGACCGTCGGCGGAGCCGGCCGCGGAGGTGCCGGTGCCGCAGCCCGTGAGCGCGGCGGCGGTGCCCGCACCGATGGCGGCGAGCAGTGACCGTCTGTTGAGTTCCATGAGGCACCCCTCTTGAGGTGGAGTTTGTGGATCGATCCAGTGGGGATGTCCCAGCCATGGATGGGATGTGCTGGTAAATCGATGCACTGAGACTAGGAATGCCGCTGGAGCGACGTCAACAGCTGATGCACAAGAATTTTTCGACCAAGTTAACGGGTGTATCGGTAGAGAGGCTTCAGTAAATCGATACACTAAGGTGGTCAGTAAGTTCCGAACCGGAGGTGGCATGAGCGGGGTAACGATCCATCAGGTCGCGGCGGCTGCGGGCGTTTCCGCGAGTACGGTCTCCAACGTCCTCAACGGGCGCACCGACCGTATGCAGGCGGCCACCCTGGCCCGTGTCGAGCAGACCATCGAGCGTCTCAGCTATCGGCCCAACCGTGCGGCGCGGATGCTGCGCACGGGCCGGATCAAGGTGATCGGTCTGATCGTGCCCTCCGTGGCGAACCCGTTCTGGGGGTCGCTCGCACGGGAGCTGGAGGCCATCGCGCTCGCCGAGGGGTACCACGTGCTGCTCTGCAACAGCGAGCGCGATCCCGCCCGGGAGCTCAAGTACGGCGAGGAGCTGTTGGCGGACGGGGTCAGCGGCGTGGTGCTCTGCTCCTCGCTGCCCTCGCTCGAACATGTCGAGCCGCTGCTCAGCCGGGGTCTCAAGATGGTCGCCTTCGACCGCACGGCCCAGGCGGGCGACCCGCCGTCACTGGCGAGCATCAGCGTGGACAACGCCATGGGTGCGGAGCTGGCCACCCGCCATCTGCTCGAACTCGGCCACCGAAGACTCGCCTTCGTCTCCGGCTCGGTCAACAGCGTCAACCGCCGCGAGCGGCTGCGAGGCTTTCGCGCGGCGCTGGAGGAGGCCGGGCTCGACCCGGCCGACGCCACGGTCTGGCCCGGGGCGGACACCAGCGAGTTCGGCGACAAGGACGCGGCCGAACTGGGCCGCAACGCCGCCCGCGAGCTGCTCTCCGGGCCCCGCCCACCCACCGCGTTCGTCGCCATCAACGACATGTGCGCGATCGGGATCTGCCGGGGCGCCAAGGACGCCGGACGCACCGCCGGGCGCGATGTGTCGGTGGTCGGCTTCGATGACATCCTGCTCGCCGATCTCTTCGAGCCGCCGCTCACCACGGTCCGCCAGCCGCTGCCGGAGATGGCGGCGGAGACCTTCCAGCAACTGCGTGCCCGGATCGAGTCGGCGCCCTCGGCCGGCCGCTCCCTGCTGATCCGGCCGAGACTGGTGGTCCGGGAGTCGACCGCGCCGGTGCCCGCGTCCGCATCCTTGCCCGCGCCCGCGCAGGTGGACGCGCGGTGACGTGAGGACGCGGCCTCTTCGGCGGTGCGCAGGCGCCGCCGACACTTCCTCGGCCCGGTCGCCGCACGCCTCCTCCGGCCCGGTCGCCCGCGCCTCCCTCCGGCCCGGTCGCCCGCGCCTCTGCCACGCCGGCCGCCTGCACGTTGGTGACCGGCCGCTCCAAGTGGCCGACCGGTGCGGCCGCTCCGGTCGGTGCGAGGGGCGCCGCCCTCGGGCTCAGTCCGCCGACGAGACCCAGCCCGTCGCCTCGACCCGGCGGGCGTCCCCGGGCCGTTCCGCGTCGAAGGCCGTGCGGAGCCCGTCGTGGACCCGCAGCCCGTCCACGTACGCGCCGCGTCCCACGTACAGCCGGTCGGTGGTGTAGCGCCACCGCAGGCGGACGTCCCGGCCGCGCCAGGCCGTCAGGTCCGCCTCCAGCCGGTGCCAGACGCGCCCCGACCAGCCGGTCACCGAGCCCTCCGGGTGCGGTCGCGTATCCGGCCGGTGGCCGGGGCCCCGCGCGAGCGTGGCGAACGGCACCGGCTGCCAGTCCTGCCCCGTGGACGCTTCCAGGAAGAGGCCGTCGGCGGCCGGTTCGGTGTCCCACCACAGCGCGCACTCCAGTCGGGCCCGTGCGGAGTCCAGGCGCAGGGCGGGCAGGGTGAGGGTGGCGGTGGACGTGCTCGCCATCCCGGAGAACCAGGCGGTGTGTCCCTGTTCGGACCGGACCGGAACGGCCCGCGCCAGCTGGTTGGCGGCCGCCACCCGGGGTGCGCTGCCCGAGCGCCAGCTCCGCACCGGGTGGACGGAGTTGCCCAGCACGATGAGGAAGGTGTCGGTCGACGGGTCGAGCACCAGGCTGGTCCCGGTGAATCCGGTGTGCCCCGCACTGCGCGGGGTCGCCATCGCCCCCATGTACCAGTGCTGGTAGAGCTCGAAACCGAGGCCGTGCTCGTCGCCCGGGAACGCGGTGTTGAAGTCGGTGAACAGAAGGTCGACCGACTCCTCGGACAGGATGCGGGAGCGGCCGTAGACCCCGCCGTTGAGGAGCGTCCGCGCGAGGATCGCGAGGTCCCAGGCGCAGGAGAACACCCCGGCGTGGCCCGCCACCCCGTCCAGGGCGAAGGCGTTCTCGTCGTGCACCTCGCCCCAGACCAGACCGCGATCGAGACCGGACCAGGGCGGCCGGGCGTCCTCGGTCGCCGCGATCTTGGGCTTCCAGGAGGCGGGCGGGTTGTAGCGGGTGCGGCGCATCCCGAGCGGGGCGGTGATCTCGTCGCGGAGCAGGGCGTCCAGCGGGCGGCCGGTGATCTTCTCCAGGATCAGCTGCAGCGAGATCAGGTTGAGGTCGGAGTAGCGGTAGCCGCTGCCCGGAGTGCTCGCCGGGACCTCCTCCATGAGCATCCGGAGCTTGCCCTCCCGGGTCGGTTCCTCGTACAGCGGGATCCACGAGCGGAGACCCGAGGTGTGCGTCAGCAGTTGACGGACCGTGATGCCCTGTTTGCCGCCGCCCGCGAAGTCCGGGAGGTACGAGGCGACCGTCGCCTCCAGCTCCAGCTCGCCGCGCTCGATCCGCCGGACCGCCAGGAGCGAGGTGAACAGCTTGGAGATCGAGGCCAGGTCGAAGACGGTGTCCTCGGCCATCGCGATCTGCTGGCCCGCCGGGAACTCCACCCCGGTGTCGGTCTTCTCGTCATAGGCGGCATAGCGCACCGCGTGGCCGATCGGCCGGTGCAGCGCCACCGTCCCGCCCCGCCCGGCGAGCAGGACCGCGCCCGCGTACCAGGGGTGCGCGGGGGAGTCCGCGAGATAGGCCTCGGCATCCCGGACGAGCTGGTCCAGCGGCTCCTGGAGCAGTCCGGCGCGTGCCGCGCTCCCGCGCCGCAGGGTGGGCCGGTGTGCCCCTGGTCCCATGTCCGCTCCCGTGTCCGCCGCTCCGTCCGTCACCCTGGTGCCCGGCCGGCTCCGGGCCGCCGCGTCCGCGAGCGGGATCGGCGTCAGCGCGAGTGCGCCGCCCAGCGCCAGTATCCCGCCGCCCAGCCGGCGCCGGGCGATGCCGCTCCCGCCGACGTGGGAGCCGTGGCCCCCGGCCCGCTCCGGGCCTCCGCGCGCGCCCCGGCCGTCCGCCGCCCGTCCGTTCCCCCACATGTTCCCGGTCATCCGCGACTCCTTCCCGCGCCCGACGTCCGGTCACCGGGCGGTGCCCGCGTGCCGGAGCCCGCGCGAAAGTAACTTCCGAAATCTCGCCGAGCAGTGAAAGTTCCTGCCCGAGCGAGGTTACTGTCACCATCGCGCTCCTCGGTGCGTCCCGGCCCGCAAAGAATCTGACGCTGCATCAGGAAACCTCTTCCCTCGGCCGCCCCGCTGCGGCATCCTGCCGCCCATGGAGACGGAACTGAGCCGGCAACTGGGCATCGAGCACGCCATCTTCGGCTTCACGCCGTTCCCCGAGGTCGCCG
This sequence comes from Streptomyces sp. NPDC104313, assembly GCF_055583985.1. Lineage (NCBI taxonomy): Bacteria > Bacillati > Actinomycetota > Actinomycetes > Kitasatosporales > Streptomycetaceae > Streptomyces > Streptomyces sp. NPDC104313. The sequence continues at coordinate 216,414 of NZ_JBVJMW010000009.1, forward strand.
CGGCCATCACCAGAGCCGGGGGCCTCGGCGTGCTCGGAGCGGTGCGCTACACCGCGCCCCAGGACCTCGCGCGCGACCTGGACCGCCTGCACGAACTCGCCGACGGCAAGCCCTACGGCCTCGACGTGGTCATGCCCGCCAAGAAGGTCGAGGGCGTCACCGAGGCCGATGTCGAGGCGATGATCCCCGAGGAACACCGGGGCTTCGTGCGGGATGTCCTCGCCCGCTACGGCGTGCCCGAACTCGCCGAAGGAGAGGCGTCCGGCTGGCGCATCACCGGCTGGATGGAGGAGGTCGCCCGGAGCCAGCTCGACGTGGCCTTCGACTACCCGGTCAAGCTCCTCGCCAACGCCCTCGGCTCCCCGCCCGCCGACGTCATCGAACGGGCCCACGACCACGGGGTCCTCGTCGCCGCCCTGGCCGGGAGCGCCCGGCACGCCCGGCGGCACGCCGAGGCGGGCATCGACGTCGTGGTCGCCCAGGGGTACGAGGCGGGCGGCCACACCGGGGAGATCGGCTCCATGGTCCTGGTCCCCGAAGTCGTCGAGGCCGTCTCCCCGCTTCCCGTGCTCGCCGCCGGAGGCATCGGCAGCGGCGAACAGGCCGCCGCCGGGATCGCCCTCGGCGCGCAGGGCGTCTGGCTCGGCTCCCTCTGGCTCACCACCGAGGAGGCAGACCTGCACTCCCCGGCCCTGACCGCCAAGCTCCTGGCCGCGGGCTCCGGCGACACCGTCCGCTCCCGAGCCCTCACGGGGAAACCCGCGCGTCAGCTCCGTACCGCGTGGACCGACGCCTGGGACGACGCGGCAGGACCCGGCACCCTGCCCATGCCGCTCCAGGGGCTGCTGGTCGCCGAGGCCGTCTCCCGGATCCAGAAGTACGAGGTCGGGGAGCTGCTCGGCACGCCCGTCGGGCAGATCGTCGGCCGGATGACCAGCGAACGCAGCGTCCGGGCCGTCGTCGACGATCTGACACGCGGCTTCGAACGGGCCGTCACCCGCATGAACCGCATTGCCGGAAGGAGCGCCACGTGAACCAGCCTCCAAACGGCTTCTGGGCCCAGGCCGCCGCCGACCCCGACCGCATCGTCCTGATCGCCCCCGACGGCGAGGAGTGGAGCGCGGGCCGGCTCCACGCCGACGTCAACCGCATGGTCCACGGGCTGCGCACGGCCGGACTGCGCGAGGGCGACGCGTTCGCCGTCGTGCTGCCCAACGGCGTCGAACTCCTCACCGCCCATCTCGCCGCCTCACAGGCCGGCTTCTACCTCGTCCCGGTCAACCACCACCTCGTCGGCTCGGAGATCGCCTGGATCGTCGCCGACTCGGGCGCCCGTGTCCTGATCGCCCACGAACGCTTCGCGGCCACCGCGACGGCCGCCGCCGACGAGGCGGAACTGCCCGCGACCCACCGCTACGGCGTCGGCGCGGTCCCCGGCTGCCGCCCCTACGCCGAACTCCTCGAAGGCCACCCCGCCACCCCGCCCGAGGACCGCACCCTCGGCTGGGTCATGAACTACACCTCGGGCACCACCGGCCGCCCCCGCGGCATCAGGCGTCCGCTGCCCGGCAAACGTCCCGAGGAGACCCATCTCGGCGGGTTCCTCGGCATCTTCGGCATCCGGCCGTTCGACGACAACGTCCACCTGGTCTGCTCGCCGCTCTACCACACCGCCGTGCTCCAGTTCGCGGGCGCGGCACTCCACATCGGCCACCCGCTGGTCCTGATGGACGGCTGGACCCCGCAGGAGATGCTCCGCTCCATCGACTCCCACCGCTGCACGCACACCCACATGGTCCCGACGCAGTTCCACCGCCTGCTGGCGCTCCCCGACGAGGTGAGGGCCCGTTACGACGTCTCCTCCATGCGGCACGCCATCCACGGGGCGGCGCCCTGCCCCGACCACGTCAAACGCGCCATGATCGACTGGTGGGGGAGCTGCGTCGAGGAGTACTACGCGGCCAGCGAGGGTGGCGGGGCGTTCGCCACCGCCGAGGACTGGCTGAAGAGGCCCGGCACCGTCGGCAAGGCCTGGCCGATCAGCGAACTGGCCGTCTTCGACGACGACGGCAACCGTCTCGCGCCGGGCGAACTGGGCACCGTCTACATGAAGATGAGCACCGGCGGCTTCAGCTACCACAAGGACGAGACCAAGACCCGCGCGAACCGCATCGGCGACTTCTTCACCGTCGGCGACCTCGGCGTGCTCGACGAGGACGGCTATCTCTTCCTGCGCGACCGCAAGATCGACATGATCATCGCGGGCGGCGTCAACATCTACCCCGCGGAGATCGAGTCGGCCCTGCTCACCCACCCCGCCGTCGCGGACGCCGCCGCCTTCGGCATCCCCCACGCCGACCGGGGCGAGGAGGTCAAGGCCGTCGTCGAACCGGCCGAGGGCCACGAGCCGTCGGAAGCGCTCGCCGCCGCGCTCCTCGCCCACTGCGAGGAGCGGCTCGCCGGGTACAAACGGCCCCGGAGCCTCGACTTCATCACCGCCATGCCCCGCGACCCCAACGGCAAGCTCTACAAACGGCGGCTGCGTGAACCGTACTGGGAGGGCTTCGAGCGCCCGCTGTAGCGGCGACCGGGTCCGGGAGGGACAGGCCCCACCCCTCCCGGACCCGGCCTACGTTCCTCCCGGACCTGGCCCCACCGCCCTCCCGGGACCCGTCCCACCGCCCCGCCTACCGCCGCTCGTGCACCCGCACCACCCGCAGATCCGGCGACCGCGCGATGTCCTTCTCGCAGAACCGGGACGTCACCCAGCGCTCACCCGCGTACAGCCGGGTCTGGTCGCTGTACTGCGGTGACTTCGGGTTCTCCGACTGGGAGTACGTCAGCAGCGTCCGGGCCACCGGACAGCGGCTGTCGTCCCAGCCGACCGCCTGGATATAGCTGGAGCCCGACGACACCTCCGTATAGCCGCCTCCCGCCGCGTTCCACCGCGGCTCGGTCTTGTTCCAGATACCCAGCGACTCCGTCCCGCCGCCGATCGGGAGCCGCTTGCCGTTGCGCACGACGAACTGGTGCTCGCCCAGCGGCGCGTCCAGCGCGATGCCCGCCGCCCGCAGCTCCGCCACGGCGTCCGCCAGGGCCCTGCCCACGCCGGGCGCGGCGGTGTTGAGGCCGTGCGGGGTGTGCACCGGGTCGGCCGGGTCGAACGGCGTCTTCCACAGCTCGGCGGCGGGCACCGACGACGCCTTCCGCCAGAAGCGGTCGAAGAGCAGCGCGCCCCGGCTGTCGCTGTCCATGCTCCGGTCCCAGCGCCGCAGCACCTGGCAGGCCGCCGACACGTCGACCGGTATGCCGTCCGTGCCCACGGTCGTGCCGCCGGGCAGCGCCGCACACCATTCCGCCGTCTCGGAGGCGGCCAGATCCCCGGCAGGGGCACGGTTGGCGAACTGCTGCCGCTGAAGGTCGGTGACCCGGAGCCGGCCCCGGTCCGCCATCGCCGCGACGTCCTCGACCGCGCCACGCGTCCGCATCGACCGGGGCGTGGCGATCGTGCCGAAGACCCGCTCGTACCCGGTCAGCGGCTGCTCCGCGTTGGTCAGCCAGGCGCTGTCGTTGGAGTTCTCCACGTACGGCTGGTCCTTCAGCACCGGCATCCGGCCCGGGCCGAAGATCCCCGGCCGCACCGCGTCCGGGTCGCTGCCCAGCGCGCAGTCCGACCTCGAACCGTCCAGCACCGCGAGACCGGAGGCGGGGTAGGTGGCCCGGCCCAGCGGGGTCGAGCAGCGCCCGGCCAGCTCGTCCGTGATCCTCGGCAACACCTGCGACTGGGCGAAGAACGAGTGCCCCGCCCGGTCCGCCGCGATCGTGTTCACCCACGGCATGCCCTGGGACCGGTGCAGCGAACGCTCGACGTCAGCTGTGGAGCGGGCCTTGCTGAAGCCCAGACCGGTGTCCGCCATCCGCAGGTTCGTCGCGTTGGGGTCGTTCAGGGCGTACGCCGTGCTCGCCGTCCACGGCAGCGGCAGCGCCGCGCCCATCGAGGTGACCACCGGCCCGTAGCGGGTCCACCACTGGGTGCGGGTCACGTCGGCCGCGTCCTTCACGGGGACGCTCACCGTCCGTTTCGTCATCCGCTCCCGCTTCCCGTCCACCAGATAGGCGGTCGGGTCGGCCGGATCGAGGGTGAGCTGATGCAGGTTCAGCGTGACGCCCGTGGCGACCGTATGGCTCCACGCCACATCGGCGTTGTGCCCGATCGAGATCGTCGTCGAGCCCAGCAGGGACGCGCCCGACACGTTCAGCTCGCCGGGGATCGTCTGCTGCGCCTGCCAGAAGCGGCGTCCGCCCTGCCACGGGTAGTGCGGGTTGCCGAGCAGCAGCCCGCGCCCGTTCACCGTGGTGGAGCCGTCGAAGGCCACCGCGTTGGAACCCATGTCCGCGTTCTGCGTCGACAGCAGCCGCTCCGCCGCCGTCGCCGCCTCCTCGGGCGTGACCCCGGCCGCCGGGGGAGCGGCGGTCGGCGGCCGCGCGCCCGTGATGCCGTCGATCCCACGCCCCTGGCCGCCGAGCACCGCCAGCGCGTAGCCGCGGGCCGCCACGTCCAGCGCCGTCACCGGGCGCACCCAGGACGCGCCCCGGCAGGCCGGGTCGGTGATCCGGTTCTGCGCCATCCACGCGTTGTACCCGGCGGCGAACCCGCGCATCGTCTCCTTGACGTCGTGGCTCGGACCGGCGGGCGCGGGAGCCTTGAGCAGCTTCTCCACCGTGCCGCTGTCCCGGACGCCCCGGAAGTACAGGTCGCTGGAGAGGTTCGTCGCCGCCGAGGAGAGGGAGTGGTCCGTGGCGGCGTCCGGGCCGAAGTACCGCGACCGCTCCCCGCGCACCGTGAGGAAGCCGTCCGCCAGCGTGCACACCTGGTCGGCGGCCTGCGCCCAACCGGTGCCGAAACCCAACCGCGCGTAGTCCTTCGCCACGATGTGCGGAATGCCGTACTCCGTGTACCGGATGACGGCGGAAAGACCGCCCCCGGACGGGTGCCGCGTCTCCTGGGCACCGGACGCGGCGGCCGGCGGCAGCGACGCCGACACGGTGAACAGGGCGAGACCGGCGACCCCGAGCAGTCTCAGACGATTACGTAAGGTCAAGGTGTTCCTCCCAGCGGTGCGGGTGGCACGGCGGCCTGACCGGACCGTCCGGACAGCCACGCGACACTCAGCCAGGGAGCCCGGGGAGCTGTCAACCGTCTGGTCGGTATCCAGCCTCTTGACCCCCGGGGGCCCGGACGCACAGGATCACGCCATGACAGATGTACGCGGCAGCACGGTCGACGGCGTCCTCACCCGCAGCGCCCGGCGCACCCCCGGGCGGACCGCCGTGCGGTACGCGGGCCGGGCCTGGACCTACCGTTCCCTGGACGCCGCCGTCTCCACGGCCGCCGCCGTCCTCACCGAGGAGCACGGGCTCGCCCCCGGCGACCGGGTCGCCGCCTACGCGCACAACTCCGACGCCTATCTGATCGGCTTCCTCGCCTGCGCGCGGGCCGGGTTCGTCCATGTGCCGGTCAACCAGAACCTCACCGGCGACGACCTGGCCTACCTCCTCGACCAGTCCGGCTCCTCCCTCGTGCTGACCGACCCGGACCTCGCCGGGCGGCTCCCCGCCGGGCTCCCGGTGCGCGCGCTGCGCGACGCGCCCGGTTCGCTGCTCGATGCCCTGGAGACGGAACGGTCGTTCACCCCGCAGCGCCCGCCCGCCTCCGACGACCTGGTGCAGCTGCTGTACACCTCCGGGACCACCGCCCTGCCCAAGGGCGCGATGATGACGCACGGGGCCCTGGTCCACGCGTACGTCAGCGCGATCACCGCGCTCGGCCTCGCCGCGACCGACCGGCCCGTGCACTCCCTGCCGCTCTACCACTCGGCCCAGATGCATGTGTTCCTGCTGCCCTATCTGGCGGTCGGCGCGGAGAACACCATCCTGGACGCCCCGGACGCCGCCACGATCTTCGACCTCGTGGAAGCGGGGGCGGCCGACAGCCTGTTCGCCCCGCCCACCGTCTGGATCGGCCTCGCCAACCACCCGGATTTCGCCACGCGCGACCTCGCCGGTCTGCGCAAGGCGTTCTACGGGGCCTCGATCATGCCCGTGCCCGTCCTGGAGCGACTGCGAAGACGCCTCCCGCACCTGTCCTTCTTCAACTGCTTCGGCCAGAGCGAGATCGGCCCCCTGGCCACCGTGCTGGGCCCCGACGAGCACGAGGGCCGGATGGAGTCCTGCGGCCGGCCGGTCCTCTTCGTGGAGGCCCGGATCGTCGACGAGAAGGGCGAGGAGGTCCCCAACGGCACCGCCGGCGAGGTCGTCTACCGCTCGCCCCAACTGTGCTCCGGCTACTGGGACAAGCCCGAGGAGACGGCTGACGCTTTCCGCGACGGCTGGTTCCACTCCGGCGACCTCGCGGTCCGCGACGCCGAGGGCTTCCTCACTGTCGTCGACCGGGTCAAGGACGTCATCAACTCGGGTGGCGTCCTGGTCGCCTCCCGCCAGGTCGAGGACGCGCTCCACACCCACCCCGCCGTCGCCGAGACCGCCGTCATCGGGCTCCCCGACGACCGCTGGATCGAGGCCGTCACCGCCGTCGTCGTCCTGCGCGGCGAGGCGGACGAGGGCGAGCTCATCGCCCACGCCCGTGAGAAGCTCCCCGCCTTCAAGGCGCCCAAGCGCGTCGTGTTCGTGGAGGCGCTCCCGCGCAACGCCAGCGGGAAGATCCTCAAGCGGCGATTGCGGGACGAGCTGGGCTGAGACCGGCCGCTTCCCGGGACCGGCCGCTTCCCGGGACCGGCCGCTTCCCGGGACCGGCAGTAGTCCTGGAACCGGCAGTAGTCCTGGAACCGGCCGCTACAGCCGCCCCGCCTCCACGATCCGCCGCAGGAACCGCCGGGTGCGCTCCTGGCGCGGCGCGCCGAACACCTCCTCGGGCGTGCCACGCTCCAGCACCACCCCGGCGTCCAGGAAGCACACCTGGTCGGCGACCTCACGCGCGAACGCCATCTCATGGGTGGCGATGACCATCGTCATGCCGTCCTCCTTCACCTCCCGCACGAGACCCAGCACCTCGCCCACCAGCTCCGGGTCCAGTGCGGCCGTGATCTCGTCCAGGAGCAGCAGCCGGGGGCGTACCGCCAACGCCCGGACGATCGCGGCCCGCTGCTGCTGGCCACCGCTGAGCCGGTCCGGGTACTCGTCCGCCTTCGCCCCGAGCCCCAGCCGCTCCAGCAGCTCGCGGGCCTCCGCATCGGCCCGGGGCCGGGAGAGCCCGTGGACGCGGCGCGGGGCCAGGGTGATGTTCTGCAGGACGGTCAGATGGGGGAAGAGATTGCACGCCTGGAACACCACGCCGATCCGGCGGCGCACCGCGTCCGTGTCGGCCCGCGGATCGGTGATCTCCTCGCCCTCCAGCCAGATCGCCCCGTCGTCGATCTCCTCCAGGAGGTTGGCGCAGCGCAGCAGGGTCGACTTCCCGGACCCCGACGCGCCGATCAGGGCGGTCACGGTGTGCGGGGCGACCTCCAGGTCGACGTCCCGCAGCACCGGCGACGCCCCGAACGACTTACGGACCGCCTCCATCCGCAGTACCGGAGCAGCCGGCTCTGGGGCCGGTGTCACGCTCATACGATCCCTCCCTGGGCCCGCCGCCGGTCCATCCGGGCGGTCACCCAGTCGGTGAGCCGGGTCATCGGGATGGTCAGCGCCACGAAGACCAGACCCGCGACGACATACGGGGTGTAGTTGAAGTCCTTGCTCGCGATGATCTGCGCCGCGTACACGGCGTCCACCGCCCCGGCGATCGAGACCAGCCCGGTGTCCTTCTGGAGCGACACCAGGTCGTTCAGCAGCGGCGGCACCACCCGCCGCACCGCCTGCGGCAGCACGACGAAACGCAGCGCCTGCCCGCTGCTCAGCCCCAGTGAACGCGCCGCCGCCCGCTGCGAGGGATGCACGGACTCGATGCCGGCCCGGAAGACCTCCGCGACGTACGCCGAGTACGTCAGCACCAGCGCACCCCCGCCCAGCAGCACCGGATCGGCTGTCACCCCCTCCAGCCGCAGGGCGGGCACCCCGAACACCACCATCAGCAGGCAGATGATGAGCGGCAGCCCCCGGAAGAAGTCCGTGTACGCGGTGGCCAGAGCCCGCACCGGGAAGAACACCGGCCCGCGCAGGGTGCGCGCCACCGCCAGCAGCAGGCCGAACACCAGCACGGCCGCACCGCACACAGCCAGCAGCCGGAGGTTGAGCCACAGGCCCTCCATGACCTGCGGGAGAGCGAGGCGCGCGTAATGAGCGCTGAAGAACGTCTCCTTGGTACGGGTCCAGCCCGGCGAGCCCGTGATCAGCAGGAACAACACCGCGCCCGCCACCAGCGTGCTGGTCGCGGCGATCGCGGTGGCCCGCCGGGTGCGGGCCCGCCGGTAACGCTCGCGGGCGATCCGGCGCTCGGAGGGGACGTAGGCGTCCTCGTGGACGGCCGGCGCCTTGTACAGGGTCACTTGAGCACCGGCGCGTCGACGGCCTCGGAGAGCCACTTCTTCTCCAGGGCGGCGAGTGTGCCGTCCTTCCGCAGGGCGTCCACCGCACCGCTGACACAGGAGGTGAGCGCGCTCTCCCGGTCCAGGACGAGACCGAACTGCTCGGAGTCACCGGCGGGCGTGGCGAACTGGCCCACCACCTCGGCCTCCGGCACCTCGGCACCGGTGATGTAGAAGGCGGTCGGCAGGTCCACGACGATGGCGTCCACCTGACCGGTCCTCAGCGCCGATTTGGCGAAGTCGTTGCGCTGGTAGACAGCGGGCCTCTCGCCCGGCTTCACCAGGTCGGTGATGAAGTCGAGGCTGGTGGTGCCCACCTGCGCGCCGAGCTTCACGTCCTTGAGATCGGCCACCCGCGTCGCCTTCGCGGCCTTGGACGACTTCAGCGCGACGACGGCCTGGCGCACGTCGTAGTAGCCGGAGGAGAAGGCGACGGCCTTCTTCCGCTCCTCGCTGATGGAGACCTGGCTGATGTCGAAGTCGAACTTCTTCGCGCCGGGCGCGAACGCGCTGTTGAACGGTGTGTGCTGCCACACCACCGCCTCGCTCCCGTAGCCGAGCTCCTTCGCCACGGCGTAGGCCACCGCCGACTCGAAGCCCTTCCCGTTGGACGGCTCGTCGTCAAAGAACCAGGGGGCGTACGCGGGCTTGTCGGTGCCGACGGTCAGCTTGCCGGACACCTGGGTGGCGAGCTTGCCGGGAGCGCACGACGCCGTCGCACCGGCGGCCCGGCCCGGTGCCTCCTCCTCCGCTTGCGGGGCACAGCCCGTGAGGGCGACGCAGAGGGCGACGGCGGAGCAGAGGGCGGTGACCAGGGAACGGTTGGCGAGATGCATAGCGGGAGACTCGCAGGGCCCGGCCCTCCCTGTCGAGACCTCCCGGCAGCTGTCCGCATAGGGGGAACAGGTGGTGCGGTGGTGTGAACACGCCGGTCATCGGCGCTCTTTCAGCCCGTGCCGGACTCCCGTAGATCCACGATCCGCCGAATCTTGCCCACCGAGCGTTCCAGCGACTCCGGATCCACGATCTGGACCCCCACCGACACCCCGACGCCGTCCTTCACCGCCGCCGCGATGGCCAGGGCGGCCTGCTCCCGGTCGGCCGCCGTGGCATCCGCCCGCGCCTCCGCCCGGACGGTGAGCGTGTCGAGCCGCCCCTGCCGGGTCAGCCGCAGCTGGAAGTGCGGGGCGACGGCAGGCGTACGCAGCACGATCTCCTCGATCTGGGTGGGGAAGAGGTTCACCCCGCGCAGGATCACCATGTCATCGCTGCGACCGGTGACCTTCTCCATCCGGCGAAACGTCCGCGCCGTCCCCGGCAGCAGCCGCGTCAGGTCCCGGGTGCGGTAGCGGATCACCGGCATCGCCTCCTTGGTCAGCGAGGTGAAGACCAGCTCCCCCTCCTCGCCGTCCGGCAACAGCTCACCGGTGAACGGGTCCACGACCTCCGGATAGAAGTGGTCCTCCCAGATGTGCAGCCCGTCCTTCGTCTCCACGCACTCCTGCGCGACCCCCGGGCCCATCACCTCGGAGAGCCCGTATATGTCGACCGCGTCGATGGCGAACCGGTCCTCGATCTCCCGGCGCATCCCCTCGGTCCACGGCTCCGCGCCGAAGATCCCGACCTTCAGGGACGTCGAACGCGGATCGACGCCCTGCCGCTCGAACTCGTCCAGCAGCGTCAGCATGTACGACGGCGTGATCATGATGATCTCGGGCCGGAAGTCCTGGATCAACCGGACCTGGCGCGCGGTCATGCCACCGGACGCCGGGATCACCGTGCAGCCGAGCCGCTCCGCCCCGTAGTGCGCCCCGAGCCCACCGGTGAACAGCCCGTATCCGTAAGCCACATGAACCTTGTGGCCGGGCCGCCCGCCCGCCGCCCGGATCGAACGCGCCACCACGTCCGCCCAGGTGTCCAGGTCCCGTTCGGTGTACCCGACGACCGTCGGACGTCCGGTCGTGCCGCTGGAGGCATGGATCCTGCGCACCTCGTGCTCCGGCACGGCGAACATCCCGAACGGGTAGTGGTCCCGCAGATCCGCCTTCACCGTGAACGGGAACCGGGCCAGATCGGCGAGCACCCGGCAGTCGTCGGGCCGCAGTCCCGCGTTGTCGAAGGCGTTCCGGTAGAAGGGGACGTTGTCGTACGCGTGGCGCAGCGTGGACCGGAGCCGCTCCAGTTGCAGGGCCTCCAGTTCGCCGCGGCCGAGCCGTTCCGCCGCGTCCAGCATGGCCGTCATCAGGACCCTTCCCTCCGAAACAGGCGACCAACAAGGACGAAACAGGCCGCAAAGGGGCGACCGATCATTCGGTCGATCTTCTTGGGAGCAGTAATTCAGGCGGCCGGGGGTGCTGGCAAGAGGTACGCGGAGTTCGCGGCGGATCAGCCCGCGGCGAAGTCCGGTGCGCCCGCTCACGGCTTCCTGTTTTGATGGGGAGCATGCCGATCTTCTCCGCGCACGACACGACCCCGCTCGCCTATCACCTGGTGGGGGAGGGGGAGCCGCTGATCTGCCTGCCCGGCGGGCCGATGCGGGCGAGCGAGTATCTCGGGGACCTCGGAGGGCTCGCCGCCCGGCGGCAGCTTGTTCTGCTGGACCTCCGCGGCACCGGCGATTCCGGTGTGCCCGAGGACCTCTCGACGTACCGCTGCGACCGCCTCGTCGACGACGTGGAGGCACTGCGCGAACACCTGGGCCTCGACCGGATCGACGTCGCGGCGCATTCCGCCGGGGCCGACCTGGCCCTGCTGTACGCGGCCCGCCACCCGGAACGGTTGCGCACCCTGACCCTCCTCACGCCCAGTACCCGGGCCGTGGGCATCGAGATCAGCGACCAGGACCTTCGCGAGGCCGCCGAGTTGCGGCGCGACGAGCCCTGGTACGCCGAGGCGAGGGCCGCCCAGGAGGCGCTGCTCGCCGGCGGACCGTTCGCCGAGCTGTGGCCCGCCGTCCGGCCCCTCACCTACGGCCGCTGGGACGGGACGGCCCGCGCCCACGCCGAGGCCTCCGCCGGACAGACCAACGCGGAGGCACGCGGCCACTACGCCGGGGAAGGGGCCTTCGACCCCGCAGCCACGGTCGCCGCCCTGCGCGCACTGGCCGTGCCGGTTCTCGTCCTCGCCGGGGAGTACGACGGTCACCCGAGCCCGGACCGGGCCACGGAGCTCGCCGCGCTCTTCCCGCGCGCCGAGTTCGTCGTCCAGCGGGGCGCTGGACACTTCCCGTGGCTGGACGACCCGGGAGCCTTCGCCCGTGCGGTTGAGGCCTTCCTCGACCCGGACGTCCGTACGGTGCAGGCGGGCGGGGTCCGGCTGGCGTACCGGGTGCGGGGTGAGGAGACGTCCCCGCCCGTCGTTCTCCTGCACGGGCGGGCAGGCTCCAGCGAGACCTGGACCCGGATCGCGGAGGACCTGGCCGCGGACCACCGGGTGTACGCCCCCGACTTCCGGGGCCACGGACTGAGCGACTGGCCCGGCCGCTACTCCTTCGAGACGTTCCGCGACGACCTGCACGCCTTCCTGGAGGCGCGCAACCTGGCCGGCGCGACCGTCGTCGGGCACTCCATGGGCGGGGTGGCCGCCTACCTCCTGGCCCAGCGGGAGCCGGGCCTGATCGGGCGGCTGATCATCGAGGACGCTCCGCCCCTCCACCCGCTCGACCCGCCCCGTCCGCCCTCCGTCCGCCCGGAGGGCACGCTCGACTTCGACTGGCCCGTCGTCCCCGACCTCGACATCCAGCTCAACGACCCCGACCCGGCCGTCCGGAGGCGGTACCCGGAGATCACCGCGCCCACCCTCGTCATCGGCGGCGGCCCCACGAGCCATGTCGACCAGGGGCAGCTCGCGCAGCTGGTCCGCGCGATCCCGGACGCCGAGCTGGTCACCATCGACGCCGGGCACCTGATCCACACGGAACGTCCGGAGGAGTTTCTCGCGGCGATCCGGTCGTTCGGACTCGCCTGACCGGTTGCCTGACCGGTTGCCTGACCGGTTGCCTGACCGGTCGCATCCGGCCAAGTCCTGTGGCTACGGTTGTTGTTGAGCGGCTGCCGATGAACGATGCTGAAGGGTGCGGCGGTACGGGACGGTGCCGCGCGGAGCGAAAGAGGGGCGGCGTGTGCTGACCGAAGCGGAATTCCGGACCGATGGCCTTCGGCGGAGCGACCGGTTCGCCGGCTGGCAGCACTGCATGAACAGCGCCGTCGCGCCCATGGAGATCACCAGTCCCCACGCCGACGACTTCTGGGCCGACCAGCGGCTCCTGCGCATCGACGACACCATCCTGTGGCCCGCCCGCCTGCACGCGTCCCGCTACCGGCGTACGCCCCGGCTGATCCGACAGTCCGACCCGGGACTGCTGCACATGACGCTGGTGCTGCCCGGCAGTGGGGCCATGTACGTCGAACAGGGAGGGGTGCGCAGCGTCGTCAAAGCGCACGACCTCTACTTCCTCGACACGTACAGAACCAGTGACGTCAGGACCGACGACGGGCCGATCGTCGGGGTGGGCGTGGACATGCCCCGGTCGCTGCTGCCCCTTCCCGCGAACACGCCCCTGGGCGACGTGTTGGGCCGGTGTCTCTCCGGCCGCCACGGCTTCGGCGCGCTGCTCACCCAGTTCGTCACCCATCTGGTGGACCAGGCGGACGTCTACAGTCCCGCCGACGCGGTCCGGCTGCAACGGGTCCTGCTCGATCTGACGGCCGGACTGCTCGCCGGTGGAATCAGCCCGGAGGCGGCCCTGTCGCCGGAGGCCCGCACCCGCAACCTCGTCCTGGCCATCCGCTCCTTCATCGGCAGCAACCTCCACGACCCCCGGCTCACCCCGGGGGCCGTCGCCGCCGCGCACCACATCTCCACCCGGCAGCTGCACCGGCTGTTCCACCGGGAGGGCACCACGGTGGCCGCCCTCATCCGGAGCCGCCGCCTCGAACGGGCCCGCCGGGACCTGGCCGACCCCCGCCTCGTCGGCACTCCGGTGCACACGATCGCCGCGCGTTGCGGCTTCGGCGCGCCCGCCCACTTCAGCCGGGTGTTCGGAGCCGCCCAGGGCATGTCGCCCAGTGACTACCGTGAAGCCAGGCTCCGGGAGCGCACAGACCCGGTGCGCTGACCGTACGAAGGGCCGGAAGCAACCCGCCGACAGGGTAAGGAACGTCCTGCTCGGCCCGGTTGGCCGAATGGAGGACGGACCGGTGCCGATCCCGGCGCGGGAACGGTCGGCGAGTATCCGCTCAACGGTGAAAAAAATCGCCATCCCCAGCTTCGTCGTTCCGGACCGTGCGGGCCAGGGTTGGGATGCGGGACACCGGAGCGGTATCCGGTGCGAACACTCCGGCGGCCTCGGACAGTGTGGGGTCGGGCGCTCGGCGCACCCCCGTGGCACCGGGCGCCCGACGCTCACCAGTCTGCGGATCACCACCCGCTCTGTCCTTGACGATCGGCGACCGGGTGTTGACGGTCAGCGCCCGGCCCCCTCCCCGTGCTGCTTACTCCCCGCCCGGCCCCCTCCTCGTGCTGCCCACTCTCCGTGCTGCCCGCTTCCGGTCCCGAGCGATCCCGCAGCGGCCCTCAGCCCCGGTCGGCCCCTGCCGCCACCGCTTTGGCCCACCGGTAGTCCGCCTTGCCGCTGGGCGAGCGCTGGATCCGGTCGGCGAGCACCAGTGCGCGGGGGATCTTGTAGCCGGCGAGCCGGGTCCGGCAGTGCGCCTGTATCTCCTTGAGGGTCAACGCCTGCGCCTCCTGCCGCAGTTGGACCACGGCGGCGACCCGGTTGCCCCAGCGCTCGTCGGGCACGCCCGCGACGAGCGCGTCGTACACGTCCGGATGGGACTTGAGTGCCTGCTCGACCTCCTCCGGATACACCTTCTCGCCTCCGGTGTTGATGCACTGCGAGCCCCGGCCGAGCACGGTGACGATGCCGTCCGCGTCCACCGTCGCCATGTCGCCCAGCAGCACCCACCGCTCCTCGCCCCTGCGGAAGAAGGTGTCGGCGGTCTTGGCCGGGTCGTTGTAGTAGCCGAGCGGGACATGGCCGCGCTGGGCGATGCGGCCCGGCTCACCGGGGGCCACCGGCTCGTGACTCACCGGGTCGACCACGGCCGTACGGGCGTTGACCCGCACCCGGAAGCCCTTCTCCGGCCCTGAGTCGGCGGTGGCCGTGCCGTTGAAACCGGACTCCGAAGAGCCGAAGTTGTTCAGCAGCATCACGGTCGGCACCAGCTCCTGGAACTCCGCCCGCACCGAGTCCGACATGATCGCCCCGGAGCTGGAGACGGAGAACAGCGACGAGCAGTCCGTCCCGCGCAACGGCCCCTTGAGGCAGTCGATCAGCGGGCGCAGCATCGCGTCGCCGACCAGCGAGACGCTGGTGACCTTCTCCTTCTCGATCGTCCGCAGCACCTCGGAGGGCACGAACCTGCGGTGTATGACCACGCGTTGGCCGAAGTTGAAGCCGATGAACGCGGTCAGCGTGGAGGTCCCGTGCATCAGCGGCGGGGTGGGGAAGAAGGTGATCCCGTCGCCGCCCGCGGCTACCCGCTCCGCCAGCTCCTGCGGCGCCTTCACCGGCTCGCCGGTCGGGGCACCGCCGCCGAGGCCCGAGAAGAACAGGTCCTCCTGGCGCCACATCACGCCCTTCGGCATCCCGGTCGTGCCGCCGGTGTAGATGATGAACTGGTCGTCGGCGGAGCGGGGTGCGAAGCCGCGCCCGGCCTCGCCCGACGCCTCCGCCTCGATGAACGGAACGACCGGCACGGCCGGGGGAACGGCGGAGGGAACGGCGGGGGCCGGCCCCACTCGGACCAGATGGCGCAGGCCCGGGGCCTGCGGGGCGGCCGCCGCGACCCGTTCGTCGAACTCGGCGTCGAAGACCAGCGCCGCCAGGTCGGCATCCCGATAGAGGTAGACCAACTCCTCCTCGACGTAACGGTAGTTGACGTTCACCGGCACGATCCGCGCCTTGAGGGCGCCCAGTACCGTCTGGAGGTATTCGACCCCGTTGTAGAGGTGCAGCCCCAGGTGCTCGCCCGGCCGGATCCCCGCGTCGATCAGGTGGTGGGCGATCCGGTTGGCGGCGGCGTCCAGCTCCGCGTACGTGAGCCGCCGTTCCGCGCCCGTGCCGGGATGGTCGACGTACAGGAGTGCCTCGCGGTCGGGCACCGCGTCGACGACCGATTCGAACAGGTCGGCAAGGTTGTACTCCACCGTTCCTCCTGACCCCGGGTGACTGGCGACTGGGCCGTCATTAGAGCGCCGGGCGGCACAACTGGGAAGGGGTGGCGTCGAAACAATCTGACGAGCTGTCAGAAATCTATTGAACTGCGTCCTCTCCTCCTGCAACCTGTTCCAGGTCTGGAGAACAGGAGTCGGTCATGGGCGGTACGGAACACCTCACCGTGCGGCGCGAAGGTGCCACGCTGGTGCTCACCTTGAACAGACCACAGGCCAAGAACGCGCTCTCGCTGCCGATGCTGGTCGGCCTGTACGACGGCTGGCTCGCGGCCGACGCGGACGACACGGTCCGCTCCGTCGTCCTGACGGGTGCGGGCGGCGCGTTCTGCGCAGGAATGGACCTCAAGGCCCTGGCGGGCGGCGGAATGGAGGGGGAGGCGTACCGGGAGCGGATGGCGGCCGACCCGGACCTCCACTGGAAGGCGATGCTGCGCCACCACCGCCCGCGGAAACCGGTGATCGCCGCCGTGGAGGGCCCCTGTGTCGCGGGCGGCACCGAGATCCTCCAGGGCACCGACATCCGCATCGCCGGAGCGGGAGCCACCTTCGGGCTCTTCGAGGTCCGCCGGGGCCTCTTCCCGATCGGCGGCTCCACGGTCCGGCTGCCCCGCCAGATCCCCCGCACCCACGCCCTCGAAATGCTCCTCACCGGCCGGGCGTACACCGCCGAAGAGGCCGCCGCCATCGGGCTCATCGGCAGGGTCGTGCCCGACGGAACGGCGCTGGAGGAGGCCCTCGCCGTCGCCGAGCGGGTCAACGCCTGCGGGCCGCTCGCCGTCGAGGCCGTCAAGGCCTCGGTCTACGAAGGCGCGGAGCTGACCGAGACCGAGGCGCTGGCCGCCGAACTCAAGCGCGGCTGGCCCGTGTTCGCCACCGAGGACGCCAAGGAAGGCGCGCGTGCGTTCGCCGAGAAGCGGACGCCCGTCTACCGGCGCGCCTGAACGCTTGAGCACTCGGCTCCCCGCCCTCGGCCCTCTCAGCAAGGAGGCAGTAGCCATGTCCGACGTCCTCAGCGCCCCGCTGGTGGTCGAATTCCCCTTCACCCGCTCGCTCGGGCCGGTCCAGAGCGCCTTCCTCACCGGACTGCGCGAACGCACCGTCCTCGGCGTCCGCACGGAGGACGGCACGGTGCTCGTGCCGCCCGTGGAGTACGACCCCGTCACCGCGAACGAGATCCGCGACCTCGTCGAGGTCGCCCCCACCGGCACCGTCACCACCTGGGCCTGGAACCCGGCCCCACGCCGCGACCAGCCGCTCGGCACCCCCTTCGCCTGGGTGCTCGTCCGCCTCGACGGGGCCGGCACCGGGCTCCTGCACGTTCTGGACGCACCCGGCCCGGACACCGTGCGCACCGGGATGCGCGTCCGCATCCGCTGGGCCGCGACGCGCACCGGAGCCATCACCGACATCGCCTGCTTCGAACCGTACGACGGCGAGCCCGGCAGCCCCGAACCCACGCCGCACACCGGAGAGTTCGCCGAACCCGTCACCGGTATCGTCACTCCGGCCCGCCTCGACTACCTCCACACGCCGGGCCGCGCCCAGAGCGCCTACCTCACCGCCCTCGAAGGCCGCCGCACCGTCGGCGAACGCTGCCCCGCCTGCCGCAAGGTCTATGTCCCGCCGCGCGGAGCCTGTCCCACCTGCGGGATCGCCACCGTCGAACAGGTCGAGGTCGGCCCGCGCGGCACGGTCACCACGTTCTGCATCGTCAACATCAAGGCGAAGAACCTCGACATCGAAGTCCCTTACGTATACGCCCACATAGCCCTCGACGGCGCCGACCTCGCCCTGCACGGACGTATCGCGGGAATCCCGTACGACCAGGTGCGCATGGGGCTGCGCGTCGAGCCCGTCTGGGCCGGTGCTGGTGAGGGGTCCCGCCACCCGGACCACTACCGGCCCACCGGGGAGCCCGACGCCGACTACGACACCTACAAGGAGCTGGTGTAGATGCGGGACGTGGCCATCGTCGCCTTCGCCCAGACCGCACACCGGCGGCGCACCGACGAACTCTCCGAGGTCGAGCTGCTGATGCCCGTCCTCCACGAGGTGCTCGACGCGACCGGCCTCAAGGCGAACGAGATCGGGTTCACCTGCTCCGGCTCCGCCGACTACCTCGCGGGGCGGGCCTTCTCCTTCACCATGGCGCTCGACGGCGTCGGCGCCCACCCGCCCATCTCCGAGTCCCATGTCGAGATGGACGGGGCCTGGGCGCTGTACGAGGCCTGGGTGAAGATCCAGACCGGCGAGGCGGACACCGCACTCGTCTACTCCTACGGCAAGTCCTCGCCCGGCCGGGTCCGCGACGTCCTCACCCGCCAGCTCGACCCCTACTACCTCGCCCCGCTCTGGCCGGACTCCGTCGCGCTCGCCGCCCTCCAGGCGCAGGCCCTCATCGACGCGGGCACCACCGACGAAACCGCCCTCGCCGCGGTCGCCGCCCGCAACCGCACCGCCGCCGCCGACAACCCGCACGCCCAGCTCACCGGCGACGTCCCCGCCGGCGACTACCTCGTGCGGCCGCTGCGCACCGGCGACTGCCCGCCCATCGGCGACGGCGCCGCCGCCGTGGTCCTCGCCGCCGGGGACACCGCCCGCACCCTGTGCGCGCGGCCCGCCTGGATCCGGGGCATCGACCACCGCATCGAGGCGCACGGCCTCGGCGTCCGCGACCTGACCGACAGCCCTTCCGCGCGGCTCGCCGCCCAGCACGCCGGAGCCTTCGAACGACCCGTCGACACAGCCGAGTTGCACGCCCCGTTCACCTCGCAGGAGGTCGTCCTGCGCAAGGCGCTCGGCCTCGGCGACGAGGTTCGCGTCAACCCCTCCGGCGGCGCGCTCGCCGCGAACCCCGTGATGGCCGCCGGGCTGATCCGGCTCGGCGAGGCCGCTGCCCGCATCCACCGGGGCGAGTCCGACCGGGCCCTCGCGCACGCCACCTCCGGCCCCTGCCTGCAACAGAACCTGGTCGCCGTCCTGGAAGGAGAGAGTGCCCATGTCTGAGGAGCCCGTCGCCGTCGTCGGCATCGGCCAGACCAAACACGTCGCCGCCCGGCACGACGTGTCCATCGCCGGACTGGTCCGCGAGGCCGCCGTCCGGGCACTGGAGGACGCCGGGCTGACCTGGAGCGACATCGACGCCGTCGTGATCGGCAAGGCGCCCGACTTCTTCGAGGGCGTCATGATGCCGGAGCTCTACCTCGCCGACGCGCTCGGCGCCGTCGGCAAACCCATGCTCCGCGTCCACACGGCGGGCTCGGTCGGCGGCTCCACCGCGCTGGTCGCCGCCAACCTCGTCGCCGCCCGCGTGCACCGCACCGTTCTCGCCCTCGCCTTCGAGAAGCAGTCCGAGTCCAACGCCATGTGGGGCCTCTCCCTGCCCGTCCCCTTCCAGCAGCCGCTGCTGGCCGGCGCGGGAGGCTTCTTCGCCCCGCACGTGCGGGCCTATATGCGGCGTACCGGAGCGCCCGACGAGGTCGGATCGCTCGTCGCGTACAAGGACCGCCGCAACGCGCTGAAGAACCCCTACGCACACCTCCACGACCACGACATCACCCTGGAGAAGGTCCGGGCCGCCCCCATGCTCTGGGACCCCATCCGCTACTCCGAGACCTGCCCCTCCTCCGACGGGGCCTGCGCGATGATCCTCGCCGACCGGGACGGCGCGGCCCGCTCGCCCCACCCGCCCGCCTGGGTGCACGGCGGGGCGATGCGGAGCGAGCCGACCCTCTTCGCGGGCAAGGACTTCGTCTCCCCGCAGGCAGGCAAGGACTGCGCCGCCGACGTCTACCGGCAGGCCCGGATCACCGACCCGCGCCGGGAGATCGACGCCGTCGAGATGTACGTGCCGTTCTCCTGGTACGAGCCGATGTGGCTGGAGAACCTCGGCTTCGCCGACGAGGGCGAGGGCTGGAAGCTCACCGAGGCGGGTGTCACCGAACTCGACGGCGACCTTCCGGTCAACCCCTCGGGCGGTGTGCTCTCCACCAACCCCATCGGCGCGTCCGGCATGATCCGCTTCGCCGAGGCGGCCCTCCAGGTGCGGGGGAGGGCCGGGGAGCACCAGATCGACGGGGCCGCCCGGGCGCTCGGCCACGCCTACGGCGGCGGGGCGCAGTTCTTCGCCATGTGGCTCGTCGGAGCGGCGCCCCCGCCCGGCTGAGGGAGCGCGGTGGGCCCGGTCCCGCGGGGCCCGGGCCCGGCTCCGCAACGTGGGCCGGGACACGTAACATGGCAGCATGTCCTTCCTCCGCCGCCGTAGCGCCGCAACACCCGCGGGCCCGGACTTCGACGTCCTGGCCATGGACCCCGGGGACTGGCCCGGCAACCTCGGCGCCGGTCTGCTCCCCGCCCCCGACGGCAGCTGTCAGGGCGTCTTCCTCCGTTACGACCTGTACGGCGGCCGGGGCCCTGCGATGATCATCGGGAATCTCCCGGAAGGCTCGCCCGCCCGCGAGACGGAGGAGGGCGAGGTCCCCTTCGAGGTGGCCCAACTGCTCCTCGCCCTGGAGAACGACGAGCCGATCGAGGTGGTCAGCTCCGAGGACGTCCCCGTCATGCAGGGCGACAACCTGCTGATCGTCCGCCGCGTCAAGCTCTCCGAGAGCCGTATCGCCTGCGTCCAGTTCGATCGCAGCGACGGTGTCCTCGTGACCATCGCGAGCTGGGACCGGCCGATCACCGACGACCTCTACACCCTGCTCAAGCCCCTGCCCGCAGAGCTGTTCCAGCAGGGCTGAAACGTCCCTGCGCAAGGCCGCCCGGATTCGTCCGGGCGGCCTTTTCCGTTGTCCGGGGAGGGTACCCGGCCGTTCACCGCGTCTGGGTCGGCGGCAGCCCGGGCGGAGGGGCCAGGGCAGAGAACGAAACGACTGTTCACGTTGCGGCGCGGCGGTGGTCGGCGCGATGCCCGGCATGGCGGATGGCGCGTGCCCGCTGGACCCACGCACCCAAGGGCTCCGACCGGCCGCACAGCGCTACACCGTGTTGCCCGCGGGCCGGGCCATCATCCGGGTCACCCGCGCCGCCGATGTGCCGAGCCCCGTGGGACCGCTGATGTGCCACGGGGTGCCGTGACCGCGCCGCAGGTCCTCCTCGCGGTAGCGGCGGCAGCCCCGGTGCCAGATCAGGATCCCCGCGATCCAGTGCTTGAGCTCCCCCACATAGCCCGCCAGGGTTTCCCGTGCCTCGGCGTCCAGACCGAAGTCGTCGTACAGCATCGGGAGCTCGACCTCGGCGGCATGCAGGAACTGCCGCAGCCGCGAGTTCATCAGGTCGTGCACGATGCCCACGCCCGTCGGATAGTCCACGCCGAAGAAGTTCTGCACGACCAGGACGCCGTTGTGCACCTCACCCTCGTACTCGATCTCCTTCTGGTACGAGAAGAGGTCGTTCATCAGGCACGCGTAATCCGCCGCCGCGTTCTCCAGGGAACGCATCGGACCACTGCGGTAGACCTCCTCCGGAACCGTCCTGCCGTGTCCGAGCCGGCACAGGCTCATCGTCAGTTCCGAACCGAACGTCGCCCGCCGCATCTCCACGTAGTCCACCGGATCGGGGATACGGTTCTGCGCCTGGTTCGCCAGCTCCCACAGCCAGCTCTCGGTCATCGACTCGATCGCCGTCCGGAAGGTGTGCCGCCCGCTCAGGTCCATCGGAGCGGCCGTCCTGCGCCACAGGTCGTCCAGGCTCCGCTCCAGGGCGTTCACCGGCTCCGGCGTCCCCCCGCCGTCCAGCGGCATGAACAGCGACAGCCGCTCGTTGGCCCGCCGCGCCCCCGCCAGGTCCCGGGCCCGCCCGTGCACGACCGGGAACCAGTCGTCACCGTACGTGCCCCAGGCCAGCCACTCCGAGGACAGGTCCAGTTCGTCCGGGGTGGCGTCCGGATCCAGGCCCGCGGCGCACAGCGGCAGGTCGATCGCGATGATCCGCCGCTCGTCCCAGATGTGCGAACCCGGCACGCCCGGCTGGGCCTCCAGGATGCCCATCCGCCGCGCCCAGTCGACGATCCGGACCCGGGCCCCCTCCAGATGCGGGCTCAGCGTCGTCCCGAACGGCAGGTCGAAGTCCGGCAGCAGCGAGGGGCCCACGTGCTGGTACGGCACATGGCTCCGGCTGCGGGCCCGCGCGGTCTCGGAGCGGAGTGTGAACCTGATGGAGGCGGCGGACATGCCGAAGCCGGCCACGGCCTTGCCCGCGCCCCCGCCGTTCATATAGCGGCTGGAGCGCAGGTGCCACTCGTGGCCGCCGGACTGCCAGTCCTGGAGCCCCTTGACGTACGCCAGCACGGCGGCGGTCCCTGCCGGGTCCAGGCCCTTCTCGGCACAGAGCGGGCCGAGTTCGGTAAGTGCGGTGTTCTCGAACTGCTGGAGCCGCGAGGTCAGCAGGTCGTTGACCGCCTCGGCGGCCTCCTGCGTGGAGCAGCCGAGGAACTTCTCCAGTACCAGCACGCCGTTGCTGTTCTCCCCCTCGTCCTCCACCTCACGCTGGTAGGAGAAGAGGTCGTTGCGCAGGTGCACCCCGTCGGAGAACGCGTCCCGCAGCACGCGCAGCGGACGGGCGTCGGCGACCGAAGCGGGCACCTCGGCGTTGGCCGCGTACTCCACCAGACCCGCGGACCAGGGCGCGCCGCCCACTTTGCGGCGCATCTCGATGTACTCGACGGGGTTCGCGATGCGGCCCTCGTGGATGTTGGCGAGCTCCCACAGGGACTCGTTGAGGAGGTTCTCCGTCGCCTCGGCGAACCGGGCCCGCCAGGCGTCCGACATCGAGGGAACCGTGCGCGTCCACAGATCGGCGAGCCCCGCCTCGACCGGGCTCGAGGGCTCCGGCATCGGAGCGCCCCGCTCCATCGGCATGAAAGCGGGCAGGCGGTCCAGATACCGCTTGCCGCCCTCCCGGTCGGGCCTGCGCTTGAACAGTTCCAGGAAGTGGTCGTCGAAGAAGAAGACCCACACGTACCAGTCGGTGACCAGCGAGAGAGCCTCGGCCGAGCAGTCGGGGTGGGTGTAGGCGCACAGGAGGGCGTAGTCGTGCGCCTCCAGGTCCCTCTCCTCCCAGATACCGGATCCTTCCAGCATCCCTATGGAGCGGGCCCACGCCCGGGTGTGCGTGCGTGCCGCCTCCACATGGGGGTTGAGCCGCGCTGGATACGGAACATAGAAGTCCGGCAGTGAGAAGGGCTGTGCCATGTGCGTCAGGCCTTTCCAGAAGCCTCCGCGCGGGGAAACACGCGGACCGGTGATGTCCGCGCAGCACTACCCTTCAGCCATACGGAGCAAGCACGACGGCGATTAGTCACATGATCGCGGCGTTGGTGCCTGCTCGGAAGGCGGTCGTTCGGAAGTCGGTCGCTCAGTAGGCGGAGTCGACGTTGTCGATCGAGCCGTACCGGTCCGCGGCGTAGTTGGCGGCGGCGGTGATGTTGGCGACCGGGTCGGTGAGCTTCTTCGGGGTGCCCTTGACGTGGTACGCGTCGAAGGTGGGCTGGATCACCTGGAGGAGCCCCTTGGAAGGGATGCCGTTCCGCGCGTTGATGTCCCAGTCGTTGACGGCGTTCGGGTTGCCGCTGGACTCGCGCATGATGTTGCGGTGCAGCCCCTCGTAGGAGCCGGGGATGTTCTTCTTGTCCATGATGTGGAGCGACTCGCGGATCCAGCCGTCGAGGTTGTTCGTGAACTTCTTGGGCGTGATGGCCTTGCGCTCGGTGGAGCGGTTGGCGGCCTGCTTCTCGGAGCGGTCCTCTGCGGCGTCCTTCTTCGCGGTCGCCTTGCCGGCGGCTGCGTCCTTCTTCGCGGCGGCTTCCTTGGCGGCGGTCTCCTGAGCGGCCTTCTCGGCCGCCGCGTCCTTCGCCGTGGGGATGCCTGCGGCGGCGACCGGCTCCACGGAGATGGAGGACCGGGTCGCCGTGGTCTGTGCTTCGCCCGAGGCGCCGGTGGCGGCTATGGCGCTGACGGAACCGGCCGCGACGAGCACGGCGGTGGCGATCTTGTGCGAGCGGGTGATGCGCAGGGTGGAGATGCGGGGCATGCGTGAGCTCTTCCTATGGGGGACGGGCTTCGCGGCCTTCGCGCCGCGTCGGCAGGAACCGGGGTGTCCGGGCCGCGGTCGCCGGTGGGCGATCGACGCTGGCTCGTACTCGGTGCTTGCCGAGATCCATGGTTAGCGGGCACCGACATAGGAAGCAATGACCGCCTTTACTACTCTTCATCGTGAGATGCCAATTTATGAGTCATATAGGTGGTTCGTTGCGCCGTGCGGGAGGGTTCGCACCTACTACCGGAGGCCGTAGGTGACGTGGGTCTCGTGGCGGGCCTCACTCATCGGGGACCCCGGGGCAGCACAGGGTCAACGCCCGGTTACGGGGAGATGCGGCTCGGAAGGGGCTCTCTTGGCCGCCGTACGGGCATCGGACGACTTCGGGTCCGGGGGGCGTCGGCGTCAGCTCTGCCGGAAAGCGGCGGACAGGCCCCGGAACGCACAACAGCGCGCTGCGGGACCGGTGTGTCGGCACCGGTCCCGCAGCGCGCTTCTCTCTCACAGCGGTCTGCTCACTGTGGTGCTCGACAGGCGGGCCGCCGTATCCCCGCTCCGTCGTCCGCTCTCAGCGGGTGCCGACCGCGGCCCGCACGGCCCTCCGCGCCATGGCGCAGTCGTCGTGCAGCCGCCGCAGCAGCAGCCGCTGCTCCTCGCCCGAGGAGAGCGCGCCGGGCCGGTCGGCCCCCGCCCCCGCCGCGGGCGCCTCGCGCATGGTGCGCTGGACCGCCGTCTCGTAGGTGCGGATCTCGCGGGTCAGCACCAGCATCAGGTTGACCAGGAACGCGTCCCGAGCGGCCGGGCCCCTGGCCTGGGCCAGCTGACTGATCTGGCGTCGCGCCGCCGGGGCATCGCCCAGTACCGCCCACAGCGTCGCCAGGTCGTACCCCGGGAGATACCAGCCCGCGTGCTCCCAGTCGACGAGCACCGGCCCGGTCGGCGACAAGAGGATGTTGGAGAGCAGGGCGTCCCCGTGGCAGAACTGCCCCATGCCCTGCTTGCCGCCCGCGTGGGCCAGACCGTGCAGCAGCTTCTGCAGGTCGCCGAGATCACGGTCGGTGAACAGACCGAGCTCGTGATAGCGCGCGATCCGCGACGCGTAGTCGAGCGGTGCCTCGAACAGTCCGGGCGGCGGACGCCAGGCGTTCACCCGGGCGACAGCGCCCAGCGCGGCCCGGATGTCGGCCCGTGGCGGAGCCTCCGCCGGGTGCCGGGTGAGGGCGGCGACCCGGCCGGGCATGCGCTCGATCACCAGCGTGCAGTTCTCCGGATCCGCCGCGATCAGCCGGGGCACCCGAACCGGGGGGCGGTGCCGGACGAACGCGCGGTATGCCGCTATTTCGTGCCGGAACCGTTCGGTCCACGCCGACGAGTGGTCCAGTAAGCACTTCGCGACGGCGGTGGCCCGCCCGGTCGTTCCGACGATCAGGACCGAACGGCCGCTGCGGCGCAGTACCTGGACCGGGTTGAACTCGGGGCAGATGCGCTGCACGGAGGCGATGGCCATCCGCACCTGCGCACCCTGGGGCCCGGACAGGTCGATCCTTCCACTGAGTGGCCCGGCGCCCGGTCCGGGCGCCCGTCGGGCCCGGACCGGACCCTGCGCGCCGGCGTGTGGAGCGAGATAGGGCCCGCCGCCCGCGCCCATCGGGCGGAGCGGGCGGGGCGGGGCGGACACGGAGGACGATGCTGTGTACATGGGCGAGACAGATCCCTTCGTGCGCCGACAAGGTACGTGCGCCAACCCGGCCGACGGCCGTTCGGCACCCTGGGGAGTACCTAGGGCTGCCGGGCGGGGTGGCGCCTTCCTACCTGACACCGGAGCGTGGGTGGCAGACCATCTGGCGGACCCTGGCGAACCCTGGCGAATAGTCACAGCGCATCTGACAGGGGGTTAGTGTCAAGTCAGCCGAGAACCTGGGGGCTTGAAGTGACCGGAGAACCCAACACCCGTCTTTCCGACCTGTTCGGCCTGGCCGGCTGGTCCAAGGGCGAACTGGCGAGAGCGGTGAACCGGCAGGCGGCGGCCATGGGCCACCCGCAACTGGCCACCGACACCTCGCGTGTCAGGCGCTGGATCGACATGGGGGAGTCCCCCCGTGATCCCGTGCCCGAAGTGCTGGCGGCTCTGTTCACCGAGCGGCTCGGCCGTGTCGTGACCATCGAGGACCTCGGGTTCGGCCGACGCGGGCGTGTGGGGAAGCGGCGTGACTCCGGGACGGAACACGATCCCGATCAACTGCCGTGGGCGCCCGAACGGACGGCAGCGGTCCTCACCGAATTCACGGGAATGGACCTCATGCTCAACCGACGCGGCTTGGTGGTGGGTGCGGGCGCCGCGCTCGCCGCCGGCTCAACCATCGCCGGCCCCATGTACGACTGGCTGCACAGCGACCCCGCCCCGGCGGCCGACGCTCCACGTACCCACGATCCCCTGCACGCCGATCCCGCCGGTCTCGACCGGTACGAGGCCGCACCGGTCGGCTCCGAGGAGATCGAGGCCCTGGAACATTCGGTCGAGGTGTTCCGTGCCTGGGACGCGTCCCGGGGCGGCGGACTCCAGCGCAAGGCGGTCGTGGGCCAGCTCAACGAGGTGGGCGGCATGCTCGCCTACCGCCACCCCGACCATCTCCAGCGCCGCCTGTGGGGCGTCGCCGCCAACCTCGCCGTCCTGGCGGGCTGGATGTCCCACGACGTCGGCCTCGAACCCACCGCCCAGAAGTATTTCGTCATCGCCGCCCACGCGGCCCGCGAGGGCGGCGACCGGCCGCGCGCCGGAGAGGCGCTCTCCCGGGCGGCACGCCAGATGGTGCACCTGGGCCGACCCGACGACGCACTGGACCTGATGAAGCTCGCCAAGTCCGGCTCCGGCGACGAGACCCTGCCCCGTACGCAGGCGATGCTGCGCACCATCGAGGCCTGGGCACAGGCGTCGATGGGCCACGGGCAGGCCATGCGGCGCACCCTCGGCGAAGCAGAGGAGCTCTTCGTATCGGACAAGAGCGATGTGCCGCCGCCCAGTTGGATGCAGATGTTCGACGAGGCCGATATGCACGGGATGCAGGCACTGGCCTTCCGTACCCTGGCCGAGCACGACCAGGGGGCCGCGATCATCGCCCAGCGCCATGCCAAGCAGGCGCTGGAGCTGCGGGTCGACGGGCGACAGCGGTCCAGGATCTTCGACTACATCTCGCTGGCCTCGGCCTGCTTCATCGCCAACGACCCCGAGCAGGCCGACCGGTACGCCCGGCTCGCGCTGGTGTCGATGGGGGAGACCTCCTCGCACCGAACCTGGGACCGGCTCCGCGAAATGTACCGGCTCACCGGGCAGTTCGCCGGATACGCGGGGATCCAGGATCTGCGCGAGGAGATCGAGCTCTCGATGCCGCCGAGCCAGAAGAAGGCCGCCAAGGGCACGCGGGTCTGACCCGACCGCGCCACTTCGCGCTCGCTCACGCCCTGATACGTCCGCGCTTCCTCATGCCCCGATGCGGGCGACCAGCACGCACGCGTCGTCCGGGCGCTCGGTCCCGCCGAACTCCTCGACGACGCTCCGTACGCACTCCTGTGCCGTACGGGCGTCTGCGAATCGGGGGGCGAGGGCGAGCAGCGCGTCTGGGCCCGCACCCCGGTCGCCGCGCCGAGTCAGGCCGTCCGTGTGCAGAACGAGCACGTCACCGGGGTGCAGCCGCACCTCGTCCTGCTCGAAGACGGTGTTGGACGCGGCCCCGAGCAGTATCCCGTCCGGTGGGGGCAGGAGCCGCCCCGAACCGTTACGGAAGAGCAGCGGTGCGGGGTGTCCGGCCTGTGCCCAGGACAGAGTGGAGGTGTCGGGGTCGAAGCGGCAGCACAGTGCGCTGCCCAGCGCGGGCTGTATCGACGTTTCGAGCACCTGGTTGAGGTGCCCCATCAGCACGCCCGGCTCGATGCCGGCGACGGCCATGCCGCGCAGCGCGCCCAGCATCATCGCCATCGCCGAGGTGGCGGGGATGCCGTGCCCGGTGAGGTCGCCGACGGTGAGCAGGGTGCGCCCGTCCGGCAGCTCCATGGCGTCGTACCAGTCGCCGCCGATGCGGCCGCTCGATCCGGAAGGGAGGTAGTGCGCGGCGATGTCCAGGGCGCCGGGGCCCTGGGGCGGGAGCCGCGGCGCTCCGCGCCACGGGGGAAGGACGGCCTCCTGAAGCTCCACGGCCATGCGGTGCTCGGCGCGCTCGATGTGCTCCTCGTGCCGCACCGACGGGCGGTTTCTGCTCACGGCCTGCTCGCTGCGCCGCAGCTCGCTGACGTCCCGCAGGACCGCCCACATGGAGGCGGTGCAGCCCTCGGCGTCCAGGACCGGTTCGCCCGTCATGTGCAGGGTGCGCGTGCGGCCGTCGGGTCGCACGATGCGGAACTCGCCGTCCATCGGCCGGCCGTCGACGAGGCAGCCCGTCACCATGGCGGTCAGCACCGGTTGGTCCTCGGGCAGCAGCACGGACGGGAGGTCGTCGAGAGACAGGGGCGTGGACCCGGGCGGCCTGCCGAAGATCTCGTACAGCTCCTCGGACCAGCAGGACTCGTCGGTGAGGAGGTTCCACTCGGCGCTGCCCACCCGGTTCAGCAGGGAACCGGCCTTCGGGTCATCCAGGGTCCCGGCAGTCCGGGGGGTGTCGTCGGTGAACCGGTCCGGCAGCCCCGCCCGGAGCTGGCCCAGGTGCTCGTCGAGGTTGTCCAGGTGCTGCACGGCAAGCTCGCACAGGGCGCGCTGCCAGCGCAACTGGGGGTCGTCCTCGTCGAACACGACGGCGTCCTGCCGCACGGCGTCCACGTCCCCGCGCAGCCGACGCGTCCGGTGGATCAGGGCGTCGACGGCGTCATGCGCGGGAAGCTGTGGTGCGGGGCGGTCCGCGAAGTGGGGGGACGGCATCTCGTACTCCGATACAGGCGCGGCCTAGCCGGTTCTGAAGGGTGGATCGTTACCGACTGTCGCACAGGCCGCGGCGGGCCGTAAGAGTTTTGGCAACACTCGACGCGTTCTTGCTTCTGGCATATGCCAGCGGCTCTCCGGAGTGAGAGCTACCCGAACAGACATGCCTTTAGGGCGAGTTGGTCAAGGGGTTCGGGGCGTGCGACGGGACGGGAATGCCGGGCGGGCGGCTCACGTTCTCTCACCAGAACGAAAACGAATCCCATTCCTGATTGGGGGGTGGGGTCGGCAGAGATTCGGGAGGCGCCCATGGCGCGCAGTGAGACCAGGCCGGTCGTCACCCTCCGGTCCACCGTGGGAACGGGCCGGAGCTATGTGACACGTAAGAGCCGCCGCAACAACCCCGACCGGTTGGAGCTCCGCAAGTTCGACTCCGCCGCCGGCCGGCACGCCCTGTTCCGCGAGGTCCGCTGACCGTCCGGAAGGGCCTGTCCCCCATACGTCACCGCTGTCCGCAGGTGCGGTCGCGGTGAGGAAGGAACGCATCGATGAAGTCCCGTATCCACCCCGTGTCCCGCCCCGTGGTCTTCCGCGACCGCGCGGCCGAGGTCGCCTTCCTGATCCGCTCGACCGCCGACTCCCGCGAGCGCGTGGCGTGGGAGGACGGCAACACCTACCCCGTCATCGACGTGGAGACCTCTTCGGCGAGCCACCCGTTCTACACCGGTGGCAGCCAGGTGCTCGACACGGCGGGCCGTGTCGAACAGTTCCGGCGCCGCTACGGCGCCGGCGAGACGTCCGGGAGCTGACCCAACCAGCCCTGGCCAGGGAGAATGCCCGGAATTCCGTGCCGTGGATCACATCCGCGGGGGCGGATTCCCGGGAACGGCCCAGGATGGTTTATCGTTCATCTATAAGTGGGAGTGAGGGGGACAGCGTCCCCGGGCCTCATCTGTAGCCCGTGCCTGTAGCCCGTGGGGAAGATCGCACCGCCGAAGCCCCGTGGAGCCCTCCGCCCAGAGGCGACCGCCCTTCACGCCCGCACTCAAGCCGCCCCGGCCGGATTCCCCCGATCCGGCCGGGGCTTCCCCTTGCCCGGCCGCGCCCGAGGCCGCCCGCCCCGGCGCGGGACCGTCTCCCGTACCAGGGCGCCCGAGGCCATCACCACCGCGCCCAACGCGGCTCCCGGACTCCACCACCGCTCGGCCAGCGCCGCGAGCGCGGCCCCGGCCACCACCGCGGCCAGCCGCCCCAGCACCCAGCCGTCCCCGCCGCGCAGCTCCCGCGACGCCACACGACCCGCGAGCGAGGTCAGCGTCCCGGTGAAATAGTTCGTCGGCGTCACCCGTACGCGCCCCTGGACGCCCATCGCGACCGCCACCAGCGCCAGCACCCCGAGCCGGTCACCGTACGACGTGACCAGCTCCATCCCCCACAGCGCTGCCGCCGCCCCCAGCAGAACGACCTCCGCCCCCAGCAGCACCCGGACCCGGGGCCCCCGCCGCCCGGTCAACAGCGCGCCCGCCGCCACCCCGCACACGTACGCCCCCAGAGCGACGGCCACCTTCAGCGCCACGCCGTCCTCGCCCGCACCGGCGGCCGAAGCCCCGAGCAGCACCAGGTTCCCCGTCATCACCCCGGCGAATACCTGCCCCACGCACAGGAAGACGAACGCGTCCGCCGCACCGGAGGCCGCGGACAGGAGGAGCAGCGCCCCCTCGCTGCGGCGCGGCACATCACCGGCCCGGGGCACACCGGAGGAGGAGGAGGAGGAGGAGGAGGAGGAGGGCGGGGACGGCGGGGGAGCAGTGGGCACCCGAGCATTCTCGGCACCCGCGGCTTCCGGACCGGCGCGTCTCCCGCGACGCGGCGCGCCGTGGACGACCGTCCCCGCCCCGCACGGGTCACATGGTCTCGTCGAGGTCCTTCGCGTAGTGTTCGACCGCCCGCCGGTAGCGCTGGACGTACGGGTCCTGGCTGGTCGTGGCAGTCAGCTCCAGCAACAGCCGCATCGCCTCGTGGTGCTCGTCGGTGTTGTACAGGGCCATCGCCAGGAACGCCCGGAGAGCGCCGTCGTCCCCGAACTCCTCGACGCCCCGGCGCAGCGTCTCCACCGCCTGCCCGTACCGGCCGAGGATCCGGTACGTGCTGCCCAGCCCCAGGAGCGCCCCGCGCCGGTCCTCCGAAGCCAGTAGCGGATTGGCCAGAGCGCGCTCGTAGTACGGCACCGCCTCCGACTCCAGGCCCAGCACGTCATGGATCCACGCTGTCCGGTAGGCCACCTCCGCGCCGTCGGGGTACTCGGCGGTCAGGGCGAGGAGCCGTTCGCGCGCCTCCTCGGGCCGGCCTTCCGTACGCAACCGGTCGGCCTCGTCCAGCAGTTCCCTCATACGTGTGCTCATGCGCATATCGTCGCAGGCGGGCGCGGACGGCCGGGTGAGATTTCGCTCCACGGGGCCGTCCAGGCGTGTGTTCCGGCCGGGTGGGGGCACCCGTCGGCCATGACAGCAGAGGCGAATCCCCCTGCACGCCAGGGGACATGGGCACGTGTGCTGGTGCGCGGAACGGTCCTGACGGTGGTGCTGCTGGGGCTGGTGGCGTTCTCCGTCCTGCTGGCCAAGGTGACGCTCACGCCCTCACCGGCCTCCGAGGACCTCGTCACCTCGAATCTCCGCCCCGGGCGCTCGCTGCGCCAGTACGCCGAGGACTACACCTTCCTGGCCGCGTGCAAACAGGCGGGCGGAAACCTGCTGCTCGGCGTGCCGTTCGGGCTCCTGCTGCCGTTCTTCGTGCCACGCCGCCTGCGCATGATCCGGACGGCGCTGCTGACCGCCCTCGCCATGGCCGTCGTCGAACTGATCCAGGGAGCCCTCGTGGAGGGGCGCGCCTTCGACATCGACGACGTCATCCTCAACACGGCGGGCGCGCTGCTCGGGTACTTCGTGCTGGGCCGCCGGATCAGCCACCGCTACTACACCTACACCGACGACCCGGGCTCCCCCGGCCCGTCGGCGGAGAAGCCCGAGACCCAGCCGGAGCGCGCACCGGGCCCCGCCGCGCGCACCAAGGCGAGCCGCACGAGGACCGCTGCCACGAAGGCGGGCCGTACGGAGACCGCTGCCACGAAGGCCACCCGCAACAAGGCCGGACAACGGGCCCGGCCGAAACCGGTGGCCACGGCCCCGGCGAAGAAGCGTGGCTCGCGGACCGGGAAGTCCGACAGCCCCGCGACCGGCGGCCGGAGCACCACCGGGCCCGGCGCCGTCCGCTCCCTGCTCGACCGGCTCCGCGGGCGCTGAGCCGGGCACCCGTTCGCCCCGGGCCGATTGCGGGCGGTCCTGGGCGGGCCCACGGTGGGGACACGTCCTGCGCGCCGATGCCGTACGGATCCCCTGCCGAGGAGGAGCGACATGGCCGAAGGCCAGTGGAGCCCGGGCCGCAAAGAGACGGACGCGGACGAGTTCCGGCCCGTCCTGGACATCGTCGAACCGGCACGCCAGCGGCGGCTCACCGTGTTCCTGCGACTCCTGCTGCTCGTCCCGCACTTCATCGTGCTGTTCGCCCTGCACATCGCGGCGTTCTTCACCGTCATCGTGGGCTGGTTCGCGGCCCTGGTACTGGGGCGGCTGCCCGACCCCGTCTTCCGCTTCCTGACCGGCGTCCTCGGCTACGACATGCGCGTCTCGGCCGACGGCATGCTGCTCATCGACCGCTACCCGCCGTTCGCCCTGACGCCGCCGGCCGACTATCCGGTGCGGATCGAGGTGCGACCCACCCCACTCAACCGGCTCGCGGTGCTGTTCCGTGTCCTCCTGATGATCCCGGCGGCGATCGTGCAGAGCCTCGCCGTGTACGGGTGGTGGGTGCTGGCCTTCGTCTGGTGGCTGATCACGCTGTGTCTCGGCCGTATGCCCCGGCCGCTGTTCGAGGCGACGGCGGCCACCCTGCGCTACCGCATGCGGTTCTCCGCGTACGTCATGATGCTCACCCCCGCCTACCCCAAGGGCCTGTTCGGCGACGACGACCTCGCGATGGCCCCGGAGCGCTCGCGCTCCGCCACCCGTCCGCTGGTCCTGAGCAGCGCCGCGAAATGGCTCGTGGTGCTGTTCCTGGTGCTGGGTCTGGCGGGGCACATCACCTCGTCCGTGACCGCCTCGACGACCGAAGACACCTCCGACACCCGTCTCGTCGGACGTTAGGTCCCGCCCGGCCCCGCCCCCGCCGCGTCGGCGTAGCGGCGGGCCAGGTGGGCGAAGGCGTCCCTGAGCCCGTCGGGCCCGACGACCTCGATGTCCACGTCGAACCTGCCGAGTTCGGCGGCGAGGCCCGGCCACGACCAGGCGCCCATGACCACGCGGCAGCGGTCCGGGCCGTACTCCTCGACGATCCCGTCGCGGACGTGACCGGCCACCGCGGAGGCCGGCGCGTCGAGGATCACCTCGCCGCGGCAGGCCCACCCGCCCGGGGCGCCGGAGCCCTGGAACCGGGCGGCGACGAAGGCGGCCACATCGCCTCCGGGCACCTCGCGCGATGTGAACCGGGGACCCGTGGGCGTGCGCGGGGTGATCCGGTCCGCGCGGAAGGTCCGCCAGTCCTCGCGGTCCAGGTCCCAGGCGACGAGATACCAGCGCCCACCCCAGGTGACCACGCGGTGCGGCTCCACCCGCCGCACCGCGGGCGGGGCGTCGGCGGTGGCCGGCGCGTACGCGGGGGAGTGGTCGAAGCGCAGCACCTCACGGTCGTGCACCGCCGCACTCAAGGCCACGAGCACACGCGGATCGGCCTGTGGCCGCGGCAGGCCTCCCGTGCGTTCGACGGCGGTGACCCGTAGGGCGTCGACGCGGTGACGCAGCCGGGCGGGCATGACCTGCCGGACGGTGGTGAGCGCGCGGGCCGCGGCCTCACCGATCCCGGCGCCGGTCGCGGCGGCGGTCCGCAGCGCGACGGCGAGCGCGACGGCCTGGTCGTCGTCGAACAGCAACGGCGGCAACCGCGTGCCCGCGTCCAGCCGGTATCCGCCGTCGGGCCCCTTGAACGCCGCGATGGGATACCCCAGCTCCCGCAGCCGGTCGACATCACGCCGCACCGTGCGCGGGCTGACCTCCAGCCGTTCGGCCAGCAACGGTCCCGGCCAGTCCCGGCGCGCCTGGAGCAGGGAGAGCAGCGCCAGCAGTCGCGCTGAAGTCTTCGGCATGACGCCAGTATGGCCCGAGAAGAGGACACTCCCTGTCCTCTTCCCTTGCGAGGGTTGACCCGTACGGCACGACAGGAACACCGGAAGGAACCCGATCACCATGACCACGGCCTCCACCTCCCCCGACGCCGAGCGCACCGACCTGCTCGCCGCCCTCGCCACCGCGCGGGCCGCCCTGATCCGCTCGGTCGAGGGTCTCGACGACGAGCAGGCCGGTGCGCGCCCGACCATCAGCGCGCTCTGCCCGGGCGGCCTTGTCAAGCACGTCACCGCCATGGAGGAGGGCTGGCTGAACTTCGTGACCGAGGGGTCGTCGGAGATGGAGTACGCCCTGCCCGAAGGAGTCACCTGGGACGACCTGGTGGCGGGCACCGCCGCTGAGTTCCCGAAGTGGGCGATCGAGCGGGAGAAGGAGTTCCGGATGCTGCCCGGCGAGACGACGGCAGGGGTCCTCCGCGCCTACGAGCAGGTCGCCGCCCGCAGCGAGAAGATCATCCTCGCGGTCCCCGACCTCTCGGCGGTGCACCCGCTCCCCGAGGCGCCCTGGAGTGAACCCGGCGTCGAGTGGAGCATACGGCGGGTGCTGACCCACGTCGTCGCCGAGACCGCCCAGCACGCCGGGCACGCGGATATCCTGCGCGAGACGCTCGACGGGCGGCAGGCGACCTGACCACCGGCGCACCGCGCGGGGACGCGCGGAAGAACCACAGCAGGCGACCGAGAAGGAGAGACCACACGGTGACCGTCCTCGACAACCGGGCGCTCAACCGCGCCATGCTGGGGCGTCAGCTGCTGCTGGACCGGGCCGATCTGCCGGTCGTGGAGGCGGTGGCCCGCCTCTGCGGCCTCCAGGCGCAGGAGCCGCAGGAGCCCTTCGTCGGGCTCTGGTCCCGGCTGACCGCCTTCGACCCGGCCGTCCTCTCGGACCTGCTGACCCGGCGGAGCGTGGTGCGCACCCATTTGATGCGACGCACGGTCCATCTCGTCACCGCCGACGACGTCCTCGCCTGGCGGGCCCGCCACGACGCGATGCTGCGCCAACGGGTGCTCGGGGTCTACCGCGACGAGCTGAAAGGGGTCGACCTCGACGCGCTCGCCGCGGATGCCCGGGAGCTGATGTCCGACGGTGAACCGCGTACAGCGGCCGAGATCGTGCGGGCGCTCGCCGGGCGCTGGCCCGGCCCGGGGCCCCGCCCCCTGGGCGAGATGGTGGTCGCCGCTCTCGTCCCGATGGCGCAGGCGCCGCCCCGGGGGGTGTGGCGGGCGAAGGGCGGGGTGCGCAATGTCGCCCTCTCCTCCTGGCTGGGCCGCCCGGTCGACCCGCCCGCACCCGACGGCGCCGACCCGGTCGGCCAGGTGCTGGTCCGGCGCTATCTGGCCGCCCACGGACCCGCCGCGACGGCCGACCTGCGCGCCTGGTCCGGCCTGGCCGGTCTGCCCGGCGCGGTGGCCGCCGTACGGGAGGAGTTGGTCAGCTTCCGCGACGAACGGGGACGGGAGCTGCTCGACCTGCCCGACGCGCCGCGCCCGGACCCGGATACTCCCGCCCCGGTGCGGTTCCTGCCGGCGTTCGACAACGCGATCCTCGGTTATCAGGACCGTGGCCGGATCATCGACGACGCCCACCGCGGCCTCTCGGTCGCCGGCGAGCGTGTCGTGCTGGTCGACGGCCGAGTGGCGGCCACCTGGCGCGTCACCGACGAGGCCGTCACGGTGGAACCCTTGCGCGCCTTCTCCCGGGCCGACCGCGACGCCGTGGCCGACCAGGGGAGGGAGCTGGCGTCGTTCCTGACCGCCGGCGAGAGCGATCGCGTGCGGCTGGGCGCCGGGCCGCGCTGAGCGGACCCGGCCATCGGGCAGGCGCCCTCGCGTCTGCCCGGTCATACCGGAACAGGCCTATTTTCTATGGTAGTTCGTTGAGTATGTGAGGGGAGCCGGACTGAAGGCACCGGATGCGGGTCACACGCTGTACATGACGTCCAGTGACGTAACCACAGAGCCCGCGCCGCACGGCGACGGAAAGCGTGACGC
This sequence comes from Streptomyces sp. NPDC104313, assembly GCF_055583985.1. Lineage (NCBI taxonomy): Bacteria > Bacillati > Actinomycetota > Actinomycetes > Kitasatosporales > Streptomycetaceae > Streptomyces > Streptomyces sp. NPDC104313. The sequence goes on from NZ_JBVJMW010000009.1 coordinate 252,361, forward strand.
CCGACCCTCCCGGGGGTGGCAGAAGGTCCTCGGCGTCGTCGCGGCCGTGCTTGTCCTGCTGTTCGCGGGTAGCCGGCTCAGCCTGCTGCCGGGACTCGACGACCTCTTCGGCGAGAAGACCCGCGACCGGTCGGGCCCCGCCGTGCTCAAGTCGATCCAGGACATGAGCGCATACGAGGCCGCCTCGGGCAACTTCCAGGTCGTCGTCGATCTGGAGAAGGACGCGAAGTTCGTCCCCGACGCCCTGCGCGGCACCCGCACCCTGTTCGTCGGGGCGGGCACGGTCGGCGCCTCCGTCGACCTGGGCAAGGTCACCGGGAGCGGCGTCGTGGTGAACGAGGACCGCACCACCGCCGACATCCGACTGCCGCACGCGGTGCTGGGTAGACCGGCCCTCGATCCCGACCGCTCCTACGCGGTGTCCAAACAGCGCGGTCTGCTCGACCGGCTGGGTGACCTCTTCTCCGACAATCCCGGCAGTGAACAGGCGGTCAACAGGCTCGCAGCCCGCCACATCTCGGAAGCGGCGAAGGAGAGCGAACTGACCGCCCGCGCGGAGAAGAACACCGCAGACATGCTGAAGGGTCTGCTCGGCTCCGTCGGCTTCGAGCGCGTCACGGTCCGCTACGGCGACGACCAGGGGTGATCGCGTCGGACGGGTGGCCGCGCGGGATGCGCGGCCGTCCGAGCGGCTCGCGGGGGCGGGCCGCCCACCGCACCCACCGCCCTTGACGTGAACGCGTCGGTGGGTATGGTCTAGTCCAAGTGCAAGGCCTTTCCGGACATCTGTCATCAGGCTTGTCCGGCAAGGGACTTGTAGCCCTTCGCGCCTCTTGGCCCCACACTCGCGAGGTCTCGCCGCCGAAGCCGGGCCCCCCACGGTCCGCCACCGCGCGGTGCGGCCTCCTGTGAAGGAGAGACATGCACGCTAAAAGGAAGACCGCACTCGCCGTCGGCGCCATGCTCGCCCCGGTCCTCGCCCTGAGCCTTCCGGTGAGCTCCGCCAGTGCCCACGGCTACATCTCCAACCCGCCGAGCAGGCAGGCGCAGTGCGCGGCCGGTACGGTCAGCTGTGGTGCGATCACGTACGAACCGCAGAGCGTCGAGGGCCCCAAGGGGCTCGCCAGCTGCAGCGGCGGAAACGGCGGCTTCGCCGAGCTGGACGACGACTCCAAGGGCTGGTCGGTCACTCCGGTGAACCGTTCCCAGCAGTTCGAGTGGAAGCTCACCGCGCGCCACTCGACCAGTACCTGGCAGTACTTCGTGGGCGGCGAGAAGATCGCCGAGTTCGACGACGGCGGCGCGCGGCCCGGCGCGACCGTGAGCCACCAGGTCGACTTCGGCAACAAGACCGGCCGGCAGGAGGTGCTCGCCGTCTGGAACATCGCGGACACCCCGAACGCCTTCTACGCCTGCATCGACGTCAAGGTCGGCTAGGCGCCCCACCGGTCGGGCGTTGCGCCCCTCCGTCCACCACGCCCCGGTCGCGCATCGTCGTGGCCGGGGCGTGGTGCTGTTCGCGATGGCCGGAAAACGGCATAGCGCGGAAGCCTCAGGTAGTCGAGCGGTTACCCTACGCCAGATATCCTGATTGATCTTCAGTGCTCGAGGGGTCCCCTGAATGAACCGCATGCGTACCGTACTCGCCGCGCTCGGCATCACCGCCGGACTGATCTCCGCCCCGGCGGCGAGCGCCGCACAGGGGCCCGCCCGGCCCGCACCCGCCGCTGAGCGACACGAGCCCTGCACCGGAGAGTTCCGCGGCGACGCCCGCCTCGGCCCCAAGTGGCTGCCGAACAAGCGGCTCGCCCCGGTCGGCCCGCTCCTGAGGGGCTGGCAGCGCACCGGCGACCTCACGCCGAAGGACTTCCTGAAGAAGTACTGGGAAGGGCCCTCGGACACCGGCAGCTGGAAGTACCCGCCCAACGACGGCTTCGCCGAGGTGAACGGCGAGATCGACAAGGAGCCCGTGAAGCTCCGCACCGGCCAGCGCCTGGACCGCTTCGGCTCGGAGTACGGCGGCTACCTCGCCCCGGCTGGCGACGCCTACGCCGAGCGTGCCCTGCCCCCGCAGAACCTGAACACCCGTGACGCGACCGTCCCTTGCGACTACCGGGTCTACAAGGTCGCCAAGCCCTTCTGGGTCTGGCAGGGCGGCATCGCCCCGTGGTTCGAGCAGCCCGGCGGCGGCCGGCAGATCAAGCTCGACGCCGTGTTCCTCGACCCGGGCCAGGGGCAGCGGCTCAATGTGAAGTGGCTGCTGGACAACGCCTACCTGACACCCTCGGGCGTGTAACCCGCCATGGACCGCCGGACCTTGCACGCCGCACTCATCGAGGCGGGAATCCCCGGCGGCTACTACCGGATCGAGGGCGTCCACGAGCCCGTTCCCACCCCGCCGGACTTCCTCTTCGTCCGGCGGGGTGGGAACGGAGGCTGGGAGACCGGGGCCTTCGAGCGCGGAGCATACGAAGTCGTCGCCCGCCACTCGGATGAGGCCGCCGCCTGCGCGCATCTGCTGAGCCTGCTCGCCTGAAGCCCTTCCCGCTCCGTTGTTCTGCCGGATCGGCACATAATCTTGTCCGGGCGGTCGCACCGGCTGAATGATCGTGACCGGGTGGCAGGGCCCCCGGCCCGGCCACCCGCCGAAGCGTCACGACCGCCCCGCCCGAACGGGGCGCCCGAGGAGGAGCCATGCCCGAGCCCACCCCCCTACCCTCGCCGTCCGGGGACCCTGCCGCCCGCCCCTTTGCCCTCCTGCCCGGCGCCACGCACCGGACGGTCGACGTTCCCGGCGGCCGGATCCACTGTGTCGAACAGGGCGAGGGCCCCCTCGTGCTCCTCGTCCACGGCTTCCCCGAGTCCTGGTACTCCTGGCGCCACCAACTCCCCGCTCTGGCCGCCGCAGGGCACCGGGCGGTCGCCATCGACGTACGCGGCTACGGGCGTTCCTCCGCACCCGCCGCCACCGATGCCTACCGTATGCTCGCCCACGTCGCCGACAACATCGCCGTCGTCCACGCCCTCGGCGCGGAGACCGCCACGGTCGTCGGACACGACTGGGGCTCGCCCATCGCCGCGAACAGCGCCCTGCTCCGGCCGGACGTCTTCACGGCGGTCGCGCTGCTGAGCGTCCCGTACACGCCCCGCGGAGGCCCCCGACCCACCGACGGCTTCGCGAGCATCGGAGGTGAGGAGGAGTTCTACGTCAGCTACTTCCAGGCCCCCGGCCGCGCCGAGGCGGAGATCGAACCGGACGTACGCGGCTGGCTGGCCGGCTTCTATACGGGACTCTCCGGCGACACCCCCGCCCCCACGGACCACCCCGGCCTCTTCTTCGTACCCCCGGGTGCGCGCATGGCCGACCGGTTCCCCGCCGGCCGGCTCCCCGGCTGGCTCGACGAACGGGACCTCGACGTCTACGCCGAGGAGTTCGAACGCACCGGACTGACCGGCGCGCTCAACCGCTACCGCAACGTCGACCGGGACTGGGAGGACCTCGCCGCCTGGGACGGAACACCCATCACCCAGCCCTCGATCTTCATCGGCGGTGCCCTGGACGCCTCCACCACCTGGATGTCCGACGCCATCGACGCCTACCCGAAGACCCTTCCCGGCCTGTCCGCCGCCCACATCCTCGAAGGCTGCGGCCACTGGGTCCAGCAGGAACGCCCCGACGCGGTCAACCGCCTGCTGACCGCCTGGCTGTCCGGCCTACGCTGAGGGAGGACCGGACCCCGCGAAGTCCCACGTCAGCAGGGGGTGCCGCGAGTCGCCGCCGTCGCCCGCAGCAGTTCGCGGACCAGCGTGAAGTCGATCTTCCGCGGGTCGCGGAAGCGCAGGCAGCCCTTGCCCATGTCGTGGGAGGCCAGCCGGTCCGTGAACACGTCGCGCACGTCCGTGCGCATCAGGTAGAGCGAGATGTACTGCTTCTGGTCGGCGAAGGCGATCTCGCCCGTCCCGTTCCTCTCATAGGCGGGCATGCCGTATGCCATCACCTCGCGGAACCCCGTCAGCTCCTCCCGGCACAGGGCGCGCAGCGCTGTGAGCGCCGCCCGGCGGGCCTCCGGGGCCTCGGCGAGGTACTGATCGACGTTCTGCGCGCTGCTTCGCACCATGAGTAGATCGTACGGCGACACACCGCAGACCCGGCGGTGTGTCGCTCCGGGGAGCCGGGGCCTCCCGGGCGAAGGTGGATGGATGAATACCGCAGGCATGCTGGCCGAAGCGTTCGACCGGGTCGGGGAAGCGGTCCACGCGGCGGTCGAAGGGCTCACGCCCGACGACCTCAACGCACGCGTCGGCGCGGGGGCGAACTCCATCGCCTGGCTCGTCTGGCATCTCACCCGCGTCCAGGACGACCACATCGCCGACGCGTCCGGAACCGGACAGATCTGGCTCACCGAAGGCTGGGCTGACACCTTCGGGCTGCCGTTCGATGAGACGGCGACCGGCTACGGGCACAGCGCCGACGAGGTCGCCGCCGTCCGTGTGGACTCCGCCGACCCCCTTCTCGGCTACTTCGACGCCGTGCACGAGCGGACCCTCGACTTCGTCGCGGGCCTGGAGGGCCACGCCCTCGACCGGATCGTCGACGAGGGCTGGTCGCCCCCGGTGACGCTCGGGGTCCGGCTGATCAGCGTCATCGCCGAGGATCTCCAGCACGCGGGTCAGGCCGCCTTCGTCCGAGGGATGCTGGAACGCGCCTGAGGAGCGGTGGCAGGACCGGGCCCGCGCACACCTGTGCGCAGTCATACCGGCGGTGCCATACTCGGAGGTAGTCAGCTGGACAGGCTTGCCATCGTCCGAAAGGTGACCGTCATGGGCTGGGCATCCTGGACGACCAGCGGTGTCTTCGCGGGAACCGGCGGAGTACGCACCGAAGAAGCGGGCATCCTGAGGGGCGACCTCACAGTGCATACGACCTGGTCCGACGGGCAGGCGTCGGTGGCCGTGCAGTACAGCGGGTCGTCGGACTGGTTCACCCTCACCGGCAGCCCCGTGCCGTGCCCCTCAGAGGAGGAGAGCCGCACCTTCCACCAGAGCGTGGTCGAAGCCGTCCGCGCCGGTGAGGGCGCGACCGTCCCTCCGGTCGGCGCGGGACCCGTCTGACGTCCCTCACCACTCGCCGCGCCCCTGAAGTGGATCATCGTCTCCGTTCCCTCAGGACGGGCGGTGCACGGGTCAAGGAGCGGTGCGGCGTGTGGGCACACAGCTGTTCCGCGTGGAACCGGAGGGGATGGAGAAGGCCTGCACCAGGAACGTCCTGATGAGCAGAGCCGGCACCAGGAACGTCTTGATGAGCCGTGCCCGCCAGGTGCTGGGCCGCGCCGCCCCAGGCGCTACGCGAAGTTCCGTACGTAGCGGCGCTGCCAGGGCGTCTCCACCGCCCGCGGGTGGTAGCCGTCACGCACGAACGCCACCGCCTCGTCGGCGGGGACCCCATCCAGGACGGCAAGGCAGGCCAGCGCCGTCCCGGTGCGGCCCATCCCACCGCCGCAGGCCACCTCGGCCCGCGTCCCGGCGGCCCGGTCCCACACCTCTTGGAGAAGGTCCCGCGCCGCCGCCCGGTCCGCCGGGAGTCGGAAGTCCGGCCACCGCAGCCACCGCGACTCCCAGGCGACCGGGGGAGGGGTGCGCCCGAGGAGGTATACGGCGAAGCCCGGCTCGGGACCTTCCGGCAAGGGCTTGCGCAGACCCCGGCCGCGCACGAGCCGTCCGGAGGGGAGGGCCAGGACGGCCGGGTCAGCGGCGTTCCACGTCTCGGTCACATGCCCCAACCTAACGCCCCGGCAGTCGCCGGGAGTACGTATCGGAGCGGCCAGGGCCGGCACAGCGAGCATGCTGCGCGCGTCGACCGGGTCGCGGCCCTTACGGGCGATGGTCATCTTGACCGACTGGCGGACGGCGGCCTTGTCGAACAGTGACGCCGGACGGGCGTGGAGCCCGCTGCGGGAGGCTATGGCGACGGTCTGCTGGTGCGTGGATCACTCCCCGGCACACGATGTGCGGGAGGCGGCGGTGGGTGCGCAGATCAGGCGGCGATGGTGACCCGGGAGTTTTCGGGGCCCGTGGTCCCCGCGTCCCCGGCCGCCTCCGGCGCCGTCCTGTGCGCACCCTTGAGCAGGACGACGAGCGCGGTCGCCACCAGCGTCCCGGCGGCGATGGCGAGCAGGTAGGGGAACGGCTCGCCGATGAGCGGGACGACGAAGACGCCGCCGTGCGGAGCGCGCAGGGTCGCGCCGAAGGCCATCGACAGGGCGCCGGTGACCGCGCCGCCCGCCATCACCGACGGGATCACCCGCAGTGGATCGGCGGCGGCGAACGGGATCGCGCCCTCCGTGATGAACGAGGCGCCCAGCACCCAGGCCGCGCGGCCGTTCTCACGCTCAGCCTTCGTGAACAGCTTCTTGCGTACGGTGGTGGCCAGCGCCATCGCCAGTGGCGGCACCATCCCGGCCGCCATGACCGCGGCCATCACCTTGAGGCTGCCCGGTGTCGGGTCGGCGAGACCGCCTACCGCGAAGGCGTACGCCACCTTGTTCAGCGGGCCGCCCATGTCGAAGCACATCATCAGCCCGAGGACGACGCCGAGGATCACCGCGTTGGAGCCCGACAGACCGTTCAGCCAGTCCGTGAGCGCGCCCTGCAGCGAGGCGATGGGCTTGCCGACCACGATGAACATCAACACCCCCACGACCGCCGACGCGACCAGGGGGATGACCAGGACCGGCATGATGCCGCGCAGGGTCGCGTGGACCGGGACCCGCTGGATGGCCATCACCACCGCACCGGCCAGCAGTCCGGCGACCAGACCTCCGAGGAACCCGGCGTTCACCGTGAGCGCGATGGCCCCACCGACGAAACCGGGCACCAGCGCAGGCCGGTCCGCCATCCCGTAGGCGATGTACCCGGCCAGCACCGGGACCAGGAACCCGAAGGCCGCCGAGCCGATCTGGTTGAGCAGCGCGGCCCAGCTGTCCGCCTCGCCCCAGACGAAGTGGTCGGCGACCGATTTCGCGCTCGCTGTCTCGTAGCCGCCGATGGCGAACGACAGGGCGATCAGGAGGCCGCCCGCTGCGACGAACGGCACCATGTAACTCACGCCGGACATCAGGTACGTGCGGAGCCGGACGCCGAAGTGCGCGTGGTCCGCACCGGATCCGTTCCCGTCCAGGTGCCCGGCCCCGGAGCCGGCTGTCCCGTCGGGTTCGGGTGCGGCGGCCATCTCCCCGCGTTCCGCCTTGCGGCGGGCCTCGGCGATCAGCTCGGCGGGCCGGTTGACGCCCGCCTTCACTCCGACGTCGACCAGCGGCTTGCCCTGGAAGCGGGACTTCTCCCGGACCTCCACGTCGTGGGCCCAGATCACGGCGTCCGCCGCCGCGACGACAGCGGGGTCCAGCTTCTTGAAGCCGGCCGAACCCTGGGTCTCCACGGTCACCTCGACCCCCTCGGCGCGGCCCGCCGCGGCCAGGGACTCGGCCGCCATGTAGGTGTGGGCGATGCCGGTGGGGCAGGAGGTGACGGCGACGATCCGGAAGGGGGCGCTCACGGCGGCCTCGGTGGCTCCAGCGACCTCCGTCTCCGTTCTCGCCTGTTCCTGCTCCTGCTCCTGGTTCTCCGCCTCCACCTGCTCCTCGCTCCGGATCAGCGCGGCCACTGTCCGCGGATCCGTTCCGGCGCGCAGGGCGGCGGTGAACTCCGGGTCCATCAGCCTGCGGGCCAGGCCCGACAGGATGGTGAGGTGGTCGTCGTCGGCCCCGGCCGGGGCCGCGATGAGGAAGATCAGGTCGGCCGGACCGTCGGCCGCCCCGAAGTCGATGCCCGCCCCGCTGCGCCCGAAGGCCAGTGTCGGGGCACTCACATGCTCGCTGCGACAGTGCGGTATGCCGATGCCGCCGTCGAGGCCGGTCGGCATCTGCGCCTCGCGGGCGGCGACGTCGGCGAGGAAGCCGTCGATGTCGGTGACGCGGTGCGCGGCCACCATCCGCTCGGCGAGCGACCTCGCGGCGGCGTCCTTCGTAGTGGCGGACAGATCGAGGTCGACCAGTTCCGCGGTGATCAGTTCACTCATCGCGGTGCTCCTTGCTCGGGGACCGCCGTGCGGCGGCTCGGGGGGACGGGGCGGCGGGCTTGTACGGGTGGGGTCCGTACGGGAGGTGCGGAGGTGGCGGCGGTCGGGGTGTCATGGGGCGGGCTCCGTCAGCGCGCGGTCCAGCGGCACGTCGGAGGTCGTCACGACCGACGGCAGATCGAGGTGGGCGGGGGTGGGCATGAGGCTTCCGGCCAGCTGCACGGCCGCGGCACCGTGGGCGACGGCCGAGGTGAGTGCTTCCGGGCCCTGCCCGCCCGCCGCCAGGAAGCCGGCGAGGGAGGCGTCCCCGGCGCCGACGTTGCTGCGCAGGACAGCCACCGGTGCGGTGGCGAAGTACGCGCCCGACGCCTCGACCAGCAACTGCCCGTCGCCGCCCAGACTCGCCAGCACCGACCGGGCGCCGCGCTCACGCAGTTCCTCGGCGGCTTTCAGCGCGTCGCCCACCGTGGCGAGCGGCCGGCCGACGGCCTCGGCGAGCTCCTGGGCATTGGGCTTGATCACGTCGGGCCCCCGGTCCAGGGCGCTGGTCAGCGCCGCTCCGGAGGTATCCAGCGCGATCCGTACTCCGGCCCGGTGGCTCCGCTCGACCAGTTCCGCGTACCACCGCGGCGGCAGTCCGCGCGGCAGGCTCCCACAGCAGGCGATCCAGTCGGCGGCGGCCGAGTGGACCCGTACCGCTTCCAGGACGTCCTCCGCCTCGGCCGGACTCAGCTCGGGGCCCGCGGCGTTGACCTTGGTGAGGGTGCCGTCGGGCTCGACGAGCGTGACGTTGATCCGGGTGTTCCCGGCGATCGGCACGCCGGCGGCCTCGATGCCCAGGTCGCCGAGCAGCCGGGTGAGCAGGGCGCCCTCCGGGCCGCCCATCGGGGCGACGGCGACGGTGCGGTGTCCAGCCGACGCGACCGCGCGGGAGACATTGACACCCTTGCCGCCCGGATCGACGCGGTCCGCCGTGGCACGCAGCACGCTGCCGCGGGTCAGACCGGGCAGCTCGTAGGTGCGGTCCAGGCTGGGGTTGGGGGTGACGGTAAGGATCATGCGCGTACTACTTCCGTGCCCCGGCTCTCGATGGAGCGGGCGTCGTCGGGGCTGAGGCCCGTGTCGGTGATGAGCAGGTCCACATCGGTGAGATCGCCGAAGCGGGCGAAGTGCTCCTGCCCGAACTTGCCGGAGTCGGCGAGCAGGACGACCCGGCGGGCCGCCTTGATCACGGCCCGCTTCACCGCGGCCTCGGCGAGGTCGGGCGTGGTCAGGCCGCTGTCGGGGGAGAAGCCGTTGGTGGCGAGGAAGACCACGTCGGCGTTGATCTCGGCGTACGAACCCAGTGCCCAGGCGTCGACCGCCGCGCGGGTGCGGTGCCGGACCCGGCCACCCACCAGGTGCAGCGCGATGCCGGGGTGGTCGGCGAGACGGGCGGCCACCGGCAGTGCGTGCGTCACCACGGTCAGCGTCGCCTCGACCGGTACGGCGGCGGCGAGCCGCGCGGTCGTCGTCCCGGCGTCCACGATCACATTGCCGTCGGCGGGCAGCTCGGCGAGGGCGGCCCGCGCGATACGGTCCTTCTCGTCGGCGGCGACGGCGTCGCGTTCGGCGAGGTCGGGCTCGAAGCCGAGCCGGCCGACGGGGATCGCCCCACCGTGCACCCGGCGCAGCAGCCCCGCCCGGTCCAGGGCCTTGAGATCGCGCCGGACGGTCTCGGCCGTCACCTGGAACTCCTCGGCCAGGGACAGCACGTCGACCCGGCCGCTCTCTTGGGCGAGGCGGAGGATCTTCTGCTGACGCTCCGGTGCGTACATATGGTTTCGTTTCCGTTTCATGCCCGAGTCTGTGGTTTGGTGCAGAGATTACGTCCGGGATGCGGGAATGTAAACACAATCGGGCGAAGGCTGGGCATGAACGGAGGGACGGAGAGACGGGGGACGGAAAGGCGGAAAGGCAGGCTCGCGCCCGGACGGGCGTGCACAGCGGGGCGGGGGGGGCCCGGGGCGGGGGGGCCCCCCCCCCCCCGGGGGGCCCCGCCGGGGGGGGGGGGGGGGGGGGCGCGGGGGGGGGGGCGCCGGGGCCCCCCCCCCCCCCGGGGGGGGCGGCCGCGGCGC
>NZ_JBVJMW010000009.1:262561-328855 GCF_055583985.1 Streptomyces sp. NPDC104313
GCCGCGTGGTGGGGTGGGGGGCGGGCTCGCCCGGCTGGGGGGGGGCCGGGGGGGGGGGGGGGGGGGGGGGGGGGGGGCGCCCCCCCCCCCCCCCCCCCCCCCCCCCCCCGCGGGTCAGGTCACGGCGTTCCGGGTGTGTCCTCGCTCAGGGGGCGGGCCAGCAGGGGAGAGCCGGGCACCTGGTGGCCGCCGCTGGCGAGCATGCGGACCTCGCCCCGGTCGCTGATCTCGGCGCGCACGATCCCCGTCTCGTCCTCGTACACCGGGAATCCGCCGGCCCCCAGCCGGTCGGTGAGCCGGACGCACACCACGTCGTCCGCGGCTCCGGACAGCTGGAAGACGAGCTCGTAACGCTCGGTGTGCACCATGTGATCCATGACGGCCTCCGGGCCGGGCGCGGAGAATACGGCCCTGCTGCCATTGTTTCGCATCCCGGCGTCCACCGCCCGGGGAACGACGGCCAACGGGCGGACCCGCCCGGTCGATCGGGTGACTCCCCGGTAGGACAACATGACCGATGGCCCGGAGGGCTAGGCATGCGTGTATGAGACTTGAGCCTCGACGAATGAACAGTGCCTCTTCCCGTTCCCGCACCCTCAAGACGGTGGGTGCCCTCGGCATGGCCGCCGCCACGGCCGTTCTGATGACCGGATGCGGTCAGAGCTCGGACAGCGCGACGAGCGCCGCCACCTCCGAAGCCGCGAAGGTCGTCCCGCAGAAGCAGACGACGTCGCCCTCGGCCAGTGCCCAGCTGACCCAGGACCAGCAGGAGCGCAAGAAGGTGATCGACGCCACGAAGGTCACCTTCGACGACGCCGCCACCACTGCCGCCGGCGAGGTGGCCGGGGGCAAGTTGGTCGACCTGGACCTGGAGGGTGTGGACGACGACAGCGGCCAGAGCCCCAGCCCGACCGGGTCCGGCAGCCCCACCGGCTCGGCCGGCTCCGCGAGCCCCAGCGGCTCCGCGAGCCCCAGCGGAACCGGCACGTCCAGCCCGAGCGCGAGTCCGGGCTCCGAGGGCCCGGTCTGGGTCGCGGAGGTCGCGGAGAAGGACGGTACGGTCCACACCGTCCGGATCAACGCGGTCGACGGCAAGGTGATCGAGGCCCGTGTCGACGCGGATCAGGACGCGGGTGACAAGAAGCAGACGGCCGACCGGCTCGCCCAGGCCACCCAGACCCCGCAGCAGGCCGCCAAGGTCGCCACGGAGAAGAAGAAGGGGACGGTCACCTCCGTCGGCCTCGACGACAACGAGGGTAACGGCGTCGTCTGGCAGGTCGACGTGGTCGGCTCGGACTGGAAGAAGACGACCTTCGACGTGGACGCCAAGAACGACACCATCGTCCGTGAGCAGACCGACAACGACTGACCGCCGCCCCGCCCGACCCGCGAAGGGGTACGCCGGACGCCCGGCGTACCCCTTCCCGCCTTCTGCCTAGTGCGCGCCGCCCGGCTCGCGGTGATCGAGCAGCCGGCAGACGAAGCCTTCCTGGAGGTCGCGGAGCGTGGCCAGCAGTCGGGGGTTCGTCGCGCTGTTCACCTGGGAGGTGAGGGAGACGGTCAGCGACCGATCGCCGTCCTTGGTCCCCGCGGCCAGCTGTGTGTAGCCGGGGAAGTTACCGGTGTGGCCGTACACGGTGCCGCAGCGCGTCGTGTACGAGAACACGGCGAGGCCGGCCCTGTTGCGCCCCGGGCCGGCCGGTTCCGACCCGGTGCCAGGCGGCGGGGAGCTGGGGCAGTCGCCGGCCGAGAGTGTCGTCCAGACCGAGCGTGCCCCGCTCGGCCAGCTGCAGAGCGACCGAACCGCTGAAGGCCTTCGCCGTACTGGCGATCCGCATGTGGTCGGTGGTCCTGGGCGGACGCCCGGTGCCGAGCTGCGAGGTACCCGCCCGGTACACCTCGCGCCGGCCACCCGCCGTGAGGACGGCGATGGCGCCGGGCGGCCCTCCCGGAGTGTCCACGAGCGCCTGGAGCCCGCGCCGCAGCGCGGGGTCGATCGACCCGTGCGGGCCGACGCCCCCGTCCCCGCTCGCGTGGGCCGGGCAGGTCATCAGCCCGGCGAGCGACGCCGCGGCCAGGGACGCGACGAAGGCTCCTCGCCGCCGTGACCGACTGCGGCAGCGGGGGAGCGAGGCGTCACGATGAGAACGTACGGGCACGGGGCCTCCTGAAGGCGGTGGGTGTCGGGCGGCGCGGTGGCGTCCGCTCCCGCGAGCCCCAGCATCGGGCGGCCGGACGGGGTTTGCCCCCCGAGGTGAACCATCCGGCCGATCACCGCCATACCGCCGACGCCGGACAGCACACCGTTCACCCGCCCACTCCATGCCGCCACTTCCTCCTGCGGCACCGTTCAATGGGCCGGGGGAGCGCCCCCGATCAGATCAAGGACGTACCGCCGCCCGGGGCGGTCGCCGAACATGACGTCCTCCAGCGGTTCGAACCCGGAGCGCGCCAGCACCGCGCGGGATCCCATGTTGTCCAGCGTCGTCTCCGCGCGCAGCGCGGTGAGACCGTACTCCCGGACCGCCAGGACGCGGACTTGCTCGACCGCCCAGGTGGCCAGCCCGCGCCCCGCGGCCTTCTCCGCTATCCGGTAGCCCAGCTCGGCCGAACCGTCCCGCACTCCGAGGAGGTTGATCCGGCCCAGGACGCCGCCGTCCTCGTCCTCGATGAGGTGGAAGTGGTGCAGCCCCGCGTCCTGTTCGGCGAGCAGCTCGCGGTGGCGTTCGGCGAACGCGGCGAAGTAGTCGTCGCCCCGGTCGGTGATGGATGCGGCGAAGTAGGCCCGGTTCTCCCGCTCGAAGGCGAGCAGAGCCTCTGCGTGGTCGGGACGGAGCCGACTGATGGACGTCATACGGGGATGCTAAGTGGTGTCTCGCCGGGGTGTCCGGCGTCCGGCGTCCGGCGTTCCGTGTCCGGCCTCCCCGTCCGCCGGCCGGGCGGGGAGGCCGGACGGGGGACGGATCCCGCTATCCGGGATTCCCGCGCTCCAGCGCGTGCGCCAGGCCGCGTTCGGCGTCGTCGGCCGAGGCGCGCCGATAGGCCCGCTCGTATGCCGAGTCGCCCGCAACCTGCCGGGCCCGGAGCTCCCACTGCTCGCGGATCGCCCCGAGCTCCGGGGTGCCCCGGTGCGGGTGGCCGACCATGCGCCAGTACGTGTGCCCGGTACCGGAGGCACGGGCCGCGGCCACTCCGTTCCCCTGTGCGGCGATGGATCCGGCGAGCAGATCGAGGCCGAGCGCTATGCCGAGGCTGTCATGGAGTTCGTGCTTGCTCGCGAGCATCGCGCGCGCGTGGCTCTCGGCATGACGGGGGCGGCCCTGGAGCAGGTGGATGAGGGCGAGTTGGTGATCGGCATACGCCCGTGCCCAGTGCTCGCCGAACCGCAGGCTGATCCGCTGGAGCCGCATGGCTTCCTCGTACGCCTCGTCGAGCCGGCCGAGGGCGGACAGGGCGAACAGGCGTATCACCCGGCAGCGCAGCTGTGAGGGCGCGTCGGCGGGGTCGCCGGCGTGGTGGCTCAGCGCGCGGTCGCTGACGGCGTACGCGGTGAGCGGCCGGCCCATCATCAGATACGTGAAGCTCATGGAGTGGGCGGCGAGCAGCACCGCCTCCGGTTCCTCGTCGCGGCGTGCCGCGTGCCGGCACTCCTCGCCGGTGCGGCGGGCCGCCTCGTGGTCGCCCTGCAGGGTCAGCGTGATGCCCAGGGCCCACAGCGCCCGGGTGCGGTGCGGACCGGCGGAGAGCGGCAGGGCGAGCACCCGTTCCAGATACGTGCGGGCCTGATGCAGATGGCCGCAGCAGCTCCAGAAGAGGCCCGCGCACCCGGCCATCTCCATCGCCATCTCCGGGTCCTCGGCCAGCAGGTGGTCCAGGGCCGCGGACAGGTCCGCGTGGGCGTCGGCGATCCGGTGGTACCAGAGGACCTGCGACGGCCCGAGCCAGCCCGCGTACGCCTGGACGGCGACATGGGCGAAATGCCGGGCGTGCCGGTCCACGAGGAGCGCGTCCTGCGCCAGCTCCGCCAGCCACATCGCCCCGTACTCGCGCAGCGTGTCCAGCATGCGGTAGCCGTCCCCGGTCCGCCGGAGGACGGACTGGTCGGCCAGGCGTTCCAGGGCCGGGGCGATGGCCGCGGCGTCCAGCGGCCCGCCCGCGCACACCACCTCCGCGTCCGGAATCGTGATCACACCGCGGAAGACGGAGAGCCGCGCCCACAGCAGCCGCTCCAGCGGTGCGCAGAGCTCGTGGCTCCAGCCGATCGTGGTGCGCAGGGCACGGTGGCGGCGGGGCCAGAGGGTGTCGTCGGTGAGCTCTTCCATCCGGGAGGCCAGCCGTCCGGTGATCTCCTGCGCGCTGCTCTCGCGGAGCTGGACGCAGGCCAGCTCGACGGCGAGCGGTATGCCGTCGAGCCGACGGCAGATCTCGGCGACGGCTGCCGCGCTCCCCGGGTCATCGAGCGAGAGGCCCGGGGCGACGGCGGCTGCCCGCTCGTGGAAGAGCCGAACGGCCTCGTCGCCGTCGTCGCCCGCGGAGAGCGGGGGTACCTCGACGCACTTCTCGTCCGTCGCGCCCAGCGGTTCCCGGCTGGTGGCCAGGACCGTCAGCCCCGGTGCCGAGGCGAGCAGTTCGGCGACGAGCTGCCCGCAGGGGCCGACGATCCGCTCGCAGCAGTCGAGAACGAGGAGCAGATGTCGGCCGGACAACCATTCAGCGAGCGCGGCCACCGGCCGGCGGGGGCTGTGGTCCAGGAGCCCGACACCGTCGCAGACCGTGGTGGCGAGCAGTTGCTCGTCGTGCAGATGGGAAAGGTCGGCCCACCAGACGCCGTCGGCGTAGCGGTCCCGGGCGCGCTCGGCGGTGCGCAGGGCCAGCCGGCTCTTGCCGACCCCGCCGGGGCCGGTGAGCGTGACCAGCCGATGATCTCGAAGTGCCCGTTCGACGCCGCCCAGTTCGTTGTCGCGTCCGACGAAGCTGGTCGTCACGGCGGGGAGGTTGCCCATCACGGGGACATCCTGCCTCGCCGAGGCCCACCGCCTCCGTTCATAGCGAAAAGCAGTCAGAAACGGCCGACAACGCATCCTGTTCAGTCGCCAAGTGGCGTAGGTCAGAAGGGGATGGCGTGCCGACGCCCTCAGCCGTCGAGAACAGCGACCGGTGACCCCAGAACCCCACCGGGTCGGAACCGGCCGGGACGAGGGCGGTGTCGCCGCCGACGACGCCCCGTCCCGGTGCTGCGAGGACAGCGAAGCGCCGACGGTTGACGAAACGGTGGCCGGGAGGCTCTGTCGTACCCCTGCGCTACGTTGCTGGCATGACGCAATTCGTACTGGTGGCAGGTGCCTGGCTCGGCTCGTGGGCGTGGCGTGACGTGGAGCCCGGCCTGCGCGCGCCCGGTCACGGTGTCCACCCGCTGACCCTGTCGGGCCTCGCCGACCGACAGGAAGTGGCGGCGGGGCAGCAGGCGCACGTCCAGGACATCGTCGACGTGGTCGAGCGTCTCGGTCTGCGTGAGGTGGTGCTGGTCGGCCACAGCTACGCGGGCATTCCGGTCGGGCAGGCCGCCGAGCGGATCGGCGACCGGCTCGCCCGCGTCGTGTTCGTCGACTCCAACGTTCCGGTCGACGGCGATTCCTTCGTCGCCGGCTGGCCGGACGGACGGGCCGGCGTCGAGGCCGCCATCGCCGCCAACGGGGGCTTCTGGCCGCCACCGGCCGCCGCCGACTGCGCGGACCAGGGCCTCACCGGGGAACAGCTCGCCCGGTTCCTCGGCGGCTCGACACCCCACCCCGGCGCCACCCTCACCGATCCCGCCGTCCTGGCCCGTCCCCTGGGCCTGCTGCCCGCGACATACGTCAAGTGCCTGCTCGACTGGCCCGAGCCGAGCCCTGAGGTGGCCGAGCTGTTGACTAGTGAGCGGTGGCGGCTCGTCACGATGGACACCGGCCACTGGCCGATGTTCTCGCAGCCGGGCGAGCTCGCCCGGATCCTGTTGGACGCCGCGGGAACGGACGCCCGACGATGACGGGCTCGCCCCGCCCGGAGCGGCGATCCCCGGACGAAGCGGCCTCGGAGCACCCGGAGATCACCTACATCGGATGCGCGCGCTGCGGCACCCTGATCGCGGGCCTCGACGGGCGGTACGCCTGTTCGGGCTGCGGCTGGGTCAATGAGTGGACCGAGGGCCACCGTCCCCTGCCCGAGGCCCGGTGACGGCGCTCGGCGGACACGACCTAGAGCTACCCGGCCCAGCTGCCCGGCTCCCGGTCCCACCCGCGCCCCGGCCCGTACCACTTCCCTGGAGGAGGGCATGACATATCCGACCCGCCCGGCGCCGACCTGATCCGCGCCGGGCGGGTCGGCGCCGGGCGGCGCCGACCTGATCCGCGCGTTCCTTGCCGTCCTCGACATCGAGTCCGACTGCTGTCCGGTGGTGGGCCCGCGGGCGGTCCGTGCCGACGAGCTGACCGCGCTCGCCGGCCGTTCGGGCTCTTCCCGTGCGGCATCTCGGCACGGGCCGGCGCAGGCGGTGACGGAGCAGCCGCCCCGCGCCCTCCGGGGGCGGGGCGGCTGCTCCAGCAGGTGCGGTGGGGTCCGCGCCGGAATGGAATCGCGACCGCCGCCGCCCACCACGTACACTCGCCCCCGCCTCCGCCGACCGGCAGGGGCTTTTCGCACCAGACCGACGGGGAAGAACCGTATGAGTTCCGCAGACAGCACCGAAGCACCGATCTACGCCGGCCTCGTGGAGGAGCACGGCGACGTGCTCGCCGAAGTACGCAGAGTGGCCGAGGAGGTCCTGCGCGAAGCCGACCGCGCCATCGACTTCGGCACGGTGCGGACGGCCGCCGCGGCACGCTAGGGTCCCGCAGGCCGGAACCCCGGCCGCAGCCGCCTCGTTGCGGTCAGGTCCATCACGGGACGGTGAACGTCCTGCGACTCTTGCCATATTCTTGCGTTCGTGACGCGATGGTTCGCTGAGAACCGTCGCCAGTGGAAGCGGGTGAGGCCGTGGCAGGCCGGGTGTCCGACACCTGCGCCCGATGCCACCGCAGCCCCCCGGCCACCCTCGCGACCGTCCGGCGGCCGTGCTTCGGTGAGCGGTCCACGCAACCGCGTGGAGAGCGCTCCCAGCCGGTCGCCGAGGGGTGGCGAGGCCCCAGGGCCGGCGCTGTGGGCGCCATCGGCCGGGCCTTCGCCCCGGGGTGGTTTCTCGCCCGTTCCCGTGGTGGCCCACGTCCGGTCGCTTCCTCCACCTGCCGACATCGAACTGGACCAACGGCGCCGACACCGCACTCGTCTCCTCCGTCACCGTCGCCACCTGGGCCAACACGGTCGGCACCGTCCTCATACCTCGCCGCCCTCAGCATGATGCTCCTGCTGGTGCTCAGCGCGTTCTCCGCCCTGTAGCCGCGACTCACCCGCACCGACCGAGAGGAGCGTCGCCCGCCATGACCCGGACAGCTCCGCCCCCGGTACGGAAACCGCCCACCGCTCACCAGCGGCCCCCTGGACGCCGAAGGCAGGCTGCCCCGGGACACGGCGGTGTGGCCGGTCGTCCGAACCGGTACGGCACGGGGCCCGGAGGGTCCCGGCACGCCGGGAGCGCCCGGAGGCAGGGGCGATCGACCAGGGAGCCTGAGTACCCGCACTCAGGCCCCACGCCCCGGCCGCCACGACGATGAGGGTGTGGCGGGCGAAGCCGGGAGAGGCGGACCTCGCACCACACCGCCGTCACCACGACGGTCTTGCCCGCCGAACCCCGGGAGAACCGTGCTCAGCCGCATCGCCGCCGCCGTCGTCCCCTCACTCGGACGACTCACGGTCACGTCCGACCACGCCACGGTCCCGGCCGCCGGCAGCATCATCGTCGCCAACCACACCTCGCTGGCCGACCCGGGCATCGTCCTCGCCGCACTGCTGCGCCTGGGCGTCGAACCCGTCGTCATGGCCACCGCGGGCCTGTGGCGCATACCGGTGCTCGGCCGTCTCCTGGAACGCGGTGGCCATGTGCCCGTGCACCGGAACACCGGCCGGGCCGCGGGCGCCCTCGACGCGGCAGCCGTCGTTCTCAGGGACGGCCGTCATCTGCTCATCTACGGCGAAGGGCGGCTGCCCTCCCGCGACGACGCGGCGGAGGCCCCGCCGGAGAGCTTCCGCAGCGGCCTCGCCCGTCTCGCGCACGCGTCCGGCGCGCTCGTCGTGCCGCTCGGCCAGGCGGGAGCCCGCCGGGTGACCTCGGGTCCCTACGCCAAGCAGATCTCCGGGATCCTCACCGCTCCGGCCCGCCGCCCCCGGCTCCACGTCCACGTCGGCGCCCCACTGCGGCTCCCGCCGGAGGTCGAGGCGGCGACCGCCACGGCCCGCGAAGCCGTCACCGCCGCCTGGCGCACCGCCGCGCACCAGCTCGGCGAACCCGCGGCGCTCGCCTGGCGCTGAAACGGGCGATGACCAGGAGGCGCGGCTACCCGGCCTCCCGCGCCACCCGCTCCAGACGCTGCCGGTACTCCTCCCACCAGGCGCGGTCGCCCGGCGGCATGTTGTCGGTGCCGGACCGCAGCCCGACCGTCCCGTCGACGAGCTCCCGGACGATGTCGGCATGCCCGGCGTGCCGCTGGAGGTCGGCGATCACATGGATCAGGATCTGGTGCAGCGTCACCCGGCTCCGCTCGCCGGGCCACCACCGGACGTGCCCGACCGCGTCGAGCGGCAGCTCGGCGATCGTCGCGTCCGCGTGCTCCGCCACCCGGCGGTAGAGGGCGAGGATGTCCTCGCGCGACTCGTCGGCACTCGCCCACATGTCCTGGTTCGCCTCGGCGTCGTCCCCGTAGGCGGGCGGCTTCTCGCCGAACGGCCGCCCGAACGTCTCGCCGAAGTAGCCCAGCTCCACCCCGGCGGCGTGCTTGACCAACCCGAGGAGGTTCGTGCCGGTCGGCGTCAGGGGGCGACGGACGTCGTACTCGCAAAGCCCTTCGAGCTTCCACAGGAGGGCTCCGCGAGCGGACTGCAGATAGTGCTGGAGGTCAGCCTTCGGCTGCGAGGCGGTCATGACGGCAGTCTGCCACCGGGCACTGACATACAGGGGCTCGGGGCTTTTTGTTTGATCATGCCGGGCTCGCGAGCACCGTACGCGCGTCTGCGGGCCTTTGTCCGGGGCAGCCGGGGCGTGCTCCGCAACGTTCCGGGACGCGGCCCGGGTGGCGGCGGCGATCCCAACGGCGTAGGTATGGAAGCGTGCCGCTCCGGAGGACGCCTGACGTCACGGAGCGTTCCGGCCTGCGACGGCCGGTGACCAGCAGGCCCACCCGCCGGACCGGCGCCCGCGTCCGGCGGCTCACCACCGGGGACGAGGAGACGGATCCCGATGACCGCGGCAGAGCAGAGCACCCCGGTGCACGGGATTCCGTGCTGGGTCAGTCTCATGACCCGGGACCTGCGGGCCACCCAGGACTTCTACGGGACCGTCCTCGGATGGACCTTCCGCTCCGGTACCCTCGGCGCGGGCTTCACCGTCGCCCACGCCGGCGCCCTGCCGGTCGCCGGGATCGGCCAGATCGCCCCCGGACTGCCCACGGCCGTCTCCTGGACCCCGTACTTCGCCGTCGAGGACGTCGATGCCACAGCGGCCTGGGTCCGTGAACGGGGCGGCACCATCGCCGTCGGCCCGATCCGGCTGGGCCCCGGGCGGGGAGCTGTGGCCGCCGACCGTGAAGGAGCCGGATTCGGCTTCTGGGAAGGCCGGACCCCGCCCTGGTCGTTCGGCCGCGACAACCCGCCCGCCTCCCTGGAGCTGCGGACGAGCCACGCCTTCGACTGCGCGATCTTCTATGCCGAGGTGTTCGGCTGGGCCTCCGAGGAACCCGGCGGCTGCGAGGTCGGCTACGCGTACCAACAGGACACGGTCGTCGTACGGCAGGGCGGACGCACCATGGCCACCCTGCGCGGAGGCGGCGACGCGTCGTCCCCCGACCCCCGGCTGCGCCCGCGCTGGCACGTCCGTTTCCCGGTCGCGGACCTGGAAGCGGCCACCGAGGCGGCCCGCGCGGCGGGCGGTACGGCAGAACCGCCGGTGGACTCGCCCGCCGACGGAACCGAAGCGGTGATCAGAGACCCCGACGGCGGCATCTTCACCGTCTGCGCCCGCCAGGGAGTACGGGACGGCCCTTAGCCACCGTGCCGGGCCTCAGCAGACGCGGAACACGTATCCCGCTTCCCCGGCCGGGACGACATCGAGGTCCCGGCGCACCACCGAGACCTTCGCCCCCACGGACGAGCACGCCTTCGCGAAGTCGTCGTCGGTGTACTCGATGACGAATACCCTGCCGTCGTACGCGGAGGCGTAGTCGGCGCACTCGTCGTACCGGCCGCACTCCTCGGCGACGGCGAAGTCGAACCCGATCTCCCGCCGCCGCTCCAGCAGATCGGTGGTGTTCTTCTGGCCGACCGCCAGCCCGGCGGCGTGCGCCCGGTCGGCCAGGAGCTTCGCGAACGCCGCGTTGTGCGCCCGGGTCAGCAGGCCTTCCGAGCGCTCGTAGGAGTCCAGGTTGTCCGGCTCCACCGCCTGGAAACCGGACCTCGCGCAGCCGTCGACCCAGCCCCCGACGATGTCCGCCAGCCGGGTGCGCTTGTCCGCGGTCGAGGTGTCGAGCAACGCCTCGCCCCACTTCTCGTCATTGACCAGGTCGCCGTCGCCGTCGCGCAGCAGCAGGTCGGGGTTGTCCTTCTCCCACCGGTCCAGTGCGTCGGGCTGGGTCTGGAAGGCGTTGACGTAACAGACGTTGTACAGGCCCTCGGCCGGCTCGTCGCCACGGTCGCGGGAGACCGCCCCGACCCCGGCGGACGGGGTGTAGGCGCCGCCGATCTGGTAGTCGAAGGTCACGTCGGCCTCGGGCGGCACGACCTCGGGCGCGGCCCCCGAGGCGAAGGCGTTGGACAGGAGCAGTCCCGCTCCCGTCGCGACAGCGACGCCGCCGGCCAGACCGGCGAGCGTGCTTCCGCGGCGGAGGAACGGACGGACGGCGCGCTGTGACATACGTGACTCCCGTGCGTGGGCTTCGGAACCTGTCCCCACATCATGGACGGCCGATCATGAGCGAATCGTGAGCGTCCGTCCGACGCCGCGCCGCGACCGGGCGGGGGCGAGCCGCAGGACGAACTCCGCGCCACCGCCGGGGCGGGCCCGGACGGTGAGTGACCCGCGGTGGGCATCCGCGATCCGCCGTACCAGCGAGAGGCCGATCCCCGTTCCCCCGCCCGGCGAGCTGAACCGCTCCATCAACGCCGGCAGCCGGGCCGGATCCACTCCAGGGCCCCGGTCGGCGACCCACACCTCCGGTCCGCGCACGGTCACCAGCAGATCGGCCCCGTCCGACGCGCCGGCGGCCCGGCCGTGCCGTACGGCGTTGTCCAGCAGGTTGCGCACAGCGACCCGCACCAGCGAGGCGTCCGCCTCGACCACCGACTCCTCCAGCCGCGACTCCAGGCGGTGCCCACCCTCCGGCAGCTCCGCGCACACCTCCTCGACGAGCTGGTCCAAGCGCAGCGGCTCCGACCGTACGACATCCACGGCGGCCTCCAACCGCCCCCGGGCCAGCAGGTTCTCCACGACATCGGCCATCCGGTCCGCCGCCCGGCGGATCCGGGGCAGGTGCGCCCTCAGCCCACCCGGAGCCCCGGCGGCCACCTCCACCGAACCGCGCATCACCGCGACCGGGGTCCGCAACTCGTGCGCCGCGTCGGCCAGCAGCCGTTCCTGCTGCTCCAGCGCCTCCCAGGCCGGCCGCATGCTCCGCCCGGAAAGGACATGCCCGGTCAGTGCGGCCAGCGCCGTCAGCGCACCGGCTCCGACGGCGAGGGAGAGGACCAGACTGCGGTGCTCGGCAGCCCCACGCTCCGGATCGCCGACCGCGACGGCCGCTCCCGCCACCTCGTCGGTGGCGTCGTGGTAGAAGGGCACGGCCAGCAGACGCACGGGCTCTCCCGTGCGATCGCGTGCCTCGGCCCGCACCGGCCCCTCCTCGTCCATCGCCGAACGGGTCACCGCCCGGATCGTTCCGGCCTCCACGGCGAACTGCGCGGTGCGGCCCTGGAACACGGTGACCGGATCACCGCCGGGGCGGCCCTCCACCACCAGGACCTGCGGGGTTCCCGAGGTCGCCTCGTCGTCCCGGAGCCCGTCCAGATGGATCCGGTCGTCCTCGTAATAGACGAGCGAGGCCGCGACGGACGCCCGGCGGCGCATCTCGTCGTACTCGGCGCCCAGCCGCGCCCGGTCGTCGGTACGGATCACCAGCCAGGACAGGCAGGCCAGCCCGACGACGGTGATCAGGGTGTACGCGGCGGTCAGCCGCAGCCGCAGCCGGTGCAGCCGCCTCCTGGCCGGGGAGTGGCGCCGCCGTACGGGCTTCGCCATCAGGACGGCCCCGGCTTCGCGGACAGCAGGAACCCCTGCCCCCGCACGGTGTGCACCGGCCCGGGGGAGCCGAGCTTGCGCCGCAGGCCCGCGACGACGGCGTCCACCACGTTGGAGACCGGATCGGCCATCTCGTCCCAGCAGTGCTCCAGCAGCCCGGTACGGGTGACGACGGCGTCCCGGTGGACGAGGAGCTGCTGGAGCACGGCGTACTCCTTCGGGCTCAGCGACAGCAGCACACCACCGCGCCGCACCTCGTGACGCGCGACGTCCATGACCACATCCGCACAGGTCAGGAAGGACGGGAGCCGGGCCGGCGCCCGCCGGCTCAGGCTCCGGACGCGCAGGACGAGTTCGCGTATCGAGAACGGCTTCGCCAGGTAGTCGTCCGCCCCGCTCTCCAGCCCCCGCAGCCGCTCGTGCAGGGAGTCCAGGGCGGTGAGGCACAGTACGGGCACCGACCAGCCCGCCCGGCGCCTGCCCTCCAGCGGGGCGAGGGTGTCGCCGGAGGGCACCAGGCGGTCCAGCACCACACAGTCGTAGGCGGTGACGTGCAGCAGCACGTCCGCCTCCGGCCAGTCCGACGCGCAGTCCACGGCGAAGCCACCGTCCCGCAGCCCGGACGCGATCACGTCCCGCAGGTCGTCGTCGTCCTCCACCAGCAGCACACGCATGGGGAGGATGCCTCCGAGTCTGTTCCGGGGGGAGAGGCCAGCCATCCTATGGTGTCCCGCGTACCCGCAGGGAGTCGCCCCGTCAGGCCGGTGAGGCCTCGACGAGCTGGAAGACGTTGGGCGCGGGCAGCGGTGTCACGCTCCGGAGGTCGAAGCCGCCCGCCGTGCACAGGGCCGCGAAGTCGTCCGCGGTCCGCTCCCGGCCGCCGACGTTGACCAGCATGTTGAGGTCGCTGAGGTAGACGTTGTCCGGCCGGTCCGGTGGCACGGTGGCGGGCAGCACCGGTTCGACGATCAGCAGGGAGCCGTGGTCGGGGATGACGTCCCGGATGTGCCGCAGGATGGCCACGCACCTCTCGTCGTCCCAGTCGTGGATGATGCTCTTGAGCAGATAGAGGTCGCCGCCGGCCGGGGCCGAGGCGAAGAAGTCGCCGGTCTCCAGCGTGACGCGTCCGGTCAGATCTTCCTGGGCCAGCCGTCGCGGAGCCTGCGCGAGTCCCTCGGCCGTGTCGAACAGGACGCCCCGTAGTTTCGGGTGCTCGCGAAGGACCGAAGCCAGCAGCGTGCCGTCACCGCCACCGATGTCCACGAGCGTACGGAAGCGACCGAAGTCGTAGTGGTGCGGGACGGCCGTGGCGGTCAGCCGTGTGCCCTGGCTCATCGCCTCGTTGAACGCGGCGGACAGCTCGGGGTGTTCTCTGAGATGACCGAAGAAGTCGGTCCCGAACACCGTGTCGAACGTGGTCTCTCCTGTACGGACGCTCTCGTCGAGCAGGTCCCAGCCCCGCAGCATGACCGGGTCGGTGAACATCCGGGCCATGGCGACCATCGTGCCGGGTGTGTCGGTGCGCAGGGCGTCGCCCGCCGCGGTGGTCCGGAAGGCGCCCGGTTCCGGCTCGGACAGCAGGTGGAGTCCGGCCAGGGCACGCAGCAGACGCAGCGTCGCCTGCGGGTGGGTGCCGAGTGAACCGGCGAGCGCTTCGGCACGCAGCTCACCCGGCCCGATCCGGTCGAAGACGCCCAACCGCACCGCTGTGCCCAGTACTTGGGTGGCCATCTGGCCGAGTACGAGCCGGGACACCGCCGCTCGCACCTGCCCATCCGCTTCCGGGGCCTGGCTGGTGCGTGAGTCCTGGTCATGACGGTCCGTCATGGTTCGCCCCTCTCGCTTGAGTTAGGTAAACCTAACCTTGAGCGGGAGGGGGTGGCAAGCACCCACAGGTGGGGCGAGCGGGTTTCCGGTGGCGGGTGGGTGCGCCGGTCAGTCGCTGTCGAGCGCCTCGGCGGCCTCCGCCGCCACCGCCTCGGCGACAGCCGCCAGGGCAGGTGATTCCAGCTTCCACTGCTGCCAGTACAGCGGAACGTCCACGCTGTGGTCCGGGGTGAGCAGCACCAGCCGACCGCCGCTCAGCAACGGCTCCGCCTGGACCTCGGGCAGCAGGCCCCAGCCCATGCCCGACGCCACGGCGTTCGCGAACCCCTCCGACGTGGGTACCAGGTGACGCCGGGCGCTCGGCCGGGCTCCGGGGCCGAGCCGGCGCACGAAAGCGTCCTGAAGGTCGTCGCGCCGGTCGAAGCCGATCACCGGGGCGTCACCGATCAGCCCGCGCAACGCGGCACCCTCCCGGCGACCCAGCCACCGGTCGGCGAAATCGGGACTGGCCACCGGCAGATACCGCATCCGGCCCAGCCGACGCACCGAGCAGCCCGTCACCGCCTCCGGCGACGAGGTCACCGCGGCCATCGCCAACCCCTCCCGCAACAGGGCGGCCGTATGGTCCTGGTCCTCCCGGCGCAGCTCGTAGCAGAGCCCCAGCTCCTCCGGCACGCGCCGCAGGGCGGGCAGGAACCAGGTCGCCAGGGAATCGGAGTTCACCGCGATCGGCAGGAGCGTCGGCTCGCCCGGCCCGGACATCCCGAGCGCCACCTGCGCGTCGTGCTCCAGCCTGGCCAGCTGGCGGGCGAAGCGCACCACCACCTCACCGGACTCGGTGGGCCGCACCGGCTTCGTGCGCATCAGCAGCACCCGGCCCGTGCGCTGCTCCAGCGCCTTCACCCGCTGGCTGACCGCCGACGGCGTCAGCCGCAGGGCGTTCGCCGCCGAGTCGAACGTGCCTTCGTCGACCACGGCCAGCAGGGTCCGCACGTGGTCCAGGGGAAGCTCGGACATCATAGACGCTAATGTTACGTAAGAATCTTTAGCTGGACGCCGAGTTCCTGTGCTCCGTAGCGTCGGCGCATGACGAACGCCCTGACCACCGCGGCCGCCGGTTTCGGCACCGGCCTCTCGCTCATCGTCGCCATCGGAGCCCAGAACGCCCTGGTGCTGCGCCAGGGCGTCCGCCGCGACGGCGTGCTCGCGGTGGTCGGGATCTGCGCCCTGTCCGACGCGGTGCTCATCGCGCTGGGAGTGGCCGGCGTCGGCGCTCTCGTCGTGGCCTGGCCGTCGGCGCTGACGGTGGTGGGGCTGCTCGGCGGCGTGTTTCTGCTCGCCTACGGTCTGCTCGCCGCGCGCCGGGTCCTGCGTCCGTCGGCCCTGCACACCGGGGACGCCCCGGCCGCCTCGCGCCGGGGTGTGGTGCTGACCTGCCTGGCGATGACCTGGCTCAACCCGCATGTGTACCTCGACACCGTGTTCCTGCTCGGGTCCGTCGCCGCCGACCGGGGGGCGCTGCGCTGGCCCTTCGGCCTCGGCGCGATCCTCGCCAGCGTGTGCTGGTTCGCCGCGCTCGGGTTCGGCGCCCGGCTGCTGAGCGGAGTCCTCGCGCGGCCCTCCGCGTGGCGGGTGCTGGACGGCCTGGTCGCCGCGATGATGATCGGCCTCGGCACGAAGCTGGTGCTGAACGCCTGAACGCCTGAACGCCTGAACGCCTGAACGCCTGAACGCCTGAACGCCTGAACGCCGCGAGGGTGAGCTCTCCTGTAGTCCAGCCCTTTACGGGTCGAGGGCCGGACCTCCTCCAGCGCCTCTCCGGGCGCTCCACGCGTTCAGGGCCGAGGGTGCTCGCCCGGCGTACCATGCCATGATCGCCATCTTTCGACGGGATCGTGTCATGGGAAGCGCGCAGAGGGCCGTCGTTCTCGCCCTGGACGGGGTGCATCCGTTCGAGCTCGATATCCCGAGCCGGGTGCCTAGGGGTGCACGGGGAATGAGAGCGGATACCGCCTCCTGTGAAGTCGGCGCTTTTGGGAATTCCAGTGATTCTCGCACCCCGGCAGCCGCATATTCCGGATGCCTACGCCGCTGTCATCCGGATTCTCGTGCTGGGCCCGGGGGTGGCCGGGGCGGTGTGGGGGGATCCCGCCCGGGATAGAGAAAGACTGATGCGTCTGTATCTGGTCCTACCAGTATGCGCATCGCAGAAACGGCTCGCCATTACATGACCCCTGGGGGGAGTTATGCCCGAAGCAGCAGTCTTGATCGATCCGGTGCCGACTAGGGATTCGGAGGCCGAGGTGGCGCATCCCGTGGGGATCGACATGGTGCACCGGACCAGGCCGGAGGACGCCTTTCCGCGGAACTGGGTACGCCTGGAGCGCGACCGCTTCTCAGTGGCGGCGGTCCTTCCGCACGACCACCCGTTCTTCGCTCCGGTGGGCGGCGACCGGCACGACCCGCTGCTGGTCGCGGAGGCGATGCGGCAGGCGGCCATGCTCGCCTTCCACGCCGGGTACGGGATTCCGCTCGGCTACCACTTCCTCCTGGCGGAGCTGGACTACGTCTGTCATCCCGAGCACCTTGCCGTGGGGGGCGAGCCCACCGAGATCGACCTGGAGGTGTTCTGCTCCGACCTGAGGTGGCGGGGCGGGCTCCCGGCACAGGGGCGCGTCGGCTGGGCGGTGCACCGGGACGGCCGACTCGCCGCGACGGGGGTGGCGGCGACCCGTTTCAGCACGCCCAAGGCGTACCGGCGGATGCGCGGCGACGTCCCGGCCGAGGGGATATCCATACCGGAGACCGCGCCGGTCCCGGCCCTCCTGGCGGGCCGTGCCCGCGTCGAGGACGTGGTGCTCTCGGAGACCGGGCAGGACGGAGTCTGGGAACTGCGCGTGGACACCCGGCATCCCACCCTCTTCCAGCGCCCCAATGACCATGTCCCGGGCATGTTGCTGCTGGAGGCGGCCCGCCAGGCGGCATGCCTGGTGGCAGGGTCCGCCGGAATCGTTCCGGCGGAGGCGCGCACCCGGTTCCACCGGTACTCCGAGTTCGGCAGCCCGTGCTGGATCGGGGCGGTGGTCCTGCCGGGGGCGGACGAGGATACGGTGACGGTCCAGGTGACAGGCCATCAGGACGGCGAAACAGTGTTCTCCGCGGTCCTGTCCGGCCCCCGGGTCGACGGCTGAGAGGTTCCTCGAGTGATTCTGGTGACGGGTGCGACCGGAGCGGTGGGCGGTGAGGTCGCCGGACAGCTGGCGGCGGTCGGCCCTGTGCGGATTCTCGCGCGCCGGCCCGAGCGGCTCACGGTACGGGGAGCTGGAGTCGAGGTCGTCGAGGGGGAGTACGGGGACCGCGCCGCTCTCGACCGGGCCCTGCGGGGCGTCACTTCGGTGTTCCTGGTGACGAACAGCCCCACGGAGCCGGACGACGAACGGGTCGCTGTGGCGGCTGCCGCGGCGGGCGTAGGTCACCTGGTCAAGCTGTCCATGATGGCGGTGGAGGAGCCGGGCGCCGTTGACTTCATCACCCGGCGTCAGCGGGAGAACGAACAGGCGGTCAGGGACTCGGGGGTCCCGTGGACGTTCGTGCGCCCCAGGACGTTCATGTCCAACACGCTTTCCTGGGCCCCCGGCATCCGGTCGGAGGGAGTGGTGCGCGCCCTGTACGGTGACGCTCCCGTCGCGTGCGTCGACCCGCGCGACGTCGCCGCAGTGGCCGTAGCCGTTCTCACCGGTACGGGGCACGAGGGCAGGGCGTACGCCGTGTCGGGCCCGGAGGCGATCACCGCGCGGGAGCAGACGGCGCAGCTCTCCCGGGTGCTGGGGCGGACGTTGCGCTTCGAGGAACTGGGCGTGGACGCCGCGCGCACGGCCCTGCTGGCGAAGTATCCGTCGCCCGTCGCGGAGGCCTTCCTCCAGAGCGCGGAGCGGCAGCGGGCGGGAGCGAAGGCGGCCGTGGTGCCCACGATCCAAGAAATGACGGGCCGTCCGGCGAGGCCGTTCCGTATCTGGTCGACCGAGCACGCACGAGTGTTCGCGCCGGAATACGGTCGCTGAGCGGGTAAGGAGAGCGCCTGGCTCCTCGAGGACCGCAGATAAGTGCGTCGACGCGCGTATTCCCTTTCCCGGTCCGCTTTTATGGCCCGCAGAAGAGGCGTGACCGGAAAGAACCCGGAAGGCTCTCCCGTATTCTTCCGTTACCCGAAAAGGGAACCGGTGAGTGGGTTCGGCATATGCCGATCTCCGAAATGCGCGGATCCAGCTCCGCGCGCTGCTCCGGCGACAGCACCCAGTACCCTCTGCCGCATGGCTCACGAGATTTTCGTGCATCCTCGGCTGGCCGCTCTCTACGACCCACTCGAACCCGACCGGGGCGACCTGGAACCGTACGTCCGCCTCGCCGAGGACTTCGGCGCGAGGCGGGTGCTGGACATCGGCTGCGGTACGGGCGTGTTCGCTCTGCTGCTGGCGGATCGGGGGATCGACGTGGTCGGGGTCGACCCCGCTCGGGCCTCGCTCGACGTGGCGCGCGGCAAGCCGGGCGGCGATCGGGTCCGCTGGATCCTCGGTGACGCCGCGGGTCTTCCCCCGTTACGGGTCGACCTGGTCACCATGACGGCCAACGTCGCGCAGGAGATCATCGACCCGGGCGACTGGCGGGCGACACTGCGCGGCGCCTACGAGGCGCTGAGGCCCGGCGGGCATCTGGTCTTCGAGACCCGCCTCCCGGCCCGGCGGGCATGGGAGGAGTGGAACCGGGAGAGTTCCCACCGCGTCACCGAGATCCCCGGCGTCGGCCCAGTCGAGACCTGGGTCGAGGTGACCGAGGTCGTCGGGCCGCTCGTGTCGTTCCGATGGACCTACGTCTTCCGGGGCGACGGGCGGCTCCTCACTTCCGACTCCACCCTGCGCTTCCGTCCACGTCAGGAGGCCGAGGCGGACCTGACGGCACAGGGATTCGTCGTACGTGAAGTGCGTGGCGCGCCGGACCGGCCGGGCCGGGAGCTCGTCCTCATCGCTCGCCGGCCGGGCCCCGCCTCGCGTCGCCGATGACGTCGGCCCGGCCCGGCCCGCTTCCGCTCCCCAGCTCGCCAGCAGGCGCAGGGCCTGGGCCGACTCCGAGCCCGGCTCCGCGTGGTAGGTCACCAGCTCCTCGTCGTCCGGGAGGTTCAGCGTCTCGTACGACAGGGTCAGCTCCCCGACGAGCGGATGCCGCAACAGCTTGCTGCCGTGGCCCTTCTCCTTGACGTTGTGCGTGGCCCACAGCCGCCGGAACTCGTCGCTCTTGACCGATAGTTCGCCCACCAGCGCCGACAGCTCCGGATCGTCCGGGTGGCAGCCCGCGTACAGCCCCAGATAGCTGACCACGTCCGAGGCCTTGGAGTCCCAGTTCACGAACAGGTCCCGGGAGGCGGGGGAGAGGAACACCCGTCGCGCCCAGTTGCGCTCACCCGGCGGCAGCGCACCCCAGTCACCGAACACCGACGCCGCCACCGGATTCCAGGCGAGGACATCGGACCGCGCCCCGGTCACGTACGCGGGGATGCCGTCCATGCTGTCGAGCAGGTACAGCAGGCCCTTCCGCACGCGCCGCACCCTGACCGGGCGGCGCGCTTCTTCTTGTGCCGCGCGGGCTTGGCCAGGTGGGTCAGACGCGCGCTCTCGGCGTCCGTGAGCCGCAGCGCACGCGCGATCGCGTCGAGCACCTCGGCCGACACCTTGCGCCCGTTGCCCTGCTCCAGGCGCGTGTAGTACGCCACGGACACCCCGGCCAGCTGTGCCAGCTCCTCCCGGCGCAGACGCGTCGGCGGGGCCGGGGCGCTCACGTTCGGGCTGGGCCGGCACACCGACGTGCACGCCGCCCTGCTCGCCCCGCCCGCCATGTCGGCGGCCGGAACTCTGAGGAATGGCTCAACGGTCCTGATCCTGATGGGGGGAGGTGGCCCCCGTCGCAGGGGGGTGCCAGCCACCGTGTGTCCGAACGCTCCTTCTTCTAGCGTCTGTTGGTGTGAGTTACGCAGAAGACGCAGAGAAGACGACCCTGCCCACCCCGACCGCTGCCCGCACCACCACGGCTGCCCCGAACACCGCCAGGACCGCCGCCGCGGGCCTCGCCCTGGTCCTGGGCCTCACCGCCTCCCCAGCCCTGGCCACGGCTCCTCCCGCTCCCGCCCCCGGCGCAGCCGTGACGACGGCGGCGGCCGAAGGGCTCGACCGGTACTACCACCAACGACCGGCCTGGGGCACGTGCGTGCGGTCCCCGCAGGACGAGACGGGCAGGGAGCTGGACAAGGCGGGCGTGCACTGCGCGGACGTCACGGTCCCGCTCGACTACGCGGCCCCGCGAGGCCGGACGATCACGGTCGCGCTCTCCCGACTGAAGGCCACCGACACCCGCCGCCGCATCGGCGCGATCCTCCTGAACAACGGCGGCCCCGGCGGCCCGGCCGTGGACTCCCCACCGACCGTCCGCAAGGCGATGAAGGAGGTCGGCCCCCGCTACGACATCGTCGGCTTCGACCCGCGCTTCGTCGGCCGGAGCACCCCGCTGGACTGCGGCTGGCCGGTCAGCTTCACCTGGTTCTCGGCCGGAGCGGGCCGGACCGGATTCGATCGCCAGGTGGCCCTGAGCAAGAGCCTGGCCGCCAAGTGCCGTGCCACGAACGCCTCGGTGCTCCCGCACATCTCCACCCGCAACACGGCCAGGGACATGAACGTGATCCGGGGCGCACTGGGCGAGCGGAAGATCTCCTACCTGGGCTACTCGTACGGCACGTACCTGGGCACGGTCTACACCCAGATGTTTCCCGGCCGCTACGACCGGATGGTCCTGGACGGAGCGGTGGGTCCGGACGACTACGGCCCGCGCCTGCTGAGGAACACGGTGAGGGAGAACGAACAGGCACTCTCCGCCTGGGCCACCTGGGCGGCCGCCCGCCACACGACGTACGGCCTGGGCCGCTCCCACGCGGCGGTACTCGCCACCATCGACCACGTCATGGCAAAGGCGGCACGCCGCCCCCTGGCCCTCGGCACCGCCCCGGACCTCTACCAGGTCGACGACACCCACATACCGACGCTGCTCTTCACGGGCGTGGCCGACGACGGCGACGGGTCCCGGGCTTCCCTGGCCCAGCAGGTGGCGACACTGTCCCAAGCGGCCGAGGGCCAAGAGGCTCCGCTGTCACCGGAGTTCGCGGAGACGCTGCGGTCCCTCCTGACCGGCGCGGGCTCGGCCTCCGGCAGCGCCCAGATGGCGATCATCTGCGGCGACGTACCGGCCCCGCGCGACCCCGAGCGCTACTGGCGCGACATCCAGCGCAGCCGGACCGCGCACCCCCTGTTCGGCCCCCTCACCGAGAACATAGGCCCCTGCGCCTTCTGGAACACCCCACGCGAGGCCCCCACCCGCGTCAGCCACGACGCCCCGGTCCTCCTGGTCGCCGCCACGGGCGACCCCCGCACCACCTACCGGAGCAGCACCACCCTTCACGCCCGGCTTGCCGGCTCCAAGCTCCTCACCCTCAAGAACGCCAACCGTCACGCCCTGTACGGGGAGTACCAGAACGCCTGCGTGGACGCCAAGGTCAACCGCTACCTGGCGACGGGCCGCCTCCCCGACGTGAACGAGACCTGCGTGAAGTGAGGCGAGGGCGGGGCCGGCCTCGGCGAGCACCCCCTCCCGGCGGAGTACAGGCCGACTCCCGCCGGAGGATGCCGGACCGCCGCCCCGCGCCGTACCGTTCGAGGCGTCGGGCGAAGTCCGGCCGACGCTGTCGGGAGGTTGCGGTGAGGAGAGTTCCGCGCAGGATGATCGCATGGGCTGCGGCCCTGCTGCTGCTCGCCCCCGGAGCGGCGGCAGCGGCCCCGCCGGGAGACGGAACCGGGGACATCCGGGTGACCGAGGAGCGATGGATCGGCGACCGGCTGCTCGAACTGACCGTGCGGTCACCGTCGCTGGACGAGCCCGCCACGGTCCGGCTGCTCACCCCGGACGGCTGGCGGGACCACGGCCACGGCGGTGCGCCGCGCGTGGAGACCTTCCACCTCGCGGAGGTGCGCCCGCTGCTGGAACGTTCGTACGGAGCGGGAGAGCGACGGGTCGCGGCAGGGGAGTCCCAGGGAGGCTTCGGCGCGCTCGCGTACGCGGCACGGCACCCCGGCCTGTTCCGCGCGGCGAGGGGAAGGTCCTACGCCGGGGCCGGCGAACCGCCGGCCGCGTCGGCCGGGTCTCCCGCCTCCGGCTCACGCGGCTCCTCCACGAGCTGCTCACGGACGTAGTTCCAGACCACCCCGAGCACCGCTGCCACCGGCACGGCGAGCAGGCTCCCCACCACTCCCGCCAGGCTGCCGCCCAGCGTCACGGCGAGCAGGATCGCGGCCGCGTGCAGACCCAGCCCCCGGCTCTGGATCATGGGCTGGAACACGTTGCCCTCCAACTGCTGCACCACGACGATGATCGCCAGCACGAGCAGGGCGTCCATCGGCCCGTTGGAGACCAACGCGATGACCACGGCCACGAATCCGGCGAACAGCGCCCCCACGATCGGCACGAACGCGCAGACGAAGGTCAGCACCGCCAGCGGCAGGACCAGCGGTACCCCCAGGATCCACAGGCCGAGCCCGATGAAGACCGCGTCCAGCAGACCGACGAACGCCTGGGACCGTACGAACGCGCCCAAAGTGTCCCAACTGCGGGAGGCCACCTCGGGAACATCGGTGGCGAGCCGGCCGGGAAGCTGACGGGTGAGCCACGGCAGGAAGCGCGGGCCGTCCTTGAGGAAGAAGAACATCAGGAAGATCGCCAGAACCGCTGTGACCAGCCCGTTGACCACGGTGCTCACCCCGGTGACCGCGGTGGTGACCACACTGCCGACACTGTCCTGCAGTTGAGTGGTCGCGGTGTCGAGCGCACCGGTGATCTGGTCGTCGCCGATGTTCAGCGGCGGACCGGCCGCCCACTCGCGGAGCTTGTCGATGCCCGCGACCACTCCGTCGGCCAGTTCGCCGGACTCACCCGCCACCGGCACCGCGATCAGCGCCACGATGCCCGCCCCCACGAGCAGGGAGAACACCGTCACCACCGACGCGGCGACCGAAGGCCACCACCCGAGACGGCGCAGGAAACGGGCGAGCGGCCAGGTCAGCGTGGTGAGGAACAGGCCGACTATCAGCGGCCATACGACCGGCCACATCCGGCCCAGCACCCACAGCGCGACCGCCGCCGCCACGAGGATCAGCAGCACCTCTGCGGAAACCCGTGCCGACGTGCGGAGAGCGGCCGCGGTCTTTGTCGAACTCAATGGCGAAGACATGGCGTCACCTTATGGCTTCGCCCACCGTGTTCCGGCCACGCCCACCGACGCCGACGACCACGAGGGCGGGCCGCCAGGACCCGTCACCGCAACGCCGGGGGCAGATCCTCCCGATGGACGATGCCCAGACGCTGGGTGGCGCGGGTGAGCGCCACGTACAGATCGCTCGTGCCGAACCGGGCCGGCTCGACGACCAGCACATGGTCGAACTCGAGCCCCTTGGCCTGGCGCGGATCCAGCAACACCACCGGGCGCGTCAGGTCGGGGGCCTCACCTGCGGCGACGCCGTACAGCGGGGCGGCGATCTCCTCGTGCAGCGCACGCGGCGCGATCACCGCGAGGCGCCCCTCCCGGGGTGTCAGCTCGGCGACCGCCCGGGCCACCTCGCCCGCCAGATCCTCTCCGGCATCCCGTGTCCACGGCCTCTCGCCGGTCGACCGCACCGAGACGGGGGCGGTGAACGAGGGATCCTTCTCCCTCAGGACCCCGGCGGCCAGCTCCATGATCTCCGCGGGCGTACGGTAGTTGACCTCCAGCGTGACGTGCTCGAAGCGGTCGCCGACGTACGGCCGGAGAATCTTCTCCCAGGACCCGACGCCCGCCTCCTCGGAGGTCTGGGCCGGGTCGCCGACCAGGGTCAGCGAGCGGGCCGGAGCCCGGCGCATCAGCAGCCGCCACGCCATCGGCGAGAGCTCCTGCGCCTCGTCGACGATGATGTGCCCGAACGCCCAGGTGCGGTCGGCGGCGGCCCGCTCGGCGGCGGTGCGGTGGTCGGCTTCCTCGTGCCGCTCCGCCATCCGCTCGGCGTCGATGATGTCGTGGGCGGCGAGGACCTCGGACTCCTCGTCCTCGAACTCGAAGCTCTCCGAGCCGCGCGACAGCTCCAGCACGCCCTGCGCGTAGCCGACCCGCTCCTGACGGGCGGCCTCGGCAGCCGCCTTCTCCGCGCTGTCGTCGACGCCGAGCAACTCGGCCGCCTCGTCGAGCAGCGGTACGTCGGCGGGCGTCCACGCCCCGGTGAGCGACGGGCGGCGGATCGCGTCGGCGTCCTCGTCCGGCAGGTACACCGGGTCGGCCAGATAGTCGGCGAGGAAGGCCTCGGGGGAGAGCGGCGGCCACAGCTCGTCCACGGCCGTGTGCACCTCCTTGCTCAGCGCTACGTCCCGGCCGAGCTGGGCCACGTCGTCGGGGCCGAGGAAGTTGGGCCCGCCGTAGGGATCCGCGCCGATACGCTCCACCAACTGTGCGGTGAGGGCGTCGATGACCCGGAAGACGAAGTGGGGGCGGGCGAGATTGTGCGGCAGGCGGGTGTCCCTGGCCGCCTGCCGGGCCTCGTACGCGATCTCCCGGTCCAGGACCAGATCCCCGCCGTCCTCGTGCGGGACGACCATCGCCGCCCCGGGCTCGGGCAGCCGCTG
Organism: Streptomyces sp. NPDC104313; assembly: GCF_055583985.1. Classification (NCBI taxonomy): domain Bacteria; kingdom Bacillati; phylum Actinomycetota; class Actinomycetes; order Kitasatosporales; family Streptomycetaceae; genus Streptomyces; species Streptomyces sp. NPDC104313. The sequence continues at coordinate 287,538 of NZ_JBVJMW010000009.1, forward strand.
CCGGTCGCGTACGGCCAGGGCGAGCGCCTCGGCCATCGGCTTTCCGCCCTTGACGGCCGCCGAGCGCGGGGAGTCCGTACCGGTGGCGTGCACCCCGGGGAACAGTTCGGCCTGGGTGGCGAGCAGCACCCCGGTCTCGCCGAGCGCGGGGAGCACCTCCGCGATGTAGCGCAGGAACGCCGGGTTGGGCCCCACGATGAGCACGGCCCGCTTCGCCAGCAGCTCGCGGTGCTCGTACAGCAGGAAGGCGGCCCGGTGCAGCGCGACGGCCGTCTTTCCGGTGCCGGGTCCGCCCTCGACGACGAGGACGCCCCGGTGCGGGGCCCGGATGATGCCGTCCTGCTCGGCCTGGATGGTCCGCACGATGTCGCCCATGCGTCCCGTGCGCGCGGAATTGAGCGCCGCGAGCAGCACGGCGTCGCCGTTCGGATCCTCGAAGCCGGTGCGGTCGCGGTCCCCGAGATCCAGGATCTCGTCATGGAGCTCGGTGACCGTGCGGCCCTCGGTGGTGATGTGCCGACGGCGGCGCAGACCCATCGGCGTGTGCCCGGTGGCGAGATAGAAAGGACGCGCCACCGGCGCACGCCAGTCGATCAGGACAGGGGTGAGCTCGGTGTCGTTCTCACGGATCCCGATACGGCCGATATGGTGCGCGAGCCCGTCGGAGCGGTCGATGCGGCCGAAACACAGCGAGCCGTCCACCGCGTTGAGCGCGGCGAGCAGACCTGAGCGCTCCGCGACGAGGATGTCGCGCTCCAGCCTCGCCTGCTGGCCCGTCCCGACCGGTGTCAGCGCGTGCTCGACGCCATCGGCGGCCACTCCGCGCAGGGCGTCGACCCGGGCATGGAGCCGGTCGATGAATTCCTGCTCTTCCCGCAATTCGTCGCTTTCCCGGTTTGACAAAACGGCTCCCCGACAGATATATTCGTACTCATAAGGCCCCCGATTGGGGGTCTTTCTGCGTGAGCGCAGAAGAATCCAATATACCCGTGATAATCCCCGGACCGCAATTACGGTCCGGGGATTTTTCGCGCCCGGCGACCACCTCCGGAGTGCGGCGGCCCGTCCGTGCCGATCGGCGTTCCGGCCGCCAGGTCCCGAGGGGACAGCGCCAGCGACCGGGCGGCCGTCGCGCCCACGTCGGCGAGACTCCGCGCGTCCGGCAGCAGCTCCGCCCCGGCCCCGTCGGGGCGGTGGATCAGGACCGGCACGAACTCCCGGGTGTGGTGTGCGTGTCCGATCGAGGGGTCGTTGCCGTGGTCGCCGGTGACGATCAGCCGGTCGCCGGAGTCGGTGAGCAGCGCCAGGAGCCCGGCGAGCCCCGAGTCCACCTGCTCCAGCACCTGCCCGTAGCGCCCGGTGTCCTGCTGGTGCCCCGCCAGATCCGTCTCCTGGACATTCGCGACCACCAAGGCGTCGCCCCCGGCGCGTACCGCGTCCAGGGTGTGCGCCAGGACGTCGGCGGTTCCCACGGCCGGCCGGTGGTCCGCCTGTTCGCACACCAGGATGTCGGCGGCCTTCCCCACCAGCGTCACCGGGATGCCGGCCCGCGCCGCGAGACCGGGGAGCTGACGGGTGTGGTCGAGCGGGGCGCCCAGATGCCGAACCTCCAGGCCGCCGTTGCGGTAGAAACCGGTGGCCGGGGTGTCCAGGCCGACGGTGCCGGCGCCCCCGCGCCGTACGTAGGAGCCGAGCGGGCCGTCCGCGTGCCCGCCCACCGCGATGACCCGGGCGACCGGGGCGACCGTCCGCACCGTACGGGCGACGGCGAGAATCCCGCCCGGACCGTCGAACGGCAGATCCTCCAGGCACCCCGAGGCGTTCCAGTTGATCCCGGGGTCAGCCTCCAGGTTGTCGTGGACCAGCACCGCCCCGTCGACCAGCAGCAGCGGCTTCCCGTCGAGCCGCTCCGCCCGGTGACCGGCCGCCGTGAGCGCATCGGTCACCTCGTCGAGGTGGTCGGCGAGCCGGGCCACGGTCACCCGGCTGAAGTCCGCGCCCATCATGGTCTGGTGGCCCGCGAAGGTGTCCGCTCCCGGGTAGCCGAGGGCGGCCCGGCCCGCCGCCACGGGCAGCCGGGTGCTCCGCGCCAGGTCCCGGTGCGGGTGGACCAGGCCGAGGCCCAGCGCCCCGAGGACCGGGAGCCGCAGCGGCCGCCCGAACGCGGCGTGGGCGTGGTCGAGGACATGCCCGCAGGTGTCGGCGGTGAGGTCGCCGGGGCGCAGGGTGCCCGCGTCGGGCATGGCGCCGACGCCGAATCCGTCGATGACGACGATGACGGTCCTGGCCATGGGATCGCTCCTTACAGGGCTCGGCCGTGGGCGTCGTAGAGCCCGTTCAGCCGGGGCCTGCCGGAGGTGAGTCCGGAGACGACGGCGACGGTCGAGCGGGTGACGAAGATCTGGGTCCGGAAGGCGAGCAGCGCGGTGTCGCCCAGCCGGACGTCCGAGCCGGGCGGGGGCGGGTCGAGCAGCCGGTAGTAGTCGATGTTCTCGGCGGGGGTGTCCCGCACGCCCAGACGTGCGCCGGTGCGTGGCAGGAGGGCGCCGCGGATGTGGGAGCGCGCGTAGAACCCGCCGCCGAACAGGGCGGGGCGGCCGTCGTCGAGGGTGTGGGCGACCTCGCTGACGTACACGTACGCCGGCTTCTCCGGCTGGCCCGGGTCCAGGGCGTGCAGCGGAGTGGTGCCGGTGAGGGCGTGGCCCGGCTCCCCGTGCGTGGCCCCGCGTCCGGCGAGCAGCGGGAGGGACGCCACCGAGGTGGCACCGGGCGCGCTCAGCCTCAGGTCCTGGTGGCCGCGTGCGATCAGCAGGTCACGGGCCTTGAGCGCCAGGTCGAAGGTGGCCGTCGCGGCGGGCAGCCCCGTCGCGGGGTCGCACAGCACGCACGGAAAGGCGGTGACGCCCGCGATCCGGATACCCGCAAGCGCCTCGGCCGCCTCGGCGAAGGCGTCCAGCCGCTCCACCGGAACACCGCCCTCCTGCCCCGGGTGGACGAGTCCTTCGGCGCCCTCCAGCCGGATCAGGACGTCCTGGACAAAGCCCAGTTCCCGGGCCGCGTCCGAGACGGCACGGGCGTTGGCCAGGTCGAAGACCGTGACGTTCTCCGGCCGCCACGCCAGCATGCCGGGCAGTGCCCGCCGGGGGATCTGGACGAGGTGGCCGAGGTTGCCCGGCCTCGCCCCGGCCGCGTGCAGGGTCCGGGCCTCGGCCGGGTCGATGGCGGCGGAGCGGGGGATGTGCCGGGCGACGGCCCGGATCAGCTCGGGGTTGCGGCCGAGCTGTTTGACGACGAACCACAGGCCGATGCCGAGGCGTTCGGCCTCGGCCGCCAGCAGGGCGGCGTTGGCCTCGACGGCGTCGAGGTCCATCACATAGGTGTCGGGCGGGATCTCGCCCCGCCGGTGCAGGGTGGCCGCGGCGTCGACGAGCTCGGGGTTGCGGGTGAGCACGGTGTCGAGAAACACGGTCAGTGGTCCTTCGGGTCGGCCATCGCGGCGAGCGAGCGGCGCAGGATGTCGATGACGAGGTCCGCGCCGGCCCGCATCGGGTTGACACGCACGGTCCAGTCGGCCAGCTCCGGGGTGTCCTCCAGGGTTGAGCTGGACATCCGGTAGAAGAGCGGCGCGATCTCGTAGCGCGAGTTGGAGCCGACGGGGTAGGCAGCGGCGCCGAACCGCGCCGCGACGGACGGCAGTTCGGCGGCGACCGGCCGGTCCAGACGGATCAGCAGGCAGCGGTCCTGGGCATTGGCGACGCGTACCTCCGCCACCCCGGCCACCTCACCGGCAGCGAGCCGTTCGGCGACCTCGGCCCCCACCCGGGACTGCACGGCCCACAGGACCGGTACGTGGGTGAGGGCGCGCAGGGCGTCCAGCGCCTGGTGGCCCTGGACCTGCCCGCCGCCGGAGTAGTTGGCCCGCCGGACGCCCTCGACCAGGTCGCGGGCGCCCACGACCAGGCCGACGCCCTCGGGCCCGTGGAGCTTGAAGAGTGAGAAGCAGGAGGCGTCGGCGCCCAGTTCGACCCCGGCGGCGGGGGTGCGCATGACCGCGTAGTTGTCGTCCACGATCGTGCGGACTCCGGCCGCCCGGCAGGCGGCGATGACCTCGGCCGGATCGTAGGAGTCGGCCAGCCGCTGCCGGGTGTGCTGGACGTACGCCCACCGGAACCGTCCGGACGCCAGGGCGGCGTCGAGCGCCGCCCGGTCGTTGAAGTCAGCCTCCGTGGTGCGTACGCCGATGGCTCTGAAAGTGACCTCGGTGGTGCGGTAGACCGGGGCCCGGTGGATGAGCAGATCGTCGTCCGCCCGGACGACGGCGTTGAGCGCGGCCCGGATCGCCCCGGTGCCCGCGCCCTGTACGAGGGCGGCGTCCTCGGCGCCGAAGAAGTCGGCGAGGACCGCCTCGACGCGGGCGGTGGTGCGGGGCCGGCCGAGGCCGGGGACGACTCCCGCGTCGGCGGAGAACAACTGCTCGCCCTCGAAGTGCGCGGCGGTGGCCTCCAGCAGCCGGAACTGCCGGGCCGCGGCGTCCTCCAGGGCCACCGTCGGCAGCGGGAAGGTCGCGGGGAGTGTGGGTGGGGGTGCGGGGCTCATGTCAGTTCTCCTCCACGGTCGCGCCGGTCAGGAAGCGCACCGGATTGCGGCGGGTCAGCAGGTCGATCAGGTCGTCGTCGGCCCCGGCCGCCCGCAGCCGGGGCAGGAAGCCCGCGAAGAGGTGCCCGTACCCCTGACCGCCCTCGTCGCGCAGATAGGCGTGGCGGGAGATGTCGCAGCTGAGCAGGGCCCGGTCGGCGTGGCCCGCCTCCAGCAGCGCGAGCAGCAGCCGCAGCCGGGTCTCGTCACTCCGGTACGCGGTCTTGCCCACGGTGTCGAACGCGACGTACGCCCCGCTCGCCGCCACTTCCCGGTGGACACCGGGGTCGTCCAGGAGGTCCTGGTGCCCGATGCTCACGCGGTGGGCGGGCAGGCCCTCGCCGGTGAGCAGCTCCAACTGGGCGAGGCCGCCCCGGCCGAGCTGGGCGTGGGTGGCGACGGAGAGCCCGGTGGCCAGCGCGGCGCGTGCGCCGGCCCGCAGCACCTTGGCCTCGGCGGGGGTCGGGACGCCGCCGTGGCTGCCGATCTCCCCGAGGACGCCCGGCCGGACGCCGCTCCCGTCGATGCCGTCCTCGATCTCCCGGACGAGGACCGCGGCGAGCGCCGCCACGTCCAGGGTGTCGATCTCCGGCGTGTGGAACGGCTCGTAGTACCAGCCGGTCGCGGCGACGACGGCGACACCGGTCTCCCGGGCGATTCGGGCCAGGGTCCGCACGTCGCGCCCCATGCCGCGACAGGTCAGCTCGACGACGAGGGCGAGGCCGTACTCCTCGCGCAGTGCGGCGAGTTCGGCGGCCGCGGCCGCCGCGTGGCGTCCCGGTCCGAGGACGGCCGCGCCGTCGCCCACGCGGTCCAGATCGAGGACGAGGTGCTCGTGGGCGAGGGCGGGGCCGCGTACCGAAGCGGCCTGGAGCTCTCCGGTGACGGTGCGCAGGGTGTGCGGTGCGGGGTGGTTCATGGTGAGGTTCCCTTCTCCGTGCACGGCACGGCCGGATCCCTTCGGGTCTCAGCCCTTGACCGGGGTGAACAGATCGAGCCAGTACAGGATGTTGAGGAGAACGCCGCCGATGATCACGGCTGCCGGGGCCGCGGCCATCCTCACGACGGGCCGGCCCATCGACTCGTTCAGCAGGTAGAGCCCGCCGACGACGAGGATGCCGAGCCCGCCCCCCATGACGTTGGCGGCCAGCAGCGAACCGAACAGGATCGCGAGCTGGAGGGTGTCCCCGATGGCGCTGCGCAGGTGCTCCGAGGAGTCCCGGACGCTCGGCAGCTTGCCGAGCACCTTGCCGATCCAGGAGAGGGCCAGCACCTCGACGGCGAACACGAGCGCACCGACGACGGCGGCCAGGAAGGGGTTCGGCATGAGATACCCGATCGGGTACACCAGGGTAAAGCCCGCGATGCCGTACGCGCCGGACGCCAGGGCGGTGGTCGCGATCAGCGGGATGAAGCCGAAGACCCGGTAGAAGTCGACCTGTGCCGCCTCGGTGTACTGTCCCTTCGCGATCAGGAAGCTGGTCGCCTCGCCGCCGCCGAATATGTGCATCTGGGCGAGGACGCACACGCCCGCGCCCAGCAGCATGAACAGGGGCAGGTACTTCCGCAGCCGGGTCGCGCCGGCGCTGAAGAGGGACGCCATGGGGTCGTCCCCCGACACCTCCTCCACGACGCCCGCCGTCCGGTCGGCGCGACGCTGCCTCACGTCCTTGGTGACGGCGAGTCCGATGAGCATCAGGACGCCGACCGCCATGGCCAGCGCTCCGGCGAACATGTTGGACCACAGCTTCATCGTCGTGACGACCAGGGCCAGTTCGAGGACGCCCGCGATGCCGCCCCACTTGCGGCCGAACTGCTTGGTGATGGCGAGCACGGGGAAGAGCGCGAACAGGAACAGGATCGGCGTCGACATCTGCTGCATCGCGGTCAGGAAGTCGACCGGGAGGTCATGGGCGATGTTGTTGGCGCCGTTCAGTCCGAAGACGACCACCGCGCCCCACGCGCCGCCGAGGATCGGGGCGAGCCACTTCTTCGGGGACAGCATCCCGAGGATGTCCGTGGGCAGGAAGAGCAGCCATGGGTTCAGCACTCCGGTGGACAGCGCCATCGGCGCGCCGAGCCCGAAGATGAACCCGGCGGAGAGCCCGAAGGAGACGGCCGTTGTCGCGCTGCGGGTGGTGCGCCCCTGGACGAAGTCCAGCAGGAAGGGGCGCACGCCGTCGTTGAAGACGGCCAGCGCCATGTGCGCGATGAACGCCGTGAGCGCGCAGAGCGCTATCACGGTCAGTTGCTGGGCAAGCGTGAAGTCGAGTTCGGCGCCGGCGGCGAAGGTGGTGCTCACGAGTCACTCCTTGGTGCCCGGGATGGTGAGAAGGTGGCTGCGATCAGCCGCGGGCCGCGATGGCGCGGGCCATCAGAGGGGCGACGACGTCGATCTGGTCCATCGAGAAGCCGAAGGCCTTCTTGCCGTCGGCGAGCAGGGTGGCGATCGCGTCCTCGGTGGGGACGCTCCGGCCGAAGGTGTGGCAGGAGGCGCTGCCCAGGAGTCCCACGAGCACACCCAGCGACGCGCCGGCGCCGGTGTGGCAGGTGCCCAGGTAGTAGTCGGCCTGGCCCACCCGCAGTTTCATCGCGGCGTCCATGTCGCTGGAGGGGACGACGTCGAGGGAGTCGATGCCGAGTCTGCCGATGGCCTGGGTGACCTCGACCTTGCCGACTCCACCGGTGAGGATCTTCGTCATGGCTGTTCTGCTTTCTACGCGTTCCTGCGGGGTGAGGCAGCGAGAGGGGCGTACGGGAGAGGAGAGCTGTGACCGGTCAGGACGTCGGGGCGGGCGGGGGCTGCCGGCCCAGTACGGCCAGGTGCATGCCGAGGAAGTTGATCTCCGATCCGGGGAGCGCGGCCCCCAGCTCCCGCTCGGCCCGCGCGGCGACCGCGCGGGCGCGGGCGACCGCCTCCGGATGCTCCGCCAGTTCGGCGGCGACCTGGCCGTCGGTGAGGAACTGCTCGATCGGCTCGCCGTTCAGCAGACGTCCGATCGCCATCATGAGATGGCTGGTCAGCATGGACGCGGTCGCCTCGGTGACGAGGTGTCCCTCGGCCTCCAGGGCGGTGAGTTCGGCGGCGACGAAGTCGACCACCTCGGGTTTGACCTGACCGCCTTCGCGGAACAGCTGGATCCGCAGCGCGAGCTGGTCGTCCATGACGATCCTCCTCAATCAACAATAACCAGGATTCTGTATTTTCAACGTGTGCGGTGCTCCGGAAGATCCGCGTCGCGGCGGCCGGGCCGACGGATCAGTACGAGGGAACGCGCTCCCCGCGCAGCACCTCACTCTGCAGCCGTGTCACCGTCGACAGGTCGAGCGACTCGCGGACGGCGGCGAGCGCCTTCGCTCCCTCGGTCCGGCCGATCACGGCGGCGGTGGAGTTGCGCAACGCCAGCTCCCGGGTGACCTCGTCGCCGAGCGGCACCACGTCGACGCCGAGCCCGAGCCGGTCCTGCGCCTCGTCGAGGTTCCAGACGGTCGCGTCCACCTCGTTCCGTGCGAACAGGTCGTGCAGTTGCATGTAGGAGGCCTCCCGCCACTCGATGTCCTCCCGGTCGGCGAACACCCGCTCCACGAGCATGCGCAGATCCTCCGAGGCGTGGTCGATCGCCACGCGGAGCCCCGGTGCGGCCAGGTCGGCCCCGTGCCGTACGAGCATGCCGTGCGCGCCGACGTAGGTGGCGGGCCCGAGGTCGGCCACCAGCTCCACCGGGTGTTCGGCGATCAACTGGTCGGCGGCGAAGCGCGACAGCACCACCAGATCGACCTTGCCCTCCAGCAGGGCGGCGGTCCTGGCTCCGGCGCCCCGCATGAACGTGATCGCGAACGGTGCGCCCGCCTCCTCGAAAGCGCTGCGCAGCCCTGTCGCCAGCCCCTCGTACCTGCGTGAGTAGGGGAGTGGCATGGCCGCGAGCAGAGTGCCGAGGCCGGACAGCCGCCACAGGACGGTGCGGTCCGAACGGACCAGGAAAGTCCCCAGGTGGCCGCGTGCGGTCGTGGAGATCGCTCCGGCCTCCTCCAGTAGCTGGAGGGCCGCCTGGACGGTTCCGTTCCCGCAGCCCAGCTCCTCGGCGAAGTCGCGCACGCGGGGCAGGCGCGTGTCCGGCTCGTGGTGCAGGAGCAGGACGGCCAGCTGCCGGGCGGCGAGGCCGTTGCGCGTGAGGAGGCGGTCGTCGAGGTCGTTCACAGATCAAACAGTAAACAGGATTCTGGATACTGACAAGGGTGCTCGTCGTCGGGCCCGCGTGGGTCCCTCATGCGCACTCCGGGAAACCTCGGCCGAGCCTGGTGGCGGCGCCGTGTCAGTCCGTCGGAGGGACGCGGATCACGGGGTCGAAGGGGTGCTTGTTGAAACCGCTGCGCACATTGCGGCAGCTCGGCGCCTTGCACACGAAGAACTCGTCGACGCTCCGGCGGCCCGTCCGGCTGCGCAGCCAGGTCTTCTCGTCGGCTGTGAGGGAGCGGTGCTGCTCATCGGAATCGCACGTGTGGCAGTACATGTCGCGGGCCGGCACGGGGCCTCCTGAAGGGGGCGAACTGGCAGAAGGCGAAGCATAGGGGGATGTGTCGGGCGTGGGCGGTGCCCGGCGCGCCCGGTTTCGTGGATGCCGGCGTGGGCGCGCGCCCCGTGGGTTCGTGTCCGGACGATGACTCGATGACCTGCCGTAGAGGCTTGAGCAGCTGGGATCCGGCCCGCTCGGCCTCTCTTGCGTGCGGCCGATCTCCTGAGAAGATCGATCAGCTACGCGGTCGTGCGCCTGCGTACCAGTTCCCTGCTCTCCTCGGGCAGCGCGTCAGTGACCAGCAGTCGCGGCAGTAGGTGCGGCTCGCGTGTCATCGCGCGGAAGACCAGCGCGACGGTCACGTCGTGGTCGGGCCGGTACACGATCTCGACGGGGTCGGAAGCCCGGATATCCCCCGGCTCGATCACGCGAAGATAGGCGCCCGGCACCGCGGCCTCGGTAAACCGCTTGATCCAGCCCTCTCGCTCCAGCCACCCCTGGAACGTCGCGCAGGGGATCCGTGCGCACGACACCTCCAGGATCACATCGGGACCGACGCGCCAACGCTCACCGATCAGGGCACCGTTGACGTCGAGGCCGAGGGTCGTGAGGTTCTCCCCGAAGACGCCGGCTGCGAGCGGCCTGCCCAACTCGGCCTCCCATCCGTCGAGGTCCTCGCGGGCATAGGTGTAGACGGCCTGGTCAAAACCGCCGTGGTGCTTCACGTCGTAGACGCGGTCGCCTGCGAGTCCCACCTCGCCGGTGCCCTTGGGGCCGGGTGCGCTCACGGCGACCGGTCCGTCGACAGGCCGCTTGTCGATGCCTGTCGCACCGAGACCCTTCCACAGGTTGGGACGGGGCTTACCAACGTTGACGGAGAGCAGTTTCATGCGCGCGACGGTACGGTCACCTGCGCGCCGGGGCGACTCATTTCCCTGCCGACCCCTTGAGATCGATCGTATGGGTGCCTGCCGGGGGCGGCCAGATGCTGATCCTGCCCAGTGCGCCGGGGCTGTGGTCGCAGGTGACATCGGCGGCGAGGGCCGGCGGCGGTGATCGAGCGGACCGGACTGCTACCGGGCGAAAACGTTCCGGGGGCGATCCCGCGGGCCGGGCCGGTCGCCTATTCCAGGCCGTTGCGTGCGGCAAGCGTCAACAGGGCCCCGATCAGGGCGGGTTCGAGACCCAGTGCCGTGAAGATGAGTGGCGGTCCGCCTCGCCGTTCGACCTCGACGCGGTGGATGGCCATGAAGAGGGAGGCGCTGCTCATCCTGCGCAGACCGGTCACCTCCTGCCACGCCACCGCGTCCCGCACCCCGCCGAACGGGCCGGTGACGGCGATGCCCCCTTGGTGCAGCCGGCACTGGTTGCCGCCGTACCGCGCTGTGACGAGGCGCCAGACCAGCCGCAGGCCGAACAGGACCAGCACCACCGCGGCGGCCACGGTGCCCTTGAGCAGCGCGGAGTTCGGCCTGATCCATACCAGCGCGACGATCATGACGACCACCAGCAGGGTGATGGTCCGTACCGCGAACTGGGCGAGCGCACCCGCGAGCCGCACGGCGTGGTACGTGCCGATGCGCTGCCCCAACTCCGGTCCGCTCCGGGTCTGTCGCACAAGGAAACCGCCTTCTCGGGATCGAAACCACCGGGACCCGCGCGTCCTCGACCGAGCGAGCCGCGGGCCCCGGACGGCCGCGCGACCGTCCTTCGGCGCCGCCGCCTGTCCGACGCTATGGCTGCCCGAGACATGACACCAGCGACCGAATCGCATGGAATCCATGCGCGATCGGAATGCGATCGGGGAGGATGCCGGTGTCCGGGCGACGCGTGCGGCGGCAGGGGGAAGACATGTGGGAGAACGAATCGCTCCGGTTGCTCGTCGCCGTGGCCGAGACCGGATCGTTCACACGGGCGGCGGCCCGGCTCGCCTACACGCAGTCCGCGGTGTCCCGGCGGATCGCCGCGCTGGAGCACCGGGCGGGCGGACCGCTGCTCGTACGCCTCCCGCGAGGCGTACGGCTCACCCCGGCGGGGCGGGTGCTGCACCGGCACGCCGTGGACGTGCTCGACCGGCTGGCCCGGGCCGAGCGTGACCTGAACGTGCTGCACGCCGGAGACGGCGGGCCGCTGCACACGGGCGCGTTCGCCACCGCCAACATCGCACTTCTGCCCGCCGCGCTGCGCGCCCTCAAGGACGCCCGGCCGGGGATCGAGGTGGTGGCCACCGAAAGCCCGACCGGCACGCTGGTGCGGCAACTCGCCGACGGAACGCTGGACCTCGCCGTCGTGAGCGACTACCCCTACGGCCTGCCCTCGGCCGACGGGATCACGACCACCGTGCTGTGCGAGGACGCGCTCCTCGTCGCCCTCCCGCGCCGACATCCCCTGGCCGGAGCCGACGCCGTCGACCTGCACGAACTCCGCGACGAGACCTGGATCCAGAGCGCGTACGGCGACCGTCCCACGATGCTCGCCGACGCCTGCGCCCGAGCGGGTTTCACCCCGCGAAGGGTCATGCGGATCGCCGGATGGGCAGGCAAGTTCGGCTACGCGGTCGCCGGGCTCGGCGTGGCCCTGGTCCCCTCGCTCGCGGCGCCGGCGGTTCCCGGCGAACTCGTCCTGCGCCCCCTCACCGACCCCGCCCTGCGCCGGACCGTGCACGTGGCACTGCCCGACACACCGCTCCCGGCGGCCCTGGCTCTGGGAGATTTCCTGCTCGGGGCGGTCGCGGAGCGCGAACAGCCCCGCTCACCGGGGTGACACGGCCCCTGTCCCGTCGGGTACGTCGGGTGCGGGGGCGGTGGACGCCTGCCCTTCACCCACGGCCACGCTCCGCGCACCGGCACGGCCGTCCATCGCCTCCAACTGCGCCTCCAGGGCAGCCAGGAGCCAGTCGTGCGCGGAGCCCGGAGTCGGCTCGGGGCGGCCGCCGGGGACACCGACCACCTCGGCCGTCAGGTCCCAGTACCGGTCGATACGCGGATCGGCCGCGAGCCGCCCGGCCAGCACACGGCGGAAGGCGGACGTGTCGGGGGCGCCGTATGTGTTCGCGTACGCGTCCACGAATCCGTCCAGCGCCTCGCCGGGACAGGGCTCCGCACCACGGAGCAGCTCCCCGCCCGCCAGGTCGTACGCCGTGGCGAGACCCGCGTACAGCACGGCCGACGCACGGGCCCCCGCGACGCCGTGCGCCCGGGGCTGGCAGGAGCCACCGCCCCCGCCGCCGTCGCACGGACGGGTCACGTAGGCGTGCAGCCGGGCGAAGGCGAGGACCTGGGCCGGCCGGGGGGCGTCGGGCAGGTGCGGCACCGCCGTCTCCAGGAACGCGGTGACGGACCGGGCGGGCATGCGGGGCGGCAGCCACGAACGCCAGAACCGGGCCAGCGAGGCGGTGCTCGGTGGGACGGCGACCGCACCGACCAGCCGCAGCCGGCCCGGGCGTTCGGCCGGTGGGCTCTCCTGCACCAGCCTGAGCGCGGCCTCCCGCCAGCGCAGCGCGGCGAGCTCGGTGCCCAGGGAGCGCAGCCGGCCGGCCACGGCATCCTCCAACGCGCCACCCTCCCGGGCCCCGTCGTCCCGCTCGTCCTGCTCGTCGAGGATGCGGCGCACCTCGGGAACCGACAGATCGAGGCCGCGCAGGGAGCGGATCATGCCCAGCCGCTCGACTGCCTGCGGGGCGTACCTGCGGTGCCCGCCGGTGCTGCGGGACGTCTCCGGAAGCAGCCCCCGGTCCGAATAGAAGCGGACGGTCTTGACGCTCACGCCCGTGTGCTCGGCCAGCTCGCCGATGGTGCAGAGACCGTCGTACGACGAGAACACTGGAACCTCCACCAGGGGGAGTTCCTACGATACCGGCGAGCGCTGCCGGGGGATCGGGGCCGGAGCGCGGAAGGACACCGTGACAAGGAGGGACCATGACCGTATTCATCCTGGTGGCCGGGACGTTCACCGGACCGCATGTGTGGCGGGACACCGCCGCTCGGCTGACCGCGGACGGCGCCGAGGTGCGAACGGTGGCGCTCACCGCACTCGGCGGACGCCCCGGAGATCCCGGCGAGGCCGTCGACCTGGGGACCCATGTCGCGGACGTGCTCGCGGTGATCGACGCGGTGGCTGCGGAGGCCGGCCGGAAGATCGTCCTCGTCGGCCACGACTACGGCATCCACCCGGTGGTCGGCGCTGCCGACCGGAGGGCCGGGTCGATCGCCCGGATCGTCTACCTCGACGCGGGGATGCCGCGGGACGGAGTCCCCGCCCTGGCCGCCGTGAGCGACCAACGTCTGCGCGAGGAGGTGGTGGAGCGCGCCGCCGGAAACGGGGAACGGGGGGCCGGCGGTGAGCTGCCACCCCCGGCCCGGGACGCGTGGTCCCGCTGGGGGAGCACCGCGGGTCTCTCCGGGGCGGCGCTCGACGGGCTCACCGCCCTCGCGGCACCGCAGCCGCTGGGCACGCTGCTCCAGCCGTTGCGGCTCACCGGAGCCGTGACCGACGTGCCGGTGACCGGGGTGCTGTGCACCGGCAACGGGCCGGGCGTCGAGATGCTCCAGATCTTGGTGGACGTCGGCGATCCGGCCCTCGTGGCCCTGGCCGAGGCCCGGGTCCCCTTCCTCGAACTGCCCACGGGGCACTGGCCGATGCTGTCCTGCCCCGCCGCGCTGGCGGAGACCCTGATCGAGGCCGCGTCCGGCGGGGGACACCGGCTGGCCACCGCCGACGCCGCCCGTACGGCCGCCCATCTGCGGCCGTTCCTCCTCGACCTGCCCGAAAGGCCCCGCGAACGGACCGGGAACACCGACCTGTACCTGCCGGACGGTCCGGGCCCACACCCGGCCGTGGTGTTCGTGCACGGCGGACCGGTGCCCGCCGAGGCGCGGCCGACGCCCCGGGACTGGCCGACGCTGGCGGGATACGCGCGCCACGTCGCGGGGCAGGGAGTCGTGGGCGTGACGTTCGACCACCGCCTGCGCGCCGTGACCGACTACGAGGTGGCCGCCGCGGACGTGGCCGACGCGGTGGAGCGGGTGCGCGCCGATCCGAGGGTGGACGCGGACCGGGTCGTCCTGTGGTTCTTCTCGGGCGGGGGGCCGATCATGGCGGACTGGCTGATGAATCCGCCGGCGTGGCTGCGCTGCGTGGCAGCGAACTACCCGATCCTCTCGCCGCTGCCTAGCTGGGGGCTGGGCGGCTCCCGTTTCCACCCGGTCAGGGTGGTCTCCCACGCCGGTCGCCTTCCCATCGTGCTGGTCCGGGCGGAACGCGAGAGTGCCGAAATCGCCGCTACCGTCGAGGAGTTCCTGACCGAGGCCACTCGCTGCGGAGCGAACGTCGAGGTCATCGACGTACCGGAGGGGCGTCACGGCTTCGAGACGCTCGACCCGACCGACGGGGCGCGCGAGGCCGTGCACCGCGCGGTGGGCGCGGTGCTGGCCCGGTTGAAGGAATGACGCCCTGATGCGCGGGGCCGGCCGGGGGCCTTCCTGGCCGGCCCGCCGAAAGGGGGACGACCGGATGAGAGGCGGCGACCTGAGGGCGGCGCTACTCGATGACCAGTTCGACGTCGATGTTTCCCCGTGTGGCCTTGGAGTACGGGCAGTAGGCGTGGGTGGCCTCGACCAGCTTCTGCCCGGCCTCGCCCGCGAGGGCCTCCGGGAGTTCCACGCGTATGACCACCGCGAGCCCGAAGCCGCCGCCGTCCTTGCCGATGGAGACCTCGGCGGTCACGGAGGCGTCCTTGGTGTCGACCTTCATCTCGCGACCGACCGCGGCCATCGCGCCGGCGAAACAGGCGGCGTAGCCGGCGGCGAAGAGCTGCTCGGGGTTGGTGCCCCGGCCGTTGCCGCCGAGTGCCGGGGGCATGGCGAGGGGGAGGTCGATCCGGCCGTCCGAGCTCACGGCGCGGCCCTCGCGGCCGTTGGCGGTGGCGGCGGCGGTGTACAACGCGTCCATGGGTGACCCTCCACTGGAGCCCCGACCGGGATGGTCGCGGCGACAGGAATAAAGATTGCACACAACTGAATTGCGCACAACTCAATGATGTGGCCGGCGGTACGCTGGTTCTCATGACCACCGTTCCGGGCGCCTCGCCCGATCTCTCCGGCGTTCCCGACGCGGAGCTGCTGCGCCTGGACCACCAGGTCTGCTTCTCGCTGCACGCCGCTTCGCGCGCGTTCGGCGGCTTCTACCGGCAGGTTCTCAAGGGCCTGGGTCTCACCTACTCGCAGTACCTGGTCATGCTGGTCCTGTGGGAGCACGGCCCCCAGCCGGTCAAGGGCATCGGGGAGCGCCTCCATCTGGACTCCGGAACCCTCTCGCCGTTGCTGAAGAGGCTGGAGACGGCCGGACTGGTCCGGCGCGAGCGCAGCCGCGAGGACGAACGCTCCGTTCTGATCGACCTGACCGACGAGGGCGTGCGACTGCGCGACCGCGCACTGTCCGTCCCCCGTGGCGTGCTGGACGCCACCGGTCTGTCCCTGGACGAGGTGCTCGGACTGCAGGAAGTCCTGGGCCGTCTCACCGATGCCCTGGGCGAGGCTGCCGAGGAGCGCTGAGCCCCGAGGGCCGGCGCCCGGCCGGAAGCGGGCTCCGCACCGCGCCGGAGCGGCGCAAGCCGGCGAACCGGCGAATCCGTGACCGGTGATCAGCTGTCGCGGTGAGCCAGGTCGTCGGCGAGGACCGTTGCTGGTCGGCACCGGGCGGCGGAACCCGACCGATGCCGAGACGCGTGAACCGGGCGGGCTTGCGTCTGCTCTCCCGTTCGTCCTCGGCCGGCGCCGCGACCGCAGTGGCGGAGCACGGCGTTCGTTCAGGTCCCGTCCGCCCCGTGGCGGAAGTCCCAGGCCTCGATGTCGCGGTAGTGGATCGGCCCCGGGCCTCGGCCGATGTTGCTGCCGACCAGGTGGAGACGCCCGGCCTCCCAGCTCCGGCCGGCGAACGCGGCGAGCCCTGCCGCGGCCTCCACCGCGGCCGTGTGGTCGCCCCGGCGGGACCGGGCCAGCGTCAGGTGGGGCCGGAGCGGCCGCTCGGGGAAGGAGACACCGCACTCCCTGACGAGGGCGCGCACGTCGGTGGCGAGGTGGTGCAGCTCTTCGACATCCCCCGTGACCCCGGTCCACAGCACCCGTTCGTCGAAGTGCCCGCCGCCGCGCAGCGCCAGCCGCAGGGGCTCTCGCAGCGCCGCGAGTTCGGCGAGCGGAGGCATCAGGGGCGGGACGGTGGCGACCGGTAGCTCACCGAGGAACGCCAGGGTGATGTGCCAGTCCTCGACGCGGTTCCACCGCATGCGGGGGTAGGCGTCATAGGTCGGGCGCAACGCCTGTGCCAGCTCGTCCTTCGCGTCGTCGGGCGGAGCGAGCGCCAGGAACACGCGGATCGTCGCGGCCCGGACACGTTCGTCCGCATGGGGGCCGGTCACGGCTTCGAGCGGTTCGTTCACCTGCCGTACCGTACGGGCCGGCCACGCCCCCACCGCAACGCGGGGGCCCGACGCCGGACTCGGGGCGCGGGCACGTGTCGCATCCCACGGATCAGGACATGGACCCCGTGCGAGGATGAGCGTATGGGATCGCGACTGCCGTGGGGGGACGGGCTACGAGCCGGCCTGGGCGCTCCGAGGCGTTCCCGACGGCTGAGCAGCAGCCCGCGCTCACGGGTGTGGCGGGTGGAGACGACCGGGGCGCCGGTGGTG
Organism: Streptomyces sp. NPDC104313; assembly: GCF_055583985.1. Classification (NCBI taxonomy): domain Bacteria; kingdom Bacillati; phylum Actinomycetota; class Actinomycetes; order Kitasatosporales; family Streptomycetaceae; genus Streptomyces; species Streptomyces sp. NPDC104313. The sequence continues at coordinate 304,374 of NZ_JBVJMW010000009.1, forward strand.
GTGAAGCAGATCGTCGACGGTCCCGACGCCGATGAGCGGTACGCCCGCGAACTGGCCGCGTTGCGTCTTGCCGCCGGAGCCGACCCGGCCGTGGTGCCCGCACTGCTGGGCACCGCCCCCGAGGACCGGGTGCTGGTCCTGGAGCATCTGGACCACCAACACCCCTCCGGCGACTGGATCGTGGACTACGCGGCGGCACTGGCCCGGCTGCATGCCGTCGCCCGCCCCGAGCACGCCGGAGTGCTGCCCCGCTGGCAGGGTCCGGACGGGGCCGACGCCGCCTCCTTCCTCCGGCTGGCCGAGGCTCTCGGCGCTCCCGTCCCTCCCGAAGCGCCCGGAGAGCTCGACGAACTGGTGCACCGGCTCGCCGGGGTGCCCGGGCACGCCCTGCTCCACGGCGACCCGTGCCCCGGCAACGACCTGCACACCGCCGACGGGACCCGGTTCATCGACTTCGAACAGGCCTCACTGGGCAGCGGGCTGGTGGAACTCGCCTACCTGCGCATCGGCTTCCCGACCTGCTGGTGTGTCACCGCGGCGCCCGCCCCGCTGCTGGAACGGGCGGAGGCCGCCTACCGCACGGCATGGCGCACCGAGACCGGCGACGAACTCCACTGCGGCCTCGCCGACTCCTGCGCCGGCTGGCTGATCCGGGGCGACGCCCTGGTCCGGAGGGCCCACCGCACAGGCACCGATCACCTGGCCCGGATCCCGGTCCGCGACTGGAAATGGGGCACCGTGACCGCCCGGCAACGCCTCGTCCACCGGCTCGGTGTCGTCGGCGGCATGACTGCCGGCCGCGATGGTCTGAGCGGACTGGGCACCCTCTGCACGGGCATGCGCCGGCAGATGCTCGCCCGCTGGCCCGGGCTCCGGCCCGTCCCCTCGCAACGCCCCTGAGTCGAGGGCGCTCGCCGCACGGGCCGACGGCCATCGGGGCGGTGAAGTCGTCGACGGGCGTCAGCGGGCCCAGCCCGGTGTCCACGCGTCGCCCGGCGGCTTCGGCCGCACCTGCGCGAGGTACCTCCGCAGCGCACCCAGAACCGGGTGCGGGTTGCCCGTCCGGTACAGGAGCACGTGCGGGTAGACCGGCGTCGGACCCACGACCGGAATCCGCCGCAGGTCGTGCGAGGCCGGCCACACGTACCGGTCCCGGGAGCCGACGAGTGTGGCCAGCGCGGCGGAGTCGGCGATCGAGTCCATCAGCGCCTCGGTCCCGAAGTCGGGCCCGACCGCGTCGATACGCAGATCGAAGCCCTCCGCGAGCCCGTCGTAGTAGGCGGCCCACTCGGTGCCCTGCCTGATGCCCGGGATCCAGATCCGGTGCCCGGCCAAGTCCCGCGGAGCCAACGACCGGGCGGAGGCCAGCGGGTGGCGCGGTCCGACGAGGAGCTGCAACGGATCGTCCAGGACGCGTTCGGCGCTGATCCCGCCGGGCAGTGCGCCCGCGTGCACGGCGCGGAAGGTCGCGTCGATCTCGCCGGCCCGCACCGCCTCGGCCGCCCCGGTCACATGCGCGTCCGCCAGCGTCACCACGTCCAGGTCCGTGCCGGGGTGGGCCTGGTAGAAGCCGTGTACGGCCAGCGCCGGGGCGATGCGCCGGTGGAGCACGTCCACACGCAGCACCCGGCCCCCGGGGCGTACCGAGGTAGCAGCTCGCTCCACGGCCCGCAGGACCTCGCGGGCGTGGGGCAGGAAGGCACGCCCGTCCGGAGTGGGGAGCGCTCCACGCGCGGTGCGGACGAACAATGTCACCCCGAGCACGCGTTCCAGGCCCGCCACGCGCTTGGAGACGGCCTGCTGGCTGATGCGCAGGTCCACGGCGGCTTCCTGGAACTGCCCGGTGTCCGCGACGGCGACGAATGTGCGCACGGCTTCGATGTCCACGCCCTGAAGCCTAGGTGCCCACAACCATCGGTTGTGGCTCACCGGTCACACGGTTGTTGGACCATGGGCCCGTCCCGCTGGTCGAACCTCGCCGTCAGCGATCGGTTGTGACGGGCACTCCCGCTTCGGCCCGTCCCGAGGTGTCGAACGACGTCGCGGGCGAGTGCGGCCGGGGCGTGCCGGACGCTCGTCGCGTACGCCCGCGACGCGGGTGCCCCGGGTGAAGGGGACGAGGCCCCAGGGGGTCCGACACCAAGTGCGCTTTGCCCTCATGGCATACGCTCATGCCTATGACGCAAGAAGACGGTGAGCTGGACAGCCTGGTACGCAAACGCATCCGCGCCCTGCGGGTGGCCCAGGGCTGGTCCCTGGAGGAGCTGGCCGCCCGCGCGAAGGTCAGTCAGTCCACGCTCAGCCGCATCGAGAACGGTCGGCGCCGACTGGCCCTGGACCAGTTGGTCACTCTCGCCCGCGCTTTGGACACCTCCCTGGACCAGCTGGTCGAGACCGCCTCCGACGACATCGTCTCCCACCCGATGATCGACGGGGCCCACGGTCAGATGAGGTGGCCCATCAAGGCGGAACCCGGCATGACCGTCATTCGTCAGCGCATGACCGAGCCGCCGCCCGACAACCCTTCCCGTCTGCGCGCGCATCCGGGCCGCGAGTGGCTCGTCGTCCTCTCCGGCACCGCGATCCTGCTCCTGGGCAACCGGCGCCTGCGGATCGAGACGAACCAGGCGGCGGAGTTCCCGACGATGCTCCCGCACGCGATCGGCGCCGAGGGCGGGCCGTGCGAGCTGCTGGGCATCTTCGACCGGGACGCCCGTCGTGGCCATCAGCGCGGCGAAGGGGCGGAGAGGGCGAACCGCGCGGCCCCGTCCGGGCGGAGCCTCCCGTGATCAGTTCGGGGCGGTGAGTCGGGGTGCCGGCCGTACGCGAGGGCCCGAGCCCCCTCGCGTACGGCCGGACCATGGGACGGGGCCCGCCGATCATCATGATTGGCGGGCCCCGGCACCGGTCCGCGCGGCTGACCTCCCGTGCGCTTCAGCAGGTCACGCGGGGTCGACGCGGGAGACGGCGCCACCGCTGCCGAGGACGTACAGCTCGCCGTCACCGCCTTCGACGAACGAGATGACCTCGCCGCCGCTGACTCCGAGGTCGCCCACGCCGGTCACCTCGCCGTTCTCCATCCGGAGCGTACGCAGGGTGCCGTCGCAGTAGTCGCTGAACACATAGCTTCCCCGCAGGTTCGGGAGCGCGTCGCCGCGGTAGACGAATCCGCCGGTCACCGAGCAGCCGAGGCCCGTGCGGTCGTACTCGTGGACCGGCGGAACGTGGTTCGCGGGTTCCGTGCCGCCCCGGAAGGGGTGGGTGCCCTCCATGGAGGACCAGCCGTAGTTCTCGCCGCCCTCGCTGTCCGCCGGAGCCCAGTCGATCTCCTCCCAGTCGCTCTGACCGACGTCGCCGATCAGCAGGTCGCCCGTGCCCGCGTCGAAGGAGAACCGCCACGGATTGCGCAGCCCGTACGCCCAGATCTCGTCCTTCGCCTTCGCGTCGTCCACGAACGGGTTGTCCTCCGGGATCGCGTACGGCTCGCCTCCGCTCGGGTCGATCCGCAGCAGCTTGCCGAGAAGTGTGTCGAGCTTCTGCCCGTTGCCGTGCGGGTCGCCGCCCGCTCCGCCGTCGCCGAAGGCGATGTACAGATAGCCGTCGGGGCCGAACTTGATGTCCCCGCCGTTGTGGTTCGCGTACGGCTGCGTCTGGGTGAGGACGGTGCGCCGGCTCTCCGGCTGGAGTCGGCCGTCCTCCACAGTGAACTCGTCCACCGTGCTGGTGCCTTCGAGGTCCGTGAACGAGATGTAGAAGTGTGCGAAGTTCTTGTCGAACGCGACGCCCAGCAAGCCGCGTTCGCCGTCCATGGTGGTCTCGTCGGATATGTCGAGCACGGGTGCGCCGAGGCCCTGGTCGTCCAGGACTCTTACGGTTCCCGCGCGTTCGGCGATCCACAGCGTGTCATCGGGTCCGGCCGTTCCGGCGGACGGCCCCTGGGCCCTGGCCACTTCGGTCAGGGACGCGTTCACCGGCTGAACCGGGTCGGCGGGCTCGTCGGCCGACGCCGTGGCCAGAGCCAGAGCCAGTGACGTGACGAGGCAGAGCGTGCCGATGATCGCCGAGCTTCTGGTGCGAAATTTCACCGTGGCCTCCTGGAGGCGGCGAATGGGGGAGGTCACCCGGCTGCTCGAACGGGGTTGAGTGGGGGTGCGAGCCGGCAGGCAACCTGGGTGGGGGAGTTGGTGTGTCACCGGCTACAGGTGAGGATAGAGGGACGGACGTGGCCTGGCCTAGACCAGCGTTACGGGATCTTCTTCCACGGCGGCGCTCGCACCCTTCGCAAGTCGGTAGTCGGCCAATCGTCGACGCGAACTCGACCGGTGATGTGCTCGTGGCGCCTGTTCGGCCGTTGACGGGAGCGCTCCCATCTCGTTCGACTGCCCTTCCACGCACCCTCATCGCGCCGTGCCGCTTGACAGCCGGCGAACGCCGCGCCGATTCGGGAACGCACCCACAGGGCCGACCACCACATCCGGATGTCCTCCGCCTGGTCAACACCGGTACGGCCTCCGCCACCGCCGCTGCCCCTCTCCCGGACGACGGGAGAGGGGCAGCGGCGCGAATGCCGGGCGGAGCGTGGCCCGGGTCAGCGCACGTCGACCTGGTCGCCGGAGCCGGTCGTGCCCAGACGGGACGACGTGGTCGTGAACTGCGCCTTCCAGGTGCCGTCCTTCTTGGCGGTGAACCCCTTCGAGAACACACCCTTGCTGTTGGTGCGTACGGTCGCCGACTTGCTCCACTTGCTGGAGCCGTCGGCCTTGAACAGGATGATCACGTTCTGGCCGGAGGCGTTCTTCCAGGTGCCGTCCAGACTCCTCAGGGTGCCCTTGACGGTGATGGTGCGCCCCTTGCGGACCGGCTCGGGGGAGGCGTTGAAGCCGGAGACGGCGGTCCGCAGCTTGACGTCCACGTTGTCGGAAGTGCTGACGGCCGCGGCGCGGTCGGCGGTCCCCGCGTAACGGGCGCGCCAGGTGCCGTCCTTGACGGCGGTGACCGATGCCGAGGCGACGCCCTTGCTGGTGGTGCTGACCGTGGCGGCCCGGCCCCAGGTCTTGCCGCCCTTCGTCCGGAACTCGACCACGACGGGCGTCTTGGACAGCGGCCGCCAGACGTTGTCCGTGGCGCCGGCGGTCTGGAGCGTGGCGACCACCTTCAGCTTGTCGCCCTTGCCGACCGGCTCGGGAGAGGCGTTGAAGGAGACGATCCGGGCGGGCACGGCGGACACCGTGAGAGCGGCGGCCGAAGTGGCGCTCTCACCAGACGTGTTGACGAAGACGGCGCGGTAGCGGTGGCCGTTGAGCGCGGCTGAGGCCTTGACCGACAGGGTGGTGGTGGCGGCTCCGGGGACGGTGCTCCAGGTCGCGCCACGGTCGGTGCTGAGCTCCCAGCGGACCGAGTCCGCGCCGGTCGCGGCGGCCGTGAACGCGGCGGTGGTGCCCGAGCGGACGGTACGCGACGCGGGGTGCTGGATGACGGTGGCGGCGGGGACCTCGACGCCGAACGTGAGCGGCTGGGCGACGTCCTGGGCCCGGGAGGGCATCCAGGTGGGGTCGCCGCCGTCGTGCGAGTTGAAGCTCGTGACGAAGCAGGCGGTGGTCCGGCAGTCGACGACCGGAGCCCCGGAGGGGGTGAATGTCTCGGTGAGCTTCAGCTTTACGGTGAACGTACCGTCCGCGCCGACCTGGCGGACGTACGCGGCGTTGCCGAAGACGCTGGGGTACGTGGTGCCGGGCATGGCTATGGACTGGGCCAGGTAGACCCCGCGCCCGGGCCGGTAGCCCTTGCCCGTGACCGTGACCTCGTTCTCCGCGCCCAGGTCGGTGACCTGGCTGACCGTCAGGGTGGGGACGCTGACGCCGCCGCTGACGGCGAGTGGGTCGAGCGCCGTGCCGGCCGGGTACATGGGCCGGCCCTTGAAGGTGAAGATCTCCGCGCCCTCGGCGGTGACCGCGGCTGTGATGCCCCGCCAGTCGAGGGCGGATCCGTCGAGGGCGCCGGCCGCCGCGGTGAGGGTGGCGAGCGGCACGCCCGTCGTGGTGACCGGGGCCTCACCGACGACGAGATCGGTTGTCACGTCCACGTGAAGTGTGCCCCTGCCGTCCTTGATGAGGACGCGCGGGTTGGCGAGGGTGATGGCGGTGATGCCGTGGCTGGGCATCGCGTAGGTGACCGAGCCGCCGAAGCGCACGTCCGCGGAGCGCCCCGCGGGATCCACCGAGCCGTGCTTGACGGGATAGCCGATGAGTCCGGCCGCGTCCTTGGTCGCGCCGCCGGCCACGTTCACCGAACCGCCGGAGCCCGTGATGTAGCGGACCCAGGACTCCTTGAAGCCCCACGAGGACTGACCGGACACCAGGATCGGGGAGGCCGCGGACGTGGTGCCCGCGGCTTGCGCCGGTGCGGCGGCGTGGACGCCCGGGGCGGCGGAGGCGGGAACGGCGAGGGCGCCTGCGCCCACGGAGACGACGGTCAGGGCGGCGAGAGCGGCCAGGCGGCCGCGGCGGGGCATGGACATGCGCTGCATGTCTCCTTCGGGGGAGGGGCACGGCGCACGTCTGGACGGAGCCGTTCCCGGGAGGCGAACGAAAGAAGGGGGGATACCGGCTTCTCGGCGTGTGGGGACCCGAAGACGACACATCGCATGTTAGGTGAGGCTTACCTAATTGTCACGGTGGGGTGTGTGGCCGGGGACGGTGACGACGGGCGGCTTCCAGCGGCGGGAGCGGAACGCCCCGGGGGAGACGCCGTACTCCTTCTTGAGCTGTTCGGGGATGGCGTAGTGCATGACGCGTCCGCGGGTGAGGGAGGACAGTTCGAGGACGGTGGTGAGATGCCCGAGACGGTCCAGGGCCCAGGCGCCGAGGGGCGACCGGTCCTCGATGGTCTCCAGGACGCCCAGAAGGTGGGGTACGGCCTTGACGACGGTGTCCCACGAGGTACGGGGCACCTGGAGCCAGTCGGCGCAGGTGGAGCCGACCAGGTGCCGGATGAGCGCGGAGACGATCGGGTCGAAGAGGGTCCCGGGCACGACCTCCTCGTAGAGATCGATGAGCTGCCGGGTCAGCAGCGCGCCCTCCTCGGAGGGCCCCATGTGCCGGATCATGTACAGGTCGAGGAACTGGCGGGCCTGATCCAGGGACCGCGGGACGGCCTCCTGGCTGACGCCCAGCATCGCGCCGACCACCCGCCACGCGTAGTAGTAGGCCGCCGCGCCTTCCTCCGACATGTGGATGCCGAGGCGGTGCAGGCTGTCGAGCACGAGCAGCGAGAAGAACATCTGCCCGCCGATCATGTCCTCCTGGCAGATCGGCGTCCCGAGTGCGTCGGTGTCCCACCGCTGCTCGCGCAGGAGGTGATGGCGGATCGACGCGTGCAGAAGACGGACCTTCTGGGCGGCGGGGATGAAGCGGCCCCCGGCCTCGAAGGCGTCGGGACGCATCAGGTGGACGGTGAACTGGCCGGTCTCCGCCATCCGCTTGGAGGGGTACTCCAGTCCGTGGGTGGCGGAAAGGAGCTTGGCCACGTGCGGGACCACGTAACAGGCCGGCATGGAGGCGAACGACAGCGCGGTGGAAATATGCACGTTGTTGTCGATGAAGAACAGCCGGGCCTTCTCCATCTCCCCCCAGTCGACCCAGGCCGGCGGGGCACTTGTGGCCTGAAGGTACTCCCGGGCGACATCGGGCAGTCCGTCCGGCAGGGGAGCGCCGGCGGTCGAGACGTAGCGCATCAGCGTGTTGAACTTGCCCACCTCCCCACGTTCGAAGAGCGCGGCGACGGTGGCGTCGGCCAGTTCGTCGCCGTCCTGCCGCAGGGCGTTCATCGAAGCCTCGGTACAGGTCACGAAAGGACTTCCTTGTTCTCGGTGTGGTGTGGTGTGGTGTGGAACGGGCGGGCGAGGAGTCAGGACAGCCGTACGGTCGCCGAGTTCGCCAGCGCGGTCAGGGCGTCCGCCGCACGCGGCGGTACGTCCAGCTCATGGAGGGCGTCGAGGGCTTCCTCGACGCGCGCCGTGATCATGTCTTCGACGAGGCCGGGGGTCTTCAGCCCGCGCATGACCGCGCGCACCGCGTGCAGCCCGTCCTCGTCCGGATCACGCCGGCCCAGAAGGGTCCGGAGCCGGTCACGGTCGTCCTCACCTGCCACTCGCCAGGTCTCCGCCAGCAGGGCCGTGGGCCGGTGGCCGCACACGTCGTCGGTGTTGGCCTTGCCGGTGCGTCGGGGGTCTCCGAACAGCCCGAGCAGATCGTCCCTCAGCTGGAAGGCCTCGCCCAGCGGCAGCCCGTAGGCGGAGTAGCCCTCGCGCAGCCGACCGCCGGCCCCGGCCAGGGCGCCGCCGATCAACAGAGGCTGTTCGACGGTGTACTTGGCGGTCTTGTACCGGATGACCTTCAGCGAGGTCTCGGTGTCAGGCACCGCTCCGGTGCGCAGGATCTCCAGGCACTCGCCCGCGATCAGCTCCCGGCCCAGAACCGTCCACAACGGGCGGGCCCGGCCCAGGTAGGCGACGGGCAGACCGCTGGTGGTGAACAGCTCCCCGGCCATCCCCAGCAGCAGATCGCCCACCAGCATCGCCAGCGACCTGGCGGCGGCGACGGAACGCGGGCGACGGCGCACGGCCCCGCGCAGAGCGATGTGCGCGGTGGGGCGGCCGTGTCGCAGAGCGCTGTCGTCGATGAGATCGTCGTGTACGACAGCGGCGGCGTGGATCAGCTCCAGGGAGGCCGCCGCCCGCACCAGCGCGGCACTGTCCGGCTGCCCCGCCGCCCGCCAGCCCCAGTAACAGAACGCCGCCCGCAGCCGTTTGCCGTCCGCGACGACCGCCTCCACCTGCGCGGCCACCGGGGCCAGGACCGGGTCGATCGCCGCGAACAGATCGGCCTCCCGGGCGACGAACGGGTGCAGCACCTCATCGACCCGGGCCTTGAACGCGGCCGCGTCCCACCGGTCAGACGTCATCGGCGGCCCGCCGGGCGACGGCATGCCGGGCGAGCAGCTCCAGATGGGCCGGCGGCGGGGCGGAATACCGGTCCAGCACCAGGCGCCCGCGCGCCGTCAGCTCGTGTTCGGCCTCCGCCGCCAGCTCTGCGGCGTCCGAGCGGCGCAGCAGCCCGCGTACCGCTTCCAGAGCCGACCCTGCCGCGCTCACCGCCAGATCGGCCGCCCCCGCCACGAGCAGGACCACCCGTTCGTCCAGCTCCCCGTAACGTCCCGCTTCTCGCGTCATGCCACTCCCCACCCCGGAACTGCCGACGGCGCAGGTCGCGCGCCCGTCTCACAGCATCGCGACGCACCGGGCGCCGAAGGGGCGGAAGTCACGATCGAGTGATCAACTCGCTCGGCTGTACGATTCTTCGCCGGGCGACGGCGCCGGCGCTGTCGCGGAAGCCCGCCGACCCGTACGTGATATCGGGAGGAGCCTCGCGCTCCCGTCTTCTCCGCCGGCACGACGGTGCGCCGGGGCGCACGAGACGGGCCGCAGGGGCCGCGCGAGGAACCTGGACGCGGAGCTGCCGAGCCGAGGGCGATCCGCGCGCGTGCGGTGCGGAGTTCTGGAGGCCGTCCTCGCCAACCCTTGGCTGGAGATGCCTTGTTGCCGCGCCCGAGGTGTACGCCGGACCGGCCGTTCACCACCTCCGGACGCGGTGGGCGCGGTCGATCCGTCAGCGCCGGAGGCCGGCGTTGAGCCGCGCGGCCTGGCGCGTGAGGTGGTCACGCTCGGCGAGCGTGGGAGCCTGATGGGCAGCCTCCGCGTACAGCCGGGCCGCCGTCGGCAGGTCGCCGTCGCGCTCGTGGAGATACGCCGCCACCGCCGTACGGCGCGGCAACGTGTCGCTCAGTGCGGCGAGTTCGGCCAGCCCGGCGCGTGGCCCGTCGGCCTCGCCGACGGCCACCGCACGGTTGAGCCGGACGACCGGGCTGTCCGTCAGGCCCGCGAGCTCGTCGTACCACTCGACGATCTGCACCCAGTCGGTCTCCCCGGCGGTCGGCGCGTCGGCGTGGAGCGCCGCGATGGCGGCCTGGGCCTGGAACTCGCCCAGCCGGTCGCGGGCGAGGGCCGCCCGCAGGATCTCGACGCCCTCGGCGATCGCCCCGGTGTCCCAGCGGCCCCGGTCCTGCTCGGCGAGCGGCACCAGGCTTCCGTCGAGCGCGGTCCGGGTGGCGCGGCGGGCATGGTGGAGCAGCATGAGGGCGAGCAGCCCCGCCACCTCCGGGTGGTCGATCGCTGCCGCGAGCTGCCGGGCGAGCCGGATCGCCTCTGCAGCGAGGTCGACATCGCCGGAATAGCCCTCGTTGAAGACCAGATAGAGGACGCGCAGCACGGTGGCGACATCGCCGGGCTGATCGAACGGCACGCTGGAGACGGTGCGCTTCGCCCGGCTGATGCGCTGCGCCATGGTCGCCTCGGGCACCAGATAGGCCCGGGCGATCTGGCGGGTGGTGAGCCCGCCGACGGCGCGCAGCGTGAGCGCGACGGCGGACGACGGCGTCAGCGACGGGTGGGCACACAGGAAATAGAGCTGGAGCGTGTCGTCCACCGCCGGTACGGGTCCGGGCGCGGGCTCCTCTTCGACGAGGTCCTCCCGCCGCCGCCGGGAGGTCTCCGCCCGGGTCGCGTCGAGGAATCGCCTCCAGGCCACGGTGACCAGCCAGCCCTTCGGGTCCCGCGGTCGCTCGTCCGGCCATACGCGGACCGCCTCGACCAGGGCGTCCTGCACGGCGTCCTCGGCCGCCGCGAAGTCTGCTCCGCGGCGGACGAGGATTCCGAGGACGCTCGGAGTGAGGCTCCGAAGGAGGGCCTCGTTCATCGTGGCGTCACTCCGTCACGGTGGGCGGCGCGGACAGGAACGGGCGGACCTCCAGCCACTCGTGGATGGGCTTCCCGCCCGCTCCCGGAGCGGCCGACAGTTCGCCGGCCAGCTCGACGGCGCGGTCGTAGCCGTCGACGTCGATGATCATCCAGCCGGCGATGAGGTCCTTGGTCTCGGCGAACGGTCCGTCGGTGACCGGCGGGCGGCCCTCGCCGTCGTACCGGACCCACGCGCCCTCGGGGGCGAGCGCCGAGCCGTTGACGAACTCCCCGGACTTCTCCAGCCGGTCCGCGAAGTCCTGCATGTACCGCATGTGCGCCGAGATCTCCTCGGGCGTCCATCGGTCCATCGGTACGTCGTTGACCGCGGCCGGGGCTCCACGGTAGTGCTTGAGCAGAAGGTACTTGGCCATGATGTCGCTCCTCGGTGCTGTGCGGCCCGTTGTGGCCGCTTCCACTACAGGGACGGAGACGGATACGGGTTCTCGACATCGTCGCCCGAAAACTCCTCGAAATCTCTTCGACGGGCCGGGGAAGGGCCGGGGGCCACCGCTCGCCGAGGCCCCACGGACGCGAACCGCACGGGCTCCGCATGGCGCCCCACGGGACCACGGCGCAGACTGGACGGAGATGGGGACGGCAAGGGCGACTGCCCCGGAGAGGCCCGGAACGATGGGTGAGTACGTGGATCTGCCCGGTGTCAGGACCTGGCTGCCGGGCGTCCCCGCGTGGCCGGTGACGCGGCCGACTGAAAGCAGGCGGAAGTTAGCGTAGGGCGATATCTATACATTTATGCTGACCTGATGCGATCTGCTCCCTGGTGGGCCTTGGTCTCCTCCGGATGCGCCCCCGTCCTTCTGGTCGGCTCCTGGATGATTGCGCAGCTGCGCCAAGGACCGGCGTACGACCCCGCGACGCAGACCCTGAGCGTGCTGGCCTCCTACGGTGCCGCCAGCTACTGGCTGATGACAGGGATACTGCTGGTGCTGGGGACGTGCTACGTGGTGACGGCGTACGCGCTCCGCCCGGCGGCGTCCGCAGGGCGGGTGGCCCTGGCCGGCGGCGGACTGTGCGCACTGGCCCTGACGCTGGTGCCCGCTCCGAGCGACGGCGGGGCGTTGGAGCACGGGGCCGTTTCCACTGCGGGCCTCGTGCTGCTGGCGGTGTGGCCGCCCCTGGCCGCGGTCCGGAACGGCAGGCCGGTGCCGTGGGGGCTGAGGCTCGATGTGTCGCTCGTCGCGAGCGCGTTGATGTGCGCGAGCGCTCTGTGGTTCCTGGCGGAACTGCAGAGCGCGGGGGCGCCCGGCGTCGCCGAGCGTGTGGTGACGTTCGCCCAGGCGCTGTGGCCGTTCCTGGTGGTTGTCTCCTGCCGGAGAGCCGCGGCCTGACGGAGTTCGACGTCGAGGAGCAGCGGCGGACGCTGCGCGGTGAGACTCACGGGCGCACTATTGCGGTGGCCCCGCCGGGCACGGAACCGGCGGCGGGACCAGAAGCGGTGCGGCGCGCGGCGGGAGCGCCGGTGCGGACGGCTCCGGGGTGACAGTCGGCCGCTGCCACCCCGAAACCGGTACGTCGAGCCCGGCATCGTCCCGGACGGGAGGCCCCTAGGTGAGCGGCTCGACCCACACGTTGCGGTAGCGGACCTTGCTGCCGTGATCCTGGAGCTTGATCGCCCCGGCCGTCGGACCCTCGGCCGCTCCGCCGCCGGTCGTGCCATCGACGGCCACGTCGTCGTGGACGGTGACACCGTTCCACACGACGGTGACCCGGGCGTCCTGCGTCTTCGCGCCCGAGGTGTCGAAGCGGGCGGCGCGGAAGGTGATGTCGTAACTCTGCCAGGTCTCCGGGGCCGTGGCGGCGTTCACGTCCGGGGCCTTCTTCGTGTAGATCGCCCCGGCCTCGTTGTCGGCGAGCGTGGTGTCGCCGTACGAGTCGAGGATCTGCATCTCGTAGCGCTCCAGCAGATGCACGCCGCTGTTGGCGCGGTCCTGGCCGGTCACGTCCGGCGGGAGGTTCGGTAGCCGGAACTCGACGTGCGCACGGAAATCCTGGAAGCCTTGCTTGGTGCGCAGGTCCCCGCCGGCGACCTCCATCTCCCCGCTGTTCACCGGCCATTTGGGTGTGCGGCCGTCCGGATGCTGCCAGGCCGCCTGGTCGGTGCCGTCGAAGAGCTGGACGCGGGCGCCCTGGGGGTGGACGGTGATCATGTCCAGGTTCACATGGCCGGTGTCCCCGCTGTCGTAGGAGTAGGTGATCGTGTTGCGGCCCTCGCGCAGCTCCAGCCGTTCCGTCCCCGTCGACCAGGTCTTCCAGTCGGTGGTCGACAGCAGCTTGGTCTGCCGGACCTTCTCCCCGTTGACGTGGACGCTCACCGTCTTGGTGCCGGGCCCCGGATCGGGTCCGTTGGAGTAGCGCAGACCCACGTCGTGGGTTCCCGTCTTCCCGGACTCCACATCGAAGGTGACCGCCGCTCCCTCGTTGCCGAAGTTGTCGACGAAGCCGCCGCCCGAGTAGCCCGCGTGCTCGGTGTCGAAGCCCGCGCCCCCGCTGAGGGCGGCCTCCTCCGCCTCGTACCGGGTGGCCGGGGGCTGCTCGCCGGGCAGGGAGTTGAGGGTGTACCAGGCTTCCGTGCTCCACAGCTCCGTGCCGTCGGCGGAGCTGAAGGGGCGCGGCGAGCGGACGTGGACCACACGGTTCGCCTTGAGCCCGGGGATGGTCAGTGTGACCTTCTTGCGGTCCTCGGAAAGGGTGGCCGCACCGACGTCGAGGGACTCCTCGTCGATCTTGGGGCCGCCGTAGCCAGGGGTCGGGGCGTACGTCCACTGCTCGACCCGGTAGCTCTCGGCGAGTTTCGCGGCCGTCTCCTCGGAGAGCGGCTCGGTGTATTCCAGTTCGAAGCCGCCGGGCTTCGCGCGCATCGCCAGGATACCGAAGGCCTTGTCGCCGCTGGGGGAGAGCTTCTGGAGCCCGTAGGTCAGCTTGCCCTCCTGGCCCCAGTTGCCGCCCGCGCCGAGGCCGCCGACGTAGATCGCGCCGTCCGGGCCCATGCTGAACCGGTTGACCCCCGCCTCCAGGCCCTGGGTGAAGCGGAAGACCGCCCCCTGGTACTCGCCGTCGATCTTCTCCAGGTAAGCGCGCTGGATGCCGCCGTAGGTGACGTCGCCGAACAGCATCTGCCCGGCGAACCGGCCTTCGTCCAACCGTAGAGGCGTACTGGGGGAGTTCGCTATCTCGTTCTGCGGCAACCACAGCACCGGCTTGGTCACCGGCTTCGCGTCGAAGGGGCCCGACGGGTTGGTGCGGTGGTTGAAGAAGCGGTCCTGCTTGATGTGGATCAGCTTCGAGGAGGGCAGCCAGCCGCCCTGGTTGTCGAGGACGAACATGTCGTCCTCCGGGCCCCAGCCGATGCCGTTGGGTGTACGCAGGCCCCCGGCGATGTAGTCGACCTCGCCGGTCTCCTTGTTCACCTTGATCGTCGAACCGCGGTTCGGTACGGGCTGCGGGTCGGTCGTCGCCCCGCCCAGGTCGATCGCCACGGACAGGTTCAGGTAGAAGTAGCCGTCCCGGTAGAGCAGGCCGAAGGCGCCGTCACTCGTACGACGTCGGCGTCGGTGCTCAGCACGGAGTTCGGAACGACGGCGAAGTCACCGGCGCCGGGTGGCTTCCATTCGAGCGTGACCTGCTGGCCGCCGGTACGGTCGAAGTGGTCGATTCGCAGCGGGTGATGAACTGCCGTCAGATTCACCGAACCGTCCTTGGGCTCCGCGCCGTGCAGCCCGTCGTGATCGAGGACGGCCGAGCTGTCGATCCGCAACCGCGAACCGTCGTCGCTGGTCAGGCGGAAGGCGTACGCACCGTCCTCGGGAACGGTGAGGTTGGCTGTGACTCCTGGCCCCTCGCGGCGAGGGGCACGTCGCGGCGGTGGGTGGGGCCACCCGGCGCCCGGGGGTGAACGTTCGGCTCGTGCGGTGGGGCAGCACTTCGTCCGGACGGGGCTCCGGTGGCTGCGCCGAGAACAGGAGGAGGCTTCTACCGGCGGCGTCCATACTTCGTCACCACAGTGTTCAAAGTGCGCAGGCGTTGACGCGAAGTTGCCAAACCCCTTGCTGTGCAAGAGATTTGGCACTCCGTCAATCATCAGCGGAACCCCCGCGAGGAGAGTCGAGGGCAGGGCGCACGGGTGCTACTGGACCTCGCGGCCCGCGGCGGAGGCGAAACCCAGCCAGGTATGGCGGTTTCCCCACCAGCACCAGCCGACCTTGGGGGCGTTGCGCCGCTCCTTGCCGTCCCGCCCGGTGCCGTTGCTGATCCAGATCGCCGGGGTGCGCGCGTCCAGGGCTCCGTTCGCCTTGCGCAGCCGGGACCCGATGGTCATGAAGCAGAGGTTCCGCTCAAGCACCGCCGGCTGTTGCAGGACCCAGTGGACGCCTTCGGTGAGCACCAAGGGGGTGCGGCCCTCCTCGGCGAGGGCGGGCAACGCCTCCTCCGGGCTCCAGTTGGCCATGTGGTCGCCACGGTCGGGCCCGGCGACGAAATAGAGAGGCGCCCCGGGAAGCTCTACCGCGGTGGGGTCGAACCGGTCGACGTCGGGCATGTCGACGACGACGAAGCCGGGCTTGCCGTCACGCAGGAGCAGTGGCGCGAGGGCGGAGGCGGGGGCGCGGTCCGGATGGACGGCTAGCAGAACGTCACGGCTTCGGCCGGCCGTTTCGGCGAACGCGCGGATGTCCTCGGCGGGAATTCCCGCGATCTCGTGCACCCCGAGCTCGATCAGGCGCTCCGCCTGAGCGGCGGGCGACGGGAGCGGGTGCACGGCGTCGGCAGCGGAAGCATGGGTCAAGACAATCCCTCGGATTCACGGTTCGTGGTGGTGGGCCGGAGATCGAACGAGGGAGATCGCCGAAGCGTTCCCTGCACGACCACGTCCCCGCCGACCGGGCCCGCTGCCGGGCTGCCGCTCCGATGTCGGCAGGTCCGCGACGCGAGGAGCGACCCCGCGCCCCGGGCAAGCCGCGCCAAGAGGCAAAGAGGCAAAACAAAGGGCAAGAAGAGAGGCCTCTCCTTGCCACTCTCAACTTATAGCTCACCGGGGGGCTTGCGGCAAGACCCGGGTGACGGCGCAGAATCCTCGGGCCGATGCCACCACCTGCGGAACGGCGGCACGACGTGTGCAGGCCGACCGGGAGGGTCTGCCGGTTCATTCGTCAGAGAAGAGACAACCAGGAATGAGTACGTGTCCGACAAGAGGTTCGACAGAGCGCGAGGCGCCGGTGGTCCGATCGGCCACCACAGTGCAACGGAACACGACGGCCCCGGAGGTGTCGCGATGACGGACCAGTACGTGCTGGACCTCGAAGAGGTCGACGAGACGCGAGGCGCGGCCGTCGGTGGCAAGGGCGCGCACCTGGGCGGACTGTCGCGGATCGAGGGCATTCGCGTGCCGGACGGCTTCTGCGTGACGACGGACGCCTTCCGGCGAGCCATGGCGGAAGTCCCGTCGATCGACGATCGGCTCGATGAGCTGTCGCGGCTGAACCCGGAGGACCGGGAAACGATTCGCACGCTCAGCGCACGGATTCGCCGCGTCATCGAGGAGACCGCCGTCCCGGGCGCCATCG
The DNA here is from genome assembly GCF_055583985.1 of Streptomyces sp. NPDC104313. Taxonomy (NCBI): domain Bacteria; kingdom Bacillati; phylum Actinomycetota; class Actinomycetes; order Kitasatosporales; family Streptomycetaceae; genus Streptomyces; species Streptomyces sp. NPDC104313. The sequence goes on from NZ_JBVJMW010000009.1 coordinate 320,805, forward strand.
CGGCGGCGATCACTGGCTCGCTCGTCCGGTTCGGTGAGCAAGCCGCCTACGCCGTCCGGTCCAGCGCGACGGCGGAGGACCTGCCGACGGCGTCCTTCGCCGGCCAACAGGACACGTATCTGAACGTCCTGGGGCCGGACGCGGTCCTCCAGCACATCAGCCGGTGCTGGGCCTCGATGTTCACCGAGCGGGCCGTCATCTACCGACAACGGAACGGAATCGACCACCGTACGGTCCACATGGCCGTGGTCGTGCAGCGGATGGTCTTCCCGCACGCGTCCGGCATCCTGTTCACGGCAGACCCCGTCACCGGCAACCGGAAGGTCGCCACCGTGGACGCCGGCTTCGGACTCGGTGAGGCACTGGTCTCCGGTCTGGTGAACCCGGACGTCTTCACGGTACGGGACGGCGAAGTCGCCACCAGGACCATCGCCGCCAAGGAGCTCGCCATCCATGCCCTGCCCGCCGGCGGTACGCGGGAAGTGGCGGTCGACGCACGACAGCGCGAGCGGCCGGCGCTGACGGATGAGCAGGCCGTCCGCCTCGTAGGGCTCGGCCGCCGGATCGAAGCGCACTTCGGCCGCCCGCAGGACATCGAATGGTGCCTGGTCGACGACGACTTCCGGATCGTCCAGAGCCGGCCGATCACCACCCTCTTCCCCCTCCCCGTCATCGAGAACGGCGACGAGGGGAATCACGTCTACGTCTCCGTCGGCCACCAGCAGATGATGACCGACGCCATGATGCCCCTCGGGGTCTCCATGTGGCAGCTGACGGCCATGGTGCCGATGCACGAGGCCGGCGGTCGGCTGTTCGTCGACGTCACCCCGCGACTGGCATCGCCCACGAGCCGCGATGGCCTCCTGGACGTCATGGGGAAGGGCGATCCGCTGGTCAGGGACGCCCTGGAGACCGTCCTCCAACGCGACGGCTTCGTCCCCTCGCTCCCGGACGCGGCTCCCGTCGGGCCGCCGTCCACCGGTGTCCCCGCCCCGGTCGAGACCGATCCGGCCGTCGTCACCGAACTGATCGAGCGCAGCCGGACATCCATCGCCGCCCTGGAACGTGACATCCGGACGAAGAAGGGTCCGGCCCTGTTCGACTTCCTGCTGGAGGCCTTCGAGGAGCACAAGCGGGTTCTGGCCGATCCGCTGAGCATGCGGGCGCTCATGGCGGGGATGGACGCCACATGGTGGCTCAACGACAAGCTGCGGGAGTGGCTGGGCGAGAAGAACGCCGCGGACGCGCTGACGCTGTCCGCCCCCGACAACATCACGTCGGAGATGGGACTGGCGCTGCTCGATGTCGCGGACGTGATCCGCCCGCTGCCGGAGGTGGTGGCTTTCCTGCGGGACGCCGAACATCTTGAGGACGCCGGCTTTTTGGACGAGCTGGCGAGGACCGAGGGCGGCGGCGAGGCACGCGAGGCCATCGAGACCTACCTCGACCGGTACGGCATGCGCTGCGTCGGCGAGATCGACATCACCAGGCCACGATGGCGCGAGCGCCCCACCACGCTCGTTCCCGTGATCCTCGACAACGTGCGGAACTTCGGGCCGGGCGTCGCCGAGCAGCGCTTCGAACAAGGCCGGCAGAAGGCCCGGCAGAAGGAACAGGACGTGCTGTCACGGCTGCGGGCCCTGCCCGACGGGGACCGGAAGGCCGACGAGACCCAGCGGATGATCGACCGCGTCAGAACCTTCATCGGATACCGGGAGTATCCGAAGTACGGCATCGTCAGCCGCTACTTCGTCTACAAGCAGGCCCTGCTGGCGGAGGCCGAGCGACTCGTGCGGGACAACGTGCTTCCCGAGAAGGAGGACGCCTTCTACCTGACGTTCCAGGAGCTCCACGAGGCCGTACGGTCCAACCGGGCGGACGAGCAGCTCATCCAGCGGCGCAAGGAGGAGTTCCGGTCCTACCGGGCGCTCACCCCGCCCCGGGTCCTCACGTCGGACGGTGAGGCCGTCACCGGCGCGTACCGGCGCGACGACGTGCCGTCCGGCGCGCTGACCGGCCTGCCGGTGTCCGCCGGGACCGTCGAGGGAAGGGCCCGCGTCATCCTCGACATGGCGGAGGCCGACCTCGAAGCGGGCGACATCCTGGTCACGACCTTCACGGACCCCAGCTGGTCGCCGCTGTTCGTCGGAATCGTGGGCCTGGTGACGGAAGTCGGCGGCCTGATGACCCACGGCGCGGTGATCGCCCGGGAGTACGGCCTGCCGGCCGTCGTGGGCGTGGAGCGGGCCACCCGGCGGATCCGGGACGGGCAGCGGATCCGCGTGCACGGAACCGACGGATACGTAGAGCTCCTGCCCTGACCGCCGACCGTGGCTCCTCGTCTCTGACGCGGCCCGCCCGTGACGAAGCACGACGCATGACGTGAGGCTTCGGCCGGACCGCGTCAGACGGCTGACCAGCCGTCGTCGACGGGCAGGACGGCGCCGTTGACGAAGGAGGCCGCACCGGACGCGAGCCAGACGATGGCAGCGGCCTGTTCGTCCGCCGAGCCGATACGGCCGATGTTCGCGCCGATGAGGCCCCTGACGACGGAGGGGCCGTGCGCGTCGGGGCGGGTGTCGACGCCCATGCCGGTCGCGGTGGGGCCGGGCGCGATCATGTTGGCCCGGATGCCCTGCTCGCGGTACATCACCGCGAGGTTCTTCACCAGCCCGGTGATCCCGTGCTTGGCGGCGGTGTACGCGGCGCCGGCGGCGGCGCCGCGCAGGCCGGCCTCGGAGCCGGTGAAGACCAGGCATCCGGCGCCGGTGGTCAGCATGTGGGGGAGTACGGCGCGGGTGAGGAGGAAGGGAGCCGTGAGGTCGACGCGCAACACCCGGTTCCACTCGGCGTCGTCGGTTTCGTGCGCCGCCGACATACGGTCCATGACGCCCGCGTTGTTGACCAGGACGTCGATCCCGCCGAACTCCGCCACCGCGCGGGCCACCACCGTGTCCACCATCCTTTGCTCGGCCAGATCCCCGACGGTCGCCAGTGCGACGCCCCCGGCGGCCGTGATCCTCCGCACGGTCTCCTCGACCCCGGCCGCGTCGAGGTCGGCCGCCAGGACGCGGTCGCCCCGCGCGGCGAAGGCCAGAGCGGCGGCCCGGCCGATGCCGGACGCGGCCCCGGTGACGATCACGCTCCGCCGGGCGCGAGAGGCGATGTCCGGCTCGGATACGGGTGCGGTCATGGAAAGGTCCTTCCGGCACTGCGAGGGCAGGGGGGTGGGAGAGGCGGTTGCGGAGCGGGCGGGCCGAGCCGCGTCAGGTGGGGAGGACGGTCCTGCTCCGGAGGACCTCCGCCATGGACTCGTCGCGCCAACGTTCCAGGAGCTCGTGGAAGGCGACGGCCCCGTGCGGATAGGCGAGGGGGCCGTTGGGCCGGCCGCGCCCTTCACGGTTGTAATAGCCGGGGGTGCACTCGGCATGGAACCACTCGTGGTCGGGCGCGCCCTCGGCCAGTACGGAGATCCAGGCGTCCTCGGCCTCGGGTGAGGGTTCGATGAGGGCGCCGCCGGCTTCCGCGGCAGCGATGAGGGCGGCGGCGTGGATGGCCTGCTCGTCCAGGATGTGGGTGAAGTTGACGCTGCTGGCGTTCTGGAGGGGCCCCATCTGCAGGAGGTTGGGGAAGCCGTTGCTCGTGAAGCCGTGGAGGGTGCGCGGGCCCTGCCGCGCCCAGCTGTGCAGCAGTTGGACGCCGTCCCGGCCGTGGACCGGGAGCTTGCCCGAGTGGATGCCGGAGGTTCCGACGTTGAACCCGGTGGCGAAGATCAGGCAGTCGAGTTCGTAGGTGGCGTCGCCGGTCGTGACGCCGTGCGCGGTGACGCGCTCGATGCCGTGGGTGTCCGCGGTGTCGACGAGCGTGACGTTGTCGCGGTTGAACGCCGGGTAGTACAGGTCGGAGAAGGTGGGACGCTTGCACGCGTAGCGGTACCAGGGCTTGAGCTGCTCCGCCGTCCGAGGGTCCGTGACCGTCTGTCCGACGCGGGCGCGGAGCTCGTTCATCTTGGCGGCGTCGGCTGCCTCGTAGGCGGCTTCGAAGGCCTGCCGGTCGCCCTGCCGCCGGAAGCTCGGCAGGAGTTTCTCCAGCAGGCCCGCCGACGCCGTCCACCGGTCCGCCACGAGATCCTGCTCGGCACTCTCGCCGGAGACGATGCGGAGGTAGTTCTCCCGCCGTCCCCGGGCCCAGCCCGCGCGGTCGGCGCCCACGTCCGGGGCGGTGGTGCGGCGGTTGCCGCGCACGTCCACAGTGGAGGGGGTGCGCTGGAAGACGTAAAGGTGTGCGGCGTCCTCGGCCAGCATCGGGATGACCTGGATGCCGGTGGCCCCGGTGCCGACGATACCCACCCGCTTGTCCGCGAGTCCGGTCATGCCGCCCTGGGGGGTGCCGCCGGTGTAGGCGTAGTCCCACCGCGAGGTGTGGAACGTGTGGCCGGCGAAGTCCTCGATGCCGGGGATCCCGGGAAGCTTCGGGTCGGTGAGGGTGCCGGTGGCGTTGACGACATAGGTGGCCCGGAAGGTATCGCCGCGATCCGTGGCCACGATCCACGTCTCGGAAGCCTCGTCCCAGGTCAGTGCGGTGACTCCGGTGGAGAACAGCGCATCCGCGTAGAGATCGAACGTCCGTGCGATCCGCACCGCGTGGCGGCGGATCTCGTCACCGGGGGCGTACTTCCACTCCGGTACATAACCGGTCTCGTCGAGCATCGGCAGATAGACGTGGGACTCGACGTCGCAGTGGACGCCCGGGTACCGGTTCCAGTACCAGGTCCCGCCGAAATCACCGCCCTTCTCGATGATCCGGACGCGATCGACCCCCTGCTGCCGCAGGTGTGCCCCGGTGAGGATGCCGCCGAATCCGCCGCCTATCACGGCGACGTCGACGGTGTCGTGGAGAGGGGCGCGCCCGATCGGCCCCTCCGCGTACGGGTCCGCCGCGTAGTAGCCGAACTCGGCGTCCGTGTCGCGGTACTGGGCGGATCCGTCGGGGCGCACACGCCGTTCGCGTTCGAGTCGGTAGCGCTGCCTCAGTGCGGCGAGCTCGTGGGTAGCCGGTGCTTGAGGAGTCGTCATGTGGGGGTCCTCGATCCGGAAGGGGTGGGGCGGCCCCGGTCGGGCGGCCGTCCGCTACGGTAGCAACTACCGGACAATCATGTCCGGTTGAAGCTCAGGTGGGACGGCGGCATTCGGCCAGGGGCGTTCCGCCTCCCCGCAGGCCGTGTACTCACACCCGAGGAACCCGCCCACCGGACAGGAAGAGTGATCCCCCCATGCAGCGACTTTCAGCCCGGTCTCTTTCCGCGCTCGCCACCATCGGCGCGCTGATCCTCACCGGATGCGGCACGGAGAGCGGCGATTCCGAGGGAGAGGCGGCCTCGGTCACCGCGGGCAGGACCATCCGGGCGCAGAAGGTCATGCAGCTGACCCAGGTGCACGGCGAGACCGGAATGACCTTGCTGGAGGGTCCTGTGTTCGGCGAGGACGGCGGCCTGATCGTCGTCGACGTCACGGCGCCCGAGGGCAAGCCCAAGGTCATACGCGTCGACGTCGCGAAGAAGACGTCCCGGGCGGTCCACACCGACGCCAAAGGGGCCTATACCTCAGCACAGTTCAGCCCGTACGACGGACGTCTCTACCTCAGCGACTTCACGCACGGCGAGGTTGTCAGCCTGGCCCCCGACGGCGGGGACCCGCGGACCTTCTTCTCCGGCGAGGTCGACGGAGCGCTGATGAACCCCGACGACATCGCCTTCGACCAGGAGGGCAACCTGTACGTCAGCGACTCACGCGGTCTGTCCGAGGGCAAGGCCCACGGGCGTGTGGTGCGGATCGACCGGGAGGGCGGCAGGGCCACCGTTCTGGCCAAGGACCTGGCCGCGCCGAACGGGGTCTCCTTCGACGCGGACTACCGAGGGCTGTGGTTCAGCGAGCTCACCGAGAACCGCATCTCCTATCTGCGGCTCGACGAGAAGGACGGGGTGACGTCCCGGCACACCGCCATCCGCGTGGACGGCGGACTCGCCCAGACCGACTCGATCGCCGTGGACGCGGACGGCAACCTCTACCAGGGGCTGCACGGCCGGGCGGCCATGGCTGTGTACGACCGGCACGGTGAGCGGCTGGCGACGGTGGAGATTCCCTCACGGGTCGAAGGCCTGGAGTCGGCGACGAACGTGGCCATCACACCCGGCGGTACCAAGGCGTACATGACCGTCAGCGGTCCCGCCGGGGGCTATCTGTACACCTTCGACGCGCCGGCGGAAGGCATTCGGCAGTCCAACGGCGGCTGACGCGGACCTCGGCTCAGCCGCCGAAGGCGCGCACCGGCCCCACCTCGACGCCGAGCAACCGCCAGGCGGCCAGTGCCCGGTGCTCGCGCTCCTCGCGAGTGGGGCCGATGACGGCGGCGGAGACCATGGCGACCGAGAGGACGAGGTCGTCCCCCGCACTCAGTCGATGACCGCGGGGGAGGTGCTTGCGCAGAGCACGCTCCACCCGCTCGGACAGGGCAAGGGCGTGCGCGCGGATGCCCGAGCGGTCTCCGGCCCGGTCGGCGTGCAGAAGGCCGATAAAAGCCGCCGATTCGGCAAGATGCCACGTCAGCACACCGAGCACGGCGTCGAAGGCGGCGTCCTCGTCCGCGGCAGCCTGCTCGACCTGCCGCACGTTCTCCTCCAGGACCGCTGCCACCGCGGCACTCCGGTCGGGGAAGTGCCGGTAGAGAACGCCCTGCCCAACCCCGGCCCTGCGCGCAATCGCGGAGAGCGGCGCCTCCAGACCATGCTCCGCGAAGACCTCCCGGGCGGCGGCGACCAGAGCGGCCCGGTTACGAGCAGCGGCCTTCGGCCCGTCGTTCGCCGGCCGTCGCCCGTCCTGCTCGATGCGCTCCGTCACCCCGGCAGCGTACCGGCCGGGCAGGCGCCCCCTTATCTCTCCTCGGATTCTCTCCTCCGAGGTCGATCAGGCAGGCGGCCGTGCCGCATCGGGACATGAACATCGCCCGCGACAGGGCCTGCACGCTGATGGGCCACGGTCGAAGGTCGGCACACATAGTGTGTGTTCCCGGAGTGCGAGACGTCATCGGGACATTCCTCGCACCACGTTCAGCCGCCCGCACTGCGGCGCGTCCTTTTCTGCGGCGCTCAGGATCTGTCTCCGGCCGGTGCGGAGAGGGAACTCTGACACCACCATGTCACCGAACCGGAGGCCGAATCGGGCTATGTTGGAGGAGGACGCGCGGGCCCGCTCGCTGACCGAAACGCTTGCTGCTGGGCCACTGGCCTGCCGTCCCGGTGACAGGCGCCGGTAATGGCCGGGAGGACGTCAGTAGACGATCCTTGGGCTTGGCACTACCCCCTTACGAAAACGTTGTGCGTGGACCCTGTGCGAGGTACTGTCGGGCGCAGTTGCGCACGGTGGAGGTAAGTGCGCTTTTGGGTGAGTGGGGAATTCAGTGGCTGTTGGAAAAGTTCTTCGGTTCGACGAGTTCCGAGGTTACGGATTCATCGCACCGGACAATGGTGGCGAGGATGTGTTCATTCACGTCAATGACCTCGCCTTCGATAAACGACTGCTCGGTCCGGGCATGAAGGTCGAGTTCGACATCGAGGAAGGCGACCGCGGCCTCAAGGCCAGCAGGGTACGCATGCAGAACGGGAGCGCCGAGCGTGAGCGCCCGGTTCCGCTTCCGGCGAGGTCATCCTCGGCTCCGGCCGGTCCCTCGGGCCTCCTCCCGGAGGAGGGACTGTGCGACGTGCTCTCCGTGAAGGAGTACATCGAGGAAATCACCGAGACCGTGCTCCGTACCGCCCCGACCGTGACTTCCGAGCAGATCCTGCAGGTCCGCCAAGGCCTCGTGCAGGTCGCGCTCTCGCACGGCTGGATCGACGCGGAGCCTGGGGCGGATACCCGGGCCGGCGGACCAGTGTCGCCACCCGGCGCCTACAGGGCGAACTGAACCGTTCCGGGTTCGGTAGAGACTCTAGATTGTGGCTGTGACCTGCTGTTTTTGTGTGTTCTGGTAGTGGGCGGTTTCGTATTCGGCGGGTG
>NZ_JBVJMW010000010.1:0-182312 GCF_055583985.1 Streptomyces sp. NPDC104313
GGTTGTGTGAGGCGGGTGCGGTCGAGGTCGCCGGTGAAGTACTCGTCCTGGATGCCGAGTGCCGCGAGTGCGGCGTCCAGCGCCTCACGGAACACCGGGTACGTCTCGGCGAGCTCCCGGCCCATGCCTGCGCGCTGCGAGCCCTGGCCGGTGAACAGGAACGCCAGACCGCCACGGCCCGCTTGGCCCTCGGCCAGCGTCGTGTCACCGAGAAGCGCCGCCCGGTGCGCGAACTGGGAGCGCTCGGCGAGGGAGAGCCCGACGTCGGCGGGCGAGAGCCCAGGGTGCTGGTCGAGGTGGTGCCGGAGCCTGCCGATCTGTGCCCGCAGCGCGTCAGGCGTCTTGGCCGACACCAGGTACGGCACCTGAACCGGTGCCGCCTCGACGGGGCCCGCGGGCTCCGCGGCCGGCACCGCTTCCAGGACGACGTGCGCGTTCGTACCGGAAATGCCGAACGACGACACGGCTGCCCGCCGTGGCCGCTCCAGCTCGGGCCACGGCCGGGCCTCGGTCAACAGTTCGACGGAGCCCGCCGACCAGTCGACGTGTGGGGTCGGCTCGTCCACGTGCAGCGTCCGGGGCAGCACGCCGTGACGCATCGCCATGATCATCTTGATGATGCCGCCGACACCGGCAGCCGCCTGCGTATGGCCGATGTTCGACTTCAACGATCCCAGCCACAGCGGGGATTCCCGGTCCTGGCCGTAGGTGGCGATGACGGCTTGCGCCTCGATCGGGTCCCCCAGGACCGTTCCGGTGCCGTGCGCCTCCACGACGTCCACATCGGACGGAGTCAGCCGGGCCGAGGCCAGCGCCTGCCGTATCACCCGTTGCTGCGCCGGCCCGTTCGGCGCGCTGAGCTGGCTGCTCTTGCCGTCCTGGTTGATGGCACTGCCCCGTACGAGAGCGAGCACCGGATAGCCGAGCCGCTGGGCGTCGGACAGCCGTGCCAGCGCCAGCATGCCGACGCCCTCGCTCCAGCCCGTGCCGTTCGCCGCGGCCGCGAACGACTTCGACCGGCCGTCCGGGGACAGACCGCGCTGCCGGGAGAACTCGATGAAGAACCCCGGAGTCGACATCACGGCGACACCACCGGCCAGCGCCAGCGAGCACTCGCCCGCGCGCAGCGCCTGCACCGCGAGGTGGACACCGACCAGCGACGACGAGCACGCCGTGTCCACCGTGACCGCGGGGCCCTCGAACCCGAGCGTGTAGGCGATGCGGCCGGACGCGACACTGTTCTGATTGCCCGTCAGCAGAAACCCGTCCGTGCCGTCGACCGACGGGTGCAGCAAGCTCGGACCGTACTCCTGCGACATCACACCGACGAACACTCCGGTATCGCTGCCGCGCAGCGAGTCCGGACGGATCGACGCGCTCTCCAGCACCTGCCACGCCGACTCCAGGAGCAGCCGCTGCTGCGGGTCGGTCGCCGTGGCCTCACGGGGTGATACACCGAAGAAGTCGGCGTCGAACTCATCCGCGTCGTAGAGGAACCCGCCCTCACGCGTATAGGACTTGCCACTGCGGTCGGGATCGGTGTCGAACAACGCCTCCAGGTCCCAGCCCCGGTTGGCGGGGAACTCCGCGATCGCGTCCTCGCCGGAGTCGACGAGCCGCCACAGGTCTTCCGGGGACCGCACACCACCGGGGTAGCGGCAGGCCATGCCCACGATCGCGATGGGCTCGTTCTGTGCGGCCTCCAGGTTCTGGAGTGTGCGCTTGGCCTGCTTCAGCTGGGCGGTGACCCGGCCGAGATAGTCCCTCAGCTTCTGCTCTTCTGACATTGCCGGAATCTCCCTCAGGCCAGCTCGTTGTCGATCATTGCGAAGAGGTCGTCGTCGGAACCGTGGGTGTCGATCGCGTACTCGACGTCCACCAGCCCCATCAGTTCGTTCAGGGCCGCGACCATGGCCACGCGGTCCGTGTCGAACACCTCGGTGTCCACCGCCGACAGCACGATCCGCAGCCGGGCCAGCTCGCCCAGCACGTCCGGGGCCCGCTCGGTCTCCTCCCGCACCAGCAGGGACCGCAGATGGCCCGCGATGGCGTCCGGCGTCGGATAGTCGAAGGTGAGCGTGCTCGGCAGCTTCGCGTCCACGAGCTTGCTGAGCCGGGACCGCAGCTCGACCGCGCTGAGCGAGTCGAAGCCCTGCTCCAGGAACCCGCTGTGCGCGGTGATCGCGTCCGCCGAGTCGTGGCCGAGCGTGCCGGCCGCCGTCTTGAGTACCGCGTCGAGCAGGAGCGCGTGCTGCTCCGCCGCGTCCAGCCCGACGAGTTCCGTCGCCAGCGAACGCTTCGGCGCGTTCCGCTTCGGCTCGGACCGGGCGAGTCCCCTGAGTACGGGGATCGCGTTCGTGTCCACGCCCGCTGCCCCGATGCGGGCCGTGACGAGCGTGGGCAGTCCTGCGGACAGTGCCGCGTCGAAGTGGGCGAGACCCACCTCCGTCGGCATGAGCGTGAGCCCGCGCCGCCCGATGCGCTCCACGTCGGTCGCGGTCATGTGCGAGGTCATGCCGCTCGACTCCGCCCACAGACCCCACGCGGCCGACACCGCGGGCAGGCCCCGCGCGTGGCGGTGGTGCGCCAGCGCGTCCAGGAAGCTGTTCGCCGCACCGTAGTTGGCCTGGCCGGGATTGCCGACCACGCCGACGGCGGAGGAGAACAGCACGAACGCCGACAGGTCCATCCCCGAGGTCAGCTCGTGCAGGTTCCACGCGGCGTCGACCTTCGGGCGCAGCACCGTGTGCACCCGCTCCGCCGAGAGCGAGGAGACCGTACCGTCCGCGATCACACCCGCCGTGTGCACCACGGCCGTCAGCGGGTGCTCCCGCGGGACGGTCGCGAGGAGCGCGGCCAGGTCGTCGGCCTCGGCCGCGTCACAGGCCACGAGCCGCACACGCGCACCCAGCGCGGTGAGTTCACCGGCCAGCTCCCGCGCACCCGGCACGTCCGGGCCCCTACGGCTCGTGAGCACCAGATGCCGCACGGCGTGCCGCGTCACCAGATGCCTTGCCACGAGCCCGCCCAGCCCACCGGTTCCTCCGGTGATCAGCACCGTGCCCTCGGGGTCGAGCGCCGTCACGGACTCGGCCAGGGCCTGCGGCGTCAGCCGCGTCAGCCTCGGTACGAGCACCGCGCCGTCGCGGATCGCGAACTGTGCCTCGCCACTCGCGACCGCGCCCGACAGGAGGCCGACATCGAGATCACCGTCCGTGTCCAGCAGCACGACGCGGTCCGGATGCTCCGCCTGTGCCGTGCGGACCAGACCCCACACCGGAGCGGCCACGAGGCCCGTGAGGTTCTCGAGGTCCGCGGGTCCGCCGGTCGCGACCGCGTGGCGCGTGCGGAGCACCAGTGTCGACGCGGTGAACCGCTCGTCGGCGAGCCACTCCCGCAACAGCTTCGTGACCAGCGCGGTGACGCGGTGCGTGTCCGCCACCACGGAGTCCGGCGCCCGCAGGACCACGTCCAGCACCACGTACTCCGGCACCTCGGCCAGCTCCGCGAAGCCCGTCTCGATGTCGGTGACGGCGACGGTGGGCGCGGGGGCGGGCGTGACCCGCAGTTCGGACCAGGCGAGCCGGTACGGAGGTGTGGTGCGCGCCCCTCCCAGCTGATCGGCCGAGACCGGCAGCAGCCGCAGCGACTCCACGTGCGCCACCGGCAGACCACCCTCGGTGGCCAGGGTGACCGTGACCGCGTCCTGACCCGCGGGTGCGATCCGCACCCGCAGGTCCGTGGCGCCCGGAGCGTACAGCCGCACCCCGTTCCACGAGAACGGCAGCCGCACCTGCGGTCCGGTGACCGCGATGCCCACCACCGGGTGCAGCATCGCGTCCAGCAGCGCCGGGTGCAGGCCGAACCCCTCGGCCCCGGGCGCCTCTTCGGGCAGGGCGACCTCGGCGAGGATCTCCTCGCCCTGCTGCCACACCGCACGCAGACCGCGGAACGCGGGCCCGTAGTCGTACCCCTGGGCCGAGAGCCGGTCGTACAGCTCGTCGACGTCCACCGCTGTGGCGTCCGGAGGCGGCCACGTGCCCGGGAACTCCGCTTCGCTGACGGCCGGTTCCCCGTCCGCCGGGGTCGCGAGCGTGCCGTGGGCGTTGCGTGTCCACTCGCCGCCGGCCGCGCGCGAGTACACGCTGACGGTGCGCTGCCCGTCCTCGTCAGCGGATCCGACGACGATCTGGATCTGTGCGGCGCCGTCCTCGGTGAGCAGCAGCGGCGCCTCCAGAGTCAGCTCGTCCACCGCCGCGGCGCCGACCTGCGCCGCCGCGTGCAGCGCCAGCTCCAGGAACCCGGTGCCGGGCAACAGGGGCCGGCCGAACACCGCGTGGTCCGCGAGCCACCGGTGCACGCCGAGGGACACCCGGCCGGTGAGCACGAGCCCACCGCCGTCGGCGAGCTCCACGGTCGCGCCGAGCAGCGGGTGCCCGGCCTCCTCCAGTCCCGCCGCACCGACGTCACCGCTCGTCGCCGGTGCGTCGAGCCAGAAACGCCTACGCTGGAACGGGTACGTCGGCAGCTCGACGGTGCGGCCGGAAACCAGGTTCCCCCACGCGACCGCTGCCCCGGTGACATGAACGCGCGCGAGTGCGGCGTAGAACTGGTCCAGGCCCCCCTTGTCGCGCCGCAGCGTCCCGGTGATCACCGCGTCGTCGGTGATCTGGTTGAGGCCGACCGCCACCACAGGGTGCGGACTGATCTCGACGAACGTCGTGCAGCCGTCCGCGAGCGCGGCCCGTACGGTGTCCTCGAACCGCACGGTCTCCCGCAGGTTCGCGTACCAGTAGTCGGCGTTCATCAGCGTCGTGTCGAGCGGCTGTGCCGTGACCGTCGAGAAGAACGTCAGGCCGGTGCCCTGCGGTTCGATGTCCTTGAGCGCCGACGCGAGATCCTCGCGCACGTCCTCCACGTGCGAGGAGTGCGAGGCGTAGCTGACCGGGATCGTCTTCGCGCTCACGCCCTCGGCACGGTAGCCGTCGACCATCTCGCGCAGCGCGTCCGCGTAGCCGGAGACGATCGTGGCGGACGGGCCGTTGATCGCGGCGACGTCGAGCCGTGCTCCCCAGCGCGTGAGCCGCTCCCGCACGGTGTCGGCGGCCAGCGGCACGGAGGCCATGCCTCCCCCGCCCTCGATCTGCTTGATCGCCCTGCTGCGCAGCGCGACCGTCTTCGCCCCGTCCTCGACGGACAGCGCCCCGGCCACGACGGCGGCGGCGATCTCGCCCTGGGAGTGACCGATCACGGCGTCGGGCCGCACGCCGGCGGACTTCCACAGCTCGGCCAGGGCCACGTTCATCGCCCACAGCGCGGGCTGCACCACATCGACGCGCTCCAGCGACGCACTGTCCGGCTCGTCGCGCAGCACGTCGGTCAGCGACCAGTCGATGTACGGCGCGAGCCCTTTCGCACACCGCTCGATCGCCTGGGCGAACACCGGTGAGGTGTCGAGGAGTTCACGTCCCATCCCCGCCCACTGGGCGCCCTGGCCGGGGAAGACGAAGACGGTTCGGCCGCGCGGGGCCACGGTGCCGCGCACGACCGCGGTGGACTCCTCGTCGTCGCTCACCGCGAGGAGGCCGTCGAGCAGCCGCTCACGGGTGCCCACGACCACCGCGCGGTGGTCGAACGACGAGCGGGTACGGGCGAGCGAGGCCGCGATGTCCCCGATGTCCGTGCCAGGGGCGCCCAGCACCTGCTCGTGCAGCCGCGCCGCCTGGTCGCGCAGCGCCGCTTCGGAGCCGGCCGACAACACCCAGGGCACCGCCCTCGAGCAGGCCGCGGCCTCCTCGGCCTTTGAAGCGTCCGAGCCGTCCGAAGCGTCCGAGCCGTCCGAAGCGTCCGAGCCGTTCGTCGCGTCGTGGACCGGGGCGGTCTCCGGAGCCTGCTCCAGAATCAGGTGCGCGTTCGTGCCGCTGATACCGAACGACGACACGGCGGCCCGGCGCGGCCGGCCGGTATCGGGCCAGGGCGTGTTCCGGGTCAGCACCGACACGGTGCCCGGCGACCAGTCGACGTGCCGGGACGGCTCGTCCACGTGCAGGGTCGCCGGCAGCACACCGCTGCGCAGCGCGTACACCATCTTGATCACGCCGGTGACGCCCGCTGCCGCCTGCGTGTGGCCGATGTTCGACTTCACCGAACCGAGCAGCAGCGGTATGTCACGCCCGCGGCCGTAGGTGGCGAGGAGCGCCTGTGCCTCGATGGGGTCGCCCAGCGTCGTTCCGGTGCCGTGCGCCTCGACCGCGTCCACGTCCGATGGGCGCAGCCCCGCATCGGCGAGCGAGGCGCGGATCACCCGCTCCTGCGACGGACCGTTCGGTGCGGTGAGACCGTTGGACGCACCGTCCTGGTTGATCGCGGAGCCGCGCACCAGCGCGAGCACGGGGTGGCCGTTGCGGACGGCGTCCGACAGCCGCTCCAGCATCACGACGCCCGCCGCCTCGCCCCACGCGGTGCCGTCGGCGGAGTTCGAGAACGGCTTGCAGCGGCCGTCACGCGCCAGCCCGCGCTGCCGGGAGAACTCGGTGAACATGCCGGGCGTCGACATGACCGTGACACCACCGGCCAGTGCGAGGTCGCACTCACCGCGTCGCAGCGACTGCACCGCCAGATGCATCGACACCAGCGATGCCGAGCACGCGGTGTCCACGCTGATCGCGGGCCCCTCAAGGCCCAGCACATAGGACAGGCGGCCGGACGCGACCGCCGTGAGACCACCGGTCAGCGCGTGCCCGTCGTACTCCTGTGTGGTCTGGTGCAGCCGCGACCCGTACTCCTGCGGCATCACGCCGATGAACACGCCCGTCGGGCTGCCCCGCAGCGAACCCGGCTCGATGCCCGCCCGCTCCACGGCCTCCCACGCGGATTCCAGCAGCAGCCGCTGCTGCGGGTCCATCGCGGTGGCCTCGCGCGGCCCCAGCCCGAAGAACGCGCCGTCGAACTGGTCGGCCTCGTAGAGGAAGGCGCCCTGGTCGGTGTACGAGGTGCCGGTCCTCGGCTCGTCGGGGGAGTACAGCGCGTCCAGGTCCCAGCCCCGGTTGGACGGGAAGGGGCCGACGGTGTCGACACCGTCGACGGCGATCTGCCACAGCCGCTCCGGTGTGTCCGCGCCACCGGGCCAGCGCCCGGAGGCCGACACGATCGCGATGGGCTCATCGGTTGCCCCGGCAGCGGTGAACTCCTCGTCGGTGTCGCCGCGCGTGAGGTACGCGGCCACCGAGGCGGGTGTCGGGTGGTCGTAGGTGAGCGTCGAGGTCGTCGGCTGCCCGGTCGCACCGGCGAGCGCCTTGCCGAACTCCACCGCGCCGATCGAGTCGAGGCCCAGTTCCTTGAACGTCGCGTCCACGGGCACCGACGCGGGGGAGGCATGGCCCAGCACCACCGCGACCGCGCCACGCACCAGGTCGAGCGCGCGCTCGGGCGTGAGGCCGCTGCCGGACCCGGGCCGCACCGTCCCGGCGGCGGGCACCTGATCCGGTGCGGGCCTCCGGCGGGGAGGGGGAGGCACGGCCCCCTCGCCTGCCACGTCGAGCCACTGGCGTTCGCGCTGGAAGGCGTAGGAGGGCAGGGCGACACGGCGCACCGGACGGCCGGCGAGCAGGCCCTCCCAGTCCGCCGCCGCCCAGTCCACCGCGCCGCCGCCCACGTGCACACCGGCGAGGGAGGTGAGGAACTGGCGCAGACCACCCCGGTCGCGGCGGAGCGTACCCGTGATCACCGCTTCCCGGCCTTCGAGTATCTGCGTGATCCCCACCCCCAGTACCGGGTGGGCACCGCACTCCACGAACGTCGTGTGGCCGTCGGCGAAGGCGGCGCGCACCGCCTGGTCGAACTCGACGGCCTGCCGCAGGTTGCTGTACCAGTACTCCGCGTCCAGAACGGACGTGTCGGGGAGCAGAGCACCCGACACCGTGGAGTAGAACGCCACATCGGTCTTCCGCGGCCCGACGTCCGCCGCGGCGCGCAGCACGTCCTCGCGAATGTCCTCGACCAGCGGCGAGTGCGAGGCGTAGTTGATCGGCACCACACGGGCCTTCACACCGTCGGCGACGTAGGTGTTCTCCAACTCCCGCAACGCGTCGAGCTCACCGGACACGATGGTCGCGGACGGGCCGTTGACGGCTCCGATGCCGAGGCGGTCCGGCCACGCCTGGATGTGCTCGCGGACCTGTGCGACCGGCAGCGGAACGGACAGCAGTCCGCCCGCGCGCGGAATCCGGACCACTTGCTGGGCACGGCGCACGACCAGTGTCGCGGCGTCCCGCAACGACAGCGCGCCGGCGACGTGCGCGGCCGCCATCTCGCCCTGCGAGTGGCCGATGACCGCGTCGGGCCGGACACCCGCCGCCTGCCACAGCGCGGCGAACGCGACCATGACGGCGAACAGCGCGGGCTGCACCACGTCGTCGCGCTCCAGCGAAGGACTGCCCGGTTCCTCACGCAACACGTCGACCAGCGACCACCCGACCAGTGGGTCGATCACCTCGGCGCACTCGCGGATCCTCGCCGCGAACACCGGTGAGGTGCCGATGAGTTCTTTGGCCATGCCCGCCCACTGCGAGCCCTGGCCGGGGAAGACCATCACGGTCTTGCCGACCGGGGCGGCCTTGCCCCTCACCAGATCCGCGGACAGGCCGCCGTCCCGCAACTCGAGCAGCCCCTCGGCGTGTCCGCAGAGCACGGCGGCGCGGTACGGGAAGTGCGTACGGCCGGTGGCGAGCGAGAACGCGATGTCGTCGTGAGCGGGCGCGTCCGGCGCGGTGACCAGTTCGTGCAGTCGTGCCGCCTGGTCGCGCAGCCCTTGCTCGGTACGCGCGGACAGCACCCACGGCAGCGGACCGTTCGCGGCGGACGGGCGCGGCTCCAGCGGCCGCCGCTCCGTGGAGGCGAGCACCACATGGCAGTTCGTGCCGCCCACGCCGAACGACGACACCCCGGCGACGGTCGGACCGACCTCTTCCAGGCGCTGCTGTACGGACAGGTTCAGCTCGCCCAGCGGGATCGCCGGGTTCGGCGTCGCGAAGTTCAGGCTCGGCGGCACCGCGCCGTGGTGCAGCGACAGCACGGTCTTGAGCAGCCCCGCGATGCCCGCGGCGCCCTCGAGGTGGCCGATGTTGGTCTTCACCGAGCCGACCCGCAGGGGCTCGCTCCGCCTCCGGCCGAGTGCCGCACCGAGCGCGTTCGCCTCGATCGGATCGCCGACCGGTGTACCCGTGCCGTGCAGCTCGACGTAGCCGACCTCGTCCGGTGCGGTGCCCGCGCGGCGGTGCGCCGCGGTGACCACGGCCTCCTGCGCGTACCGGCTCGGCGTGGTCAGCGTCGCCGCGGGACCGTCGTTGTTGACCGCACTGCCGCGGATCACCGCGTAGACGGTGTCACCGTCCCGCCGCGCCGAGGCGAGCGACTTGAGGACCAGCACCGCACCACCCTCGCCACGCACGTATCCGTTGGCGCGGGCGTCGAACGTGAAGCTGCGGCCGTCCGCGCTGAGCGCGCCGAACCGGTCGGCCTCCACCGTGCTCTCGGGCGTGAGGATCAGATTGACGCCGGCGGCGAGGGCGATCTCGGACTCACCGGTGCGCAGGCTCTCGCACGCCAGGTGCACCGCGACCAGTGAGGACGACTGACCCGTGTCGACGGCGAGGCTGGGCCCGCGCAGACCGAGCACGTACGACAGCCGGTTGGCGAGCAGACCGCGGTTGAGGCCCGTCAGCGAGTGCCGCGACACCACGCCCGCCTTGGCCGCGATCGTCGCGTAGTCGCAGGCCATCGCCCCCACGAACACCCCGAGGTGCTCACCGCGCAGGTCGGCCGGCACGAACCCGGCGTCTTCCAGCGCCTCCCACCCGAGTTCGAGCAGCAGCCGCTGCTGCGGGTCCATCGCCGCCGCCTCCTTCGGCGATATGCCGAAGAACTCCGCGTCGAAGGCGCCCATCTCGTCGTCCGGGAGGAAGCCGCCCCAGCGCACCGAGCCCGCGTCGCCGAACCGCGAGGATTGCGTGATCGCGCTCGTGCCCGACGACAGCAGCCGCCAGAACGACGGCGTGTCCGGCGCACCCGGCAGGCGGCACGACAGGCCGACGACGGCGACGGCATTGCTGGATTCGTGCTCGAAGGTGTTCATGACTTCCCCGCTGTGTAGTGAGGTCAGACAGTTGGTGGGGTGCGACGGTCCTGCCTCAGGCCGTGCGCACGGCCGGCGCCACACCCGGCTGTACCGGTCGGGACACCCCGAAGGTCTCCGCCAGATACAGGGCGGTGTGCAGTTGCAGCCGGTTGTCGCCGAGCGGGCGACCACGTACCTGCTCGGCCCGCTTGATGCGGTACAGCACGGTGTTCTTGGCGATGTGCAGCCGCTGAGCCACGGTCGCGACGCTGCGGTCGTGGTCGAGATAGCACTTCAGGGTGGCGCGCAGAGCTCCCGCTGACGGCGAGTCATCGCCCAGCGCACCGAGTTCCCTGCACACGAAGTCGGCGGCGGCCTGCTCGTCCCGCGCGAGCAGCGCCCCCAACTCCAGCGTCCGGTAGGTGTGTACGCGGCCCGGCGCCGATGAGCGCAGACCGAGCTGGGCCGCGGCCATCGCCTGCTCGTGCGAGGTGCGGAATCCGGCGAGACCCGCACCCGGCAGACCTACCGCCACCTGCACGGCGGGGTCCGCGGCGAGCAGCGGCGCGAGCTCCTCCGTGTCGCCGTTGGGCCGCACACCCCACGCCCACAGACCGTCGCCGCCCATCGGCACGAGCAGCGTCGACCGGCAGCCCAGGCGGGTGAGCAGACGGGCCGCCGTCTTCGGCAGTTCCTGGGCACCGGAGTCCCGCTCGGCCCACAGCACCAGCGCCACGTGGTTCTGACGCAGGTCGTAGCAGAGCTTGTGGGCCGTCCGGTCCAGGTCCACGGATTCGCCGCGGACGACGGAGAGCACGACGGCGCGCTGTTCGGCGGCGGGACCGGCGAGCCAGCGTTCCCGCTCGGCGGCGAACCGGTCCGACACCAGCTGGGACAGTTCGTCCACCGCGTCGAACACCAGGGACGCGGTCTCGGTCATCGCGGCGGTGCGCTCGTCCGGGTCCTCGATCCGCGCGCACGCCGCCAGCACCGCGGACGCGATGCGCCCGTGCGCCGACCGGATCAGGCCGAGCCCGTGCGCGAGATCGAAGCCGCGCTCGACCTGGGTACGCACCAGTGACTCGGCCTCGGCGACCACGGAGGCGGGCAGCCCCTTCCTGTGGTGCAGCCGGAAGGTGACGGACAGTGCCACCAACTCCGGCAGGGCGTCCTGTCCGTCCGGGCACAGGCCTGCCGAGGTCTGCACGGCCCACGCGGTGGCGTCGCCGCCACAGTGGGCGGTGACCTCCTGGCGCAGGGCCTCGGACGTCGCACCGGCGGTGGGTGCCTCGTCGCGCGGGGGCAGCAGTTGGAGCCGCGCCATCAGAACGCCCTCGCGCCGAGAAAGCCCAGCAGCGTCGCCTCATCGGCCGTGCGGAGCGCCGTGCACGCCGCGCGCAACCCGGCGTCGAGCCTGTCGATCTGGGCGTCGGTGAGGTCGACCGAAGGCTGGAAACGCAGCGTGTTCGGCGCGCTGGAGGTCGGCAGGACGCGCACGGTGTGCCGGTGCAGCAGAAACCCGCTCACCAAGTAGCCGAAGACACCGCCCGCCTGGGCACCGGCGACATTGGCCGAGGCGGAGCCGGACTGGTCGTGCAGTTCCAGGCCGAGCAGCAGGCCGCGGCCGCGGACGTCCTTGACCACATCCGGGAAGTCGGCTCGCAGCGATTCGAGCACATCGAGGAGGCGGGCACCGCGCTCAGCGGCCCTGCGGTAGACCGCACCGCCGTCCCGCTCCATGATCTCCAGCGTCTTCTGCGCGATGAGCGTGGAGAACCCGTCCTTGGCAAACGTCGAACTGTGCAGCAGCTCGAACTCGGGGCGGTAGCGGGACTCCCGGACCAGCAGCACCGACAGTTTCGCCACACCGCCCGCGAGGCTCTTGGCCAGCGTGATGTAGTCGCCCTGGAGCCCGATCTCCGCGCCGGCGAAGAACGCGCCGGTGCGGCCGCTGCCGGACTGGATCTCGTCGACCACGACGGGGCAGTCGAAATCCGCGCTGACCGCGGCGATCTCCTTCGCGAACTCCGGTGCGAGCGGCACTATCCCGCCCTCGCCCTGGATCGGCTCGGCGAAGAACGCGCCGTACACCGGGGCCGTGATGTCGGTGACCTTGACCGTGCCGTCGGTCACGATCAGGTCGAGCACCATCGCTCGCGCGGCCTCGAACGCGGGGCGCACCGCGCCGGCCGAGTTCACCGGTACGAAGCGGGCGTTCGTGGCGAGGAAGGTGAACGGCGTGCGGAAGGCCGGGTTGTGCGTGAGCTGGGTGCTCGCGGCGAGCTTGCCGTGGAAGCCGCCCTCCAGCGTGAAGAACACCGGAGCCTTCGACAGCGTACGCGAGTTGTGCGCCTCCACCTCGGCCAGCAGCGCCTCCAGTTCGCCGGCCGGGCCGCCTTGGCCCGCGATGCCGAGCCGGGTGAGCGCGGCGGCGTCGACGGTTGCCGCACCGGACGCGACCGCGGCTCGCGCCTGCTCCGTGTGCTCCGTGACCTGTGCGAGGAGCGCCTGCACGCGCATGCCCCGGTCCAGCTCGGCGTGTTTGACGGCGGCCTCGACGGCCTCGGCGCCGGTGTTGGCGAACACGCCGAAGTAGGTGTCGGCCGTGCCGAACTCCCGCCGGGCGATCCGGTTGAGCACCTCGGTCACCCTGTTCGCCTCGGGGCGGCGGGAGAACTGGGAGTGGATCGGCGTCCGCGCGTTCAGCACCTCGGTCGCGTAGGCGACGATCTCGGGGTTGTTGTGGCCGAGCAGCAGCGAACCGTAGCCGCAGACGAAGTCGACGATCTCCGTCTCGGACCCGTCGTGGGCGGCCGCCCAGAGGCTGTTGCCCTCCGCGCGCACGTACGTGGGGTCGAGTCCGATGCCGGAGATGTTCTGGTGGAGGGTGCCGTCCACGAGTTCCTGCGCCTCGGATGCCATGGTGCCTCATTTCTCGCCGTGGTATGTCCGGACAGTGTTGTGCGTGCCGTTTCACTCACAGCTAATCCGGATCTAATCCGGCTCGATTAGACCGGAATGAGAAATGGGTGAGTAAGAGTGCGCTTGTATGGTCGCGCCCCTAGTTCTCTTCGTATGAAGGAGAAATGCGTGTCCGAGGACCTGGCATTCTGGAACAAGATCGCCGGCAAGTACGCGGCCCTTTTCAACGCACACGACACGGAAAACCTCTACGACTTCTATTCCGACGACGCGGCGCTGGTCCTCGAACCCGGGTACGCGCTCCAGAAGAACGAGGAGATGAAGGCGGGCATCAAGCAGTACTTCGCCGATCTGACCCCCGAGCTGACGGTCGACGTCCAGCACGCCTACCGGGCGGGAGACGTCGCGCTCATGATCGTGAACTACACGCTGGCGACGACCGCGGACGGCGTGACCTCGACGAAGGAGGGCCTTGCGACGGACGTCGCGATCAAGGACGAGAACGGTGAGTGGCGCTACGCCATCGACAACCACTACGGCACTGAACTCACCGCCTGAGTCGTCCCGCACGAGGAAACGGAGAAGGGACCGGAGTGATCCGGTCCCTTCTCCGCGTGGAGTGTGGTGCGGGTGGGTCAGAAGACGGTGGCGGGAACATTCTGCTCGGTATCGGCGGAGTCGGCGGCCTCCTCCTGCCGCTGACGGCGCCGCAGGATCGGCCGGACGACGACCAGGAACAGGAGCAGGCAGAACTGGGGGAACAGGAACACCACGAGCGCCAGCACGCTGATCAGCGGAGTCTTGGCCTTCAGGTCGTGCAGGCGCTGGAACATCCACATCGCGGTGAACAGGTCGAGCGCGACGATGGCGAGCCAGGCGCCGATCTGGATGTTCTGGATCGCGAAGAACTCGACCAGGCCCTCGTAGTTCGCGAACGGCGCGGTCGTCGACCCGAAGAGGACCTTCGTCAGCGCGGGCAGTTCGGTGATGAGGTAGCCCACGGCACCGGCCAGTGTGGGAACCACGGCGATCGGCACGGTGATCTTCTTGGTCACGTGCCACTGGGGAGCGACGATCATCAGCACCCACATCGGGATGGTGACCGCCTGGAGCGCCGGAATGATGAAGTCGTTGAAGGACATGTTGGTGATCTCCGTTAGAGGTTGACGGACTCGGGTTCGGCCGCTCGCTCGGGGGCGGGTGGTATCGGGGGAGCGTCGGACGGATGACGGCGGGCCCAGACGATCCCGGAGAGGACGCCGGCCAGGACAGCGCCGCTCGCGATGAGCGTGGGTGCGCTGGGTTCGAACGGCGCCTCGCCGGCCAGTGCCTGCACCAGCGAGATGAGGAAGACGGCGGTGTAGCCGGCACCGAGTACCCAGACCATGCGGCGGTCGACCCAGCGGCTGAGGAACATGGCGATCAGCGGGAGGAGTTGGAAGGCGTGCAGACCGATGAAGTGCGAGACGCGCAGGTCACCACCCTCCGCGGCCCAGAAGATGACCGGCGTGACGTCGTGGTTGATGTCCGCGCCGACGGAGTGGGCGCCCACGACGTCGTTGGACCAGCCGCCGGGCTCGGTGGGGAAGGCCATGTAGATGCCCACGAGTGAGCTGGCCACCAGCAGCCACGTACCGATCTTCAGCGCGAGCAGTACGGGGGGAGCGGCGGCGCGCTTCTTGAGCACCACCGCCACGAGGAGCAGATTGATCACGACGAGGGTCGTCGCGATGGCGCCGACCGACTCGAAGATCACCGCGTCGGGGATCGTACGGAAGTTGAAATGGACGGTCGTGCCGCGGAGCGTCTGGAGGTCGAGGAAGAACATCTCGGCCCAGACCGCCACCACGATCCAGTTGCCGAACTTTCTGGCTCTGCGTTCGAGCGAACCGGACGTCTTCTCCAGCAGATGGACCAGTGCCCCGAGCCATGCCGTGTAGACGATGAACGACAGGCTGAACTTGAGCGGCTTGATCCAGGCCGGCGACTGCCCGTACATGCGATCGTCGACCGCGATCCCGACGGCGTGGAACAGGCTGACCACGACCATCGATCCGGCTGTGATCATGAGTGCCGGATGCCAACGGACTAAAGCGCGCACGGCCTTGCTCCTTCGGTTGGGGTGAGTGCCCGCCCAGGTGACGTCGGTCCGGCTGAGGGCTGGGCCGGTGCGAACGACCCGTACCGGTGACGACAGCGGTTCAGCGGCTCGCCGGCCGAGCGCCTCGAAGTGACGCCGAGGGACGTGTCGCGGAGCATCCTGCGAAATGCGTTCGCGTTCCCCGGGACGCTCATGCCCCTGTCCTCCGGGAAATGATGTGCATCGAGCGTATAGAGACTGCTCAGGCACCGTATTGGTACGAGTCCCAAATTCCCGCGGCCGTCTTGTGCCGCGAGCGCAATGCGCCTTCCGGAGACATGCCGTTCACTGGCGGGGCGAGGTCGAAATGCACGACGAGTGAGGAGCAGAACAGTGTCGTCAGCTGTGAAGGATGAGGGTTCGCTCTCTGTGGACGACGTCATCGAGCGGGCACGTGGTCTTGTTCCGCTGCTGCGTGCGAACGCGGAGAAGACCGAGCAGGCCAACGCGGCCGTGCCGGAGAACATCGCGGCGCTGCGTGACGCCGGGTTGTTCCGCATCCCGACGCCGCAGAGCATGGGCGGGCTGGGGCTCGGCCTGCGCGCGGAGGTCGGTGTGGCCGCCGAACTGGCCCGCGGCTGTCCCTCCACGGGGTGGTTGCTGATGGTCAACTCCGCGGGACGGGGCCTGCTCCAGGGCATGTTCCCCAAGGACGTGGTCGCCGAGATCTACGCCGCCGATCCCGATGTCAGCATCGCGAACGCCGGCGTCGGCGGAGTCGCGGCCAAGGCCGACGGAGGCTACCGGCTGACCGCCGACACCACGTTCGCGTCGGGCTGTCTGCACTCGGACTACACCCTGGTCCTGCTGAACTCCGTCACCGCCGACGGTGAGCCCCAGATGGCGCTCGCCTCGGTCCTGGTGCGCACCGGCGATGCGGAGATCAAGGAGGTGTGGGATGTCGCGGGCATGCGCGGCACCGGCAGCAACACCGTGGTGACGAAGGACCTGTTCGTGGCGGACAAGCACGTGGCCTATCACGCGATCGACCCCGAGACCGGTGCCCCCGAGGGCATGGGGACGTCGACACACACCCTCACCGCGTCCGCCAACGTGCTGGCGCCGCTGGTGGGCGCCGCCCAGGGCGCTCTCGACCTGATCAAGGAGTCGTTCGACAAGGGCAAGCCCGTGTTCCACACGACGCACGGCGCCGTCGCCGACTCGCCGGGCGCCCGTGCGTGGCTGGCCGAGGCGACCCACCACATCGACGTGGCATGGCAGCACCTGTGGCTCGTCGTCGATCAGCTGGAGCCCGCGCTGGAGCAGCACACCGAACTCTCCGACGCGGAGCGGACCCGGATCCGTATGTACGTCGCGAGCGCGGTCCGAGAGGCCCGCCAGGGCCTGAGCAAGGTCATGGACCTGGGCGGTGCGGGTGGCTTCGCCAGCGCGAACCCGCTCCAGCGCTACTTCCGTGACTTCGAGACAGGCAGCAGGCACTGGACGCTGAACCCGTTCATCGCGCTGGAGGACTACGGCACCGCGCTGCTGGGCCGGGCTCCGCTCGCCTCCATCGCCCTCTGACCCTCTCGCGCGTGTGAGGTACCGGCAGGCACAGCCCGCACGGGCGCTGTGCCTGCTGAGTCGCGTGTGCTCCGGGCGACCGCCGGTGACTTCGCGGATCCTCTCGGGAGCTCGGGCCGTGCCTGAAAAAGACACTCGTGGATAGTTTCGTAATCCACTAGTTAGGTACGCTGGCGTAATGAGCGCACAAACGACTAGTGACCTGGTGGTGCAGTTGCAGCTGCTCGGCCGGGACATCGAACTCGAAGCAGCCAGGCGGCTGGAGGAGATGGGCACATCGCTGCGTGTGGTGAGCGTGTTGATGTGTGCAGACGGCAACGGAAAGACCCAAGGTGAGCTCGCGGAGCTCGCCTGCCTCGACAAGTCCACGATGGTCCACACGCTCGACGCGCTGGAACGGAGCGGCCTCGCGACGCGCAAGCCGTCGGAGAGGGACCGCAGGGCACGCGTGGTCGACGTGACCGATGAGGGCCGCAAGCTGATTGTGGCTGCCGAGCCCGTACTGGGCGAACTCTATGAAGGGGTGCTCGGCAGATTGCCGGAGGCGGACCGCCGGCCGTTCCTCCGCTCGCTCTCCAAGCTCGTCGACGGCCGCTCCCCGGAGCCGGTCGTGACGGCCGAAAGGCCACCCAGGAGGCGTTCGACACGTTGAGTATCCGCAGGTCAGGAGCGTGCTTGCGAAATAGATCGTCTATTGTGCAACCATCTGCTAGTGTGTTTGCTTACTGACAACACGCTCCTGACCCCTAGGGATCGAGACAATGGACACCGCTCGCTCGCGATGGATTGCACTCACAGTCCTCTGCATTGGCACACTGATGACGATCCTCGATGAAACGATCGTCAATGTGGCGTTACCCGTGATGCGGGAGGAGCTCGGGTTCTCCCAGGGGGGCGTCTCATGGGTCATCAACGCCTACCTGATCGCCTACGGCGGCCTGCTCATCTTCGCCGGACGGCTGGGTGACCTGATCGGCCACAAGAACGTACTGCTCCTCGGCGTATCGCTCTTCACGGTCTCGTCCGTGGTGGCGGGCTTCTCGCAGAACGCGCCCACCCTGGTCGCCGCACGGTTCGGGCAGGGCGCCGGTGCCGCGCTGGTCACGGCGGTGACCCTCGCGATCATTGTGATGATGTTCCAGGATCCCGGTGAGCAGACCAGGGCCATCGGCTTCTACAGCTTCACCTTCGCCGGCGGCGGCGCACTCGGCCTGATCGCCGGTGGTGTGCTGATGCAGCTGACCACCTGGCACTGGCTGTTCTTCATCAACCTGCCGATCGGTGTCATCAGCGTCATCCTCGGCTGGAAGCTGCTCCCCAGCGGCAAGGGACTCGGCCTCTCCGCCGGCCTCGACGTATCGGGTGCGGCCCTGTTGGTCTCGTCCGTCTCGCTGCTCGTCTACGGCATCGTCAACGCCGAGCACAACGGCTGGACCGGCAACACGCTGGCCTATCTGGCAGGTGCGGTCGTCCTGATGGTCGGCTTCGTTATCCGCCAGAAGAAGGCCAAGGCGCCACTGTTCAACCTCAACATCCTGAGCGACCGCGACGTGGCGGGAGCCAACATCGTCCAGTTCCTCGTCTCGGGCGGGCTCTACGGATCGTTCTTCGTGGCGACGCTCTACCTGCAGCAGGTCCTTGGCTACACGCCGATGGAGATGGCGCTGGCATTCTTCCCGCTGACGGTGATCACCGCCCTCGCCTCGATCGCGCTCAGTCCCTACCTGACCGGGAAGCTGGGCGAGCGGATCGGGCTCATCATCGGCCTCGCGATCTTCCTTGCCGGAGCGCTCTTCCTTGCCCGTACGCCGCTGGAAGCGACGTACGCGATGGACGTACTGCCCTCGATGCTCCTCCTCGGCCTGGGTATCGGTCTCTGCCTGCCGCCGATCATGAACCTGGCGATGTCCACCGCCAGCGAGGACGAGGTCGGGGTGATCTCCGGTCTGACCAACTCGACCGGACAGGTCGGTGGCGCGCTGTGGGTCGCGATCGTCGCCTCGGCCGCGGGCTCCGTCACGGCCTCCCGGATGGACGGGGGCACCAACGAGCGGGAATCCGTGAACGCCGGTCTGATGTACGGCAGCCTCACCCTCGCGGGAGCGCTCGTCATCGCGCTTGTCGTAGCGGCGTTCGTGATCCGCAAGCGGTCGGCGGCGCCGGCCGCCGACGGGGCCGCCGTCAAGGACTCGGTCCACGTGGCCTGACGTATTCGCTCGCTGAACTCCGCGATCTCCTGGTGCTTCCCGCGATGCGGAGCGGCGCCAGGAGATCCGTTCTGTTCCCGCCCCTGCCGGCAGGTCCTGCCGTCGCGCTCGCGGCCACCCGGTCACGGGGCGGGGAGGGCGGACGCGGACGACGGGGCGATGCCCGCCGGTGCGCCGGGAACGGCCCCGGCGGGGGCAGGGGCGTCCAGCGGGCCCCCTTGCCGCTTGTGCCGCCCCGAGAACATACCGATCGTCCGGTAGGTGTGCCGCGCGGGCATGACCACGCCCCGACGTTCAGGGTCGTCCGGAACCGTCTGACCGGTCCCGTCGAGCCGGCACACCGCGGCGAGCGCGTCGGTTTGCGTGGACATCCGACCATGAGGGACTCGGCAGGGGCGAGGACGCGTCCCCGCCGGGCGGGAAGAGCCGCACAGCACCGTGCGGGTGACGGCCTCTCGGGCGGTGGGGCGTCTCGCGGGCGAGGACAGCACCTTGGGAGGGCAGGCCTCTCGCTGCGCCCGAGGAAGGCGTATGTGCCCCGCCGCCCGCGGTGGGCATGGGCCGGTGGAGGCGAGGGGCCGTGCGGGGACGGTCGCCCGCCTCAGGCCGCATCCCCGCAGGCTTCCACCATGTCCCACTTCTGGGACCAGACCTCCTCCGCCGCACTCCCCTCGGGGTTCAGGTGCTCCCGTGCCGCCTCTGTCGACAGCTGGGGCAGGACAAGCCGCCAGTAGCGTGTGACGGCATGCCGCGCGTCCCACTGCGCGCCCGTGCGGTTCAGGGCGTCGAATCCGGCGACAACGGCCACGATGGCGAACGCGGCGTCCTCGACCGCCACTTGGGGCGCCAGGCTGCCCTGGTCCCGGGCCACGGTGAGCATCAGCTGAACCCAGTCCTGCCACTGCTCCCACAGTTTGACGTCGCTCTGCCAGGTCGGATCGCTGCCGAGGCCGAACCCCGCACGCAGGACCGGGTCATCGCGCAGATCGCGGGCGAGCACGTGCGAGGTGTCGACAAGGAGTTGCAACGGGGAGGGGTGGCGCAGCGGCACCCGTCCGGTCAGGCGTAGCAGGATCTGTGCCGCGATCAGTTCGACCGCCTCCCCGAGAGCCCTCTTGTTCTTGAAGTGGAAATGCAGCGCACCGTTGCTCACACCGGCCCGTGAACTGATCGTTGCGATGGATGCTTCCGCGTATCCCGCGCGGTCGAAGACCTCCGCGGCCGAGCGGATCAGTTCCTGGCGAGTGAGAAGGGCACGGTGCTGCTTGGCCATGTGGAGCTCCGATGGCAGTGAGAGGCGTCTCATACACACGAGAACATGCCACAGACCAACCGTGGGTAACCACCGGTTGAGCTCTGTCGATGCAAGACCTGACCGGATCCTGACCGTCCGCGTTCCAGCGTCCGCTGCCCAGGGGGGTGGGCGTCGTTACCGGCGCGCCCGGAGCGCGCTCTTGAGCAAATGCCGTGCGCCCTACGATTCTACCGGCTGTATGAGGCGGACAACAGAGAAACGCCATGAACCGAAACTTCGGCACGTAACGAACTACCCTGCGCGGCACCGACCGATGCGACAGCTCCCGTATCTCCCTGCCCCTGCCTCTGACCCCGTCCCCGGCCCGGTGACGGAACCCCGCTGTGGAGTCGGCCCGGACGAAGCCGGACGCGGGGGATGGTTTCCCCCCCCTCGAACTCCCCGACACCCTTTGGCTGGATCACGAGGATGTGGCCGCACCACGAAGAAGGCGCCGCGGCCGGTGAGGGCCGGCTCGCAGGGGTGGTGCGGTCGCTGAGGAGCCTCCGCCCGCCGACCGAGCACTCTGTGGCACGGGAACGATCTGGACTCTGCCCGATGACCATTGCCAACAAGCCCTTCCTGGCTGGTTGTTGGTGCATCGCAAGGTGAGGTGCTGTTAAGGTACCGGCCCTCCGGTCTGTATTGAGCTCAGGTAAAATTGAGTTCAAACCTTGCCAAAAGTCACGTCATGGAGGCGCGAGTTGACCAGGCAGGAACGTGCGCTCCGCACACGAAGAATGATCCTTGAGGCCGCCGCCGAGATGTTCAACGAACTCGGATACGACGCCACCACCATCAGTGGCCTCATCGATCGGATCCAGCTCACCCGTGGTGGGCTCTACTTTCACTTCACCTCGAAAGAGCAGCTGGCGCGTGGCGTGCTCGAAGAGGAGATCTCCCTGGACGGCTTCGTGCCGCAGGCGTTCAAGCTGCAGGAATGGGCGGACCTGGCGCTGCTGCTGGCCCATCGGCTGCCTCGGGAGCCGGTGTTGAGCGCCTCGATTCGACTGTCCGTCGACATCAAGGCCCGCGACCTGTTCGGCACGCGCTGGCCCGACTGGACCGAGATGGGCAATGAATTGCTCTGTGAGGCCAAGGACCGGGGCGAGTTGCTGCCCCATGTCGACCCGTGTGAGACGGCACGGCTGTTCGTCGGCGCGTGGACCGGCGTGCACCTGCTCACGGAGGTGCTACCCGACGGGGACCTTTCCAAAGAGGTGTCGGGCCTCCTCGCGCTGGTACTGCCCAATGTCGCCTGCGCCGGTGTCCTGGCGAAACTCGACACATCACCGTACCGAGCCGAACGTCTCCTTGGCGCCGCTGGTGTCCCGCAGCCCTCGTGACCGTACCGGCGGAAGTGGTCACGAGTTTCGTCCGAACCGTGCGGTATCACTCGTCCGGCCCGGCGGGGTGCTGTCGAAGCGCCCCCTGGGCACCTGAACCTCCGGGTCACCTGAGCTTCCCCGCCGTTGTCCGAGGTCGCCGGAGCGTCCCATTTCTGGAATTCCTGTTCTCTATTGTCGCTCTCCCCCTCGTACTACTACCATGCGGCATTCGCCGCGTCCTGTTTCTACATCAACTCTTAACGTCCGCGTAGGGTCGGCCCCTCGGCCAGACAAAGTGACTCGCCGTCATGAAAGCGCGTTCCTCCAGGTCACGTCGGTGATCTTCGAGTCTCCCGGGCGCCAGGGCCTGTAAGGATGCAGGGGCGAGCCTGTATAAATAAAGCGGATGTCAGGCCTCTTTTGAGGGAGGGGGCGAGCTCTCAGGCCCGCAGCGAGGCGGGTCGTTTCGCTGTCGGACCGGCGTAGCACGGGGGAATTGTGGACCTGAATGCACGACTGTCCGACGGCGCGCGAGTGGCGGTTTCGGAGCCGCCCGCTCTGGATCCTGAGCTCTGCGCACGGCTGTTCGGCGCCCTGCGCCGCGCCAGTCAGCGCAGCAAGGCCGAGCAGTACGTACACAGCCTCCTGGCGCTGCCGGGGCGAAAGACGCTGCGCAACATCGCGACGCAGTTCGACGGAGCGGCGGCTCAGCAGAGTGTGCATCACTTCATCAGCACGTCACCGTGGGAGTGGATGCCCATACGGCATGCCCTCGCCCGGCAGGTCCGGCGGACGCTGGCTCCCGAAGCCTGGGTCATCAAGCCCACCGTGATTCCCAAGGTCGGGTCGCACTCGATCGGTGTCGACCAGCAGTACCTGCCGCGCCTCGGGCAGACGATCAACGGCCAACACGCTGTGGGGGCCTGGCTGGCCTCCGATCGCAGTGCCGTGCCCGTCGACTGGCGACTGCAACTGACCGGCCGCTGGCTGGAGGACGATCCACTGCGGCGGCGTGCCGGCATCCCCGACGACGAGACGGCCGGAACCCTGGAAGCGGGCATACGCAACTCGGTCGCCCAGGTCGTGGTGCCCGGCGGCATGCCGGCCCCGCCCGTCGTGGTGGACGTCGACGGCATCGATGCCGTGGCCCTGGCGCGACATCTGTCCACCATGGGTCTCGCGTACCTGGTGCGCCTTGATCCTGCCGCTCAACTTCGTTTGGACCGAGCCAAGTTGCCGAAATTCAGCGACCGTGCACGGACCGCGGGCGAGCTGGTCGCCTCGATGACCCGCTTCCGTCACCGTGTGAACCCGGGCGGCGACCTCGCGACGGCCGTCGCGATCCCCGTGGTCGCCCCGCCGGGCGAGTGGGCCGGGGGGATGTTGTTGGTGGGGGAGTGGCGCGATGTGGCGGCGGATATGCGCCTGTGGCTCACGACCGCCGACCCGCCGCCGCTGTCGACCCTGTTGCGTCTGGCTCGACTCTCATCGGTCGTGGCTCGCGATTTCGGCGACATCTCGGAAGGCGTCGGGATGACGGACTTCGTGGGGCGATCGTTTCCGGGCTGGCACCGCCACGTCACGCTCTCCTCCGTCGCCCATCTCATCGCCGTCCAGGTGCGGGGCGCCGCGGATGAGGTGTCCACGAGGGCCGTTGGGTGAGCTGGGCCACAACTACCAACCTACTGTCCGGTAACATGACACTCTCGCCTCCGGACGTGATGGTCAATGGGCGTCCGCTCCCTAGTGTCTGGAACCGACACACCAGCAGCGCGGGCGCGCGGGCGCCGGAACGGGAGCGTGGGCAGTGCAGTTCAACCTTATTGGACCTTTCGGAATCGTGACCGACGGCGGCCAGGCTTACGCTCCCAAGGCTCCCAAGATCTGCCAGATACTCGCGGTGCTCGCGCTCCAGCCGGGCGAAGCCGTCGCCGCCGATACCCTGGTCAGGGAACTGTGGGGTGACAATGCTCCAGGTAACGCGATCAGAACCCTGCAGACGCATGTCTACCACGCACGCCAGATGCTCGAGGACGCACAAGCCGATTGCCCGGTGCGCGAGTTACTCATGACCCAGGCGCCCGGTTACCGTCTCGACGTCGTCGCCGACGAGGTCGATGTGCATATCTTCGAGCGGTTGGTGCGAGGTGCCCAATGGGAGCTGAGCGAAGGCTCCCCGGAGCGGGCGGGAGAGTATCTCGACCGCGCCCAGAAGCTGTGGCGCGGCCCCATGCTGAGCAACATACCCGTGGGTTCCCGGCTCACCGGGCGTATCGCGCATCTGGAAGAACTCCACATCCGTTTCCTGGAGTTGCGCGTGGAGACCGAGAACCGCCTCGGCCGCTACCGGGAGTTCCTGCCCGAGCTGCGAGCCCTGGTCCACGACTACCCGCTGCACGAGTGGTTCCACGGCCGGCTCATCTCGTCGCTGCATCGTGCCGGGCGTCGGGGCGAGGCCCTGGAGGCCTACCAGAACCTCTACCGCATCCTCAAGCGTGAGCTCGGTCTTGAACCGTCCACGGACGTGCAGCGACTGCAGGCCGAGATATTCCACGCGGCCACCCAGGACGCGGTCCAGCTGTGCCCCCGCAGGAGCACCGCGCTGCAATCCGCCGCCACTTCGCTGTGGGAACCCGCCGTCGCCAGCTGACGAGATGGACCGGGCCGCTGTGTGCCGAGGCCGCAGCCGTCCTCGCCGCGAGCACCCGAAAGCCGGTCAGGGAAGTCCAGTGATCCCACATCGCGGAGTAAGCCGAACAGCGCGGCGGACCGGCCGCTGTGTCAGCGGCGGACAGGCGCGGGGTGTCCCGGCCGAAGTGGCGCTGCCTTCCACCATCCACGACGAGCTGGGTGGAGTCGCGGCCAAGCCCTCCCGGTTCGGGAGCTGGAGTCAAGGCTCTCCGTCATGGTCAGGCGCCCCTCCAGGCGCCGTGGCAGCCGAGGCCCCTGCCGGCCCGACACCAGCCCGCCGACGGCGACACGGTCCGGTGTAGGGCGGGAGGCGTCCGCCAGCTGCCGTCCGAGAGGACGGGAACACACCGCTTCCGTCGGATGTCAGCCGTAGGCTGCTGTGAGAAACAAGGGGGAGACCATGATCGACTACCGCAAGGCAACCGTTCCGGTGTGGACGCTCGCGACCGGTGACGTCCGGGTGCCCGCAGTGGTCGCGGACGAGCCGATGACGGCCGAGCGCCTGGGTGAACTGCGCGGCGTGCTGGCCGCGCTGGCCGACGAGCCGATCGCCACACTTGAGGTGCATCCGCTGCCCGGCGAGCTCGACCGCAGCCGAGGCATCCCGCTCGATTCCGTGAGTCCCCTGGCACAGCACCTGTCGCAGCTCGTCACGCGGACAGCACGAAATTCCTCTACGGCGGCCACGGCGACCGCCGCCGGCGAGAACCTGTACCGCATGGTGATTCCGGCGAAGGTCGCCGCCCAGTTCGGTCAGGGCGTCGTTCGCCCGATGGTGGCGAAGGGAGTGGCCGGTGGCATCCACGGTTCCCTCGTGAACTCCACGGGCATCGTCGCCAACGCGCCGTTCGTGCCGGTCGGTAGAGCGGCGGCAGCGGGCGCGGTCGGTGGGGCCGGTGCTACAGCAGGCGTCGCGGCCACCGGCGGCGCGGCGCTCACCGTGGCCGCGCCTCTCGTGCTCATGGCCGTAGCGGTGGGGGTGAGTGCGCATGCCGACCACAAGCGCCGGCAGGCCATCGAACGCATAACGGAACTGCTGGAGCAACTGCACGAAGAGAAGCTCGATGACGAGCACAGCGAACTCGACGGCTGCCGCGACGCCATCGACAAAGCCACCGCCATCCTGCTCGACCAGGGCAGGCTCGGGGCCTCGCTGGGACTGGACTCGGCGGTGCATGCCATCAACACCGCGCTGGGCGCCGCTGACCGCCGCCTTGCCCGGTGGCGGAGCGCACTCGGCAGGCTGCCCGACGGCGAGGCCGTCGAGATCGGCACACTGACCAAGTCGTTCCCCGGCGTCGACGACCAGGGTGGAAGGTTTCGCACGCACCTCGAACTCGCGGCTCTGGCAGTCGCGTTGAAGCGGCGGGTCATCGTCCTGCAAGCCGTCGAGCATGCCCAGAACGACCCGGGCAATCTGTTCCGGAACTTCACCCGCGCACTCGGGCGCGACCAGCAGCGCCTCGACGAACTGGAGTCAGGTATCGCCGGCGTCCTGGTACGCCTGTCGGCGCTGGAGCTGGCCCGCCCGAACGGCTTGCGGCCCGTCTTCACGCCTGGTGAAGTCGATCGCCTGATGCGCGCGACACACCGGATTCACCAGTTGGGCGACGGTGTCACGGTCGCCTCCCGCACCACGGACGTCGCGATCGAGATCGCCCGCGACCGGGATGGCTCACTGGTCGTGTTCCCCGCGCTGCCGGCCTGAGGGCTGTCCCGTAGTCCCTGGCGGGCGGTGCGAAGGAGGCCCGTTCCGGTTGGGCGAGGGCTCTGCCGGTACGGTGATCGCCTGTCGCATGGAAGGTCCATGTGTCCGGCCGGCCCGTGCGCGGATTCCGGTGGTGAGCGATGGGACCGTGATGAGTGGACTGACGAAGCCCGGAATCGAGGTTCCGGTGGGTGCCGCGCCCACCGAGCTGACCATCCGGGACCTCGTGGTGGGAGAGGGACCTGAGGCACAGCCCGGCAGGGTCGTCCAGGTTCACTATGTAGGGGTCACGTTCGCGTCCGGAAGGGAGTTCGACTCCTCCTGGGAACAGGACCGGCCGTTCAAGTTCGCCGTGGGCGGTGGCAGGGTCATCAAGGGCTGGGACCGGGGGGTCAGGGGGATGAAGGTCGGCGGCCGCCGCGAGATCATCGTTCCCCCGCGTCTCGGTTACGGCAAGCAGTCGCCCTCCGTGTCGATCCCGGCGGACTCGACGCTGATTTTCGTCGTGGACCTGCTCACGGTCGTGGGCGGGCCCGCCGGAGAGAGGTCCGGCTCGGCCTGAACGCGGTGCCCCCGGCACACCACGCGCATACCCAGTCCCCGCACCCGGTAGACGCACCTGTCATCGCCCCACAGCGACGCGTCCGCCATCGCGCAGGGCCCCCGTGCGTCCGTGCCGCTCTCCACGATGTCCAGGCCCACCCGGATCAGCCGGTCGGCCGGCGCGACCCGGCCCGGTCGGGGCCCGCCGAGCAGCCGGCGGGCCCCGACCGCGCGGTCAGACCAGGTCGTAGCGGTCGAGGTCCATGACCTTGCTCCAGGCGGCGACGAAGTCCGTCACGAACTTCTGCCGAGCGTCGTCGCTCGCGTACACCTCGGCGAGGGCACGGAGTTCGGAGTTGGAGCCGAAGACCAGGTCCGCGCGGGTACCGGTCCACTTGACCCCGCCGGTCGCGTCGCGGGCCTCGAACTCGTCCTGCGCCGACGACGTCGATTTCCAGGTGATGCCCAGGTCGAGCAGGTTCACGAAGAAGTCGTTGGTCAGCGTGCCCGGGCGGTCGGTGAGGACGCCGTGCTTCGAGCCGCCGGAATTGGCGCCCAGCACGCGCAGACCGCCGACCAGGACGGCGGTCTCCGGGGCGCTCAGCGTCAGCAGGTTGGCCCGGTCGAGGAGCAGGTACTCGGCGGGCAGCCGGCTGCCCTTGCCCGCGTAGTTGCGGAAGCCGTCGTGCGCGGGCTCCAGGGCGGCGAAGGACTCGACGTCCGTCTGGTCCTGCGTGGCGTCGACCCGGCCCGCGGTGAACGGCACCCGCACCTCGACGCCGGCGTCCTTGGCCGCCTGCTCGACGGCCGAGTTGCCCGCGAGGACGATCAGGTCGGCCAGCGAGATCCGCTTGCCGCCCTTGGCGCCGAAGGACTCCTGGACGCCTTCCAGAGCCCGCAGGACCCCGGCCAGCTCGTCCGGGTCGTTGGCCTCCCAGCCGCGCTGCGGCTCAAGACGGATCCGGGCGCCGTTGGCGCCGCCACGCTTGTCGCTGCCGCGGAAGGACGCGGCCGACGCCCAGGCGGCCGAGACGAGCTGTGCCACCGTCAGGTCCGTGGCGAGCACCTGTTCCTTGAGCGCGGCGATCTCCGCGGCGTCCAGCGGCTCAGCGGTGCGCGCGGGCAGCGGGTCCTGCCACAGCAGCACCTCGGAAGGCACCTCGGCGCCCAGGTAGCGCTGGATCGGGCCCAGGTCGCGGTGCGTCAGCTTGTACCAGGCGCGCGCGAAGGCGTCCGCGAACGCGTCCGGGTTCTCGTGGAAGCGGCGCGAGATCTCCTCGTAGGCCGGGTCGAAGCGCAGCGACAGGTCGGTGGTGAGCATCTGCGGCTTGTGCTTCTTCGACGCGTCGTGCGCGTCCGGGATGGTCGCCTCCGCGTCCTTGGCGACCCACTGGTGCGCACCGGCCGGGGACGTGGTCAGCTCGTACTCGTAGGCGAAGAGGTTGTGGAAGAACTCGTTGCCCCACGTGGTCGGGGTGCTGGTCCAGGTCACCTCCAGACCACTGGTGATGGCGTCCCCGCCCTTGCCCGTCCCGTAGGAGTTGCGCCAGCCCAGGCCCTGCTCCTCCAGCGGCGCGCCCTCGGGGTCGGCGCCGACGCTCTCGGCCGGGCCCGCGCCGTGCGTCTTGCCGAAGGTGTGGCCACCGGCGATGAGGGCGACGGTCTCCTCGTCGTTCATCGCCATCCGGCGGAAGGTCTCGCGGATGTCGCGGGCGGCCGCGACCGGGTCCGGATTGCCGTTGGGGCCCTCGGGGTTGACGTAGATCAGGCCCATCTGGACCGCGCCGAGCGGGTTCTCCAGCTCACGGTCGCCGGTGTAGCGCTCGTCGTCGAGCCAGGTGGTCTCCGGGCCCCAGTAGACGTCCTCCTCCGACTCCCAGACGTCCTCGCGGCCGCCGGCGAAGCCGAAGGTCTTCAGGCCCATGGTCTCCAGGGCGACGTTGCCGGTGAGGATCAGCAGGTCGGCCCAGGACAGTGCCTGGCCGTACTTCTTCTTGACCGGCCACAGCAGACGGCGGGCCTTGTCCAGGTTGCCGTTGTCCGGCCAGCTGTTCAGCGGGGCGAAGCGCTGCTGTCCGGCGCCCGCGCCACCGCGGCCGTCGCTGATGCGGTACGTGCCGGCGCTGTGCCAGGCCATCCGGATCATCAGCGGTCCGTAGTTGCCGAAGTCGGCCGGCCACCAGTCCTGCGAGGTGGTCAGCACCTCGGCGATGTCCCGCTTCACCGCGGGCAGGTCGAGC
Organism: Streptomyces sp. NPDC104313; assembly: GCF_055583985.1. Lineage (NCBI taxonomy): Bacteria > Bacillati > Actinomycetota > Actinomycetes > Kitasatosporales > Streptomycetaceae > Streptomyces > Streptomyces sp. NPDC104313. The sequence continues at coordinate 28,712 of NZ_JBVJMW010000010.1, forward strand.
CCCTGGAACGCGGCCGCGTAGTCGAAGTCCGCGCCGAGCGGGTTCGCCACGGCGGGGTTCTTGGCGAGGATCTTCAGGTTGAGGCGGTCCGGCCACCACTGGCGGTTTCCGCCGCCCTGCGTGGGGTGCGGCGCGCGGCCGTGGGCCACGGGGCAGCCGCTCGCCTGCGCCTCGGGCACCTCGGGGACGGCCGTCTCGGGCGAATCCGGGGTGACGGGATCAAAGACATGCGACTCGTGGTTCTCGGTCATGGCAATCCTTCCGGACCCGGTGGGTCGTGGGGCGCTGTACGGGGGGAGGAGGATTCGGTCCGTGCAGAAGGGGCACGATGTTCGCCGGGTCTCGCCGCGGCCGCCCGGACGTCTCACGGACCACCGGACCGGACGGTCCCTGGCGGTGCGACGAGGACGGTGCCCGGTCGGCGCCGCGCGGTCGACCGGCGGTGTCCCACCGCGTTTCTCTGCTGCCGAACCGGAGTCTTCCTGTCTCTTGTCTCTTGGATGTCGCCGGGATCGATCCTACGATGGACTTCGTCCAAGTCAAGAAGTGCGCTAAAACGATAATGGCCAGGGCGTGGCGTCGTCGGACCTCCGGGCCGCGCGTCCCCCCGCGAAGCGGAGCAGGTGACGAGATGAGCGACCTCCTTCGACGGCTGCGGGGCCGTGGCTGGCGGTTGACCTCCCAGCGGCGTGTCGTCGCGGAGGTCCTCGATGGCGACCATGTGCACCTGACGGCCGACGAGGTACATCTGCGGGCCGCGGCGAGGCTGCCCGAGATCTCCCGCGCGACCGTCTACAACACGCTGGGAGAGCTCGTCACGCTCGGCGAGGTGCTGGAGGTCTCCACCCTGGGCCGGGCCAAACGCTACGACCCGAACGCGCGTTGCCCCCATCAGCACCTGGTGTGCTCCGGCTGTCGCACGGTCCGCGACGTCCACCCGCTCGGCGACGCCCTCGGCGACCTGCCCGAGGCCGAGCGGTTCGGGTTCGACGTCGGCTCGGTGGAGATCACCTACCGCGGCCTGTGCCCGGCCTGTGCCTGACCGTCGGCCCGATCCACGCCCCCGACAGGTCCTGGGAGCCCCCGATACGCCCTAGGAGGAAGCGGACGGCTGTGGGGAGCGGAGCACGAGCAGGGTGATCTCGCTGGGGGCGAAGACGCGGAAGGGCGGGCCCCAGAAGCCGGTGCCGCGGCTGGTGTAGAGGAAGGTGCGAGCACCGTGGCGGCTGAGGCCGGCGACGGCGGGCTGGTCGAGACGGACCAGGTAGTGGAAGGGCCAGATCTGGCCGCCGTGGGTGTGGCCGGAGAGCTGGAGGTCGATGCCGTGGGCTGCCGCGCGGTCGATGAACTTGGGCTGGTGGGCGAGGAGGAGCACGGGGAGGTCGGGGTCGGCGCCGTGGAGGGCTCCGGCGAGGCAGGCGCGGTGGCCCGCCAGTCCGGAGGACTCGGCGGTGACATCGTCGACGCCGGCGACCACGAGGGTGTCACCGCCGCGTTCGAGCAGCAGGTGGCGGTTGCGCAGCGGCTCCCAGCCCAGCTCGTCCATCAGGTCGACCCAGCCCTGGGCCTCGCTGTAGTACTCGTGGTTGCCGGTGACGTAGACACGGGCCCGAGTGGCCTGAACGGTGCCCAGGGGAGCCGCCTGGGCGCGACGGCGTTCGGCCGTGCCGTCCGCGATGTCGCCGGTATGGCAGACCAGGTCGGCCTCCAGGGTGTTCACCGTCTCGCAGACCCGGGCCGACCAGTGGGCGCGGTCGAGCGGACCGTAGTGGGTGTCGGTGATCAGGGCGACTCGGGTTCCGTCCAACCCGGCTCCCAGACGCGGGAGTCGCACGTCGAGCCGGCGCACACGTGGCACCCGCCGGGCCTCGGCGTACCCCCAGACGAGCAGCACGGCGGCGATGCCGAGGACGGCCCAGGTGGCGATGCGCGCCCGGTCCTGTCCGTCACCCACGCCGGCCACGGCCAGGGCGAGCCGCAGCAGGACGCCGAACAGTACGGACCAGGTGAACAGGACCCAGATACCGCCCAGTAGCGTGTCACCGACGATCGCCGACCGGTCCTCTTGGCGCCGACCGTGGCCGCGCACCATCGCGAGCGGCATGCCGGCCAGGCCGAGGGCGAACAGAGCGGTGCCGGCCAGGGTGACGGGGAGCGGCCAATGCTGGCCGGTATGCAGAAGAACCCAGCACGGCACGGCCCACAGCAGGACCGGGGCGATCAGCGGGACATAGCGCATAAGACGTTGCAGTCGGCTCCGCCGCGCCCCTTGCGCCGCACCGGCGGCTGATCGGGTGTCACTGGTCTCGGTCACGCTTCCCCTCCTGAGGTTCTGTCCGGCGGATCGCGCCGTATCGCAGCCGGGCGGTGGCTACCGCACGGCGCAGTCGTCCTGTCGGCCGTCGGCCCGACACGATCCGCCGCCCATGCCCTGACGCCGCTGCGGCCCGAACTGCCGGAGCCGCTCGGACAGCTCATTGTGCCCGTCGCGGAAAGCGCCGCCTTTCGGGCCCCGGCGAGTCCGTTCCGCGTTCCACCCGGGCCCGAGGTCGAGTTGCTCCCGGCACGGCGACCCGATACGCGGCCGACGGCGGGGAGCGGTCCCGCCAGCATGTCGCCCCTGCTGAACACGTAGTATCCGTGGAATGAGTGTGCGCCGATCCAGCCCTGGCCGCCCGCGAACCAAGCCCGCCGAGGAGCGGCGCGCCGACCTCATGGACGCGGCCGAGAGGGTGTTCGTCGAGCGGGGAATCGACGGTGCTCGGATTGATGAGATCACGGAGCGCGCGGGTGTCGCGATCGGCACCTTCTATCTGCACTTCGGCTCCAAGCGCGACCTCATGCTCGCGGTGCGGGCCCGCTTCATCGATCGACTGGTCGAGCGGCAGGACGCGGCGGTGCGGAGCCTTCCCGCCGATGACTGGACCGGACGCCTGGACGCCTGGCTCAGCGACGCGGTGCGTGCCTATGTGGACCATGCCGAGCTGCACGATGTGCTGTACGGCCACACTCCGGTCAACGCCACGACGGAGATGCAGGTCAGCCCGGAGAACGCGCATGTCGAAGCGTTCCGGAGACTCATCGCCGAGCGTCCGAACCCGCCGGCGGACGCTCCGAACCCCGCCATGGCCGCGAATCTCATCTACAGCGCCTGGTACGGCGCCACGCATGCGCTGTTGCATCACGAGGCCGAGGACATCGACCGGCTGGCCGATGAGCTCATCGCCGACATCACCGACCTCGCACACCGCTACCTGCGCGCCGAAACCTGAGCTGAGCCGAAACCCCATCTGAGCCGAGCCCGATCTGAGCCGAATGAGCCGATCCGGACTGAGACGGCGACGACCAGGAACGCCACCAGGTTCGCGACACCGAGCGATCCGCGGTCGACGAGGGCCGGCCCTGCGGCCGCGACGGCGGTGAGGACGGCCATCTCCGAGCCGCACAACCGTGAAACCGCCGAGCTGTGGCGCACCTCGGCGACCCAGGCGGCGAACGCCTGGGTGTGCTCGTCCACGGCGTCGTCCAAGCGGCGCGGGACGCGGCCCCGGTGCCGAACGTCTTGACCACCTGGCGGAGTCTGCGGAGTCGATGGATTCATTAGGCACCCTAACAAGGCGACTGAAGTTCATTCAGTGATGTGCGCCGCCCGGACCGTGTCGAAACTCCGACGCGGGGAAAGAGGCCTGCCGCGTCGGGAACAGCCGGCCCGGTCGGCGCGGTTGCATCGTTCAAGGGACCGGCGCCGTGCGGGCGGGGGAACACGGAGGCCGCAGAGTCGTCCGCCCCGCCGGGATCCGGGCCCTGGGGCCGCGGTAGCACGCCCGCCGTCGGCCCGGACCACAACGTATCTCCGCGGGAGGACCCTTCATGACCGACCGGCCCCTGACTCTCATGGCCGTGCACGCCCACCCCGATGACGAGGCCACCGGAACGGGAGGGGTCCTGGCGCGGTACGCGGCGGAAGGCATCCGCACGGTTCTCGTGACGTGTACCGACGGTGGTTGCGGTGACGGACCTGGGGGTGTCAAGCCGGGCGACCCCGGTCACGATCCGGCGGCCGTCGCCTCGATGCGCCGTCGGGAGCTGGAGGCGAGCTGCGAGGTCCTCGAGGTCAGCGATCTGGAGACGCTGGACTACGCCGACTCCGGAATGATCGGCTGGCCGAGCAACGACGCCCCCGGATCCTTCTGGCGGACCCCGGTGGAGAAGGGCGCCGCCCGACTCGCGGAACTCATGCGGCACTACCGCCCCGATGTCGTCGTGACCTACGACGAGAACGGTTTCTACGGCCACCCCGACCACATCCAGACCCACCGCATCACCATGGCGGCGCTGGAGATGACCGAGCTGACGCCGAAGGTGTACTGGACGACGATGCCCCACTCGATGATGCGGCGGTTCGGGGAGGCCCTGCGCGAGTTTCACGAGGACATGCCGGAGCCGGATCCTGTCGAGTCCGCCGCGATGGCCGAGATCGGCCTCCCCGACGAGGCGGTCACCACGTGGGTGGACACCACCGCGTTCAGTGGCCAGAAGTTCGACGCGCTGGCCGCGCACGCCAGTCAGGGCGAGAGCATCTTCTTCCTCAAGATGGGCAAGGAGAGGTTCGGCGAGCTGATGGGCACGGAGACCTTCGTACGCGTCCAGGACGCCACCGGCGCGGCCGTACCCGAGAAGGACCTCTTCGCCGGACTCCGCTGATCCACCAGCCCTCTACGCCATGAACGTACGGCCCCGCGCCGTGGGCGTGCCGCCCTGTGCCGTACCTGCGCCTACGCCGTGGACGTACCGGTGCATGTCCGCGCCGTACGGCGTGCGGTGGTCAGGACGACGATCCGGCTCGTGGGGGACTCCCGGGGGACCTGGGCGGCGAACCCGCTCAGGCCCCCCGGCCGGAGCCGCTGGTGCCAGGGCCGGCGTACTACCGCCGGGGCTTGCCCGCGAAGACCCACCGGTTGCCCGCCAGCGCGTCGGTCCGCTCGGGCAGCGGGCCGCGTCCGTGCAGGCGGGTGAAGTCGAAGGGGGTGCGGACCGAGGCGGACCAGCCCTTGTCCATCAGCCGACCCGCGGAGTCGGGCCGCGGGTTCCTGTCGAACAGGTCCAGCAGGTCGATGCCTATCTGCTGTCGCGTGGATGTGTAGAGCGGGCTGTCGCGGTACTCCCACAGATCCTTGTCGAGCTTGACCTCGAAGGCCAGCGCGCTTCCCCCCGCACTCAGCCGGTCCACCGTGTCGATGAGGTACGTCTCGGCGGCGGGCGGCAGGTAGAACAGCAGGCCCTCGACCAGCCAGACGCTCGGCGCGGCGGGGTCGAAGCCGGCGCCGGGCAGGGCGCCGGCCCAGTCGGCGCGCAGATCCATCGGGACCGGTACGCGTGCGGCCGTCGGGGTGGCCGAAAGTCCGCCGAGCACCTGGTGCTTGAACGCCAGGACCTCCGCCCGGTCGATCTCGAAGACCACGCAGCCGTCAGGCCATGCGAGCCGGTACGCACGTGAGTCCAGCCCCGCCCCGAGAAGGACCACCTGGCGGGCGTTCCCCGCGTGCACCGATCGGAGGAGGAAGTCGTCGAGGACCCGCGTCCGCAGCCCGAAGTACCGCGCGAACCGCCCCCACAGCGGGTTGTCGTCCCCGTCCGGGACCTCCCGCGGGTGGACCGGCCAGCCCTTGGACGCCGGGGCCCCGAGCACGAAGTGCTCCGCGAAGACGTCCTGCGCCAGGCTGTCGTGGCGATATGTCTCGATGGCCCGCGCGGCGGCGACCAGGAGAGCCGTCACGCCGATCCCTCCTGTCACCCCCTCCGCACCGTCGTTCCGATGCGCCGTGTCGACCATGTGCACTCCCTCGGGGTTGATGGAGACAACGAACAGCGAGCAGTGCGAAGGAAGAGCCGGCGGGGAGTCGGCGGCACGAAGAACGCCTCGGTCACGGGACGTTCCGAGCCCCGCCGGAATCCACGTGCCCCGCCGGAATCCCACAGGTCCCTTCCGGAACGCACGTGCTGTCCTACGGAATGAGGACCGGCTTCACCACACGGCCCGCGTCGCAGTCGCGTTCCGCCTCGTTGATGTCGGCGAGCGGGTACGTACGGATCAGCTGGTCGAAGGGGAACCGCCCGGCCTGCCACAGCCCGGCCAGCCGGGGGATCAGCAGCCCCGGCACCGCGTCCCCCTCACAGATGTGGGAGATCTTCCGGCCCCGGTCGAGCGTCCCCGGTTCGAGCGGCAGATGGGTGTGCAGCCGTGCCACCAGGCCCAGGTGGCCGGTCGGGCGCAGCGCCCGGAGGGCGTCGTTGATCAACCGGGCGGAACCCGTGGTGTCCAGGGCGTACTGAGCGCCGCCGCCGGTCAGCCGTTGGACGCGGTCGGGAAGGCCGGCCGAGGCGGCGTCCAGCGGGACCGCGCGGAACCGCTCGGCCTGGGCCAGTCGTTCGGGGTGCCTGTCGACCGCCACGACGAGGGCCCCGGCGGCGGTGGCCGCCATGACCGCGGCCAGGCCCACCGCTCCGGCGCCGAAGACCGCGACGGTGTCGCCGGGGCCGACGCCGAAGGTGTTGAGGACCGCACCGGCTCCGGTGAGGAAGCCGCAGCCGAGCGGGCCGAGCAGTTCGAGGGGCAGGGAGGCGTCGACCCGGACGGCGTTGCGGGCCGCAACCATCGCGTACTCGGCGAACGAGGACTGGCCGAACCACCGGGGGGCCGGCGTTTCCCCGGCCCCGTCGGTGAACCGGGCCGCGTTCTCGGCACCTCCGCCGAAGAGGTTGAGCGCGGCGAACCGGTCGCAGTGGGCGGGGGCCCCGCCCAGGCAGCTCCGGCACCGCCCGCAGGAGTCGAAGCTCAGCACGACATGGTCGCCGGGCCTCAGACCGGTGTCCGGGCCACCTGTCTCCACCACCACCCCGGCCCCCTCGTGGCCGAGGACCGCCGGAAGCGGCGAGCGGCCCGCCGAGCGCCGGACGGCGAGGTCGGTCCGGCACAGCCCGCAGCCCGCGATCCGGACGAGGATCTCGCCGTCGGCCGGCCCCGCGCCCAGGATCACCTCCTCGACGGTGAACGGGGCCTCGTACGAGCGGAGTACCGCCGCGCCGAACCTCATCGTCAGACCTCCCGGGGACGGTGGACGACGAACGGCCTCAGGTTCCCGTACAGCCCCCACGGCCCGCCCGCGACGCCGAGTCCGCTCTCCTTGACACCGGCGAACGGCTGGGCCAGAGAAAGCTCGGCGTGGTGGTTGATCCACGCAGTCCCGCACTCCAGCCGGTCGGCGACCGCCCCGGCCCGGTCCAGGTCGGTCCCCCATACCGAGCCGCCAAGTCCGAAGCGGGTGGCGTTGGCCGCCTCGACGGCTTCATCGAGGCTTCCGTACGGCAGCACCGGAAGGACCGGTCCGAACTGCTCCTCCGTCACGACCAGGCTGCCGGACCGGACATCGGCCAGGACGGTCGGGGCGTAGAAGTAGCCCGGCCGGTCCAGCCGGTGGCCACCTGTCACGGCCCGGGCCCCGTCCGCCAGGGCCCGGGCCGTGTAGCGCTCCACTCGGGCCAGCTGGGCGGCGTTGTTGAGGGGCCCCAGCTCCGTGGCCCGGTCGAGACCGGCTCCGACGACCACGCTCTTCGCGCGTTCCGCGAGGGCGTCGACCACCTGGGAGTGGAGCCGGGCCGGGGCGTAGACGCGCTTGACCGCCATGCAGACCTGCCCGCAGTTGCGGAACGCCGCCCAGAACAGCCGCTCCGCGATCCGCTCCACATCCACGTCGTCCAGCAGAATGGCGGCGTCGTTGCCGCCCAGCTCCAGGGTGACCCGGGCGAGACCGGACGCCGCCCCCGCCGCGACGGCCCGCCCGGCGGTGACCGAACCGGTGAAGGTCACATGGCGGATCCCCGGGTGCGACGCGAGGCAGGCACCGAGCGGTTCACGCCCGGTGACGACCGTCAGCACGCCCTCGGGGAGGGCGGCGGACAGGACGGATCCCAGCAGCCGGGTGGACAGCGGCGTGAACGGGGAGGGTTTGAGCACCACCGTGTTGCCCGCCGCGAGCGCGGGCGCGAACTTCGCGGAGGCGAGCTGGAGCGGGAAGTTCCACGGAACGATGGCGGCGACGGGCCCGAGCGACCGCCAGCGGATCTCGCTGTGCACCGCCCGGCCGTCCGTGATCGTACGGGGCTCGGGGACGCACTCGGCGAAGTAACGCAGGCGGGCCGCGGTGCGGGCGATCTCCGCGTATGACTCGGCCAGCGGTTTGCCCTGCTCACGGGTGAGCAGGGGAGCGAGGTCCGCCCCGGCCGCCTCCACCGCGTCGGCCGACGCGAGCAGGGCGGTGGTGCGCGCGGCAGGGTCGGCCCGCCAGCTCGGCCAGGCCTCGTGGGCGCGGCCGACCACCGCGTCCAACTCCTTCGCCCGCTGGTCGGGAACCTCGTCGAACGGCTCGCCCGTCGCCGGATCGAGGACGGTGAAACGCTCACCGCGGGGTGCGGGACCGGGGCGGCGCAGCTGTGGCTCCACGCCGGCGGTCAGCTCGCGGCCGGGGTGGCCACGAACTCCCGGGCGTGCCGGTCCATCTCCGCCCGGAACGCGGCCACCAGCCGCGGCTGGATCCTCCCGGTGTCGCGGTCGCCCCCCTCGCAGACCGCCCCGCGCACGCCCACGATGTCGGTCCCGATACGGGTCAGCGTGGCGAGGTCCGCCGCCTTGACGCTGCCCGCGAGGGCGGCGAGCAGGCCGGCCTCGTGGGCCAGCCGCACGAACTCCGCGCAGGTCTCGGGCGACACATGGTCGAACAGCCGGGTCCCGTCCTTGATCGCGGTGTCGAGCATGGCCGCGTCGGAGCCGGAACGGCGGGCGATGTCGGGCAGCGCGAGCGGGTTGACGCAGCCGATCCGGTGGGCGTCGGCGTAGCCCGAGGCGACGACGAACGCGTCGGGCCGGAAGTCCTTCACGGCCCGGACGACTCCGCGCATGACGTCGATGGCCTGGTCGGGGGTCGTGCAGCCGTAGAGACCGACCTTGATGTAGGTGGCTCCGGAGACAGCCGCGCCCAGCGCCGCCTGGGCCACCGTGCCGGGCTTGTACGGTACGTCCCCGACCGTGGCGGACACCGGCTTGTCCGCCGGGACCGCTTCACGGATCTCCCTGATGACCCAGGGGAAGTTCGCACCGAGCGAGCCCTCGTCGGGCTTCTTGACATCGATGATGTCGAGGTGTTCCGCCACCTTCGCGCACGCGAGAGCTTCCTCGACACCGTCCGGGGAGATGAGAAGCAGCAACGTGGATTCCTTCCACCGCGTGGTCACCCGCCGAACGGCGGGTGCGCGGAGCAGCCGGGATCTTGTGCGGTCGGCTCATCCTGGCCGCGCCGCACGACACCCGGCAGGGCGCGAAGGATGGTGCAGGGGGCACTGCCCCGACGCGCTCACGCCCCCTGCGGTGCGCCCCGGCCCGGCGTCCTGCGGACCGGGCCTCCGCCCGACCGCCGACGCCGGGCTCACGCCCCGGGCGTGGGCAGCCCGTACGTGTCCACGGCCGTGCCGCCGAACACCGCCGCCCGCTCCGACGGGCTCAGTGCCCCGGTCAGCAGACGGGCCGTCGTGAGGACCCGGCCGTAGGAGGCCGCGAGTGTGCAGACGGGCCAGTCGGAGCCGAACATCAGCCGGTACGGGCCGAACGCGTCGAGCAGAACGTCGACGTACGGGCGCAGGTCGCCCACGGTCCAGGTCCGCCAGTCGGCCTCGGTGACCAGGCCCGAGAGCTTGCAGACGGTGTTGGGCAGCGTCGCGAAGGCGCGCAGCCGGGCCGCCCAGGGTTCGAGCTCCCCGGAGGCGACGGGCGGCTTCGCCGCGTGGTCGAGGACGAAGGTCAGCCCCGGCAGCGCCGTCGCGACGGAGACCGCCGCCGGCAACTGGTGCGGGAGGATCACCAGTTCGTGGACGAGACCGGCGTCGGCCACCGCCGCGAGGCCGCGTCCCACATCGGGGCGGAGCAGCCACTCGGGGTCCGGCTCCGACTGGACCTGGTGCCGGATTCCCACCAGCCGGTCGCCGCCCGGCAGCCGACGCAGTGCGGCCAGGGCGTCCGCGACGCCGCGGGCCGTCAGGTCGGTCCAGCCCACCACCCCGGCGACCACCCCGCCGCCGTCTGCCACCGCCAGCATCTCCGGGGTCTCCCCGGCCCCGGTCACGGTCTGCACGAGCACGGTGGCCGTCACCCCGGCCGCGTCGGTCTCGGCCCGCAGGTCGTCCTCCGCGAAGTTACGGCGCAGCGGGGCGAGCGCGGGACCGGTGATCCAGTCCTGGTCGCGCACGGAGAGGTCCCACAGGTGCTGGTGCGCGTCGACGAGGAGCGGCCCGCTCAAAGCTGCCACACCACGGGCAGGCCCGCGTCGGCGCCCGCGTCGGAGTAGTCGTGCACGACCTCCAGGAGGTCGGCCATGCGCGCCTGCCACTCCACGTTGACCGGCAGCTCCTCCAGTTCGGCCAGGAGCCGCGCGTAGTCCGCGCAGTCGAGCAGGTGGAAGAGGTCCGTTCCGCTGCGCCAGATCGTCCAGGACGTGCAGCCGGCCTCCCGTATCGCCCGGGTCAGTTCGGGGGGCACCTCGCGGTGCGCCTGCTCGTACGCGGCGACACGGTCCGCGCGGACCCGGGTGTGCAGGGCGATTCTCAACGGTCCGCTCCAGAGGGGTCGGTGACGATCGGGATGACATCGAGGGCCGGGGATCAGCTTCAGGGCTCCGCGCGGGAACTCCCGCGGGAATCCGTCCGGGACCACCGGGCGCCGTGTCCCACGGCACGCGTTCGGGGCGGCCACGGCTCGCGGAACCCCATCCGGAGCCGCGGCGCACCACCCGGCCCGGTAGTCGGCGACGGCTTCCGCGAGCAGTCCGAAGCCCCTGCGGGCAGGTGGCGGGCAGCGTGATCCTCACCGGCCCGGATCCCGGCCGGGGACAGCGCCGGGAACGGGGGCGTCCTTGGGCAGGTGACCCTCGCGCCGCAGCTCCTCCCACAGGGCGGCGGGGATCTCCCGGCCCAGCTGGGCGACGGCGTCCTCGGCCTCCGCCGCGCTGCGCAGACCGAGCAGGACCCCCGCCACGGCGGGATGGCCGAGCGGGAAGCGGGCCGCCACGGCCCGCAGCGGCACCCCGTGGCGCTCGCAGATCTCCCGCAGCCGGACGGCCCGCCGCAGCGTTCCCGGCGGCGGCGCCGCGTAGTCGTACGTGGAGCCCGGCCGGGGATCGGCCAGCAGACCCGAGTTGAACACCCCGCCGACGACCACCGACACGCCGCGGCGGACCGCGGCCGGCAGCAGCTCGTCGAGGCCGCTCCGGTCGAGCAGGGTGTAGCGGCCGGCCAGGAGGACCACATCGACGTCGGTCTCGGTGACGAAACGGGTGGGGAGGGCCGTCTGGTTCATGCCGACGCCGATGGCCCCCACGACCCCCTCGGCGCGCAGGCGCTCCAGAGCCGGGTACGCCTCCCGCAGGGCCTGGTCGGCGTGGTCGTCCGGGTCGTGCAGGTACACGATGTCGACGCGGTCGAGCCCGAGCCGTTCCAGACTCGCCTCGAGGCTCTGTACGATCCCGTCCGCGCCGAAGTCCCACACCCTGCGGTACGCGGCGGGCACCGCGAAGCCGTGGGCGAGGTCGTCCCCGGTAGCGCCCGGGGCGGGCACGAGGAGTCGGCCGACCTTTGTGGAGAAGGTGTACGTGTCGCGGGGCCGGTCCCGGAGGAAAGCTCCCAGACGCCGCTCGGACAGGCCGAGACCGTAGTGCGGCGCGGTGTCGAACGACCGGACGCCGCCGTCCCACGCGGCCGAGAGGGCCCGGTCGGCCTCCTCGTCGGTGACGCTCCGGTAGAGGTTGCCGATCCCCGCCGCGCCGAACGCGAGACGGGTCGTCCAGGCACCGCCCCTTCCGAGAGGGACGCGTTCCGGCCCCGCCGGGGCCGTGCCCCCGGTGTGCTCCGCCCCCGTGCTCATGTCCCCGCCGGCCGCAGTCGGAGTCCGGCCATGCCGCCGTCGACGGCGAGGGCCGTGCCGGTCACCGAACCGGCGGCGGGGGAGGACAGGTAGACGACGGCCGCCGCGACCTCCTCCGCGCTCACCAGCCGCCCGGTGGGCTGGCGGGCGCTGAGCGCCGCGCGTTCGGCCGCCGGGTCGTCGGCCGCGTCGAGGAGCCGGCCGACCCACGGGGTGTCCACGGTGCCGGGGTTCACGCAGTTGACGCGGACGCCCTCGCGGACGTGGTCGGCGGCCATGGCGAGCGTCAGTGACAGAACGGCCCCCTTGCTCGCCGAGTACAGCGCCCGCTGGGGCAGTCCGGCGGTGGCGGCGATGGAGCAGACGTTGACGACGGCGGCGTGCTCCGACCGGCGCAGATGGGGCAGTGCGGCCCGGGTGGTGCGGACGACGCCGAGGACATTGACGTCGAGGACGCCGTGCCACTGGTCGTCGGGATTGTCCTCGACGGTCCCGGCCGCGCCGATGCCCGCGTTGTTGACCAGGATGTCGATGCCGCCGAGCGCGGCGGCGGCCGCTTGGACCGCCTCGCGCACCGAGGTGTCGTCGCCCACGTCCGCGCGAAGGGCGGTGAGCCTCCCGGGCACGCCGTCCGGGTTCCGGTCCAGGACGGCGACGGCGACGCCGTGCGCGTCGAGCATCCGGGCGACGGCGAGTCCGATGCCGGATGCCCCGCCGGTGACGACGGCCCGCAGGCCGGAGAGGGTCGGGGCGGTCATGCCGTCACCTCCGCGGTCTCCGCGACGGCACCGGCCGCGCCGACCGGTTCGGCGGTCCCGGCGGCGGCTGCCAGGTCGCTCGCCCAGAACGTGCCGCCGGGGTAGGTGAAGGTGGCCAGCGAGGCCGGGTGCATCTCCGCGGAGAAGCCCGGGGCGAGGGGGGCCGTGTAGTGGCCGTCGCGTACGACGGCCGGCTGGGCGAAGTGCTCGTGCAGGTGGTCGACGAACTCGATGACCCGGTCGTCGGTGGTCCCGCTGAGTGCCACGTAGTCGAACATCGCCAGATGCTGGACCAGCTCGCACAGCCCGACACCGCCGGCGTGCGGACAGACGGGAACGCCGAACTTGGCCGCGAGCAGCAGGATGGCGAGGTTCTCGTTCACCCCGCCGACCCGGGCCGCGTCCAGCTGGACCACGTCGACGGCGTCCGCCTGGAGGAGTTGCTTGAACACGATGCGGTTCTGGACGTGCTCGCCGGTGGCCACCTTGACCGGGGCGACGGCGGACCGGATACGGGCGTGCCCCAGGATGTCGTCCGGGCTGGTGGGCTCCTCGATCCAGTACGGGTCGAACTCGGTCAGGGCCCGGGTCCACTCGATCGCCTCGGCCACGTTCCACCGCTGGTTGGCGTCGACGGCGAGCCGGACGTGCGGGCCGACGGCCGCGCGGGCCGCCCGGCAGCGGCGTACGTCGTCCGCGAGATCGGCGCCCACCTTCAGTTTGATCTGGGTGAAGCCGGCGGCCACCGCTTCCTCGGCCAGCCGCGTCAGCTTCTCGTCGGAGTAGCCGAGCCAGCCGGGCGACGTGGTGTAGGCGGGGTAGCCCTCGGCCCGCAGCGCCTTCTCGCGCTCTGCCCTGCCCTCCCTGCCGCACCGCAGCAGCTCCAGCGCCTCCTCGGGGGTGAGCGCGTCGGCGATGTAGCGGAAGTCCACCTGGGAGACGAGCCATTCGGGCTCGGCGTCGGCGAGCAGCTTCCACAGCGGTACGCCCCGGCGCTTGGCCGCCAGGTCCCACACGGCGTTGACCACGGCCCCTATGGCCATGTGCATGACGCCCTTCTCGGGGCCGAGCCACCGGAGCTGGCTGTCGCCGGTCAACGCCCGGCTGACCAGCCCCGGATCGGCGGAGAGCTCCTCCACGGACCTGCCGAGGACGTGTGGGCGCAGTGCTTCGAGCGCCGCGACCTGGACGTCGTTGCCGCGGCCGATGGTGAAGGTGAAGCCGTGCCCCGCGAGGCCGTCGGGCGCGTCGGTGCGCAGGACGAGGTAGGCCGCGGAGTAGTCGGGGTCCGGGTTCATCGCGTCGGACCCGTCGAGTTGGCGGGAGGTCGGGAAACGAATGTCGTAGGTGTCCATCGCGACGACCCGTGTGATGCCAGTGGACAACGGGGTTCCTTTCACACCTGGGCTGCCTGTTCGGCGTTCGGCCTCTCTGCCCGCCGACGCGGAGCAGCCCCAATCCTCAGCACAGATCGGGTGATTGGCCTGGTGAGCGAGAACGATACGGCGCTCATGAGAGACGAGGCAAGTAGACATCGGATGTTTCTTGCGGTGGGGGTCCTCCAGCCGTGCTGCCGCCCTCCCGCCGTCAGCCCTTCCGGTCGGGGCGGAGGCGGCCGCACGACGACGGGCGCCCGCCCCTTCGGGGGGCGGGCGCCGGGGTCGCGCGCGGGCCGGCCGCGCACCGGGACCGGATGGGGCCGGGTCTCACAGCGCGCTGTCGAGCCACCGGACCACGTTGGAGATGTGGATCGTCGCCCACGCCTCCGCCGTGCGCGCGTCGCGGGCGGCGAGCGCGTCCAGGATCGCCCGGTGCTCGGACAGGGTCCTCGCCACCGCCGCCTCCTCGGTGATGCCGCGCCACAGGCGGGCTCGCACGGTGGCCCCGGAGATGCTGTCGAGCAACGAGCACAGCAGCGGGTTCCCGGAGGCGGAGGCAATGCGTCGGTGGAACTCCAGGTCACTGGCCACGAGTTGCTCCAGGCTCGGCGCCTCGCCGAGCCGATCGAGGAGGGCGCCGAGCTCCCGGATCTCCTCCTCCTCGATCCGCTCCGCCGCCAGGCCGGTCGCCGCGGGCTCCAGGATGCCCCGCACCTTCAGCGCCTGGAGCGCCTGGTCGTCCTGGTGGAAGTCCAGGACGAACGACACCGCTTCGAGGAGCAGGGGCGGGTCGAGGCTGGAGACGTACGTCCCGTCGCCCTGCCGTACGTCGAGGATGTTCAGCAGCGACAGTGCCTTGACCGCCTCCCGCAGGGAGTTGCGCGACAGCCCCAGTTCGGCGGCGAGGTCGGCTTCCTTGGGCAGGCGGTCGCCCGGACGTAGCGCGCCGGAGACGATCATCTCCTTGATCTTCCCGATCGCCTCGTCGGTAACGGCCAAGGCGTCCTCCTGTCCGTGGCGAAATACATCGGATGTGTTCTGTCGGCTGTCACCCTACGCCAGAGCGGAGTGGACCCGACCGGGCCCCGGGACCGCCAGCCGCCGCAGGGTCGCGGCCTCGCGTCCCAGAACGGCGGGATCGTCGCCCGGGACGAACTCCAGAAGGGCGTCCCGGGGCCGGTGCCGTTCGCCGAGCAGCCGGAACGCCCGGTCCCACAGCCCGTCGCGGGCGGCGAGGGGCAGCCGGTTGTTGCCCGGCCACCAGGAGAAGACGTGGACCGCGCCGACGTGGTCGGCCAGGACGGTGAGACCGGTCAGCGCCTCCTCGTCGGGAGCGTCCTTGGGCGGCTGCCAGTAGGCGCCCACGTCGTCCATCCCCGTCTCTTCCAGGAGCCGGACCGTGGAGGCCGTCGAGTCGGTCAGCGTACCGGCGTGGAACTCCGGTGCGAGTGCGAGGCCGTGGTCCCGCGCGATCAGCGCCGCCTCCCGCAGGCACGCGGTGATCCGGGCCCGCTCCTCCTCCGTCACGTCCGCCGACCCGGAGGTGCCCGCCCAGACACGTACCCGCGGTGCCCGCAGGGCGACCGCGCCGCGGGCGACCTCCGCGAACCCGGGCAGCTCGTCCGGGAGGCAGTGGAAGTACGAGCCGTACGAGCAGCAGGCCAGGCCGTGCAGTTCGGTGGCGTCCCGGACCGCCCGGAGAACCTCTGGCTCCCCGGGCGGGGCGTGGACGTCCGCTCCCCACTCGATCACCTCCAGACCCGCGTCGGCGGCGCGACGGGCGACCTCCGCGGCGGGCAGGTGCCGGAAGGTGACCGAGCAGATCCCGAGCCGGACGGGGGCGGCCCCGGGGCCCCCGCCGCCGGGCACGGGGCGCCGTATGTCCTCGGGCACGGGGGACGGGGGTTTCTCGGTCACGGGAGCCTTCCGGGCGGAGCGGACGGGAGCCGGGCAGGGAGGTGGTCAGGGGGAGTTCGGGCCCACGTCGGCCGGTGTCAGGGGCCGGTTCTGCGGGGTGCCCGTCGCGTACTCGTCGGCGCCCACGTCCCGCAGGGTCCCGCGCGGATCGCCGTCGATGTCGTGGGTGACGGGCGCCTGCTGGAGCGTGGCCGCCCCGATCGCCGGGCTCGCACCGGACAGGCGGTGCACCCCGTCGGGCCCCGGCGCCAGCAGGGGGTCGGCCCGCACGAACCCGCCGGCGGGGACGTTCCCGTCGCCCGCCGCCCCGAAGAGGATGTTGCCCTGCCAGGTGAACCGCACCGTGTTCGCCATCTGGACCAGGTCGCCGACCTGGCCGACCAGCAGGTTGTCGGCGACGGTCACATCACGGGGCTCGTGCGGCCGGTTGCTCTCGCCGGAGAGGGCGCCCGCGTTGTTCAGGAAGGTGTTGTGGGCGATGAGGACACGGTCGGGAGCGTCGTTGCCCCGGCGGGCTGTGGCCGACTCGCCGGGGACGTGGTCGCGCGCCGTACCGCTGCCGACCACCATCGCCCGCCCGGACAGCCCGGCCAGGTAGTTGTTGACGACGACGTGGTCGTTGCCGTAGATCCGCACGCCCTCCTTGCCGCCGATGAGGTGGTTGCCCTCGACCCGGGTGCCGTTGCCGTGGCGCAGCACGATCCCGCCGAGGCTGTTGCGGATGGTGTTGTTCCGGATGACGTTGTGGGAGCTCTTCACGGAGATGGCCTCGGGGTCGCCGTCGGCCCGCTCGAACAGGTTGCGCTCCACGATCGCGTACGCGCCGGACAGGGCGCGCGGGCTGACGCCGAGGCGGATCGGCTCGCCGCCGTTGGAGCCGGCGAAGCTGTGGTCGGAGAAGTGGTTGCGGTGCACATGCACGCGCCGGGCCATGGCCTCGGTGCCCGCGCCCTCGATGCCGAGGAAGACGCCGAGCGTGGTCTTGTCGTGGAAGTGGTTGCGGTCGATCACGGTGTCGTCGCCGCGCACCATGACCCAGTGCAGCCCTTCGATGTCGGCGAGCCGGAAGTCGTTGCGGGTCAGCCGGACGTGGGTGCAGCTCGGCGGGACCTCCAGCGTCGTGCTCTGGCGGAAGGAGAAGCCGCTGACGGTGACATACGTGGAGTCCTCGAAGAGGAAGCTCCGCTCCCCGTGCAGCACGACCCCGCCCCGTGACGCGGCGACGATCGTGACGGGCGCGCCGTCGGCGCCGTGGACCCCCCGGACCGTGATGACCGAGGGAACGGTGTACGCGCCGTTCGCGACGACGATGCGGGTGCCCGGCACGGCCGCGTCGATCGCCTTCTGGAGCGCGTCCAGGGAGTCGACGGTGACGGTGAGGTCCTGCCGGCCGGCGGGAGCGCCCCCGGCGGCGGCGTGTGCGTGCGCCGGGCCGGACAGGGACAGGGCCGCGGTGGCCGTTACCAGAGCGGTGCCGGTGAGGAACGTGCGTCGTTGCATGGTGCCTCCATGATCGGGCGAACTGGGATGGGTTCTCGGGCGGATCAGTCGGACGGGTCCGTCAGGTGGAGCTCGATGACGGGCACGGGGGTGTCGGGGCGCTGGACCGGGAGACGCAGGGTGAGCGTTCCGGCCGGCTGGCCGCCCATCTGCGTGTTGACGGCGGGACGGCCGGGGTCCACCTGGACCCGGACGACCTCCGACGCGTCGTTCAGGAGCTGGGCGTAGCGCACACGGCCCTCGAGCCCGGGCAGGTGCAGATGGCGCAGCGGCCAGGCGAAGAGGTGGACGTAGAGGCGGTCACCGCGCTGGGTGTACCGGCAGTCGGCGGGCGGGGTGAACGGGGAGGGGCCGCAGCCGCGCACGGACCGCTCGTGCAGGTCCATCCACCGGCCGACCTCGGCGAGGGCGGCGGTGTCGCGCGGATCGAGGTCGCCGCGGCCCGTGGGACCGACGTTCAGCAGCAGGTTTCCGCCCTTGGACACACCGTCGACGAGCATCCTGACGAGCAGGTCGGGGCTCTTGCGGTCGAGGTTGTCGCGGTCGTAGCCCCAGCTCCCGTTGAGGGTCTGGCACGCCTCCCACAGGACCGGTCGGCCGCCGGAGGCCATCGGGGCGGAGGGCTGGTACTGCTCGGGGGTGACGAAGTCCCCGGGCAGCCCGGCCCGGTCGTTGACCAGGATGTGCGGCTGGAGCTCGCGGACCAGGTCGAGGAGCCTGGGGGAGTCCCAGTCGTCCGGGCCCTTGCCGCCCCACCACTCGCTCCGGCCCGCGTAGGAGAAGTCGAAGAAGAGGTAGTCGATCCGCCCGTAGTCGGTGAGCAGTTCGCGGACCTGCCCGTGCAGGTGGCGCTGGTAGTCGCGGATGTCGCGGCCGGCCGCCGCGGCCTTGAACTCCTCGTCGTCACGCCGCGGATGGGTGCCGTCGACGGGGAACGACGGGTGGTGCCAGTCGATCAGGGAGTGGTAGAAGCCGACCTTGAGTCCTTCGGCGCGGCACGCCTCGACGAACGGCCCGACCAGGTCGCGGCCGTGGGGCGTCCGGGTCGCCTTGTAGTCGGTGAGCCGGCTGTCCCACAGACAGAAGCCGTCGTGGTGCTTGGTGGTCAGCACCACGTACCGCATCCCGGCGGCCTTAGCGGCCCTCGCCCAGTCGGCCGGGGCGTAACGGTCGGGATCGAAGTGGTCGAAGTACTCCTGGTACTGCTCGTCCGTCATCCGCTCCCTGGTCTTCACCCACTCGTGGCGCGCGGCCAGGGAGTACAGGCCCCAGTGGACGAACATGCCGAAGCGGTCGTGGGTGAACCACGTCGTGTCCGGCGCGGGGGCCGCGGCTTCGTCCGGTGCGGTGTCGGTTCGGGTGGTCATGGCGAGTCTTCCTTGGCGTCGGGGGCGGTCGGCGGTGAGGGGGACGGGGCCGCCCGGTGATGGACGGCTCGTGGACGTCCTCCCTCAGCCGTACGTCGGGGGCCACACGGCCCGGGCAGGCGGTGTCGTCCCGGCGGGTCAGCCCTTGAGCGCGCCGCTGGACAGTCCGTGGACGAAGGAGCGCTGGAAGAAGAGGAAGACGATGATGGACGGAAGCAGAGCGAGCAGCGACGCGGCCATCACCACACCGGGGGTGACGAGGGGGTCGACCCGCAGGGTGCGCAGAGCCAACGGCAGTGTGTAGGACGAGGAGTCCGTGGCCACGAGCAGGGGCAGCAGGTACTGGTCCCAGATCATCGTGAAGCCGAAGACGCCGATGACGCCGAGGGCCGGCCGGCACATCGGGAGGATGATCTGCGCGAAGATCCGCAGATCCCCGGCCCCGTCGATCCGCGCGGCCTCCTCCAGCTCCCGGGGCACCTCCTTCATGAACTCGGTCATGACGAGGATGGAGAACGCCCACGCGCCCACGGGGACGATCATGCCGGCCAGTGAACCGATGAGGTTGACGTGGATGACCGGCAGGTCGGAGAGGACCACGGACAGCGGGATGGCCAGGATCTCCTCGGGCAGCATCAGCGTCGCCAGGATCGCGACGAACGCGAAGGTCATCCCCCTGAACCGTTTCCGGGCCAGGGCGTACCCCGCGAGGACGGAGACGGCGACCTGGAGCAGCAGTCCGAAGCCCACGACGAAGAACGAGTTGAGCAGGTACGTCAGGACGCCCTGGTCGAACGCGACCGTGAAGTTCTCCAGGGTCGGGTCGCTCGGGACGACGCTGAGCTGCGTCGGGTCCTTGACGTGGTTGAACGCGCTGACGAGGAGGGCCAGGAGCGGCCCGGCGAACACCAGCAGGACCAGCAGGTAGGTGACGGCCTTCAGGACGCGTCCGGCAACGCCCCTGTTCTCGGTCAGTCCCAGCGCGGTCTCGTTCGGCGCGCTCATTCGTTACCCCTCCGTCGGAACAGGTGGACACAGACCGTGAGGAGCAGCGTCGCCAGGAACAGCAGGACCGCTCCGGCCGCGGCGACGCCGAGCCGGTTCTGCTCCAGTCCCAGCTTGTAGATCACCGTCATCACGACCT
Source organism: Streptomyces sp. NPDC104313 (assembly GCF_055583985.1). Lineage (NCBI taxonomy): Bacteria > Bacillati > Actinomycetota > Actinomycetes > Kitasatosporales > Streptomycetaceae > Streptomyces > Streptomyces sp. NPDC104313. The sequence goes on from NZ_JBVJMW010000010.1 coordinate 48,742, forward strand.
CGGTCGAGCCGTCGGGGCCGCCGTTGGTGAGCAGGAAGACCTCGGTGAAGACCCGCAGGCCCCGGATGGCCGCGAGGACGAACAGGATGGACAGCACCGCCCGTAGTCCGGGGACCGCCACATGGCGGATGCGCTGGAGCCTCGACGCGCCGTCGACCTTGGCGGCCTCGTACAGACCGCGGTCCACGCCGGCCAGCCCGGCGAGGAAGATCATCATGTCGTAGGGGGCGCCCCGCCAGATGCCGGTGAGCATGATGGAGGCCATGGAGCTGTCGGGGTCGTTGATGAACCCCGACGGGCCGAGCCCGACCAGTCCGAGGAGAGAGTTGAGCATGCCCTCCTCGGTGGGGTGGTACATGATCCGCCACAGCTCGGCCACGACCGCGATCGGCACGACGACCGGGAGGAAGGCCGCCGAGCGCACGAAGCTGATCCTGCGGCCCTGCCCCTCCATCAGGAGGGCCAGGGTGAGGCCGAGCAGCATCGATCCGGCGGTCTGGCCGACCGCGAGGACGAGTGTGTGCCAGGCGGCCTCGCGGAAGCCGTCCGAGGTGAGCACCGTCGCGTAGTTCTCGCCGCCGACCCACCGGTTGCCCAGATAGGGCTGCACGTCCTGGAAGGACATGGTCAGCGCGCTGGCCATGGGGATGAACTTGAAGTACAGGAAGAGGATCAGCGCCGGAGCCAGGAAGAGCCACGGTGTCCACCAGTGGCCCGAACGGCGGTCCCGCACACGGCGGCCGGCAGCGGGCCCGCCCGCCACGGCGGCCGGGCCGTGCGCTGTCCGGGGGGCGGGGACGGCTGCTGGGTGGGCGGCCGGCTCCACCTTGTCGACGCTCGTCATCCGGCGATTCCCTGTTCCTCGATGATGCCGGCGAGCTTCTGGTCGAGCTCGCGCAGCTCCGCGTCGGTGTCCAGGGAGCAGTCGGCCATCAGCGCGTTGAGGGTCTCGGCCGTGGCCTGCCGTATCGGGGTCCAGTTCGGGACGGACGGCGCGTACCGTCCGGAGGTCCGGTAGACCTCCGCGTACGTCTTCCAGCGCGGGTCCGGGCGCACCTCGGCGACGTCGACCGTCCTGTTCACGGGCAGTTGGACGGTGGAGCCCTCCTCGCCCCGCATACCGAGTCTCTGGCCGTCCGCGGAGATGGCGTATCCGGCGAAGGAGTCCTGCCCGGTCCGGTTCTCCGAGCCCGCCATCAGGTAGACGGCGCCGCCCTCGGCGAGCACGGTGGCGTCCTTGGGCCCCTCGGGCATCGGGACGACCTCGTACTTGTCCTTGCCGAGCGATGTGTCGAAGCGGGGCATGAGGTAGGGGCCGACGACGAAGAGGCCGGTCCTGCCCGCCTCGAACGTCTCGTTCGTCGGCGGGGTGTCCATGGTGACGGCGCCGGGCTGGATGACCTTCCGCTCACAGTTGAGCGCGCGGAACCAGCGCACGGCCTCCGCCGACTCCTTCGAGGCCATCGCCGGCTTGTAGGTGCCCTTGCCCGTCTCGGTGATGAAGTCCCCTCCGCCGGCCCAGAGGAAGTTGGAGAAGTACCACGAGGCGTAGCCGCGCTTGGTCGACAGCGGGGCGGCGAGGCCGTAGGTGTCCTTCTTGCCGTTGCCGTCGGGGTCCCGGGTGGTGAAGGCCTCGGCCATCGCCGCGAGGTCGTCCCAGCTCTTCGGGGTGTCGAGCTTCAGTTTCTCGCGCCAGTCCTTGCGGATCAGCAGGGCGCCGGTCTGGGCCGAGTACGGGATGCCGTACTGCTTGCCGTCGACGCCCTTGCCGGAGTCCCGGCCCTGCTCGATGAGGTCCCCGCTGTTCTCGACCTTGCTCAGGTCGATCTCACGGAGGAGGCCCTGACTGTGCATCGCCCCGATCTGGGTGACGTCGTTCATGACGATGTCGGGGAGGTTCCGCTGGGCGGCGCGCTGCTGGAGCTTGGTCTCGAAGTCGTCGAAGATCGCCGTGACCTTCACCTTGTGCCCCGTGGCCTTCTCGAACCCGGCGACGAGCCGCAGCGTCGCCTTCTCGCCGGGCCCGCCCGGTGTGGTCCTGGTCCACAGCTCCAACTGCGCCTCGGGGTCCTGCTTGGCGTCCACTCCCGCAGGCCCGGACGTACAGCTCGTGAGGGCCAACGCCGAGGCGAGAAAACCCGCACCGATCCACCGCGTTCTCTGCATGACAACTCCTGTTCGCCGCCTCAGCAGCTGGCCTGGAAGCGCTTGCCGGGGACGCTAACGTGCGGCCGATCGAGGGTCAATAGTCCGATGAATGAAAACAGTTGAGGGAGTGGATGGCCCTGGCCGGTGATGCCGTCCCTGGGGGATCGCGGCGCTCGACGGATGACTGACGAGACGTCACTGACCTGCCTATATAACACTCTGTGAGGTGAGGCTACCGTCCGAGGGGAGATGTGTGTGGTGGCTGCTACTCCGTGTGAACGGTGTGATCCTCGGTGGTTCGACTGTGCGATGTAGGCCATAGATCGGATGTCTGGATGGTGGGTGAGGGTGGGGTGATCGTGAAGAACAAGCCACGCCATCTCCCCGCGACAGAACGCGCGACTCCGCGCACCATCGCCGGCCCCCGGGGGTGCCCCCGCCCGTGCGGCGGCGCGACGGCGCTGCCGACGGGGGCGGCTCGTGGGCCGTACGCGGGGAGGGGGCGCCGACCGTACGCGGGGAGGCGGCGGTGCCGGTGTGGGGGTGAGGGAGGCGGCGGCGTCGGTGCGGACGCCGTTACGCCCGTGTCGCGGCCAGTGCCGGTTCGACGGCGTGCCGCAGGGGCTCGCCGTTCACCAGCCTGCGCAGCTCGTCGCGGACCAGTTCGCCCAGCCGGGCGCGTTCCCTGCCCATGGCCCCGGCGAGGTGCGGGGTGAGCAGGACGTTCGGCAGCGTGAACAGCGGTGAGTGGGGGTCGGGCGGCTCGGGAAAGGTCACGTCGAGGACTGCGGTGAGATCGGGCCGGCCGCGGAGGACGCCGATCACCTCCGGCTCGTTCAGCACGGCCCCGCGCGCCGTGTTGACCAGCGTGGCGCCCTCGGGGAGCAGCGACACGAGCCGCGCGTCAACGACGCCTTCGGTCTCCGGCAGCAGGGGGGCGTGGATGCTCACCACGTCGCACGACGCGAACAGCTCCTCGATTCCGGTCGGCCGGACGCCCCACTCCCGTGCGACGGCGGGCTCGACCACCGGGTCGCAGGCCAGCACCTCGACGTCGAAACGCCGTAGGTGCTCCGCGACCAGCCGGCCGATCTGGCCCAGGCCGAACAGCCCCACCCGGGAGCCGTACCCCCCGGCCACCCGGGGGTCGCGCGGATACCGGCGGGCGGCGGTCGCCTCACGGCCGAGCCGGTGCACCTGCTTCAGACCGAGCAGGATCTGACCGAGGGTGAATTCGGCGACCGGTTGGGCGTTGGCCGCGGCCGCGGACACGATCGGGATGCCGCGCTCCCAGAACTCCGGCGTCGTCAGATGCCGTACCGATCCGGCCGCCACCAGCACCGCCTTCAGCTCCGGCGCGCGCGCGAGCAGGCCCGCGTCGAGCACCGGCGCCCCCCAGCCGGTGAAAAGGACCTCCACCCCCTCCAGCACGCCGGGGTCGCGGCGTAGGGCGTCACGGGTGAGCGCGGGCCCCTGCCAGTGCGCCAGTTCCCCGATCTCGTCGAGGATGTGCGTCGGGTACACGTCGGCCCGGCGCTCCTCCTCCATGACCAGGAGGGCGGTAGGCCCTCTCCTCGTGTCCGTCATCGGTTCGGGCCCCCTGGGGAGTCATATGGTCGCCGTCGGTCGATTCGCCAGACGATACATCGGATGACAACTCCAGGCGATAGGGAGAGCCACGTCTTCTCCTTGCAGTTGATGGCCGCGACTCTGGACAAGATGCCCGATGATTGATTGCATGCTCGCGTCGATACATCCGATGTATTCCGTGAGGCGGGGAACTATGCGTGTACTGAGAGTCGGCGAGGCCGGGGCAGAACGGCCCGCGGTCCTGGACGGATCGGGCAGGCTCCTCGACGCATCCGGCATCGCCGGCGACTTGGACCACCGGACCCTCGCCGATGGAGTGCTCGACCGCATCGCCGAGGCCGAGGCCGCCGGGACCCTGCCTGTCCTGGCCGACAGGAGCGACGGCCTCCGCATCGGGGCGCCGGTGGCCCGGCCGGGGAAGATCGTGTGCATCGGCCTCAACTACCGCGACCACGCGGAGGAGACGGGAGCCGACCTCCCGGCCGAGCCGGTCGTCTTCATGAAGGACCCCTGGACGGTCACGGGGCCGTACGACGGAGTCCTCGTCCCCCGCAGCAGTGTCAAGACCGACTACGAGGTCGAGCTGGCCGTGGTGATCGGCAGGACCGCCCGCTACCTCGACGGCGACGAGGACGCGCTCGCGTGCGTCGCCGGGTACGCGGTCTCCCACGACGTCTCCGAGCGCGCGTTCCAACTGGAGCGCGGCGGACAGTGGGACAAGGGTAAGAGCTGCGAGACGTTCAACCCGCTCGGCCCCTGGCTCGTGACCCCTGACGAGATCCCCGACCCGCAGAAGCTCACGCTCCGGCTGTCGGTGAACGGCACCGAACTGCAACACGGTTCGACCGCGGACATGGAGTTCCCGGTCGCCGGGATCATCCGCTACCTGAGCCACTTCATGGTGCTCCACCCCGGCGACGTCATCAACACCGGAACCCCGGCCGGTGTCGCCCTCGGCCGCCCCGAACCCCGGCCCTATCTGCGCGACGGCGACGTGGTCGAGTGCGGGATCGACGGACTCGGCACCATGCGCCACACGTTCCGACAGGCGTGAGCGGGCACGGCCCCGGCCGGCGGACCGACACGTCACGAGCAACGCATCATGGATGACACGCCACGAACGGCGAACGACGGGCCCCGGTGGAACCGGCCGGAGCGGCCGGGGCCCCGGACGGACGGAGGACACACACGTGCGGTTCACCCAGGACGACCGGCTGCTCTTCATCGGTGACTCCGTCACCGACAGCGGACGCGACCGCGAGGACCCCTCCTCGCTCGGCGGCGGATACGTCCGGATGATCGCGGAGGCGCTCCGCGCCTCGGCACCACCGGGCCGGACCCCCACGACGGTCCTCAACAAGGGCCTCGACGGCAACCGCCTCCGCGACCTGGAGGCCCGCTGGAGCGCCGACGCCGTCGGGGCGGCGCCCTCGGCGGTCAGCGTCCTGATCGGTATCAACGACACGTGGCGCCACTACGACAGCGGACTGCCAAGCCCCGTACCGGAGTTCGAGGCCGCCTACGGCCGCGTCCTCGCCCGCGCGCGGGAGGCCTGCGCCCCACGCCTGTTCGTCATGACGCCGTTCCTGCTCCCCACCACCCCCGGGCAGCGGGAGTGGTTCGACGACCTCGTCCCGCGCACCGACGCCGTTCTGCGCGCCGCCGGGGCCCACGGCGCGACGGTGGTCCGCACCGACCTCGCCATGCTCGACGCCGCCGAGGAGCACGGCGCCGCGGCTCTCGCCCCGGACGGGGTCCACCCGAGCCCGCTCGGCCACCGCGTCGTCGCGGACGCCTGGCTGGCGGCGGCCGGAGCGGGAACGGGCTGAACGGTCCGGCCCCAGCCGACACGGGCCCCGCCCCCGGCGCGAAAGGTCCCCACCGCACCCCGTCCCGGCCCCCGGCAGCCAGAACTGCCCGGTCGTGGCGCCGAGCGCGGAGAGCAGGAAGCCGGAGGAGAAACAGACGAGGGCGACGGTCATGGCCCGTCGAGGTCCGCGGCGTTCCACGAGAGTGCCGCCGAAGGCGGCGGAGAGCCCGAGCATGACGATACCGAGCTGGAAGGGCAGTGCGCTCCGCGTGCCGCTGAGGCCGAGCGCGTCCTCCAGCGGTGGCGTGAACACGGACCAGGCGTAGGTCCGATGGAGGGGCGGCTACTCCCGCGACGTCGCCGCGAGCACCAGTTCCACGCAGTGCGACTCCAGCCGCTCGCGCGGCACGTCGAGCGTGCCGTGCAGCCACCCCGCGAAGAGGTTCGCCAGGCCGCCGACCAGGGCGTGCGCGGCCATGCGGCGATCGATGTCGTCCCCCGTCCCGGAGAGCTGGCCGCCGACGAGGTCGGTGAACACCGGCATGAGCCGGTGACTGTGGGCCCCGAGGGCCGGGTCGGCGAAGGGCTCCAGGAGCAGCAGGCGGCCTTTGCGCGGCGCGTCCAGAACCAGGGCGACGAAGGCGGACACCGCGGCCCGGGCCCGGACTTCGCGCTGCGGGTCGCCGAGAGCCACGGCATCCTCCAGGGCGCTCCTGGCCTCATCGGCGACCCGCTCGAAGGCGGCGAGGAGAAGGTCGTCACGGCCGGTGAAGCTCTCGTAGAAGTAGCGGTCCGTCAGGCGCGCCTCCCTGCAGACGGACCGGACCGTGACGGCCGCGGACCCCTCCTCGCCGGCCAGACGCTCGGCTACGTCGAGGAGGACCTGCCGACGGGCGGCGCGACGATCGGCCAGCTTGGTCCCGCCCCAGCTACGTTCCGCCAACTCCGCTGCCTCCGTTTGCCGTTGGCCAATTGACGACAGGTGTCCGCACATTCTAACCTGAGGACAGGTGTCCTCAGATTGCCCTCGGCGCAACCGCCGGGACGAACCGTCAGCGCGCCCTCTCGAACAGCGCCACGTGCGACGCCATGAAGAACCGCCCACGTGCGACGCCATGAACAACGTCATGAAGAGCGCCATGAACAGCGCGGCCCCGCACCGGAATCCCTCAGCGGAGGTACACGTGACACCGTCAGTCCACGGACCGGACCCGACCGACCCGGGACCTGCCGAACCCCTCGGCCCCGACTCCCTCACCTGGCGCTGGTTCGGCGACTGGAGAGGTCTCCTCCTGGCCCCCTGGGCCGGATCCATGCAGAACATGCACCCCGGGCTGGGTGCGGGCGTCGCCGGGCACTCGCGCTTCTTCGAGGAGCGCTGGGAGCGCCTCTTCCGCTCGCTGTACCCGATCGGGGGAGTGGTCTACGACGGCCCGCTCGCCGTCCGGACGGCCCGCGAGGTGCGCGGCTACCACGCCTCGATCAGCGGGGTGGACGAGCACGGACGCCCGTATCACGCGCTCGACCCGGACACGTTCTACTGGGCGCACGCCACGTTCTTCATGCTGACCGTGCAGGTGGCCGAGCGTTTCGGCGGCGGCCTCACCGAAGCGCAGCGGCACACGCTCTTCGACGAGCACGTCCGCTGGTACGCGCTGTACGGCCTCTCGATGAAGCCCGTCCCCCGCACCTGGGGGGACTTCCAGCGGTACTGGGACCACATGTGCGCCGACGTCCTGGAGGACAACCGGCCGACCCGGGACGTGCTGAACATGCGCCGCATCGCCAAGCCGCCCCTCCTGCGGCTGCTGCCGTCGCCGCTGTGGGCTCTCGCCCGTGTCCCGCTCGTCCGGCTGACCCTGTGGATCACGGTCGGTATGTATCCGCAGGCTGTCCGGATACGCCTCGGGCTTCGCTGGACACCCCGCGACGAATGGCTGCTCGGCCGTCTGGGCCGACTGGTGCACCACGCCTGGCGACGCGTTCCCGAGCGCCGCCGCTTCCACCCGCGCGCCCGGGCCGGCTGGGACCGCGAGCGGGGCCGCCCGGCGGCGGGCCCGGTGGAGACACCGGCCCGGAACCTGCCGCCGGAGGAGCGGCGCGGACTTCCCCAGCACTATGTACCGAAAGGGGGGCCTCGCAAGCACTGTGCAACGAAAGGCGGCGTTCGCGGCTGACCGAGACGTCCGGGCCGCGCACCCGGCCCCACGGTGCCTGGGTGACCAGCACTCCGGGGGCGCCGGGCCCTGCGGCCCAGCGGCCGGACTCTCCCTGTTCGTCACCCGCTTTGCTCGGGCGTACCACCCTGCGGCTAGTTTGGGTGCAGCACAGGTGAGCGGGCCCGCGGTGGCCCGGACGCACGGGGGACGGGAGGTCGGGGAAAGTGTCGCTGCGCGGAGGTGATCCGGTCGAGATCGGCGGTTATCCGCTTGAGGGACGGCTCGGTTCGGGTGGCATGGGCACGGTCTTTCTGGCCCGTACGAGCTCGGGGCGGCCTGTCGCGATCAAGCTGATCCATCAGCAGTTCGCGGGGGACGAGGAGTTCCGCATCCGTTTCCGGCAGGAGGTGGCGGCCGCGCGACGGGTGAGCGGTGCGTTCACCGCCGCCGTGGTCGACGCCGCGCCCGAAGCCGAGCAGCCGTGGATGGCGACGACCTACATCGAGGGGCCCACGCTCACGCAGCGCATCGCCGCGGGGGGCCCGCTGGACGGAGCGGAGCTGAGGCGGCTCGCCATCGGGCTGGCGGAGGCGCTGCGCGACATCCACCGGGTGGGAGTCGTCCACCGTGATCTGAAGCCCTCGAACGTCGTGCTCTCGCCCGAGGGCCCACGCGTCATCGATTTCGGCATCTCCCGCGCGGCGGACCAGCAGACGCTGACGATGACCGGGCGGGTCATCGGTACGCCGCCCTTCATGTCGCCCGAGCAGTTGCAGGCGCCGCGTGGTGTGGGGCCGCGGTCCGACGTCTTCTCGCTGGGGACGCTCCTGGTGTACGCGGCGACGGGCCACGGGCCCTTCGACGCGGACAGCCCCTACCTGTCGGCCTATCAGGTGGTACACGAGGAGCCGTCGTTGGACGCCGTTCCGGCGGCTCTGCGAGCGGTCGTCGAGCCGTGCCTGGCCAAGGAGCCCGAGGGGCGTCCATCGGTGGACGAACTCCTCGTGCTGCTGCGGGACCTGCCCGCCGAACTCGGCGGGGCCGAGGCCGCGGGCCGCACCCGCGACATGAACACGCAAGCCCACCTCGCGACGGGGGACACCTCGGCGCGGACCGTCCCGACGGACCCGACGCGGATCACCGGCACCCCGGCCGGCGGCCGTCTGCGCCGCCGATGGAGGCCCGTGCTCGCGGCGGCGGTCGCGGTGGCGGCGATCGGCGGGGGAGTCGCGGCGCTGACGACGGGCGGCTTCGACGGGAGCGGTGGCGGCACGAGCCCCGCTGGAGCGGGCACGGCACAGAGCGCCGAGGCGCCTGCGGGCGCGCTTCCGGACGGCTTCGAGCCGTGGCACGTGACCGTGCCGGGCGGTCGCGGGGACATCCCCGACGAACTGCGTTGCGTCGCGCGGGGCGACGCGCTGTTCTGCGGGGGCGGCGGCGTCGTCGCGACCCGTATCAAGGCCGACGACGGGTCCCGGGTGTGGACGGCGAAGAGCCCGGGCGTCCCCGTCCAGGGCATGCACCTGGTGGGCGCCACCGACGACACGGTGCTCGGCTACCGCTTCGCCGCCCAGGACGCCGAGGGCCCCCGCAACGAGGTGGTGGCCCTCGACGCCGACAGCGGCCGGGAGCTGTGGTCCGCACCGTCCGGCGCCCAGTCGACGGCCGTCACGGGCCGGACCATGGACGCCGTCGTGGCCGGCTCCGCCGTGGTGACGGTCGACGCCACCAACTCCCGCTTCGAGGCCCGGGACGCCCACAGCGGTGAGGTCATCTGGACCACGCCGTTCCCCGTCGGCACACAGTGCGCCCCCGTCCCGCTGCGCCCGCGGCTCCTCGCGATGTGCGCGGCCGACGCGGAGGTGGACGACCTGCAGGTGCGCCGTCCCACCCTGCGCGCGCTCGACCTCGCCTCCGGGACACTGGGCAGGCCCGTCGCGGTCGACGGCCCCGTCGTGCCGGTGGGCGCCGCCCGCGGCCGGCTCGTCCTCCTCTCGGTACGCTACGAGGGCCCGGCGCCGGCCGGGTACGACGGAGTGGCGCGGTTCGACCCGGCCTCGCGCAAGGTCACGTACGCACGGTTCGACAAGGTGTACGCGGGCACGCCCGGTATGGCGGGCGACACCGTCCACGTGAGCGGGCAGGCCGGTCTCGTCACGGCGTTCGACGCCGCGACCGGAGACAGGAAGTGGTCGCGGCAGACGGGCGTGGAAGGTGCGTCGGGCCCCGCGGCGGGAGTCGGCGCGCTGTACTTCAGCTCGGCCACCGGCCGGGTGGTCGCGCTGTCGCCCGACGACGGCGAACCGCTGTGGACGACGGATCCCCGGGTCGACGGTCTGACGGGCGAGCAGGGCGCGAGCCCCCGCGTGACCGTCGCGGGCCGTGCGCTGTTCGTGGCCGCGGACGAGAACACCCTGTTCGCGTTCGACGCGCGGAGGCCGCCGAGGTCGGGCTGACCCCGGCGGCCTCCCGCCCGCCCCTCCCCGGTGGAGGGCTCAGAGCCTGTCGGCGCAGGACCCGTCGGCTCCTCCAGTCCCTGACCCGCAACCCGCTCGGCAGCCCCGACGTCATCGGCTTCACCACCGGCTCCTGCACTGGAGTCGTCGTCACGCTGCTCGCGGGTGCGAGCAGTTACTCGGCACTCGTGGCGGGCGCCCTCGCCGGCGGGCTCGTCACCGCCCTCGCCGTGTATCTGCTGGCGCTCCGGCGGGGCGTGCGCGGCTTCCGGCTCATCATCGTGGGGATCGCCTTCGTGGCACTGGCGGCGCCCCAGATCGCCCGCCGCCTCACCGGTCGCGGAACCTCCGTCGACCTCACCGGTTCGGCGCTCGTCGGCGCGCTGCTGCTGCTCGGCGCCGACATCGCGGCGCAGCACGCGATCGAGGGTGTGGTGCTGCCGACCGGCGCGGTCACGGTGTGCGTCGGCGGGGCGTATCTCCTGGTGCTGCTGGTGCGGGAGTCCCGGCGGGGGTGGTAGCACCCCGCCCCGGACGGAGGAGGGCGACGGTGGTGAGGACGAGCGTGACGGCGGCCGCGATCAGAACCGTGGTCGAGGGCCGGGTGTGAGCGAGGAGCAGCCCGGTGGCCGCCGCACTGATGCCGTAGCCCATACCGCTGCCGGCGTACTGGAGTGAGTAGCCGAGGGGATGCAGGCCGGTGGGGAGCGCGCGCTGGAGAGACAGGTTCCGTGAGATCAGGACGATGGCCTGGCACAGACCCGCCACGAGCAGCAGCGCGGACATCACGCCGAGTGCCGGGGCCGTCGCCATCGCGCTCGTCACCGCGACCGTGGCGTACAGGAAGAGTGCGCTGTGGCGTTCAGGGCCGCCCGGCCAGGCGCGCAGGCCGTACAGGAGACCGCCGAGGATGCTGGCGAGGGCGAAACCGGTGAGGACGGGACCGCTGTAGGCGATGGGGTGGCCCCGCTGTTCGAGGAGGGCGGGCAGGGCGAGTTCGACCGTGGCCAGCAAATACATCGCGGCCACACTGGTGAGGTAGATCGGCCAGGCCGCCATCAGTTGTCCGGCCACGCCGCCCCGGGGCCCGGCCGGATCGGGCCGACCGGTCTTCTCCGGGAGGAGGAACACACAGCCCGCCCCTGTCAGGGTCGCCGCCGCGGCGACGAAGAAGGGCACGGTCGCGGCCCCGTGTGCCGCGGCCGTGGCGACCAGCGCCGGGGCGACGGCCCACCCGGCCATGTTCAGGGACGACTCCCAGCTGAGCGCGGAGTTGAGGTCCCTTGCGGGAACCAGGTCCGCCACCATGGCCCGCAGGGCCCCCGGGGCCGCGGCGCCCGCCGCGCCGGCCACCGCGGCCAGGGCGACGAGCACCGGCGCCGGAGCGGCGGGAGCGAGGGCGAGGGCGCCGAAGACCACGGCACAGACCGTGAGCCCCACGGCGATCTCCCGGCGGAAGGGGCGGCTCCGCAGCCGGGCTCCCAGGAGCGGGGCGCCCACCGCCTCCGCCGCCGTGTACGCGGCGGCCATCATCGCACCGCGTGTGTAACCTCCTGACACCTCGCGGTCCAGGAACACGAAGGCCAACGGCGCCATCGCCACCGGAAGCCTGGTCGTGGTGATCACGCACGACCAGGTGGCCATGCGTCTGCTGACCAGACCGCGGTACGCCACCTGTCGGTCTCCTCTCCTCGTGAAGACGGGCGATCAGGCGCCGACGCCGGGCCGCGCGTTGGCCAGGACCTTCTCCAGCCCGGCCTCCAGGGCCAGCGCACGGTCCCAGGTGGGCGCCAGGACGACGTACTCGACCGTGCCGCTGACGTCGGTGTCGTCCGAAGAGATCACGATGCCGCGACCGGTGCCCGGGTCCCAGGCCAGCGCGTTGGCCTCCAGCTCCCCGAGCAGAATCCGCAGGGGCGGGGCCACGACGCCGAAGCGGCTGAGCAGGACATGGCCGTCGGACCAGCCCGGGCCGACGAGGGTCTCGGCGATGCGGTGGAGATGGGTGCTGCCGCCGAGGCGGGCGTTCACCTCGTTGAACCAGATCTCGCCCGCCGGCGATATCACCGCGTCGATGTTGGCGAGGCCGGTGTATCCCAACTGCCGCATCAGCCGGGCCATCCGCAGCGATTCCTGGGACAGCTCCCTCCACACGTGCGGGGGAAGCGACGTCAGCGGCAGTTCGAGCCCGACGAGAACCGGCGGGTCCTGCGCCGAGCGCAGCCGGCCGGAGTTGACGACGGTCGGTTCGCCGTCCTCGGGACAGAGGACTTCGACGTAGACCGACCGGCATCCGGGCAGGAACTCCTCGACGACCACCTCGCCCCGGGGAGCGTGGGAGTCGGTGAGGCCCGCGAAGGCGAGGACCTCGTCGAGGTCCCGGGGATCCGTCGGGCGGATCGTCGCCATCGCTCCGGTGACCTCCAGGTCCGGGTCCATGGTGACGACGACGTTCCCGTGGCCGCTGACCGCCCGGTCCCGCTTGACGATCACCGACGCACCCCGCGACAGCAGTCGCGTCACCGAGTGCGTCAGGTCGTTGGTGGTCCGGCAGGGCATGCCCGCCGGGATGGAGAAGCCCGCCCCGGCCGCGAGGGCCCGGAACACCACCTTGCTGTTGAACAGCTCCGCGCCGCCCTCCGCGAGGAAGTCCGGCCTGTCGGCCGTACGCACACCGAGCGCCTGGGCGAACGTCACGGCGCCACGGTCGTACATGTACGGGCAGAACTCCCACTGCGGGGTCACGAGGCCCCGGAGCGGGCCCAGCACCTCGGCACTGTGCAGCTGATCCTGTGTGAGGAGGTCGGCGTCCGGACTGACGAGGTGGATGCTCGACAGGTCCAGCCCGGTGTGCCGCGCGACGTGCTGGAGGAAGCTTCGGGACAGGGGGCGGGGGAGGACGAGCGCATCGCCGTCACGCAGGAACCAGGCCAGCCTCTTCATCGTGAAGAGGAGCCCGCGGCGGTCCTCCTCGGTGAGGAGGTCCATGCGGTCGACCATGTGCTCGGCGCAGGCGTTGCCGAGCCACAGGGTGGGCATCAGTGGTCCGCCTTCCCGCCGTCGCTGTCCAGGTACCAGACCTGGAGGAACCCGTTCTCGTCGACTCGCGCCGAGGGCGGGAGAACCCAGGCGGGCGCCCAGCGCCGGCGTTCCTCGTAGGAGTAGCCGGTCTGCACGAGTACCCGATCGTCCTCACGGCCGATGACGGCCCCCTCGTACAGGGAGACCTTCCCCACGTCGGTCATCAGCGTGAAGTGCGGCTTGGCCCGCCCGGACGTCATACCGGAGACCACGAGCTGCCGGAAGAGGTCCAGTCCCCGGGCGATGGAGGTCCGGTGGTGATCCATGCCGCGGATGGGGACGCAGTGGAAGAGGTAGTGCGCCTCGATGTCGAGGCGGCGGAGTTCGTCGTACAGCGTGATCAGCGTGTCCAGGTCGTCGTTCACACCACGCAGCAGCACCGTCTGGTCGTAGACGCGGGCGCCCGCCGACCGCAGAGCCGCGTACGCGTCCCGCACCTCGGGGAACAGCTCTCCCGGATGGTTGATGTGGGTGGCGATCTCCACCCGGAACGTCGAGCGGGGACGCAGCGCGCGGATCATCCGCTCGTCGACACGGCGGGGGTCCTGGAGGGGTACGCGGGTGCCGATCCGGACGACTTCCACCTGGGGCGCGTGCTCCTCGATCGCGTCGAGCAGGAAGGCCAGGCGGTCGACCAGGACCAGCGGATCACCGCCTGTGACCAGGACTTCTCGTACCGCCGCGTTCTCCGGGGCCGAGCCGCAGTACCGGGCGACGCGTTCCAGGTCGTTCTCGGACAGGGTCCGCGTCGTGTACTGGCCGCGAATGCACCAGCGGCAGTGCGCGGCGCAGATCGTGGTGGGTTCGACGAGGAGGGTCCTGCGGTACAGCTTCTCCACGCCCTTGAGCTCCGCACCCTCGAAGGTGGTGCGCAGCTCCGACTGGTAGTGCCTGTCGACCTCGTGGGCCCGGTCAACGGCTTCCGACGGATCCACGACGTACTGCAGGTCCAGGAAGGACAGCTCTCCAGGGTACTTCTCCTCCGCCATCTTCTGTCGCAGATACGGGGATATCTTCTCGGCGAACACGCCGTTCTTGGCTCCGGCCATGGCTGGGCAACCTCCTGCATCGGGACCTGACACCGGCTTGCGCGGCTTCAGGCGGGCATACGGTTCTCGGTCTCGGGCGGATGTGGATCGGAGTCGTGTGGCGGAGCGTTGGTGATGCGGGTGGCCGCGCGAGCCGGCGCACCCCGGCCACGGTGTGCTCGGACAGTCACGGTGTGCTCGGACAGTCACTGTCTCGGCTGCGATGGCCCGGTCGGACCGGTGCGGGTGCGAGCGGACGATGCGCGCGGCGGCGCCGGTGCGGTCGGCGAGCGTCAGGGGCGGCCCGTGCGTGGTGTTGGCCCGAACAGCCAGGACGAACGTGTCCCGCTCGTCACCGTCGAACATCCGCGCAAGGATCTCCCGTGCGCCCCGGAGCCGGGCGGCGTGCACACGGTGCGCGCCGTCGATGACCCGCATGGTGGCGCGGTGGACGACGATCGGTGGCAGCGGGCCGGAAGCCTCGCGCAGTACGCGGGCGTGCTCGTCGTTCCTGCCCGACAGACGGGGCGTCTGCGTGGTCCGCGGAACGTCCAGCGGCACGGCCTCTGTCGGTAAGTGCTCGATGTCCATCACGTTGCCGGACGCACCTTCCTGCGAGGGGCGGGTTCATGGAGCGGTGGAACCAGATGCGATGGATGCGCAGTCGCTCGTGCCGCGCGAGCGTCGCACAGCGGACAAGAGAGGGTCAATCTGTCCGCTGACGCGGATGGCGTGAATCTGATCCCCGTCGGAGGGCCGCCCGTTCACCCCTGCGAGCCCGTGACGGATCGCGCCGGCGCCCGGGCGAAGGGGCCGGGCGAAATGATCCGGCCACCGCGTCGCCCATGGCTCCCACCTGTCCTTGTCAACGTGAGCGGGCGCCTGTTTCGATGTCTCCCCGAACGTGCCGCCTTCCGCGAGGACGTCCTATGGGTACCAGCGAACCGGAACTCCCCACCGGCGGCAGACCGCTGTCGCGGAAGCTTCAGCAGCGGCTCAACGAGCTGATCACCACGCACTATCCGGACGAGCGCAAGCGCCCCGGCTACGCCCGGCTGGCCAGAGAGATCTGCGAAGTCACCGGGGGAGCCATCTCGGGGACGTATCTGTGGGAGCTCGCCACGGGGAAGAAGCGCAACGTGAGCCTGAAGCAACTGGACGTCCTGGCCACGTTCTTCGGGGTTCCGCCGGAGTACTTCCTGAACGACGAGGTGGCTGAACGCGTCAGCACGCAGCTGGCTCTCGCGTCGGCCCTGCGCGATGTGCGCGTACGGAACCTGGCGCTGCGCGCCGACGGACTGTCGGCCGCGAGCCTCGACGCGCTGCTGACGATGGTCAACGAAGCTCGCAGGATCCAGCAGTTGCGGCCCGCCGGCACCGCCACGGCCGAAGGCGACGGCCCCGGCGGCGGCCACGCCTGATGTAGTGCCGCCACCGTCCGCCCCGCGGCGTCCGACCGGCGTCGCGCGTGCGCCCGGGACGTCCCGCTTCGCGGCGCCCGCGCCCCGCGCTACGGTCCGGCACGGAGGGGGCGGAGCGTGAACCTACTATGCTTCCCGGGCGCGTGAAGACGCACGGAATCAGGGGACGGGGAATGCGACGGCTCGGAGAGCTCGAAGCCGAAATCATGGGCTGTCTGTGGAAGTGGGACAGGCCGGCGACGGTCCGTGAGGTGGTCGACGACATCAACCTCCGCCGTCCGGCCGCCTACACGACGGTGATGACCGTGGCCACCATCCTCTACAACAAGGGTTGGCTGACCCGGCAGAAGCGGGGGCAGGCCTGGCTCTACACGCCGGTCCGCAGTCGCGAGGCCTACTCCGCCGCCCTGATGGAGGACGCCCTGGGAGCGAGCGGGGACCGCTCGGCGGCGCTGGTGCACTTCGTGGAGCGGATGACGGAGGAGGAAGTCGCCGCGCTCCGCGAGGCGCTGCGTGCTACGGGCCGCGACGGCGAGCTGTGAACGCCGCCCCCTTCTACCTCGGTTACGCGGCGACGGTCGGCGTCCTGGCCCCGCGCGCGCTGCTCCGCAGCAGCTGGCCCCAGCGGTCACCGCTGCTGGCGGTCGCCGTGTGGTTCGCGCTGGCGGCGTCCTTCTCCGTCTGCGTCGCCCTGGCCGCCCTGCACCTCACCACCCCGGGCGCACACCTGCACGGCATCCTCTACTCCTGCCGCTCGGCCCTGGGCCTCGGCCCGTCCGGCGGCGGCCTCCCGCCGGACCTGGGGCTCGCCGCCGTCGTCCTGGTCGCCGCCCACCTCGCCGGCTTCGCCGAACACACCGTGCGGGCATACGCCGCCCGCGCCCGACACCGCGGGATCCTGGACAAGGTCGGCCGCCGGTCGGCCTGTTCGCGGGCCACCGTGCTGGAGCACGCCGAGCCCGCCGCCTACTGCCTGCCCGGCCGCCATCCGAGGATCGTCATCAGCAGCGGGGCCGTCGGCCTCCTGTCCGGCGGCGAACTCGACGCCGTCGTCGAACACGAGCGGGCCCACATCCGCGGCCGACACCACCTCGTCCTCGCGGCCGCCCATGCCTTCACCCGGGTCTTCCCCGGTGTGCCGCTCGCCCGCCATCTCCAGCAGCAGATACCCCTGTTGCTGGAGATGGCCGCCGACGACCACGCACTGCGCCGCTGCCCGCGCGGTGCGCTGGCAGCCGCCATGTTCACCCTGGCGGCGGGCGAGGCGCCGAACGGCGCCCTGGCGGCGGGTGGCCGGACGGCGCTGGTCCGTCTCCGGCGCGTGCTGGCCCCCGCGCACCGCGCACATCCCGCCCTGCGCTGCGCGCTCGGCACGGGCGCCCTGATCACGCCCGTGCTCCCCGTACTGCTGACCTGCCACGCCGGACTCGGGTGACACCCGTCGGCCGCGAACCGGCCGACGGCCTCAGATCCGTACGCCCCACATGAAGGGCATCCCACTGCGGGCCATCGACTCGTACCGCACCTGAGCGCCGGGCTTCGGCGCGTGGAGTATCTGCCCGTTCCCGGCGTAGAAGCCCACATGGCTCAGGTCGGTGCGCATGATGACGAGGTCGCCGGGCTTGAGCGCACCGATCGAATTGATCCGGGTGCCGACGTTGGCCTGGGCCTGCGACGTACGGGGCAGCGAGACGTCGGCCTGCTGGAACGCCCAGGAGGTCAGACCGGAGCAGTCGAAGGACCCGGGACCGGTGGCGCCCCACACGTACGGCATACCGACCCTGCTCTTCGCCGCGTTGAACGCCGCGGCCGTACGTCCGGACGCACTGGCCTCGTTGCCCAGCTCGACCCGCTCGCTCGCCCGGTTGGCCCGCTCCTCCTTGTCGACCCGCTCGGCCCGCTCCTCGGCCGTCAGCGTGTTGAGGAGCCGCTGCGCCTCCGCCAGCTTGCCCTGGATCTCCTTCTTCTTGCTCCCCAGCTCCTTGCGGGTGCCCTGGAGGCTGTCGAGCTTCTCCGCGGCCTGAGTGCGCTGCTGTTGCAGGGCGCGCTGCTGCGAGAGGAACTGCTGGAGCGTGTCCGACTGCCGTGCGCTGAGCCGGTCGAGGCCCGAGGCCTTGTCCAGGTAGGCGTCCGGGTCGGCCGAGAGCAGCAGCTGGATGGAGGGGTCGAGGCCACCACTGCGGTACTGCGCCGTGGCCGCCGAACCGAGCTGCTGTCGCAGCTCGTTGAGGGCCGTCTGCTTACGGACGACCTCCTCGTGGAGCTGGTCGGCCTCCTTCTGCAGCTGTCCGGCCGATTCCTTCGCCCCGTTGTACTTCTCCGTGGCCTGGGTGGCCTCCTCGTACAGCCGGTCGACCTGCGCCTGTACACCCTTCTTGTTCGGGTCCGGCAGGGGATCGGCCGAGGCCGACTGCGCCGACAGGACGACCGTCACCGCCGCGGTCGCGGTGAGCACGGAGGTGTATCCGTGGCTGGGCTGCTTGGGACGACGGTGGGACGCCACTGTGGCGAGCTCCTTCTTCCTCGGCCGCTGTCCGACGGCCCGGGGACCGTCAAGTACCGCTGTGGGAACGCGGCTTCAGCGACACCTCCACCGACGGCCCGGGCGGGCGGCCGGCCGTACGGAGGCCGAGCCACGCATACTAATCAACTTAGTGGCCTACATCCAAGCGCGGCCGGGGGACGCGTCCCTCTCTGCCCGGCCTCCCGTGACCTGCTCAGTCGCCGAGGATCCGCTCCCACAGCAGTCCGTCCCGCCAGCTTCCGTCGAGAAAGATCGCCGAGTGTGCGACACCGTACGGGGTGAACCCGTTGCGGCGCAGCACCCGCTGCGACGGCAGGTTCTCCAGGTTGGTGGACGCCTCGGCGCGGTGCAGGCCGAGTTGGTCCGTCATCACCCGGAGCGCGAGCCCGACGGCGTTCCCGGCGTGCCCCTGATTCTGGGCGACGGAGGCGATCCAGTAGCCGACGGAGCCGCGGCGCAGATGTGGCTGCGGCAGGATGCCTCCCACCGTTACCTGTCCGACCACCTGGTCGTCGGCGAGCACCACGCCCGGCCAGAGAGTGCCGGCCCGGTAACCGGCCAGCAGGCCCTCGATCCGCTCCGCCTGGCCCTCCGGGGTGAAGTAGTCGGACGGCTGGGCCGGTTCCCACGGCCGGAAGGCCTCGGCGTCCCGCACTCGGTGCGCGGCGATCGGCGCGGCGTCGGTGGGCTCTATCAGGCGGATCCTGGTACCGCTGCGCATGGGTCGATCCTCGTTGCGATGCATCGGATGGGACGGATGGGACGGCCAAACCTATGCGATGGCGCCCGGGCCGCCCGCTGCGCCTACCCGCCCCCCGGACCCGGGCCCCCGGACCCGGACCGGATCTCGCCACGGGTTACGGGCCCGCCCCTGCCCTGGACTCCGCCGGGCCGGCCCGGCGGAGTCATCAGCCGGCGGCGGCGACGGTGGTGGTGGGAACATCGATGGCGAGGTGGTCATCACCGTCCGGCCGAGGGGTGGTGCGGGAGTTCATGCGCGTGGCCAGACAACCGATCACACGCGCGGTCAGCGACGCGTCCGGGACAGCGGTGCCTTCCGGAGGCAGGAGGGATTCGTCCTCGAGCGGGGGGTTGCCGCCGAGGTAGCGGGCGGTGTCCCTGTTGACGACCCAACAGGCCAGCGAGACCTTCGCGAGCCCGGGGGCGGTGCGCTTCACCCGGACATCGGCGCAGAGCGTGAAATCGTCTCCACCGAACGAAACGGTGGTGCTGAACTCCCGCCCACGAGGGAAGCGTTGGAGCAACTCGACCACGGCGGGTCTCACCACCGCCCGTGCCATGGGGTCCGCGTACACCAGGTGGCCTCCTCGTCAGGTGTTCTCCAGCATGCCGGACAAACGCATGCCGGAGAACACCTGAACGAGCCTCGGTCGGACCGTCGCGCCGTCGGAGCGGGTCAGGGGACCTTCACCCAGTCGAGGGTGCGCTCCACCGCCCGCTTCCAGCCCGCGTAGCCCTCCGCGCGCTGCTCCTCGGACCACTGGGGCGACCAGCGCTTCGACTCGTGCCACTGGGTGCGCAGCTCGTCGGTGTTCTGCCAGAAGCCGGTGGCGAGCCCCGCCGCGTAGGCCGCGCCGAGAGCGGTCGTCTCGGCGACGACGGGACGGCTGACCTGTACGCCGAGGACGTCGGACTGGATCTGCATACAGAGGTCGTTGGCGGTGACCCCGCCGTCGACCTTGAGCACGTCGAGATGGACCCCGGAGTCCTGCTCCATGGCCTCGACCACATCGCGGCTCTGGTAGCAGATGGCTTCCAGAGTGGCCCGCGCCAGATGCGCGTTGTCGTTGTACCGGGCCAGGCCGACGATCGCGCCGCGGGCGTCGGACCGCCAGTACGGCGCGAACAGGCCGGAGAACGCGGGCACGAAATACATGCCGCCGTTGTCCTCGACGCTCCGGGCCAGCTCCTCACTCTCGGACGCCGACTTGATGATCTTCATCTGGTCGCGCAGCCACTGCACCGCCGACCCGGTGACCGCGATGGATCCCTCCAGCGCGTAGACCACCGGACTGTCGCCGAACTGGTAGGCCACCGTGGTGAGGAGCCCGTGCTGCGAGCGGACGAGCTCGGTGCCGGTGTTGAGCAGCAGGAAGTTGCCGGTCCCGTAGGTGTTCTTGGCCTCGCCGGGGGCGAAGCAGACCTGGCCGACGGTGGCCGCCTGCTGGTCGCCGAGGACGCCGCCGATGGGGATGGCGGCGCTCAGCGGCCGGGAGGTGCGGGTGGAGCCGTAGGCCTCCGGATGCGACGAGGGGTTGATCTTCGGCAGCATCGCCCGGGGGATGCCGAAGAACCCCAGGAGTTCCTCGTCCCAGTCGAGGGTCTCCAGGTTCATCAGCATGGTGCGGCTGGCGTTGGTCACGTCGGTGGCGTGGATACCGCCGTTCGGGCCGCCGGTCAGGTTCCACAGGACCCAGGCGTCCGTGTTGCCGAAGATCGCGTGACCGGCCTCGGCCGCTTCCCGTACGCCGTCGACGTTCTCCAGGATCCACTGGATCTTGCCGCCGGAGAAGTACGTCGCCGGCGGCAGCCCGGCCTTGCGGCGGATGACCTCGCCCTTCCCCGAGCGTTCGAGGTTCGCCGCGATGGCGTCGGTACGGGTGTCCTGCCACACGATGGCGTTGTAGTAGGGCCGCCCGTTGCGCGGGTCCCAGACCACCGTGGTCTCGCGCTGGTTGGTGATCCCGATGGCCACCAGGTCCGTCGGCGACAGGCCGCCGTGCCGCAGGGCGTTCTGCATCACCGAGTTGGTGCGTTCCCAGATCTCCACGGGATCGTGCTCCACCCACCCGGAGCGGGGGAGGATCTGCTCGTGCTCCAACTGGTGCTTGGCGACCTCGTTGCCGCCGTGATCGAAGATCATGAATCGGGTGCTGGTGGTCCCCTGGTCCACCGCGCCGATGAAGTCCGCCATGATGTGCTGCCTCTCCGGCCGCTGTGGTCAGTCCTTGGAGGCCGGGACGCGTCCCGGCGGTTCGGGTGCGGCGGACGGCAGGAAGCGTCCGACGAAGGCCTTGTAGAGCCCCGCGCCCAGCAGACCGCCGACCAGGGGGCCGATGATGGGCACCCAGAAGTAGAGATTCCCGTACTGGTCCCGCCACGCACCGCCGTAGCCGGTGAGGAAGCTCGCCAGCCGGGGCCCGAAGTCACGGGCCGGGTTGATCGCGTACCCCGCGTTGGTTCCCCAGGCCATGCCGATCGCGACCACGACCAGGCCGATGATGAGCGGGCCCATGTTCGAGCCGGGCGGGGTGTTCAGCATGTCCGTGATGGCCATGATCAGCAGCAGCAGGATCGCCGTGCCGATGACCTGGTCGCGGAACGCGCCCCACTCATGGATCGGCAGCGCCGGATTGCCGTTGGCCGGCAGGGTGGAGAACACCGTCTGCGTCTTGGTGGTGTGCCCCGGGTCGGCCTTCGCCAGCGCCTCGCTGTAGTTCCACCGGACGAGGAGCGCGGCCACGAACGCACCGGCCGTCTGCGCCAGCGCGTACGGAGCCACCTTCCTCCACGGGAACCCCTTGAACGCGGCCAGTGAGATCGTCACCGCGGGATTGAGATGGGCCCCACTGAGCCGCGCCGCCACATAGACGCCGAGCGTGACGCCCAGCCCCCACGCCCAGGCGATGCTGTCGTGGTCACCGAGCCCGCCGGCCGGATCCGTCAGGGCTCCGCCCGCCACCACCTGGGCGACGACGCCGCAGCCGAAGAGGATGAGGATCATCGTGCCCGCGAACTCGGCGGACATCTCGCCGAGCAGTCCGGACTTCTTGCGTAGTTCAGCCATGGAAGCTCGCCCTCCGCCGACGGTGCCGGCTGTCGACTATCCGAGCAGTGTCAGCAGGCTAAGGCGTTTTACGAAATGGGGCATATCGGGATGTTGTGGCCGGGGTTCGGATGGCGCCCGACGGTGGACCGATCGAGTGAGAGCGCCCATCGGGCGAGAGCGCCGATCAGGTGAGGGGCGGGAGCCTGCGCAGCCGAACGCCGAACGTCCCCCACCCGCCTCGGGGGCGCTACCACCGGTCTGAGACGCTGTCCGGCACCGACCAGGTGTTCCACCCGTCCGGCCGCCCACCGCACCTGATCCACCCGCAAGGAAGACATGCAGGGAGTCCTCACCGGATTCACGGTGATCGCCACCGTCATCGCCGTCGGGTACGTCATGGGCCGCCGCGGATATCTGGGACAGGACGGCCGTACCGTGCTGACCCGGCTGGCCTTCAACGTGGCGACCCCGGCCCTGCTCTTCACGATGCTCGCGGGCGCGGACCTCTCCGTCGTCCTGTCGGAACGTCTGCTGGTCACCGCGATGGCCATGGCCGCCACGGCCGGAGTCTTCGCCGTGGTGGCCGGACTGTTCCTGCGCTGGGAGGCCGGGCGGGTCACGATCGGTGCCCTGTGCTCCAGTTATGTCAACGCCGGGAACCTGGGCATCCCCATCGCCGTCTACGTCCTCGGAGACGCCTCGCTCGTCGCCCCGGTGCTGCTCCTCCAGCAGATCGTGGTGACCCCGCTGGCCCTGACCGTCCTCGACCTCGGTCGCCCCGGGAAGCCGGTGTCGGTCGTCCGGCGGCTGGCCACCCCGCTGCGCAACCCGATGGCGATCGGATCGCTGGCCGGTGTCGCCGTGGCCGCGTCCGGCCGGACCCTGCCCGGACCCCTGCTCGAACCGCTCGTCCTCATCGGCAACATGTCGGTCCCCGCGGTCCTCCTCGCCTTCGGGATATCCCTGTACGGAAGCGAGCGTCCGGGCCGGGGGGAGGACCGGGTCGCGCTGTACCTGTCCGCCCTGCTGAAGACGGTCGCCCAGCCGGTCGTCGCCTGGGCCGTCGGCGTGGGGCTGTTCGGGCTGCGGGGCGAGGCGCTGCTCGCCGTCGTGGTGATCGCGGCTCTCCCGGCAGCCCAGAACCTCTTCACGTACGCCTCGCACTACGGTGTCGCCGAGCGGTTCGCCAGGGAGTCGATCCTGCTGTCCACCCTGCTCGCGGTCCCGGTGCTGATCATCGTCGCCGCACTGCTCGGCCGCTAGCGCCTGTCGTCGAACCGCCGCCGCCGCCCGGCAGGCGGCAGTTCGACGACAGGCCCCGGCGGCGGGCTTTCGGAGCGGGCCCGGCCGAAGGGCCCGCGGCCGGTGTCCGCGAGGGCAACCCCTCGGGTGTGACACAGGCCACTCCCGGGTGAGAACCTGCGGGGCCCGCCCCCGCGTCTGGCCGGTGTGAGACTACGAAAGAAGCGGCCTCCGGAGCCGGCGGCCGAGGAACACCTCCTCCGTCTGATCGCCGACGGAGATCGGACCGCGTTCGACGAGCTGTACCGGCGCACCTCGCCCTGGCTGGCGGTACGGCTGCGACGTCGGTGCGCCGACGAGCAGATCGTCGCCGAGGTCATGCAGGAGACCTATCTCGCCGTGTGGCGTGCCGCCGGCGCCTTCGTCGGCAGTGCCGTCGGCGGGAGCGCCGCCGGGTGGCTCTGGACGATCGCGGCCCGCCGCCTGGTCGACGCCTTCCGCCGCCGAGCCCACCACGCCGAACCGCCCCTCGCCGCCGCCGGACGTGCCACCGCCCCGGCCGCCGAGGACGAGGCCCTGGCCGCCGCAGTCGGCGGAGAGGTCGGGGACGCCCTGCGGACCCTCGCCCCGGAGCTGCGGCAGGTGCTCCAGGCCCTGGTGCTCGACGGGCTCTCGGTCCGGGAGACCTCGGTCCTGCTCGACCTCCCCGAAGGCACCGTCAAGACCCGGGCCCGCCGGGCCCGTATCGCCATGAGAAGGGCACTGGTATGAGCGTCGAGCACCCCTCCGACCGACTGGTCGCCGGCTACGCGCGGGGAGACACCGACCTGCCCGCAGACGAACTGTGGGCCGTGGAGGCCCATATGGAACAGTGCGCTGACTGTCGCGGCCGGCTGGCCGGCGCGGTGGCCGACGTGCCCGCCGTCACCGCCCTGCTGACCGCCGTCCGTGACAGCCTGGAGCCGGACCTGGACCGTTCGACGCCCGCCCCGCGCCGTCGCCGCCGCCCCATGACCTGGGCCACCGCG
Source organism: Streptomyces sp. NPDC104313 (assembly GCF_055583985.1). NCBI lineage: Bacteria > Bacillati > Actinomycetota > Actinomycetes > Kitasatosporales > Streptomycetaceae > Streptomyces > Streptomyces sp. NPDC104313. Next base: position 73,019 of record NZ_JBVJMW010000010.1, read on the forward strand.
ATCATGGGCCCCTGGCTCGCCATGGTCATCGGTGTGAGCGTCGTCGCGGTGCTGCTGGACCGTACCGCGGGCTGGACTCGGGGCGCGCCGACCGTCCTGCTGCTGGCGCCGGTCCTTCCGCTCGCCGGAGTCGCCGCGGCCTGGTCGCGCGGACTGGACCCGGCTTTCGAACTGACCGCCGTCACCCCGCGCGCCGGGCTCTCCCTGCTGTTGCGGCGCACCCTGACCGTGCTCGCCGTCGTCCTCCCTGTGCACCTGGCCGCCGGGCTCCTGACGGGCGTCGCCCTCGCGCAGTGGCTCCTGCCCTCCCTCGCCCTCACCGCGACGGCGCTGGCGCTCGGCAGCGTCATCGGCGTCGGCCGCGCCACCGCCGCCCTCGGCGCGCTGTGGACCGGGGCGGTCCTCGTCCCGGCCGCGGCCCTGGGCCGTCTCGTCCTCCTGCGGCCCGAACACCTCCCGCTCTGGGCCCTGACGCTCGCCGCCGCGGTCGGCGTCGTCCTGGCCCGCCGCAGCGCCTACACCACCCCCAAAAGCCTGCGATGACCCCCCGCAAGGAGCGACCCATGACCGTCCCGACCGGCGCGCTCGACACCGCGCCACGCGTCTACGCCCATGAGATCCATGCCACCGGCCTCACCGTCAGGGTGGGCCGCGACCGGCTCGCCGTCGACGGCCTCGACCTCTCCCTGGGCACCGGAACCCATGGCCTGCTCGGCCCCAACGGCGCCGGAAAGACCACTCTGATCCGGACGCTCGCCACCGTCCTCCGGCCCACCGGGGGAGACCTCGAACTGTTCGGCCACTCCGTCCGCGACAGCGCCCGCCATCGCGAGCTGCGCCGGGGCATCGGCTATCTGCCGCAGGAGTTCGGCTACTACAAGCGGTTCACCGTCCGTGAGTTCGTCAGCTACCTGGCCTGGCTGAAGGAGATGCCCGCACGGGACATCCCCGGCGCCGTACAGCGCGCCGTGGAACGGGTCGGACTCGCGGACCGGGCCGACAGCCGGATGAAGGCGCTCTCCGGAGGAATGGTGCGCCGCGTCGGCATCGCCCAGGCCATTGTCAACGACCCCTCGGTGCTGCTGCTCGACGAACCGACCGTCGGCCTCGACCCGGCACAACGCCTCCAGTTCCGCGCCCTGCTCCAGGAGCTCGGCCGGGAGAGCTGCGTGCTGGTCTCCACCCACCTCGTCGAGGACGTCGCTGCGGCCTGCACCGATGTGGTGCTCTTCGACCGGGGCCGGCTCGTCTTCCAGGGGACGCCGGAGGCGCTGGCCGCCGCCGGGACCGCCGACCAGCCGGGCGACAGCCCCCTGGAACGCGGCTACTCCGCTCTCCTGTCCGGCTCCGACCAGGAGAAGGGCAGCTGGTGAACCTCCGCGTCCTGCGCACCGAACTCCTGCGCTCCGCCGCCCCCTGGGCCGGCCTCACCGTCTCTACCGGCGGGTTCGCGTTCCTCTACGGTATCGACGGGAGCTGGTGGGGCACCTCGGTGGACTGGACGGGCCAGTGGACCTCCCTGGCCCTGTGGACCCGGGGGCTGCTCGCCTATCTGTGGCCCCTGGTCGCCGGGATCGGGGCACTGTACGGGCTGCGGGACCACCGCTCCCGGATGCCGGAACTGCTGGCCGCCACCCCCCGGCCCGGATGGCAGCGCGCGGCGGCCCCGGCCACCGCGGTCGCCCTGGCGCTGGTCGCCGGGTTCGGGGCGCTGCTGCTGTGGGGCGGGGTCCAGGTGGCGCTCGGCCCGACCTCGTACACCCACCTGGGCTGGCTGCCCATCTCGGCCGTCGCCCTGCTCGCCCTGGTGGCCGCCGCGGTGTTCGGCATGGGCGTGGCACGAGCCCTGCCCTCACCGCTGACCCCACCGGCGGTGGCGGTCCTGTTCCTCGCGGTGACGGTGCTCCTGATGGAGCAGACCGACAGCGAACTGCCGAGCGCTCGCGTCGGATCCCAGCTGCTCTCGCAGCTCTCCCCGGCGGTCGCCGGGCCGCGTCAGGTGCTGCTGACCCTCACCGGCGCCGTGCACCTGGGCCAGGCCCTGTGGCTGCTCGGTCTCCTGGCCACCGGGTTCGCGCTGCTGAGCGCGGTCCGCCGGCGGGGCCGCCTGACGGCCGTGGCTCCCGTGCTCGCCGGAGCCGCCCTGGCGCTGCTGGTGCTGCCCGGCGACGCACGCGGTGGCTACCGTGTCGACCCGGCGGCAGCCGCCCCGGTGTGCGAGGGGCCGGTGTGCGTCACCGAGGTGCACCGCCACCGGCTCGACGCCCTCGCGCCTTCCGCCACCCGGGCCCTGGAGGTCCTGGACACCGCGCTCGGCGACGCGGCGCCCCGGCAGGTGCGGGAGGAGACCGCGCTCCGGGCTGTGGGGGAGAACCGCCGGCTCGCCCCGGCATCGGTGCTCGTCAGCTTCGAGGACCCGCAGATCGACACGGCGAAGGGCGACCAGCTGGTGCGCCGCCTCGTCGGCGAGGGTCTCGCGCCGAGTTGCCGGGCGCTCACCTCCCGGGAGTTCGGCGGCGACGAGGTGCTCGTCGTGCAGAGTGTGCTGGCGAGCTGGGCGCTGGGGACGTTCCGGCCCATCGAGGCCGATGTGTACGACCGCGAGGGTTACCGGGCCTCGATGGGGAAGGCTTGGAAGCAGTTCACGGCACTCTCCCCGGACAAGCAGCGGAGCCGGGTCGCCGAGGTGCGCGAAGCCGCCCTCGGCTGCGAGTTCACCTGGGCCGACGAGCTGGCCGGGGGAGCGCGGTGACGAGCGGTCTCCTGCTGTACGCGCGGTCGCGCCGGGCCCCGGCCACGGCTGGAGCGTTCCTCGCCTCGGCGGTGCTGCTCGGGGCGGGCGCGGCGGCCGAAGGGGTCGCCGATCCGCGGCTGACGGTCCTGTCGGTGGCGCTCGCCGTCGCCGCGGCGGCCCCCGGGCTCGGTGGCCAGGACGTGGGGCTGGACCGGACGGCGGCGATCCGCTGGGCCTCGCTCCGGGCGGCGCATGTCCTGCTGATCGCCTCCGTCGTCACCCTCGTGCTCCTGACGGCTCAGACGGCGGGGCGCGACCCGGTGACAGCGGTGTTCCTGCTCCGGGACGCCGCCGGGCTGACCGGTCTCGCCGCGCTCGGGGCCGTCGTGTTCGGTGCGGAGTACGCCTGGACGCCGGTCGTCGGCTGGCCGGCCGTCACCCTCTTCGCGCCGCCCGACCCGGGCGGGGTCGGCGGCTGGCTGCTGGCTCCGCCCGATGCCCAGGCCGCCGCCTGGACCGCCGGCGCCCTGCTGGTGGCCGGTACCACCGTCTACGCGGCGGCCGGACCCCGGAGGTGACGGCTGGACCCCGGAGGTGATGGGCCGGGCCCCGGAGGTGACGGCCGGCGGGGAGGACCCGCCGGCCGCGGCTACTTCTTGATGCCGTGCTCCGCCGCCCAGTCGTTCGCGACGTCCTCGGTGTCCTTGCGGTCCTTGTCCACGAGGCGGTTGAGCTCGGTGAGGTCCTCGGTCGTCAGCGCGGCGCCGAGGCGGGCGAGCGCCTTGCGGACCGTCGAGTCGGCCTTGCGGTCGGCGATGAGCGGAACGACGTGCTGGCCGGGGATCAGGTTCTTGGGATCGGTGAGGACGACCCAGCCCTCGGCGGCGATGTCGGTGTCGGTGGTGAAGAGGTTCGCCACGTCCACGTCGCCCTTCTTGAGGGCTCCCTTGACCAACGGGCCCGAGGAGTCGAGGGACTTGAACTCCTTGAACTCCACGCCGTACACGTCCTTGAGGCCCACCGAGCCCACCGTGCGCTTCTTGACCTCGGGGGCCGCGCCGATGACGAGCCTGCCGTTGTGCTTCGCGAGGTCGGCCAGGGACTTCAGGCCGTACTCCTCGGCGGTCTCCTTGGTCACGGCGAAGGCGTCGGCGTTCTCCGCCTCGCCGTAGGGCAGGATCTGCAGGCCGCGCGGCAGGAGCATCGCGAGGGCGTTCTGCGTCGTGCCCTCCTCGGTGGCCGTGGCCTTCGCGTCGAGGTAGTGCAGCAGCGCGCCCTGGTACTCGGGCAGCAGATCGATGTCGCCGCCCTTCAGCGCGGGGATGAGGATCTCGCGGGTGCCCAGGTTGGGGCGGACCTTCGTCCTTACCCCGGCCGCTTCGAGGGCCGCGGCGTAGAGATACCCGAGGACCTGGTTCTCGGTGAAGTTGGCGGTGCCGATGGTGACGCCGCCCTCGCTGGAGCCCCCGCCCCCGCCGCCGGACCCCTCCCCGTCGAGGGAGGTGATGCCGCCGCCGCACGAGGCGAGCGCGGGGACGGTGGCGGCGGCGAGGAGTCCGCCGAGGAGATTTCTGCGGTTCATGGGGGGCTCCTAGGCCTGGGCCCGCGTGGCGGGGCGGTGGCGGAAAAGGACGCGCTGGAGGGCGGAGAGCGCGAGGTCGAGGACGACGGCGACGAGCGCCACGAGCACGGCCCCGCCGAGCACCGCGACGAGGTCGCGCTGGGCGAGCCCGTCGAAGACGTACCGGCCGAGCCCGCCGAAGGAGACGTACGCGGCGATGGTCGCCGTCGCGACGACCTGGATGAGCGCGAGCCGGAGCCCGGTCATGACGAGGGGCAGCGCGAGGGGCAGTTCGACCTGGAAGAGGACCTGGTGCCAGCGCATGCCCTGGCCGCGCGCCGCATCCCGCACCTCCGGGTCGACAGCCGTCATTCCGGCGTAGGTGTTGGTGACGATGGAAGGGACCGCGAGCGCCACGAGGGCGATGTAGACCGGCCATATCGACAGCCCACTGGCGAGGAAGACGAGGACCACGAGACCGACCGTGGGCAGTGCCCGCCCGAAGCTCGACAGGTTGATCGCGATGAACGCGCCGCGCCCGGTGTGGCCGATGAGCAGGCCGACCGGCAGGGCGATGGCGGCGGCGACGAGGGTGGCGAGCAGTGAGTACTGGAGGTGCTCGGCAAGGCGGTGCCCGATGCCGTCGGAGCCGGTCCACTGCTCACCGCTGACCAGCCAGGAGCCGAGGCCCTTGAGGAGTTCGTACATGAGGTCAGGCCCCCTGCTTCTGCCGGCGGGTCCACGGCGTCAGGACGTACTGGAGGGTGACGAGCAGGGCGTCCGCGACGAGTGCGAGGAGCAGGGTCAGGACGACGCCGGCGATGACGGGGGTGGGGAAGTCGCGCTGGAACCCGTCGGTGAAGAGCTGCCCGAGGCCGCCGTCCCCGATGTACGTGGCCACGGAGACCAGGGAGATAGCCATCACCGTCGCGATCCGCACGCCTGCCATGATCACGGGGAGCGCGAGGGGCAGTTCGACGGTGAGCAGGGTGCGCAACGGCCGTGAACCCATCGCCTTCGCCGCTTCCTTCGTCCGGGTGGGGACGGAGTCCAGGCCCTCGACGGTGTTCCGCAGGAGCACGACGAGCGTGTAGATCGTCAGCCCGATGACGGTGGTGGTGCGGGTGAGCCCGCTGACCGGCAGGAGGAGGACGAACACGGCGATGGACGGGATCGTGAACAGGACGTTCGAAAGCCCGAGGAGCAGCCCGCGCAGCCTGCGAACCCGGTGTGCCACCACGGCCAGGGGGAGCGAGACGAGCAGACCGAGGAGTACGGCGGTCAGGGCGGCCTGGAGGTGGGAGAGCGTCAGGGCGGTGAGATCGTCGGTGTGGTCGGCTATCCACGACCAGTCGACACTCACGCGGTCGCCGTGCTCGCCGCGCCGTGCACCTGGCCCGCGCGGTCGTGGATGTCCTCGCGGGATGTCACGCCGGTGAGGACGCCGTCCGCGTCGACCCGGGCGACCAGACCGCTCGGAGCGGCGATCGACTCGTTGAGCGCGGAGAGGAGCGAGTCGGCGTCCCGCAGGGGCCTGACCGGCATCTGGGCGTCCGTCTCCGCGTCGTGCCAGGCCAGCGGCTTGCGGGCCGCGTCGAGGGTGAGCTGCCAGCGGCCACCTTCGGGGGCGGGGCCTTGGGCGACCTCTTCGAGCGTCGTCAGCGACAGCAGCTTCAGGCCGCGCTCCGCGCCGAGGAAGTCCGCGACGAACGCGTCCGCGGGGCGGGCCAGGAGCTCGGCGGGGGCGGCGCACTGGACGAGATGGCCACCGGTACGGAAGACGGCTATCCGGTCCCCGAGCCGTACGGCCTCGTCGATGTCGTGTGTGACGAAGACGATCGTCTTGTTCAACTCTCTTTGGAGCCGCAGCAGTTCGTCCTGAAGCTGGGTGCGGACCACCGGGTCGACGGCGCCGAAGGGCTCGTCCATCAGGAGGACCGGCGGGTCCGCCGCGAGCGCGCGGGCCACGCCGACACGCTGCTGCTGGCCGCCGGAGAGCTGGTGCGGGTAGCGCTTCTGCGCGTCGGCGGCGAGGCCGACCGTCTCCAGGAGTTCCGCCGCCCGGGCCCGTGCCTTCCTGCGGCCCCAGCCGAGCAGCAGCGGTACGGTCGCGATGTTGTCCAGGACGGTGCGGTGCGGGAAGAGCCCGGACTGCTGGATGACATAGCCGATGGAGCGGCGCAGTTCGGCGGCGTCCTGCTCCTGGACGTCCTCGCCGCCCACTCTGATCGTCCCGGAGGTCGGTTCGACCATGCGGTTGATCATGCGGAGCGTGGTCGTCTTGCCGCAACCGGAAGATCCGACGAGGACGGTCACGCCCCCTTCCGGCAGGTCGAGCGTGAGGTTGTGCACCGCGGTCGTGCCGTTCGGGAAGCGTTTGTGGGCCTGGTCGAACTGGATCATGAGGAGCCCCTTGCCCGGCTGCATATCATCATGCAGAGTTCTCGGTGACTGAATAGGTTGTCAATGGGTCGTCGCCGTGCGGGCGTGAATCCCTGGTTGCCAGTGGCCGCAGGGCAAGACAGGCTGCCCGGCAGGGGATAGATCGCTACGGATGTCGTCTCATATCTCGGACAGGTCGGTAGGCGGCAACGGGGCGACCGTCATACTGGACGGCCGCCGCATGATGGTCGCAGATGTCGTACGAATGGCCGAATCCGTCGCCCGGCCCGTTCCGGCGGCCGAGGGAATGAAGCGCGTGGAAGCCTCCTGGAACGCCGCGCGGGAAATCGCCTCGTGGGGTCGCGTCCATGGTCGTTCCACCGGCGTGGGTGCGAACCGGAATGAGGCCGTGCCCACGGAGGCGGCTTCCGGCCACGGCCTGCGCCTGCCTCGCTCGGTCATGCGGTGCTCTCGCGGGGTGTCGAGGAGCAGGCCGGCTTCGCGTCACTGGCCGCACGACAGACCCTGCGGGCGTGCGAGGCGTACCGGCTCGTCGTGGGCTGTGAACTCGTCGCGGCCGTCAGGGCGTTGCGCCGGCGCGAACTGCGCCTCGACCCGGCGCTGCAGGTCGGCCGCGCCTTCGGACTCGCTGCCTCGACGCTCGACGCGGAACCGGCCGACCGGCCGCTGACGGACGCCGGAGAGCGCGGCAGTGTCCGCGGCCCTCACCACGTACGCGGCGCCGGGCGATCACCGGATCGGTGGGCCGGCAGGCCGCGGACCGGCGCCCGGCCCCGGCGACGACCCGGGGTCCGCGGCCCGCCGGTGCGCCGCGTAGCGTGCGCGGTGAGGAGACCGGCCCGGCGCTTCGGGGAAACGACGGTGGTTCCGGAGGGGAAGATGGAGGGGAAGATGACGGTGGTTCCCGCCATCGCGGCGGACGGCGCGACCGTCGCACCGGGCGACACCACACTGCTCGCGCCGACGACGTTCTCGGTGATGCCGGGCGAGTTCTGGTGTGTCACCGGCGGTAACGGCTCGGGCAAGACGACGCTGCTGCGCGCCTTCCTGGGCAGCCGGACCCTGACCGCCGGCACCTGCTCGGTGCTGGGGGACCCCGTCGACCTGGCGAAGCCCCGGCACCGCCGCCTTGTCGCGTCGCTCGTCGACCCGATCCCGTACGCCCGGGACATGACGCTGCGCGAGCAGGTGACCCTGGTCGCCGCCTCCTGGTACGGCAACTCCCCGAGCACCGTCGAACGCGCCGGGCGGATCATCGACCGGCTCGGACTGGCCTCACTGGGCGAGCGGTTTCCCCATCAGGTCTCGTCCGGGCAGCTCCAGCTCTTCGGCCTGGCGCTGACGCTGGTCCGCCCCGCCGACGTCGTCCTGCTCGACGAGCCCGAACGGCACCTCGACAGCGACCGCGTCGACCTGGTGGCCGCCCTGCTCACCGAGCGGGCCGAGCAGGGCACCGCCTTCCTGGTGGCCACGCACGAGGAGGCGTTGGTGGCGGTGCGGGACGGCCGGGTGAGCCTGTGACGAGGACCCGGACCGTCGCCGCACCCGCGTCCGACGCCCGCGCCCGCGTCCAGGCCGTACGGCAGCGCTACGCCCGGCGCGGCGGCAGGACCACGGTGCGGGGCCGCGCCTACCCCGCCTATCTCCTCGCGCTGTTCACCGCCTTCTACCTGGTGCCGGTCGTCCACGCCCGGAGCACTTCGCCGGCGCCCTTCGCCGTGTCCTTGGCGGGCTTCCCGGTCGGGGCCGCGCCGCTGGTCTGCGCGCTCGCGGTGGCCATGTGCTGGGGCGGCCAGCTCGCCGGGCGGTTCTGGGGTCCGCTGGTGGTCCAGCCGTTCCTGCTGCACGTGCTCATGTCCACGGACCTCTCGCCGACCCACTACCTCGGCACGATCGCCCGGCGCCGCCTGGCGTGCGCGGGCACGGTCACGGCGCTGGTGCTCTGCTCGGCGGCATACCTCGCGACCGACCTGTTCGACCGCCCCGGCACCGCACTGCCAGGTCTCGTGCTGCTGGCCGGGATCAGTGCCCTCGCAGCGGCGGCCTGGCTGTGGGGTCAGGTCCGGGCGGTACGCGACAACCTCCTGCTCGCCTGTGCGGTCGGCGCCTCGGCACTCGTCGTGGCCGCGGTGAGCGGCGCGGCTCCGGACGGCCGTCCCGGTCACTGGCTCGCCGCCCTCTTCCCGGCGGTCCTGGCAGCGGCCATCGGACCGGCGGCGTTCCGCGCGCTGCCCGCGATCGACCTCGCCCGCCTCGCACGGGAGTCGGCGCGCGCCTCCCAGGCCCAGGCGTACGCCTGGACCGGCACGCTCCACCACGCGCTCGACCTGTACCGGCCGGAGCCGCGCGGGTTCACCTCCGCCCTGATCCGCACCGACGGACTCCTGCGCGGGTATCTCGCCCAAGGGGTGGTGCGGGCGCTGCGGACGCCCGGACGCGCGGCCGCGGCCGTGACGCTCCTGCCGGCCGGCGGCGCCTCGCTGACCCACGGGGCGGCCGGATCCGGAGCCGGCCCGGAATGGTGGTGGTGGGCGGTCGGCTCGGTCGCGGTGTACCTGGGGTCCGGGTGGGTGGGCGAGACCTGGCGGGGTCTGCGCGACGAGCTGACGCTGGCCCCGCTGTTCGGTGAGCGGTGGGGCGGGCTGCCCGCCCGGGCGCTGGCCTGGCCCGTTGTCGCCGTGACCGCCGGAACGTCCCTGGGCGGCGGCCTGGTGGCCCTGCTCCGGTGGCCCCTTTCCGATGGCCGGGCCGGGAGCACGGCCCTGCTCGTCGCGGCGTCGGTGGTGCTGGTGCTCGGCGCGCGGTTCCTGCGGGAGATGAAGCTGCACCTGCCGCTCGAACTGCTTCTCCCGGTCATCACACCCCTCGGCGACCTGTCCGGACTGCGCGTCGTCGCCTGGCAGTTCGACGGAATTATCGTCGTGGTGACCGGGGTGGCCATGATGAACGCCCTCCCGTCCGCGACCGGCTCGGTGGCGCTGGCGATCTGTCTGGCCGCCTGCTGCGTCTGGGCGGGGCTGCGCCGGACCGGATGGGCGCACCGGGGCCTGCTCACCCGTCTTTGCCGGGAGCGCCACCGCGAACGGGCCTTGCTTCGTGGGACTCGGGGTGCCGGTAAGAACGCTGTCACCGGCCGCGAACGGCGATGATCTTCCGAGGGTGTCACCCGTGTGCGTGAGTCCGAGGCCGTACGGCTGCGGTGGGTGAGGCTCCGCGAGGACGATCGGCGATCGTGGCCCGTACTCCGTTGGACCTGGATGAACTCGTCGAGCACCGGACGCTGCTGAAGGACGAGCAGCGGCTCGTGTCCGGCAAGCGCCGGTGCGACGCGCCTTGGTTTGTCCTGGCCCCATGACCGGCCCTATGGCGAGGTCAACCTCGGTAGGGGCGCCCGCCTCGACCTCGCCGCGGTCTCCGTACCAGGTCCCCGTGCCCCGGCCGGCCGGGCGGCGCGATCCTCCGTGGAGAACGCGTGAACCTGCGCCTGTCCGTCGAGCAACAGGCCCTGCCTCCCAGCCGGCGCGGTCAGGAGACAGCCTTGTCGAGGATGTCGGCGAGTTGGGTGGGGGCGGACAGCATCGGCCAGTGCCCGGTGGGCAGGTCGAAGCGCCTCCACGGCGGCTGGTTCAGGTAGGCCAGCATCGGCACCCCGGCGTCCAGCAGCCCCGTGAAGTCACGGCAGGTGATCAGGACGCGGTCCACACCGGGACCGGGTTCGGTCGGGCCGGTGAGACGCTGGGTGTAGGTGCCGAACGGCTGAGGGGTGGCACGCGAGCGCAGAGCGTCCCGCCGGCCTTCGTCGAGCCCATCGAGGCTGCTGGACAGGCCCAGGACCTCGAACGGCGGCATCGGCAGCCGCCACCCGTCGCCGGACGCGTCGACCTGCCGGCGCAGCTGGTCCGCTGCCTGCGGCGGCATGAGGTCGAGCATGCACATGCCTTCGGTGAACGGGGCGCTGTCCACGTAGACCACGCGCTCCAGCCGGTCGCCGAGGCGTCCGGCCGCCCCGGTCACCGGAGCGGCCGCGTAGCTGTGGGCGACCAGTGTGACGTCGCGCAGATCGTTCCGCTCGGCGAATCCGGTGATGTCCGCGATGTGTGTGTCCAGGTCCGTCTCGGGTCCGCCCTGGTCCGCGTGCTCGGCCAGGCCGGTCAGTGTCAGCGGCAGCGCCGTGTGGCCGTGCTCCCGCAGAATGAGGGCGGTGTCTTCCCAGGCCCACGCCCCGAGCCAGGCACCGGGAACGAGTACGAAGGTGGCCATGTGATCTCCCAGAAGTAGGTGTTGCTGGGAGCGTAAGCTCGATACAGGACAGAATCCGCCCTGAAATGCCGAGTGATCCATGTCGCATCCCCTCACCCGTGTGCTGACCCTGCTGGAACTCCTCCAGTCGAACGCCCGACTCACCGGAACGGAGCTGGCCGACCGCCTGGACACCGACGTCCGCACCGTGCGCCGGTACGTTGCCCACCTGCGGGAACTGGGCATCCCCGTGGAGGCCGAACGTGGCCGCTACGGTGGCTATCGACTGGCGCGCGGCTACCGGATGCCACCTCTGGTCCTCACCAACGAAGAGGCCCTCGCCGTCGTTCTCGGCCTGCGCGCGGCAGAACGCCTGGGCATGGGTACTGCCGCGCCGGCCCATGCCGGCGCCTTGGCCAAGATCGAGCGGGTGCTCCCGCACGCCCTGCGCGAACCGCTCGCCGCGATGAGGGAGACCTTGTCCTTCACCGCCAACGCCGTGACCGGTCAGGCGCCCGGCACCGGCGTCCTGCTGGCCCTGGCCCAGGCATCCCGCGCCCGCACGACCGTGGGTATCAGCCACCAGTCCTGGCGCCAGGAACACACCGAACGCGATATCGACCCCTACGGCGTGGTCTTCCACACCGGCCGTTGGTACGTCATCGGCCACGACCACCTCCGCGACAGCCCGCGCACCTTCCGCATCGACCGCATCACCTCCGTCACCTCCCGAGCCGACAGCTTCACCGCACCCGACGACTTCGACCCCGTGGCCCACCTGACCTCGACCCTTGCTCAGGGGTCCTACCGCTGGCAGATCGAGGTGACGATCCATGGCCCCCTCGATGAGATCGCCCGCCGGCTACCCCACTCAGCGGTGACCCTCACCGCCCAGCCCACCGGCGTCCTGATGCGCGCACGGGCAGAACGGCTGGACGGCACGGCCCACATGCTCGCCTCCCTGGAATGGCCCTTCACCATCCACCATCCCGACGAACTCCGGCAGGCGCTCAAAGATCTGGCCGCCCGGCTCACCGCGGCCGCCCAGCGGGGACCGGAAGAACTACCGCAGTAGACAACGGATTTACTGCGGCAGAGCCCCTACCGTGATCAGCGCGACCTGCGGCGGGCTCTCCGGCCGCCGAGGGCGAGGTGTACGCATTGACCGCGGCAGCACCGGAAGGGCAGGGCGGACGTGATGATCGAACCGGTGACCGAACTCGGGAGCAGGGGCGCTCCGTCTGCCGCGCGCCCGGGTGGTGCCGCTTTCCGCCCCGCCCGCGTCGTACATCGCCGCGGTCGAGCGGTACCTCACCGGTGCGGGCATCGCGAAGTCCTCCGCGCGGATCTACCGGATCTCTCTGACGACGTTGGGGGTGGATGCCGCTTCGCGGCGCTCCCCGTGGACGCTCCCGCGCGGTGCGCGGACCCGCCCCTCCTCAGGAGCGGGTGGCGGTTCTGCAGCCCCCGTCGTCGCCTTTCCCCATATGCTCCTCCATCGACGTGCTCCGGTCGTACGGGTCGACCTCGGCGCCGTCGCCCGAGTCGGCTGCGGTGCGCTCGGCGAGGAACGCGGGGGTCAGATAGCCGGTGTAGGTGTCGCAACCGCCGTTGGTGGTGTCCACCTTGTAGGAGACGAGGGAGAACGTCCCCGGCTCGATCACGATCTTCGCCGGGTCGTCCCAGCTCATCACCACCTCGCGGCGCACGATGGTCCGCGCGACCTCGTCGCCGCCCCCCGTGGCGCGCACGACCGGATAGACGTAGGTGATGTCGGTGGACACCTCCACCGCACCGCGCTCGCCCTCCCGGAAGGTGACCCGGCCGCGGGTCTTGACCACGTCCCCGGCCGGCCGCACATCGGAGGACCGGAAGCGGCTGAACAGGAGGAGCGGGTCGTTCTCGCGGTCGGGTGCGCCGAGCGCCTTCCCGAGGAAGCCTCGCACATCCGACTGGTGCGGGTTGATCAGCGCGATGGCCTTGTCCGGCCGCTCGCCGCGCAGCACGGCGCGGTCGAGACTGGACGCCGCGAGGAAGTCCCGGGTCTTCGCGAGCGCTTTTGCGACCTCCGCCCTGTTCATCCAGCCGGTTTCCCGGGCCTCGGGCAGGTGGATGCCCGCCGTTCCGTCGCTCCATCGCGCGGCCGGTGATCCCCTGAACGGTTCGTCCAGGGTGGGCGGCCGGTCCGCGGCGTCCTGTGCGGGCGGCGCGGTCGGGCGCTCCGATTCCGCGGCGAGGGGCGCGGCGCTCACACCGTCGCCGCCGTCGAACCAACTGCTGATCCCCCAGGGGCCGACGGCCACGACCACCACGGCGACCGAGGCCGCCAGGCCGAGCGCGGCCCAGCCCTTGCTCTTCCGCGGCCGGGCCGGCGTGTAGGTCCGCCACCCCTCCGGCGGGCCGGACTCTTCCTGGAGCCGCCGCGCCACCATCCGGGCCCGCGCCGACGGCTCCTCGGGCGCACCCGTGCCCCCGGCCTCGGCCTCCTTCAGGAAACGTTCCCACTCCTCGTCCGGTACGGACACCCCGCCCTTGCTCAACCCACCGCTCCCGTCACGTGTGTTGTGCTCGGTCCCTCCCCAGGTCCGAGCGCTTCACGGGCATCATCACACGGCCCGCCGACAACCTGACGGCGGGCGGTCCGGTCACCGGCCGGGCGCCCCGAAGCGTAGTCCGTCCATGACGAAATCCAGGAGCCGGCCGGCCCTCGGTTCCCAGTCCTCGTGCGGATCGATCTGCCAGAGACCGGCGATGACGAGGAAGAAGTCGTCCGGGGTGATCCCGGGGCGGACGACGCCGGCGTCCTCGCAGGCGCGGAGCAGGGTTCCGGCCGCCTCCATGACCGGGGCGGGTCCGGGCTTGGCGGGTCCGCCCGGCGCGCCGGTGACCAGCCGGATCGCGTCCGCGAGACCGGCCTTGGTCATGGCGAAGCGGGCGAGGCGGTCCATCCACTCGCGCAGGGCCCGTTCGGGCGGGCGCGTCTGGAGCAACTCGCCCGCGGCGTCGGCGACCTGCCGCATCTCGTAGCGGTAGACCTCCAGGACGAGGGCCTCCCGGTCCGGGAAGTTGCGGTAGAACGTGCCCTGCCCGACGCCCGCCTTCTTGGCGATCGCGCTCAGTGGGGCGTCCGCGCGCAGCGTCAGCTCGACCGTGGCCACGTGCAGGATGCGTTCGCGGTTGCGCTGCGCGTCCGAACGCAGGGGGGCGTCCTTCTTCCGCTGGGACACGGATCCTCCTCGCGGGCTCGTGGCCGAAACCCGTCCTTGTTAACCGGACAGCTGTCCGTTACGTTTTTTCCGTGAGCGGACAATAGTCCGGTTAGGGCCACCTTAGCGCTGGTCGCGTTCGCCGGTCGCGTTCGCCGGTCGCCGGGCCGACCGGTCGGCCCGGTTCCTCGTCACCAGTCACCAGTCACCAGACAAGCAGACACCAGACAGCAGAGAAGGCTGATCATGCCCGCAGCGGCCTCGCCGACGTCCAGTGCGATCACGCTGAACGTCAACGGCGAGAAGCACCATCTGCCCATCGACCACCGCACCACCCTGCTCGACGCCCTGCGCGAGCGCCTCGATCTCACCGGCACCAAGAAGGGCTGCGACCAAGGACAGTGCGGCGCCTGCACCGTCCTGGTCGACCGGCGACGCGTCGTCTCCTGCCTCAGCCTCGCGGTCGCGGCCGAGGGACGCGAGATCACGACCATCGAAGGTGTGGCCGAGGGCGACGACCTGCACCCCGTCCAGCAGGCCTTCCTCGACCTCGACGGCTACCAGTGCGGCTACTGCACACCCGGCCAGATCTGCTCGGCCATCGCCGTCATCGAGGAACACGCGGCCGGCTGGCCGAGCGCCGTCACCGACGACCCGGGTCCCGGGGCCGGGCCGCCACCGCTGACTCCCGACGAGATCCGGGAACGGATGAGCGGCAACCTGTGCCGCTGCGGTGCCTACGTCTCGATCGTCCGAGCCGTCGCCCGCGCCGCCGAGTCCCACGCCGAGGAGCGCACGACAGCCACGAAGGAGGCCGCCGTATGAAGGAGTTCGGCTACCAGCGCGCCCAGGACGTCACCGGTGCGGTCGCCCTCCTCGCCGCCGACCCGGACGCGCGTTACCTCGGTGGCGGAACCAACCTCGTCGATCTGATGAAGTCCGGCGTGGAGCGCCCCGCCCGCCTCGTCGACGTCCGTGGACTCCCCCTGGACCGCGTCGAACCCACGGCGGACGGTGGTCTGCGCATCGGGGCGACCGTCACCAACAGCGATCTCGCCGCCCACCCCGGAATCCGCCGCCACTACCCGGCGTTGGCCCAGGCCGTGCTGGCCGGAGCCTCCGGACAACTGCGCAACATGGCCACCGTCGGCGGCAACCTCCTCCAGCGCACCCGCTGCGGCTACTTCACCGACGTCTCCCAGCCCTGCAACAAGCGTGCCCCGGGCAGTGGTTGCCCCGCCGTCGCCGGCGAGCACCACAACCACGCCGTCCTCGGCGCCTCCGGCCACTGCGTGGCCGTACACCCCTCCGACATGGGCGTGGCGCTGACGGCGTTCGACGCGGTGGTCTCCTACGAGAGCGCCGACGGACCCGGCGAAACGCCGTTCACCGACTTCTACCTCCCCGTCGGAGACACCCCGCACCGGGAGACCGCCCTGCCGCCCGGCGCTCTGATCACCCACGTCAGCCTGCCCGCCGCGCCCGTCGCCGCCCACTCCCGCTACCGCAAGGTGCGCGAGCGCGCCTCGTACGCCTTCGCCATCGGCTCCGTCGCAGCGGCGCTCGACATCGAGGGCGGCCTCGTGCGCGAAGCACGCCTCGCCCTCGGAGCCGTGGCCTCGCGGCCCTGGCGCGCCCGTACGGCGGAAGCCGTGCTGACCGGCGCGCCGGCCGACGGCGCGACCTTCGCCGCAGCGGCGGACGCCGAACTCGCCGCCGCCCGGCCACTGCCCGACAACGGATACAAGGTGACCCTCATGCGCAACCTCGTGGTCTCCGTACTCACCGAACTCGCCGGAAGGGACGCCCGATGACGACCACCACGCCCGGGCCCCCGGCCGTGCGCGGAGCCGTCGGCGTCGCCCACACCCGCGTCGAGGGCCGCGACAAGGTCACCGGCGCGGCCCGCTACGCGGGCGAGATCCCGTTCGTGGACCTGGCCCACGGCTGGCTCGTGCTGTCCACGGTCACCCGTGGCCGGATCCTTGACGTCCGGACCGCCCCGGTCCTCGACATGCCGGGCGTGCTCACCGTGCTGCACCACGGCAACGCCCCTCTCCTGAACACCGATTACCTCGGGCAACTCGGCACCCCGCCGGACCCGACCTGCGCCGTCTTCCAGAACGACAGGGTGCCGTTCGCCGGCTGGCCGGTCGCGCTGGTCGTCGCCGAGACCGCCGAGGAGGCCCGGGAGGCCGCCGAAGCGCTCGTGGTGACGTACGACCAGGAGCCCCACGACACCACGCTCGTCGCCGGCCACCCGGACGCCTACCCCGCCGCGAGTCACCTGCCCGCCGAGACGGAGAAGGGCGACCTGGCGGACCGGCTCGCCGCCTCCGCCCATGTGGTGGACGCGTGGTACACCACCCCCGAAGAGCAGCACAGCATGATGGAGCCGCACGCGGCGACCGCCCGCTGGGACGGCGGCCGGCTGGAGGTCGTCGACTCCAACCAGGGAGCCGGCTGGGTCCAGGGCGAGCTGGCCGCGATGTTCTCGCTCGACGCGTCCTCGGTGCGGGTGCGCTCCGAGCACATCGGCGGCGGCTTCGGCAGCAAGGGCCTGCGCGCCCACCAGGTGTCCGCCGTGATGGCCGCCACCGCCCTGCGGCGCCCGGTGCGCGTGGTGCTGACCCGGCGGCAGACGTTCACCCTGGGCGGCTACCGCAGCCCCACCATCCAGCGGATCAGGCTCGGCGCGGCCCCCGACGGCCGGCTGCTGGCCCTGGAACACCTCTCGCTGAACCAGACGTCCACGGTGTACGAGTTCGTCGAGCCCAGCGCGGGCGTCGCCCGGGTGATGTACGACGCCGAGGCACATCGCACCGGCAACCACGTCGTACGGCTCGACGTGCCGTCCCCGACCTGGATGCGCGCACCGGGGGAGGCCCCGGGGTCGTTCGCGATCGAGGCGGCCCTCGACGAGCTGGCGGAGCGCGCCGGTGTCGACCCGATCGAACTGCGCCTGCGCAACGAGCCGGACGTGGGCCCCGTCTCGGGGCTCCCGTTCAGCAGCCGCAACCTGGCGGCCTGCTTCCGCGAGGGCGCGCACAGGTTCGGCTGGGCGAACCGTGATCCGCGTCCCGGCACGCGCCGCGACGGTCGCTGGCTGCTGGGCACCGGCACGGCGGCGGCCTCCTTCGGTGCCGGGGCCGCACCGTCCACCGCCCTGGTCACGGCGGAGGAGGACGGTTCCTTCACCGTACGGATCACCGCGGCCGACATCGGCACCGGAGCCCGCACGGCGCTCACCCTGATCGCCGCCGACGCGCTGGAAACCGTGCCCGGACTCGTCCGGGTCCGTATCGGCGACAGCGACTTCGGCCCCGCGATGATCGCCGGCGGTTCCATGGGAACCCGCTCCTGGGCCTGGGCGGTCACGGCCGCCGCCGCCGAACTGCGGGAGCGGCTCGCGGTGACCACGAGCATCCCCCCGGAGGGGATCACGGTGCGGTCCGACACCACCGAGGCGATCGAGGCCCTCGCGAGGAAGGAACGTCACTCCTACGGGGCCCAGTTCGCCGAGGTCGCCGTGGACACCGCCACCGGCGAGGTCCGGGTGCGCCGCATGCTGGGCATCTTCGCCGCGGGCCGCATCGTCAACCCGCTCACCGCCCGCAACCAGCTCGTCGGCGGAATGACCTGGGGCATCTCCATGGCCCTGCACGAGGAGGCGGTCCGCGACCGGAACAGTGGCGGTCACTACGCCCCCGATCTCGCCGGCTACCACGTGGCCACGCACGCCGACGTCCCGGACATCGAGGCGCACTGGGTGGACGACCACGACCCGGACGACCCGATCGGCATCAAGGGCATCGGGGAGATCGGCATCGTGGGCGCGGCGGCGGCCGTCGCCAACGCGGTCTGGCACGCCACCGGCGCCCGCCACCGGAACCTTCCGATCCGCCCCGACCGGGTCCTCGCGGCGATGAGGCCCGGCCCCGCCGCGGGAGCGGCGGATGCTTGACATCGCCGGTGAGCTGCACCGATGGATGGCACAGGGACGGGAGTTCGCCGTCGCCACCGTCGTCTCCGTCGGCGGCAGCGCGCCGCGCGGGCCCGGCGCGGCCCTCGCCGTCGACAGTGGGGGCACGGTGATCGGCTCGGTCTCCGGCGGCTGCGTGGAGGGCGCGGTCTACGAACTGTGCGCCCAGGCCATCGGCGACGGCAAGACCGTGCGCGAACAGTTCGGCTACAGCGACGAGGACGCCTTCGCCTCCGGGCTGACCTGCGGCGGGGTCATCGACATCATGGTCACGCCGGTCCGCGCCGACTCCCCGGAACGCGCGGTGCTTGGGACCGCGCTGTCCGCCGCGGTCTCCGGCACGGGGGCGGCCCTCGCCCGGGTGGTGGGTGGCCCGGACGGGTTCCTGGGACGGGCCCTGCTCGTGCGCGCCGACGGTACGCACGAGGGCGGGCTCGGCGGGCTCCCGGAGCTGGACCGTACGGCGGCGGCCGAGGCCTCGGCCCTGCTGGACGCCGGCCGGACCGGCACCGTCGACCTCTCCGAGGACGGGACGCGCTGCCCGGGCGGGCTCACCCTGCTCGTCGAGAGCAGCGTGCCACCGCCCCGCATGATCGTCTTCGGCGCGGTGGACTTCGCCGCGGCGCTGGTACGGGCCGGAAAGTTCCTGGGTCACCACGTGACGGTGTGCGACGCCCGGCCCGTCTTCGCCACCCGGGCCCGTTTCCCCGAGGCCGACGAGGTCGTCGTCGACTGGCCCCACCGCTATCTCCGGCGTACCCCCACCGACGGGCGCACGGTGCTGTGCGTGCTCACGCACGAGGCCCGGTTCGACGTGCCGCTGCTCACCGAGGCGCTGCGGATGCCCGCCGCGTTCATCGGCGCGATGGGATCGCGCCGCACCCACGAGGACCGGACGCGGCGGCTGCGCGAGGCCGGTCTGAGCGACCGGGAGTTGGACCGCCTGCGTTCGCCCATCGGCCTTGACCTCGGAGCCCGTACGCCCGAGGAGACGGCCCTGTCGATCGCCGCGGAGATCGTGGCGGCCCGGCGGGGCGGCACGGGCCTGCCGCTGACCGGGAGCGCGGAGCCCATCCACCGGGAACCGCGCCAGGAGTCCCACCGGGACCGGCGGGCCGTCAGCCGGAGCTGAGTCCGCCGCGGATCCGGTCGACGACGGCGGCGACGAGCTGGTCGAACTGCTCGTCCACGGTGGGAAGGGGCAGTGCGGCGGCCTGCCGGAGGGTGGGGATGTCGAGGTCGGCGTGAGCGGTGAGCCAGTTGTCGGGGAGCAGCGTGGTCCGGTCGTCCCCGGCCCGGCCGGCGGGCCCGTCGACCACGAGGGCGAAGGACAGCACGAGCAGGGAGAGATGGCGGTGCGCCGCGAGCGCCGCCGGGAGGTCCAGGCCGATGTCCCGCAGCAGCCGGAGGAAGCGGTCCAGGTGGAGCAGGCGGTTGGGGTGCACCGAGTCCGGGGGCGTGTCCTCGTCCAGGGAGACCAGCAGGGCACGGGGCCAGCGGCGGTAGAGCGCGCGCAGGGAGCGGGCGTAGCCGGCGACGGAGGTCTCCCAGGCGGCGGGGTCGAGCGGGGGCGGGTTCCAGGAGGTCAGCATGAGGTCGACGGCCAGACTGACGACTTCCCCGCGATCTTCGACGTAGTTGTACAACGCCCTTACGGTCACGTCCAGTTCGGCGGCCAGGGCTCGCATGGTGATGGCCGGGAAGCCTTGCGCGCCTGCCATCTCCAGGGCCTTGGCGGCGATGATCTCGCGAGTGAGGACGGGGCGGCCCTTGCGGGTGGCGGGTCGGCGGCGAGGTGTGGCAGGCATGGCGACAGCGTACGGTCCCCGCTTGAACTTCGCACGTGTTGACTTTAGTGGTGGGTCCCGGCAGGCTGGCCATGTCACGGGCCGCCCGGGCCCGTCCGTCCGCTCTCGTCGTGCGGGCCCGTGCACCCCGACGCCCGGAGGCCGGTTCCCGTATGCCTGCTCACAAGTCCCGCCCGCCCGCTCACAAGTCCCGCCGCCTTCCGCCACTGAGCGGGGTTCTGGTCCTTGTGATGGCCTCCACGGGACTGGTGGTCATCGACCTGACGATCGTGGCCATCGGGCTCCCGCTGATCAGCGCCGACGTCGCGGACGGAGCCTCGGCGGATTCCGTGGTGGTGACGTACATGGTCGCCATGGGCGCGCTCACCCAGGTCGTCGGAAGCCTGTCGGACCGGTGGGGCCGACGGGCCCTGTTCCTCGCCGGGATCGCCGTGTTCACCCTGGCCTCCCTGGCCGCGACCGTGGCGCCGGACCTGCTGTGGCTCAACGTCGCCCGCGTCGTCCAGGGGGCGGGAGCCGCCGCGATCATGGTGAACGGCATTCCGCTGCTCTCCGACCGCTACACGGGCGAGGAACGCGACCTCGCGATCGGCGCCTGGGGCTCGTTCGCGACCGCTGCGGGCCTGCTCGCACCGACCCTCGGCGGGGTGCTGGCCGAGACCTTCGGGTGGCGGGCGGTCTTCGCGGTCAACCTGCCCCTCGGCGTGGCCGCCTGGGTGCTGGCCGTGCGCGTGCTGCCCCGTTCCTCGGGGAGTTCGGGGGCGGGGCGGACGGACTGGCTCGGCAGCCTGCTGCTCATGCTCGGCCTCGGCACGGCGACGCTGCTGATGCTGCGCCCCGGCGACGCACCCTGGTCCGGGCGGGAGACCGCCGTGCTGCTCACCGCCTGCCTGGCTCTGGCCGCCTTCCTGGCCGTCCAGCTCCGGGTGCCCGCGCCGACGCTGGAGCTGCGGATGTTCGGCCGGCCCGCGTTCTCCGGCGCGATGCTGGCCGTCCTCCTCTCCCGCGTCCTGACCATCGGCGGCTCGGTCTACCTGGTGCTGTACTTCTCCGACGGTCTCGGTCTGAGCCCGACCGCGGCGGGCCTGCTGATGACCCCGATCTTCCTCGCCCAGATCGTCATGGGCATGGTCGGCTCCAAGCTGATCGGTCGCTGGGCCCCCGGCCTGGTCATCGGCTCCGGCTACGCGCTCAAAGGCGCCGGCCTCGCCGCTCTGGCGTTGCTGATCACCCCCGGCACCCCCTGGTGGGCGCTGCTGGTGCCGCTGCTCGCCTGGGGGGCGGGCGGCGGGATCGCCGGCGCACCCGTCATGGCCGTCGCCGTGCGGGTCACGGCCCCCGAACGGGTCGGCATGGTCGCCGGGACCGTCGCCACCCTCGCCTCCCTCGGCGCGGGGGTCGGCACCGCGGCGCTCGGCGCGGTCTTCACCCTCCACGGAGGCCGCGGCGCCCAGGCGGTCACCGACGGCGCCCGAGCCGTACTGGGCGTGTCCGCGGCGCTCGCGGTCGTCGCCGTGCTCACCACCCTCACGCTCATCGCCCCGCGCGCCGCCTCCGACGGGTGACCTGCTGACGGCGTGGCGTGACGGGCGTTCGGCGCCGCGCACACCCCTGACGCCGTAGAGCCTCGCGCCGGAGGCGTGACCGGCGTCGCCGGGGGTTCTCGGACGAACCACTCGTGCTCGCCGTGGGTCCGGGTGAGCCGTGTCTCACCGGGGCTCCACGCCTTGCCTATGCAACGAGTTGCATAGAAGGATCGCGGTATGGCCCTCGACCACGCGATCCTCGTCTCCCTGCTGGAGCAGCCCGGCTCCGGCTATGAGCTGGCCCGGCGGTTCGAGCGGTCCATCGGGTACTTCTGGACCGCCACCCACCAGCAGATCTACCGGGTGCTCGGGCGGATGGTGACCGACGGCCTGCTGCTCGTCCGCGAGGTGGAGCAGCAGAGCCGGCCGGACAAGAAGGAGTACTCCGTCACCGGGCCCGGCCGCGCGGCCCTCGCCGTGTGGCTGCACAAGCCGATCGAACCGGAGAGCCTCCGCCACGACCTCGCCGTGAAGATCCGGGGCGCGGCCTTCGACGACCCGGCCGCCCTGATCCGCGAGGTCGAGCGGCACCAGCAGGCGCACCGGGACCGGCTCGCGCACTACCTCGCCGGGGAGTCGCGCGACTTCACCGGGCCCGACGCCCCCGCGCCGGTGGACACGGGCCAGGAACTCCAGCACGTCGTGCTGCGCGGCGGCATCGCCTTCGAGCGCATGACGATCGCCTGGCTCGACGACGTACTCGACACCCTCGACCGGCTCGCGGCTTCGGGGCCGGACGTCTGAACGGCGCCCCGGCCGCCCCCTCCGCGTAACCACCACAACCCTCGACCCTTCCCGGAAGGCACCGCCATGGCTGAGTCCGCGTCCCTGCTGTTCAACCCGCGTACCTACGACCCGCAGCACTTCGACCCGGAGACCCGCAGGCTGCTGCGCGCCACCGTCGACTGGTTCGAGGAGCGCGGCAAGCGCCGGCTGATCGAGGACTACCGCTCCCGCGCCTGGCTCGGCGACTTCCTCGCCTTCTCCGCGAAGGAGGGACTGTTCGCCACCTTCCTCACCCCCGTCTCCGCCGCCGCCGCAGCGCAGACGGAGCGGCGCTGGGACACCGCCCGGATCGCCGCACTCAACGAGATCTTCGGGTTCTACGGTCTGGACTACTGGTACGCCTGGCAGGTGACCATCCTCGGTCTCGGCCCGGTCTGGCAGAGCGACAACGCCGCCGCCCGCGACCGGGCGGCCGAACTCCTCTCCCGGGGCGAGGTGTTCGCCTTTGGCCTCTCCGAGAAGACCCACGGCGCCGATATCTACTCCACCGACATGCTGCTGGAACCGGACAGCGAGGTCGACGGCGGCTTCCGGGCCTCCGGCTCCAAGTACTACATCGGCAACGGCAACGCCGCAGGTCTCGTCTCCGTCTTCGGCCGCCGCACGGACGTCGAGGGGCCCGACGGTTACGTCTTCTTCGCGGCCGACAGCCGCCACGAGGCGTACCACCTGGTGAAGAACGTCGTCGACTCCTCCAAATACGTCAGCGAGTTCCGCCTCGCCGACTACCCGGTGGCCCCCGCCGACATCCTGCACACCGGCCGAGCCGCCTTCGACGCCGCGCTCAACACCGTCAACGTCGGGAAGTTCAACCTCTGCACCGCCTCCATCGGCATCTGCGAGCACGCGATGTACGAGGCCGTCACCCACGCGAACAACCGCATCCTCTACGGCCGCCCCGTCACCGCCTTCCCGCATGTGCGCCGGGAGCTGACCGACGCCTACGTCCGGCTCGTCGGGATGAAGCTGTTCAGCGACCGCGCCGTCGACTACTTCCGCTCCGCCGGGCCCGAGGACCGCCGCTACCTGCTCTTCAACCCGATGACGAAGATGAAGGTGACCACGGAGGGCGAGAAGGTGATCGACCTCATGTGGGACGTCATCGCCGCCAAGGGCTTCGAGAAGGACACCTACTTCGCCCAGGCCGCCATCGAGATCCGGGGCCTGCCGAAGCTGGAGGGCACGGTCCACGTGAACCTCGCGCTGATCCTCAAGTTCCTGCGCAACCACCTGCTGAACCCGGTCGGCTTCCCGGCCGTCCCGACGCGCCTGGACGCCGCCGACGACGCGTTCCTCTTCCGGCAGGGACCCGCGCGCGGCCTCGGCTCCGTACGCTTCCACGACTGGCGCCCCGCGTTCGACGCGTACACCGAGGTGCCGAACGTCGCCCGCTTCCGCGAGCAGGCGGACGCCCTGTGCGCCTTCGTCGAGACGGCCGCCCCCGACGAGGAGCAGAGCCGCGACCTCGACCTCCTCCTCGCCGTCGGCCAGCTGTTCGCGCTCGTCGTCCACGGGCAGCTGATCCTGGAGCAGGCCCGCCTGACCGGCCTGGACGAGGAACTGCTCGACGAACTGTTCGCCGTGCTCGTACGCGACTTCTCCGCACACGCCGTCGAGCTGCACGGCAAGGACTCCGCCACCGAGGACCAGCAGAGCTGGGCGCTCGGCGCGGTACGCCGTCCCGTCGTCGACGCGGCCCGTTCGGCGCGGATCTGGGAGCGCGTCGAGGCGCTGTCGGGTGCCTACGAGATGGCGGAGTAGCCCGCTCCCGCCCGCTGCGCCGCACGATCCAGACGGAGTTGGACAACCGCGTCGCCTCCCTGCTGCTCGGCGGCGAGGCCGGTCCCGGGGACACGATCGTCGCCGACGTGGTCGAGAACTCCCTGCACTGCACGACCCGCGAGGGCGACGGCGCGGCGAAGCCCCCCGGGGCAGCCGCGGCGACCGCCGCCCCCGACGGCGGGGAGTGACCGACGGCGAGGAGTGACCGGTGGCCCATCACCACCACAAGTCGAACGAAGAGGTCGAGGGCGATCCCGAATCCGGTCACGGCCGTGGCGTCCACCGACATCATCCGCAGGTGCCACGAGATCTCGCCCGAACCACCTTCGGCGCGCCGGTCGTCCTCGGTGTCCGGCGCAACGCCGACGAGGCGCAGCAGAGCTGACGGACCGCCGGGCCGACCGCCTGCCCCGTAGCCGGTCGCCCGTCGGCGGCGGGGCGGGCCCGGGCGTCAGTGACCGACGAGCTCGCCGTCCCGGGCGACGATCCGCCCGCCGCGCACCACCATCTCGCGCCGCGGCAGGTCGACCACGACCTGCGGGAGGCACTCCCCGCGCACCAGCAGGAAGTCGGCGGGCGAACCGGGCCTCAGGTCCGCCTCTGGCAGCCCGAGGAGCCGGGCCCCGCCGTCGGCCCCCGAACGGAACGCCGCCTCCAGCTCCTCGTCGAGACGGGCGTCCTGCACCTGGGCCAGCAGGTGCGAGCGGTGCAGCATGTCCGCGTTGCCGAACGGGCTCCACGAGTCCCGTACGCCGTCCGAGCCGAGGCCCACGTGGACGCCGTGCTCGCGCAGCCGGCCGATCGGCAGCACCAGGTCCGAGGACGGCGCGACCGTCGTCAGGGAGATCCCGGCGTCCGCCAGGTCCGCCGCCAGCCGGTCGAGCTCCCGCTCGGGCAGTCCGGGCACGCAGAAGACATGGCTGACAGTCACCTTGCCCTGCAACGACAGCGCCCGGGTGCGGTCGATGATCGCGCGCAGCGACTCCAGCCCCGTCGTGGCCCGCTCGTGCAGATGGATGTCGACGCCCACGCCGTGCCGGTCCGCGATGCCGAAGACGACGTCGAGCTGCTCGTCGAGCGCCTCGTCGAATCCGATCGGGTCGATGCCGCCGACCCGGTCGACCGCCCCGGTGCGCGCCGCCTCCTCCAGCAGTTCCTCGGTGCCCGGTGTACGGATCACCCCGTGCTGCGGGAACGCGACGATCTCCACGTCGAGCGCGTGCCGCAGGGCCCTGCGGGCGGATCCGACACCCTCGACGCCCACCAGGTCGTAGGCGGGAGCGACGTCGACATGGGCCCGCATCGCCCGGGTGCCCTGGGCGACGGCGTGGCCCATCAGGCGCTCCGCGCGCTTCTTCAGCGGCGTGCGCAGCGCGTGGTACAGCTTCACGTCCTCGGCGGTGTACTCCGCGATGGAGCCCGCCGGATTCCGCGACACCCAGGGCTCGCCCCACGCCGTCTTGTCGGGGTGGATGTGCGCGTCGACCAGAGTCGGCAGCGCGATCCTGCCCTCGCAGTCGACGACCTCGGCGCCGTGCGGAGCGGGCTCCGCGGAGATGACGCCCTCGACGACGGTGAGGTCGACGGGCAGCTTCGCCCCGTAGGGCCGCACGTTCTTGAACACCGTGGCGCGTGCGTGGCCGCCCGTGCGGTCCGGCTGCTCCGTGATCCGGTCGGCGGCGGACGGCGAGGCCCCACCGGGCCGGGGCGCGGCGGCGACATCGGACCCGGGCGCGGCGATGGCGGCGGCGGTGCCCGCGAGGGCTGCGGCGCCGGCCAACATGCCGCGCCGGGAGAGACCGGCGGTGGGGGAGACGGTGGAATCGGCCTGCATCGAGGGCTCCTTCGAGGGGGAGTGGGGGAGCGGCGAAGGGGAGGGTGCGGGCACGGTCAGGCGGCCGACACGGAGAACCCTGCCCGCACCACGCGCGCCGGGCGGCTCAGCACGCCGAGGTCGGCCAACGGGTCGCCGTCCACCACCAGGACGTCACCCGCGAAGCCCCGCGCCAGGCGCCCGGCCGTGCCGTCGAACCCGAGGAGCTTCGCGGCGCCCGTGGTCGCCGTGCGGATCGCGTCCAGGGCGCAGAGCCCGGCAGCGTGCATCAGCTCCACCTCACGGCCGACCGGGTCGACGGTTCCGCCCGAGGAGTCGGTGCCCGCGGCGAGGGGGACGCCCAGCTCGTGCGCCGCGAGGACCGCCCGCTTCAGTACGGGGAGATAGGTGCGACCGCGCTCCGCCAGGACCGGATCCGAGGACTCGGCGAGCCCCGCGATGGCGGTGAGCGTCGGCGTGAAGAACGTACCCCTGCGGCGCATTTCGCGCAGGGTGCGCTCCCCGACGAACGCCCCGTGCTCCAGGGAACGGATCCCGGCGGTGACCGCGTCGTGGCAGCCCTTCTCGCTGTAGCTGTGGCAGAGCACACCCTTTCCGTCGCGCCGCGCCGCCGCCACGATCGTGGACAGCTGCTCATGGTCGTAGACCTGGACGAGCGGGTCCTGTTCGGGCAGCCCGGCGCGTTCGTTCACCCGGGTCTTGATGGTGTCGGCCCCGCGTGCGAGGTTGACCTCGACCACTCGGCGCAGTGCCTCGGGCGAGCGCACCCCGTCGCGCAGCCGGGCGAGCGGCGCGAGGTCCGGGTCGGCGAGGATCGTGTCGCCGAGGTCCGGGGTGACGAAGATTCCCGCGGCCCGGAGCCGGGGCGCCCGCTCCGGCGCCTGGCGGGCCAACTCCCGTACGGCGACATCCTGGTAGAAGTTGGTCGAACCGCTGCGCGCGCTGGTCGCGCCCTTGAGGACCGCGTCGCGCGCCTCGGCGGCCGTGCTGAGGTGGATATGGGCGTCCACCAGGCCGGGCAGAATCCACTGTCCGTGGGCCCGCAGCACCGGTACGCCGGAAGGCGTCCGCGTTCCGAGGCGGCCCCGGGGCCCGGCCGCGCGGACGACGCCTCCGATGATCACGACCACCGCGTCCTCGGTGACCTCGCCCGTCAGCGGGTCGAGCAGCCTGCCGCCCTCCACGACCAGATCGCCGCCCCGGCCCGACGTACCGCGGGTCGCGGCCGATGCGGCCGATGCGGCCGATGCGGCCGATGCGGCCGACGCGGCGGGAGCGGCCTGGGCCAGGACGGCCGACGTCCCGGCCAGGGCCGCGGCGCCCGCGAGGACACCTCGCCGGGTCAGCCGGCCGGAGGGAGGCGGGGTGTTGTCGACGCACATGGTGAGGCTCCTTCGGCCGCGGCAAGCGGAAGCGAACGTGGGAGCACTTTGTATACCAGGATGGTCAGCGGCCTGGGAAGGGGTGATTCCGCTCCGCGTGTGTGCGGAAAACATGCAGCTCCACGGTGTATCAGGTGAATGCGGAGCAGGCGCGGGGGAGGTCTGTTCGTCGGCTGGCTCTTGCGGTATACAAATCTAGGCTTCGTCGAACAGGGACCGCAGCGCCACGGCCCGGCTGTCCCGGACGTGCAGCAGCGTGCTCGCCGCCGCGGACTCCTCGTCACCCGTCGCGATGTACCGGAACATGACCGCGTGCTGGGCGCGCATGTGCTCCGGCTCCTCCCGCATTCCGAACAGCAGCTGGAGCTGTCCGCTGAGCTGCTCCATGGTGCGGGCCAGCATCGGATTGCCGCTCAGGGCGACGATGTCCTCGTGGAAGGCGGTGTGGGCCGCCACCTCGCGTGCCCCTTCGTCGTCGGACGCCGCCTGCTCCGCCCGGTCGAGCGAGGTCCGCAGCGCGGTGACGCCCGGCGGCTCCGCCGGGGCGGACCGCGCCACCCGCCGTGCCGCGAGCCGCGAGGCCTGGACGGCGAGCGGCTCCCACACCTCGTACAGGTGCTCCACGTCGGCCCGCTCCAGCCGCCGCACCCGGACCCCGCTGTGCGGCAGCAGCTCCAGGAGCCCTTCGCTCACCAAGGCGCGCAGCGCCTCGCGGACCGGGACGCGGGACATCCGCAGCTCCTCGGCCACCTCGCGTTCCACGAGGCGGGCGCCCTGCGGGTAGCGGCGGTCGACGATCCGCTCCCGGACCGCGTCCCGCGCGCGGGCGCTGAGCGAAGTACGCTCCGGGGCGCCCGCCCGCTCGCTCCAGGGACGCTCCGGCCGTGCCCGGCCCCGCCCTGCGCTGCTGCCCACCACGACGCCATCCTCCGTTCGGCATGCCCCCGGCCGAGGATACGCGGGGCCCAACGGGCGTCTTGCAAGTCAGGCCCGGTCAGGCCCGGTCAGGCCCGGTCAGGCCCGGTCAGGCCGGGCCCGGGGTCCGCCCGTCCGGCAGGAAGAGCACGGAGTTGATGTACCGCTCGCGGTGGGGCACGAAGGCCCGGCGCAGCAGCCCCTGGTGCACCAGGTGTTCCGTCCGCGCCTGGTGGGCCACCAGGTCGAACCCGTCGAGCGCGATCCAGCGCCGGCCCGCCAGGAGCCAGCCCGCGTACCCCTGGCCGGTCAGCACGTCGACCGTCGGTGCGATCGGGCCGAGCCGGCTCTCCAGCTCGATGAGCAGGGCCGGGCGATCCTCGCGCAGCAGCTCCGCCGCACCGAGCAGCGCCGCCGGCTCGCCGCCGTCGACGTCCATCTTCACGAAACCGACCCCGCTCAGCCCGAGACCGTCGACGGTGATCGACGGTACCTCCAGGCAGTGCGTGTGGAGGTCGCGGCGGGCCAGCGACGACACCCCCCGGTCACCGCGGTCCCCCTCCGGGAACCACAGCCGCGCCGTGCCTGCCCGGTCGGTCGCCGCACCCTGGACCACCCGGGCGTTCGACGGCAGCGTCCGGCGCAGATGGTCGGCCAGATGGGGCACGGGCTCGATGGTGACCACCGCGGCGCAGTGGGCCGCGAGCCGCCGCGACCAGGGGCCGTACCAGCCCCCGATGTCGATGGCGATACCGTCCGGCGGGCAGAAGTCGGCGAGCCGCCGGAGCTCGGGCTCGAAGCGCGGGTACAGCGCGACCGCGGCCGAGCCGACGAGGCTCCCGGGCAGCCGGGCCGCCACCGCCGCGGCGAACGTGGTCACGTGGCCGAGGCCTTGAGCCGGGTGAGCAGGAGCTCGTGGTCGTCCGCCCCGACCTTCCGGCCCGAGGAGGGCAGCAGCTGCGGGATACCGTCCACGATCGGGTAACTCAGGCGCAGCCGGGGGTTGTAGAGCGCCTCCTCCTCGGCCAGCAGGGACAACGGGCCCTTGTCGAGCGGGCAGGCCAGCAGGGCGAGCAGCGGGTCGTCGGGGTTCATCGGGTGGCTCCTTGGCGTCGGGGGCGTCGGGGGTGTCGGATGCGGAGTGCCGTATCCGGGGTCAGGACGGGGCGGCGGGCTGCGGATCATGGCGTGGCATGGCCAGCAGGACGGAGAGGGCGAGCGCCGTGCCGCCCACCCGCAGGGTCAGCAGGAGCGGATCGTCGGGAAGCTTCTCGCCGAAGGCGAGCGTCCCGAGAACCGCGGTGAACAGGCTGGTCACCGTGGTGCACACCGGCACGATGAGGGAGGCCCGGCAGCGCTGGAGCGCCGTCTGCGACATGACCAGACCGGCCCCCGCGGTGAACAGCAGCAGATACGGATACGGGGACCCCAGCAGCGACACCGCGGCCTCGCCGAGATCGGTGCCGGTCAGATGGCTCGACGTGCCCTTGATGGCCAGCGAGCTGACCCCGTAGAGCAGGCCCACCGCCACTCCGTACCCGATGCCGCTGGTGGGGACCCGGTGCCGGTTGGCCGCCCGGCTCTCGACCCGTACGTACAGCCAGACGCCCGCCGCCAGTGCGGGCACGCAGACCAGGAGCACCACCGTCCACGGCGCGCCGCCGCCCACCACGTCCTCGCCCTCGCGCACCGAGGCCACCACCATCAGCAGCGCGAGCAGGACCCCGCCCAGCGCATAGCGTTCGCGGCCCGTCGACTCCTCGCCGAGCACGGCCGACGACAGGAGCAGGAGCAGCACCAGACCGGAGACGAAGATGCCCTGCGCCGCCGCGATCGGCAGCGCCCGGTAGACGATCAGCTGGGCCCCGAACCCGGCCGCCAGCGCCAGCGCGCCGACGATCCACAGCGGACTGGTCAACAGTACCCGGATCACCCGCAGCGGCCGGCCGGCCCAGAGCGCGGGCAGCGAGCCCAGGGCCCGCTTCTCCACCACGAAACCCACGCTGTACAGCGTGTTGGCGACCAGCGCCGCGCCGACACCCCACCACATCGCGCTACCTCCGCCGCGCGTGGGCCAGCAGGATGGAGGCGGCCCCGGGCACCGCGCACGCCGCCCGGTCCAGCAGCCGCAGCGGACGCGGCACCCCGTGGAAGGGGGCGCCCGTGATCCGCACGTCGTCGAAGCCGGACGCCGCCAGGAACGAGCGCAGCGCACGGGCCGTGTACAGCCGCAGATGCCCGACCACCTCCGAGCCGGGGCGGCCGTGGATCCCGCGCAGACTGACCTCCGAGAACACCGGCTGCACCCCGGCGAGGAGCAGTGCCCGGTTGTACCAGGCCGCCAGGTTCGGGGTGGACAGCATCAGATGTCCGCCCGGCCGCAGGACCCGCCGCAGTTCGTCCAGCGCCTGGTCCGGGTCGACCAGATGCTCCAGGATCTCGCTGAACAGCACCGCGTCCGCGCACCCGTCGGCCAGCGGCAGCCCGCCGTGCTCCAACTCGCCGCGCACCACCGGACCCATCCGGGGCCGGGCCCTGCGCAGCGCGTCCTGTGACCAGTCGACGCCGATCAGCCGGTGACCGGCCAGAACCGGGGCCGCCGTGGCCGCCGCCGTGCCGTCGCCACACCCGATGTCCAGGATCACCTGCCCCGGCGTGCCCAGCGCTTCGGCCAGCAGCCGGGCCTGCCGCAGGGTGCGCCCGTCGCCCGAGGCGACGGGGACGGCCGGGTTCTCGTAGAAATCCCGCAGCCCGGGCGGGGGAGAGGCGGCGGTGGTCATACGGTCTCCGAGGACGTCGAGGCCAGGTGACGGGTGAACAGCTCGCGCAGGCGCACGCCGTCCTCGTCCCCCAGCAGGGTGCGCGACCACCGCAGCGCCAGATGCAGCCGGCCGCCCGTGGAAGCCGTGGTGAACGTCAGCCCCCGGGGCATCCGGGCGGGCGCGGAGAACCACACGGCCTTCGCCCGGCCCGCCTCCCCGAAGTCCAGCGGGTACGGCACCCGGCCGATGTTGCTCAGCAGCGTCGTCGAGGTCCACGGCCCCGCCAGCACCCGCAGCCCCCGGGTGAGGGCGGCGCGGGCGGCGACGGGCAGCAGCGGCGCGGTCAGCAGTGAGGCGGAACGGCCGAGCGGGGGCCGGGGGCGCGCCTTGAGCGCCCGGGTCCGCTCCGCGGTCGCCCGGAGCAGGGCGGCGACATCCGCCCCGGGCAGCAGCTCGGACGCGGCGAAACCGACCTCCACCAGCCGGGTGCCGTTCCCGATCGGCATCTCGGGCCCCCGGGTGCGGTCGTCGACCGGCATGGTGATCCGCAGCGGCCCGCGGTCGGCACCCGGCGCGCTCTGCGTCCGGTTCCAGTCGGCCACCGTGCGGGCGGTGGCCACCATCAGCTGGTCGTTCACCGTGTACGGTGCGCCGGACTCCCGCCGGGGGACCGGCAGTTCGACCAGCAGCATGGAGTTGCCCGGCACGGTTCCGGGCCCCGGCGAGCCCGCCGCGATCCGGGCGGGCCGGGCCAGCGGCGCCGCCGGGGATTTCCCGGCGAGCGGCTCGGACGCCGACCGCACGGGTGCGGGGGCCGGCGGGGTGCGGTGCGCGCTGTAGACCTCGGCGGCCGTCGCCGCCAGCCGCATGCACGCCGGGCCGTCGAGGGCGGTGTGGTGCACGGTGAAGAGCAGCACACACCCCTCGGTGCCCGGCTCCTCGACCACGGCGAGCCGCAGCGGCGGCGACGCCGTCAACGGCGGGGCCTCGTCCAGCGCCCGCGCCCGGGCCCGGTCGAGCGCCCCGGGCGCGGACGGCGGGAAGGAGACCGGGTCCACGTCGGGACCCCCGGTCAGCTCCCATTCGTAGCGCCGGGCGAACGGGGACCGGGGGCGCTCCCGCATCACCGCCCGGGGGTGCCGGGCGAGGGCCTCGGCGAACGCGGAGCGCAGCCGCGCCCCGTCCACCCGGCCGGGCAGATGGATCTCGATGTGCACCGTGTTCGGCTCGGCGTCCTGCGCACAGTGCCGGGCCACCTCGTCGACCACCGGGAACGGCAGTCGGGCCGGGGCCCCGGGCCGGGGCATGTCACCCCGCGCCCGGGAATGCCGCGTGGTCGCCATCAGGTGCTCCCTCCGGGACGGGACGGCGGCGGCTGCTGCCCGCCGAACTGCCGCGTCGGGCTGTCACCGCCGTCCCCTTCGCCCGAGCCCGAGCCCGAGCCCGAGCCCGAGCCGGAGTCCGAGCCGGAGTCCGAGCCCGAGCCCGAGCCCGAGCTGGAGCCCGAGCCGGAGCTGGAGCCGGATTCCGAGCCGTACCCGATTCCGGGCGCGGGAGGCGGAGTTCCCTGCGGGCGCTTCGGGCCGGTGGACAGCGTCCGGCCCGAGACGGACGCGGCCCGCGCCGGGACCGTGGCGGCCTCGTCGCCCGCCCTGCCCGGGCCTCCCTCCGCCCGCCCGCCGAGTGGTCCGCGCCCGACCGTGACCAGGGCGGCGAACAGGCCGACCAGCGCCAGGAACTGGGCCGTCGCACCGAACGCGCCCTCACCGGCGGCGGTGGTGTCCCCGGTGCCCACCGCCGCGACGACACCCGCGGCGGCCATCGCCGCGAACGCGACCGGCGCGAGCAACCGCGGCCGGAAGTGGGCGAGTACGGCGAGGACCGGCACCGCCAGGGCGAGCGGACCCGCGATCACCACCCCCACCAGGGTGAGCGCCACGGTGCCCAGGACCGGACCCGGTCCCGGCACAGCGAGCTGCTCCTCGGCCGCGTACGGCTCGGCTCCCCGCCGGCGCCCGAAGGCGAGCCCCACGAGCACCAGGAGCAGGGCCCCCGCGCCGATCAGACCCACCTGGTAGACGCGGGCCGGCTCGTACTCCAGGGTGACCTTGCCGCCTTCGCCCTCCGGGACCAGCCAGGCCTGCTGCCAGCCGTCGATCCGCAGTGGCGTCAGCTCCTTGCCGCCCAGGGTGGCCTTCCAGCCCTTGTTGTGGTTCTCGTGGAGCTGGAGGTAGGAGGCCTCGCCCGCGCCGACGGCGATGGTGCGCCGGTCGCCGTCGCCCCGCTCGACGTCCACCGAACGCGGCGTGCTCGCCATGGCCTCGGAGGTTCCGTTGCTCAGCGTGACGTCGGTGATGGCGAGCGGTCCCGCGTCCCCCGCCTCGACGGTGGTGGACGAGGCGGCCAGCTCCACGGTGCCGCCCTCGGTGCACGGTGTGACCTCGATGGGGCGGCGCTGCGTCAGGTCCCGCACCGAACCCTCGGCGCGGGTCTCCAGGAACGTACCGCCGACGGACAGGACCGGACCCTTGCCGCAGGCCAGGCTGAAGGTCTCGTCCGGCTTCGGCTGCGGCGAGCGGTACCCCTCCAGGGCCGGGATGTAGACCTCGCTCAGCCCCACCGGCAACTGCAACTGGTCGTCGGCCACCGGGTTGTGGACGGTCAGCGGCGCCTGACGCGAGATGGTGATGTCCATCCGGTCGGTCCTGATGGGCGAGAAGCGGGCCATCCCGTTCTCGTCCACGGAGGCCACCGCCGTGCCGTCGGGGGAGCTGATCTGCACCTGCTCGGGGCGGGTGGACAGACCGCCGGCCGCCGCGAAGACGATCTCCCCGACCTCCCTCTTCTCCGGCCAGGACAGATGCAGCGTGGGGCGTTCGCCCGCGATCCACGCCGTGGTCAGATCACCGTCGGTCAGGTTGCGCGGGCTGAGACCGGTGCCCAGCCGCGCCGTGGAGTCGGCGCTGACCTCGATCCTGTCCCGCTCGCCCGTCAGCTCGAAGAGCAGCTTGTCCAAGGCCTCGCCGGGCACCGGCACCGCGCTCGCGGACACCTTGTACGGGCCCGCCTCCCGGGCGGTGAACTGCCGGTGCAGGCCGACCTCGGCCGCCACCGACGACAGACCGCCCGGGTCGCTGCCCCGCCGCAGCGAGTAGACCGTGGAGTCCGCGCCCTCGCGCGGCGCGTCGGAGGGCAGCTCCAGCATCCGGGTCACCTGCACCCCGGGGATCGCGATGTCGGTGAACCCGGCGCCGGTGAGCCCGGGGCGCCCCTGCTGGGACTCCAGGATCGTCACCTTCAGCCAGGACGCCTGCCCGGTGGGCGCGGCCACCGTCTGTGCCGAGCCATCGGTCTTCAGGGGGCTGTCCTTGTAGCCCCGCTCGGTCTCGACCCGGACGACGGTCGGCGCGGCCCGCACGTTCGCGCTGGGCAGCGGTGTCACCTGGAGCGAGCCCGGAAGCTCCGTCGGAGTGGTGAAGTCGATCCGCACCCACTCGTCCTCGGGCGAGCCCGGCGACCCCTCCGCCCAGCCGGTGTCCGGGTTGCCGTCGAAGGCGTTGACCGGGTCGTACTGCGGCAGATGGAACAGCCAGTTCCCCACCGACGAGGCGCTGACCTTCTTCGCGCCCCGCAGCACGGCCGTCGTCTGGTGCTCCGCGCCGGACGTCGGCAGGATCTGTCGGGGGCTGCGGCCCGGATCCTGCGCGGCCTCCACCGCGTTGCGCTCATCGGCGGTGTACGTGTACGAGGTGTTGGAGTTGACCAGCCCGAACCGGGTGTCGGCACGCCGCAGACCGTCGCCCGCCGCGTACAGCGACGGCCTTCCCAGACCTGGGTGCGCGTCACCGGCCAGCACGGCAGGCCGGCCGGCCAGCGCACCGCTCGCCGACAGCGGCAACAGGGACTCGGGACCGCCGCTCACGACGGCCGTCGAGGCCACCGGGGCCGTACCCGCCCGCCCCGGACGCTCCGTCCCGGCGGGCGGCTCGTAGATCTCCACGGCCCGCTGCCGGGGATAGAGGCCCTCGACCTGCACGGGGGTGTCCGCCGCGATCCGGCCGCCGGTCATCACCGGACCGAAGCCGGTCACGCGCCGGTACCCGGACGCCTCCAGGGTGCGCTTCACCGTGGTCGTGGGGACGTAGCCCAACTGGTCGGGATCCAGGTCGTTGCGGACCACCACGTTGTGCAGTCCCGCCCGGTTCAGGAACTCGCTGAGCCCGGGAACCTCGCCCCCGGAGGTCAGCGCCTGCTCGACGGCGTCCATCGCCCGCCTGTTGCCCGGTGTGCCGAACGGCACGTAATCCCGTTGTGCCCACGGCGAGTTCGCCAGCACGTCCAACGGCTGGTCGATGGGGGAACCCCAGGTGTAGATGCCGTGCGCGGTCGCGGGGACCACCAGGGCGCGGTCGTTGGCCGAGTTCTTCTTCAGCCAGTTCCCGGTCGTCTCCCAGTACGTGGGCAACTGCTGGAACGAACCCGTCTGCAGGATCGAGCCGTTGACGTAGGGCCAGGCGAGACCCGGCAGCACGAGCGCGGCGGCGATCACCGGCACGAGCCGGCGGGCCCGCACCGCGTTGCCGCCGCCGCGCGCCGCGACGGCGACGGAGGCCACCGCGGTGAGGTGCGCGAGGCCCAGGGCCAGGGCCAGCGCCAGACCCGTCTGGAACTTGTAGACGTTGCGGAACGGCACCAGCCAGCCGTCCAGCCAGTCATGCACGGTCCCGTGGAACAGCCCGCCCAGTGCGCCGCCGTAGCCGGCGAGCGTGATGAGCGCGACGCTCAGCACGGTCAGCACCAGCCAGCGGCGCTCGGGCAGATCACGGCGCGCCAGTCCCGCCAGCCCCAGGGCGGCGGCGAGCGCCGAGCCCAGGATGGTGACGGTCGCGGTGGCGACGGTCCAGCCGGCGGGCAGCCAGGCCTCGCCGAAGTTCAGATAGCCGACCCAGTTCCCGCCGCCGCGCAGTACCTCGGTCGCCGACATGGTCGTCGTGGTGGTGTACGAGGACTCCACGTACGGCATGAAGTTCTCACCGAAGACGCCGAGCAGCAGCAGCGGAACGATCCACCAGGCGGTCGCCAGGACCACGCCCGGGATCCACCACGCCAGCAGGGCGCGCTTGCGCGGCCCGCCGGGACGGGACAGCAGATACAGCCCCACCGGCAGCAGCGAGGCCAGCGTGGAGGCGGCGTTGACGCCGCCCATCAGCGGGATCAGCAGCGCGGACCGGGCCGCGGCGATCCTCGGCGCGAGGCGCGGGTTCGTCAGCGGCAGCAGCACCCACGGCAGCAGGGCCCCCGGCAGGGCCGCCGCCGAGGTCGAGCCCACGACGATGGTGTACGTCGGCCACAGCGCGTACGCGAGAGCCCCCAGCAGCCGGGTGGCCGGGGAGCCCACGACCAGCCGCTCCGCCAGCCGGAGCGCACCCCAGAAGGCGGTCGCCACGATCAGTGACAGCCAGAGCCGCTCCGCGAGCCAGACCGGCAGGTGCAGCAGGTCGGCGGCCCCGTAGTACGGCAGCATCGGGATGGCGTAGCCGACGTACTGGTCGGCGATCCCGCCGAACCCGGCCCGGCTGTGCCACAGCTCGCCGAGGTCGCCCAGGAAGCGCCAGGGGTCCGCGACGACGCCGAGCTTGGTGTCGAACGTCATCCGGCCGGGCGACACCGCGAGGAACGCCGCGAACACGGCGGCCCAGAAGCCCAGCAGCCAGCGCCGTGAACGGGGCGTGGGCGGTCCGTCGGCGGGACCGGAGGGCGCGGGATCCGCGTCCTCCGGTCCCGTGGACCGGGGTGGGTGGACAGCGCTGGTCATGAACACCGCCGGAGGATGAGGAGGAGGTTCCAGGTGGCGAATTCCCGCAGTACGGGGATGCGCGGCA
Source organism: Streptomyces sp. NPDC104313 (assembly GCF_055583985.1). Classification (NCBI taxonomy): domain Bacteria; kingdom Bacillati; phylum Actinomycetota; class Actinomycetes; order Kitasatosporales; family Streptomycetaceae; genus Streptomyces; species Streptomyces sp. NPDC104313. Next base: position 109,881 of record NZ_JBVJMW010000010.1, read on the forward strand.
CGAGCTGGGGAAGGACGGGCCAGTAGCGCGAGCGGGCTGAGACGACGGTCACGTCGGAGCGGCTCCGGACGTGGCTCAGGGTCTCCCCGACGCCGATCTTGAAGAGGTTCTCGCCGAGCCGGTGCTTGGCCGGGCCGCCGGTGCGCCGCTCGTGGCGGCTCCGGGCGCGTTCGGCGCCGAGGTAGTGCCAGGGCGCCCACTCGTGGCCGCCCCACGGGGAGAGCCAGTTGGTGTAGGAGACGTAGATGAGGCCGCCGGGGCGGGTCACCCGCGCCATCTCACTGAGGAAGGTGTGCGGATCGGCGACGTGCTCCAGCACGTTGGAGGAGAAGCAGACGTCGGCCGCGCCGTCGGCCAGTGGCAGCAGATAGCCGTCGGCCACGACGGTGTCCGCGCGCTGCCCGGGGCCGATCTCCGCCGGGTCCGGTTCGAAGAGGTAGCTGTGCGCCCCGCGCCGCCGGAACTCCCGGGTGAAGTAGCCGTCGCCGCCGCCGATGTCGACGACGACCTTGTCGCGGAGCGGGCCGTGCCGCTCGACCTGGTCGGCCGCGTCACGGGCCAGCAGGGTGTACGCCGTGGCGGGGTCGCCCTGTTCGCGCAGGAAGGCGCGGAACAGGGCGGCGGACCGCCGGAACGAGGGGTCCTTCACGCGCTCGCGCCGATCGCCGGGGTGCTCGGGCAGCCTGCCGCACCGGTCGTCGCGCCGGCTGTCGAGCCTGCGGTCGCCTCGGCGGCGACCGAGGCGAACCGGCGCACGCTGGCGGTCCACCGGTAGTCGGCGGCCCGTTCGCGGGCTGCCCTGCCCATCGCCTCGCGCCGCTCGTCGTCCAGCGCCAGCGCGCACCAGGCGGCGGCGAAGGACGACGCGCCCGGGGCGAGGATCCCGGTGACACCGTCCTCGACGGAGTCGCGCAGCCCCGGCACGTCGAAGCCCAGGGTCGGGGTGGACCGGGCCGCGGCTTCCGTGACCACCAGCCCCCATCCCTCCACGGCCGCGGGGTGCAGCAGCATCCACGCGGCGCAGAGCAGTCGGTGCTTCTCCGCCTCGGTCACATGACCGGCGAACTCCACACCGGGGCCCGCGAGTTGTTCCAGCCGGGCCCGCTCGGGGCCGTCCCCGACGATGACGAGCCGGCCGCCGGTGACCGGCCGGACCCGCTCCCAGAGCTGGAGCAGCAGATCGATGCGCTTGTAGTCGACGAGCCGGCCCAGCGCCACGAACAGCGGTGTGGTGGACCGCTCGCCCTGCGGGCCCGGTTCCTGGACTCCGTTGTGCACCACCCGGATCCGCCGGTCGGGCACGCCCAGTTCGCGCAGGGCACCCGCGGTGGAGGGGGACACCGCGATCATCAGGTGGTCGCGGTAGGCCCGGGACAGGGCCCAGTGTTCGAGCTTGCGCCCGGCACGGGCCACCGGCGTCGGGAAACGCATGTCCCACAGATCGGTGTGCACATGGTTGACCAGGCACACCGTGGGCCCGCGGTGCCACAGCGGGGCCAGGTACGGCATGCCGTTGCAGACCTCGACGAGCAGGTCGCACGAGCCGACCTGCCGGGCGAACGCGGACCGCGCGCCGACGTAGTGCCCCAGCGCGGAGCCCGCCGAGACGACTCGGTAGGGCCGGCGGGCGGCCGGCCCGCCGCACAGCAGTGTGACGTCATGGCCCTGTTCGGTGAGGCCCAGGGCGAGCTGGTCGACCAGCAGCTCGGAGCCGCCGGCGGCCGGATTGCCCAGGTCGCGGTGGGCGAGGAAGACGATGCGCCTCGGGGCGGTGGTGGCGGTGGCGGGCGCCGGGCCCTGACCCGGACGCGCGACGGCGTCAAGCAGTGGGGGAGGGACGTGCTGGGGCATGGGTGCTCCAACTCGGCTCGGGGAGCGGGGAATCGGGGGAGCGGCCCTCGGGGCGAGGGCCGCTTGGAGCGGAGACGTACCGGGGGGCCGGGACAGGGGTGCACCGGGCCGGGGACCCGGCTGCGGGGCGAGGGATCGAGAAGAACGATGAGAGAGAAGAGGGTGGTGAGAGAGAAGAGGGTGGTGAGAGTGATGAGGGAGTGAAGAGGAGAGGTACGGACGGGGACGAGACCGGGGGGCCGTGCTGTGGTGGGGATAGACAGTTTTCGGCACGGGTACGCGCCCGGCTACTCACCGGTGCAACAACTTGCCGGTAACTCAGGTGCGCGGAATCGTCATCATGTGAGTATTCGGCGATTCCGGCTCCGTCCGGCGCCCCCGGACGACGAGTACGACGCCCGCCAGCGCGAGCACACCGCCCAGCCCCGCCGCCCCGGCCGGCGCGGTCGTGCCGAGCATCGCCAGCCGGTCGCTGTCCGCCGACGCCAGCTCGACCTGCCCCAGCTGGGTCTCCTCGGTGAACTCCACCCGCTCGCTCTCCAGGAGCACGACGGCGTCCTTCTCGGAGCCCGGGGCGCGCAGCGTCTTCCTCGGGCCGATCGCCGCGTTCATGATGCGGCCGGTCCGCTTGTCCACCACCAGCTCGATGCCGCTGTTGGAATACCACTCCTCGGCCAGCACCTGGGGGATCTTCTTCTTCCCCACGAGCACTCCGGGCACCTGGCGCACACCGGTCCTGGCGGGCTCGACCTCGCCCTTGAAGAGGAGACCGGAGTAGCCCTGAACCTTCTGCTCACCGGCGTAGGAGAGCCGCACCACCCCGCCGAGCGTGCTGTCCCACCAGCGGTAGGAACGCTTCTCGACGTCGAAGGGGAACTTGAGGTAGGCCTCCCCGTCGAACGTCGGGGTCTCCTCGCAGCAGTGCACCGGCTCGTTCGTGGTCCGGTCGGTCACCCAGCGCTCCAGCGTCCACTGGAGCGCGTCACGGGGGTCGGAGGCGGGCAGGGTGTCCTGGTGGTCGACCGAGGTGGAGACGTCCCACACGGCGTTGCCGCTCTTCTCGCTGTCGGCCACGTCCCCGCGCACCTGCCGCGTGATCGTGATCTCTCTGCCCTCGACCGTCTCCACCTCGGACGTGTCGAAATAGCTGCCCGTCCCGGTGAAGACGGTGGTGGTGTCGATGTCGATGGGGGTGCGCTTGGCCTGCGGCTGGACGTACCAGACGAGCAGCGGCGCGAGGACGAGCAGGAAAACCCCTGCCCCCAGCAGGACAAGCGACAGGGGTGAAGCGTTGTGGCGCATCCGGGCACTCCTGGGTCGAATCTCTTCGCGGAGGTGCACGGGCCCGGGCCGGTCAGCCCTTGATTGGCGTGAACAGTAAGCAAGCCCTTGACGGAATGTCAATGTGCTGTCGACACTGTGTCCCAGCCGGAGGGGCCCGGCTGACGGGGTGGGGATCGCCTCCAGCAAGGAGCTGACCCGACCATGCGCAGACTCATCGCCGCCGCTGTCACCGTCCTGGTGGCCGCCACGCTCGCCGTTGGCGCGGCGGTCGGTGCCGTGGCACTGCTCGACGCCACTCCCGACCAGCCCAATACGCCCCTGATCAGCTATGACACCGCCCCGGCGGCTCCGTGACCCGCCCGGCCTGGCAGGACGTCCCCCGGTCGAAACTCGACCGTTTCGAGGCGATCGCCCGGTCCGAGGCCCCGGAGCTCGCTCAGGCGATCCTGTTCCAGATTCGCCAGGAGTATCCCTATCTGCAGCTGGTCGAGGACGAGTCCGGGGAGCCGCTGGCCCTCGTCGGCATCCGCCGTGCCATCGAGGGCTTCGTCCACAACCTCACCGCCGGGGCCCACCCACGGGTGCCGCCGGAGATGTTCCAGGAGTTCGGTCGCGGCGAGGGTCTTGAGGGCCGCAGCCTCGACGCGCTCCAGGCCATCTACCGCCTCGGGGTCCGGCTCACCTGGCGCAGGCTCGCCGAGATCGGCCAGGAGGCCGACATCCCCGCGCCCGCCATGTACGAGCTGGCCGAATCGGGATTCGAGTATCTGGACGGGCTCGTGGAACAGTCGGTACGGGGCTACGCCGAGGCGGCGGCCCGGCGCGCCAGCGAACGGCTTCGCCTCCAGCGCCAGCTGATCGAGCTCCTTCTGGTGGAACACCGCGGCGATGTTTCCGTGGCCCTGGCCGAGCGGGCCGCCCGCATCGGCTGGGAGCTTCCGGAGACGATCTCCGTGGGTGTGCTCATGCGCCCGGCCCGCGAGGCCGTGGCCCCGGCGGTCGGGCAGGGCATTCTGCTGGAGATGGAGAGCGAGCAGCCGCGCGTGGTCATCCCGGACCCGGACACGGCGGGCCGTACGGAGATCCTGCGGCGCGCCACGGCCGGCTGGTCCGGGGCCATCGGCCCGGCGGTCCCGCTGGCGGCCGCGGCGACCTCGCTGCGCTGGGCGGAGACCGCGGTCCAGCTGATCAAGAAGGACCTGCTGCCGCGGGGCGAGGTGCTGTACTGCACCGAGCGGACGGAGGAACTGCTGCTGCTCCCCGCCCAGGAGCTGATCGACGCGTCCGCCCGCCGCTGCCTCGCCCCGCTGGACGGCCTCAGCCCGACCCAGGCCCGGCGCCTGGCCGAGACACTGCTCGCCTGGATCGAGACGCCCGGCGGCGCCCCGGAAGTGGCCGCCCGCCTCGGCATCCACCCCCAGACGGCCCGCTACCGGCTGCGGCAGATCCGCGAGCTGTGGGGTGACGCCATCGATGAACCGGACCAGCGCTTCGAGATGCTCCTGGTGCTTCGCGCCCGGCGTCTCCGAGGCGATCCGGCCGCCACCTCGGGCTGAACGGCGGCCGGGCCACCGCACATCCGCGAACGTCCGGCCGCCGGGGCCGTCGGAGGGCCGTCGGACCGCCGGGCCGTCGGAACCGCCGGGCTCAGACCGGGGTGACGTACGCCCCGGCGATCCCGCCGTCCACCAGGAAGTCCGTGGCGTTCACGAACGAGGAGTCGTCGCTCGCCAGGAACGCGACGGCGGCGGCGATCTCGGTCGGCTCGGCGAACCGGCCGACCGGGATGTGCACCAGTCGCCGTGCGGCCCGCTCCGGGTCCGTGGCGAACAGTTCCTGGAGCAGCGGGGTGTTGACCGGGCCGGGGCACAGGGCGTTGACCCGGATTCCGTCGCGTGCGAACTGCACCCCCAGCTCGCGTGACATCGCCAGGACCCCGCCCTTGGACGCGGTGTACGAGATCTGCGAGGTGGCCGCGCCCATCCGGGCCACGAAGGACGCCGTGTTGATGATGGAGCCCTTGCCCTGGTCGCGCATGTAGGGGATCGCCGCCTTGCAGCAGAGGTACACGGAGGTCAGGTTGACCTCCTGCACCCGCCGCCAGGCCTCCAGGCCGGTGTCCAGGATGGAGTCGTCCTCCGGAGGGGAGATCCCCGCGTTGTTGAACGCGATGTCGACCGATCCGTAGGTGTCGAACGCGGCCTTGAAGAGGGCGTCCACCTGCTCGGCGTCGGTGACGTCGGTACGGACGAAGAGCCCCGCCGTCTCCTCGGCGGCGGCCCTGCCGTGTTCCTCGTCCACATCGGCGCAGACGACGTGCGCGCCCTCGGCGGCCAGCCGCCGGGCGGTGGCCAGGCCGATGCCGCTGCCGGCCCCGGTGACGACGGCGGTGCGGCCGACCAGGCGGCGGCAGACGAAAGAAGTGTCGGTCATGGTGCTCAGGCCTCCGTGCTGATGAAGACGTTCTTGGTCTCGGTGAAGGCGGCCAGGGCGTCCGGGCCCAGCTCGCGGCCCAGCCCCGACTGCTTGTAGCCGCCGAAGGGTGTCGAATAGCGCACGCTGGAGTGCGAGTTGACGGAGAGGTTGCCCGCCCGAAGACCCTGGCCCACGCGCAGCGCGCGGCCGACGTCCCGGGTCCAGACCGAGCCCGCGAGTCCGTAGTCGGTGGCGTTGGCGAGGCGCAGCGCGTCCTGTTCGTCCTCGAACGGCAGGACCACCGCGACGGGCCCGAAGACCTCCTCGACCGCCACCGGCGCCTCGGGCGAGACCCCGGTGAGGACGGTCGGCGGATACCAGAACCCGGGGCCCTCGGGAGCCGTTCCGAGGAATGCCCGGACGCCGCCGGCTTCCCGGCCGCCGTTGACGAGCCCCCGGACCCGGTCCCGCTGGACGGCCGAGATCAGCGGCCCCATCTGGGTCTTCTCGTCGGCCGGGTCGCCCACCACGACGGCGGACACGGCCGGGACGAGCAGGTCGAGGAAGCGGTCGTACACGGACCGCTCGACCAGGATCCGGGTGCGGGCGCAGCAGTCCTGCCCGGCGTTGTCCAGGAAGGACATCGGCGCGGCCGCCGCGGCGGCCTCCACATCGGCGTCGGCGAAGACGACGTTGGGGCTCTTGCCGCCCAGCTCCAGGGTGAGCCGCTTCACCCGCTCCGCGCAGCGGGTCATGATCTGCTTGCCGGTCCGGGTGGAGCCGGTGAACACGATCTTCGCGACGCCCGGATGCTCGACCAGGGCGCTCCCGGCCACCGGCCCCTCGCCGGGCAGTACCTGGAACAGCCCTTCGGGAAGACCTGCCTCCAGGGCGAGCCCGGCCAGCCGGAGAGCGGTCAGCGGTGTCGTCTCGGCGGGCTTGAGGAGGACGGCGTTGCCCGCCGCGAGGGCCGGGGCAAGACCCCAGGCGGCGATCGGCATCGGGAAGTTCCATGGGGCGATGACCCCGACGACGCCCAGGGGCTCCAGGACCGTGAAGTCGATGCCGCCCGCCACCGGGATCTGCCGGCCCAGGAGCCGTTCGGCCCCGCCCGCGCTGTAGTCGAGGAGATCGCGTACGTTCCCGGCCTCCCACCGGGCGTTGCCGATGGTGTGTCCGGCCTCGCGGACCTCCAACCTGGCCAGTTCCTCGATGTGTTCGTCGACGACGACGGCGAAGCGCCGCAGCAGACGCGCCCGGTCGGCGGGCGCGGCGGCGGCCCAGCGTCGCTGGGCCGCGGCGGCACGGCTGACGGCGGCGTCCACATCGGCGGCGGAGGCCGCGGGGACGGTGGCGACGACCTCGGCGGTCGCCGGGTCGAGAACGTCCAGGGTGGGTGGTGACACGTACGGACCCCGATCACGGAAGCTGGTGGTGGTGCGGAGATGTTCTGGCTGTCAGAGGCGTTCGAAGGAGCGGCGCAGCTCCCAGTCGGTCACCGCGGAGTCGTACGCGGTCAGTTCGACGCGGGCCATGTTCAGGTAGTGCGCGACGACCTCCTCGCCGAACGCCTCCTTGGCGATGGGGCTGGCCTCCCACAGCTCGGCGGCCTCGCGCAGGGTCGTCGGCACCTGGTCGTAGTCCCCGGTGTAGGCGTTGCCTGTACAGGCCTCGGGCAGCGGCAGCCGCTGCTCGACCCCGTACAGTCCGGCGGCGACCAGTCCGGCGACGGCCAGATGCGGGTTGACGTCGCCGCCGGGCAGTCGGTTCTCGAAGCGCATCGAGCGCCCGTGGCCGACGACCCGCAGGGCGCAGGTGCGGTTGTCGACGCCCCAAGCCACGGCGGTGGGGGCGAAGGAGCCGGGCTGGAAGCGTTTGTAGGAGTTGATGGTGGGCGCGTAGAGGAGGGAGAAGTCCCGCAGCGCGACGAGCTGGCCGGCCAGGAAGTGCCGCATCAGCTCGGACATGCCGTCCGGGCCCTCGCCCGCCATCATGTTCGCGCCGTCGGCGTCGGTCAGCGAGAGGTGGATGTGGCAGGAGTTGCCCTCGCGCTCGTCGTACTTGGCCATGAACGTCAGTGAGACGCCCTCCTGGGCCGCGATCTCCTTGGAGCCCGTCTTGTAGACGGCGTGCTGGTCGCAGGTGGTGAGCGCCTCGTCGTAGCGGAAGACGATCTCGTGCTGGCCGGGGTTGCACTCGCCCTTGGCGGACTCGACGGTCAGCCCGGCCTCCTGCATCTCGTTGCGGATCCGGCGCAGCAGCGGCTCGATGCGGCCGGTGCCGAGGATCGAGTAGTCGATGTTGTACTGGTTGGCCGGGGTCAGCCCGCGGTAGTCGCGGTCCCAGGCCTCCTCGTAACTGTCCCGGAAGACGATGAACTCCAGCTCCGTGCCCACCTGTGCCGTGCAGCCGAGCTCCGCCAGCCGGTCGAGCTGGCGGCGCAGGATCTGACGCGGGGCCGCCACGACCGGACTGCCGTCGTGCCACGCGAGATCCGCGATCAGCAGGGCGGTTCCCCGGTGCCAGGGGATGGGGCGCAGGGTGGCGGTATCGGGGATCATGCCGAAGTCGCCGTAGCCGTTCTCCCACGAGGACATCGCGTAGCCGTCGACGGTCCGCATCTCGGTGTCCACGGCCAGGAGGTAGTTGCAGCCCTCGGTGCCGTGCTCCAGCACCTCGTCGAGGAAGAACCCGGCCGCGAACCGCTTCCCCTGGAGCCGGCCCTGCATGTCCGGGAAGGCCAGCACCACGGTGTCGATCGACCCGTCCGCGACCCGTGTGCGGAGCTCGTCGACGCCGAGCGGGGGTGTGCGGTCTGCCACGGGATGCCTCCTTGGGTGAACCGGGAGGCATAAGGTATGACAGAGAACCATTGCTTGGGAAGGGGATCCGCCAGTGGCCACGAGGGGAAGAGCGGACGACACCCGTTCGGCGGCAGGAACGGCAGGAACGGCAGGAACGGCAGGAACGGCAGGAACGGCAGGAACGGCAGGAACGGCAGGAACGGCAGGAACGGCAGGAACGGGGGGAGTGGCCGTGGCCGACAGGGCGGCGGCCGACGCGGCCGGGGGCGGGAGCGAAGCGGCGACCGGCCGGCTGGACTCCATGCTGCGGCCCGTCCGCGCGGGCAACGGATTCGAGGAGGCGCTGGAACAGCTCCTCCAGCTCCTGCGCCTGGGTCTGGTCCCGCCCGGCGAACGGCTGCCCTCCGAACGTGAGTTGTCCCAGCATCTGAGGATCAGCAGGGTGACCCTGCGCGAGGTTCTCAAGGTCCTCCAGGACCAGCACATGGTCGAGAGCCGCCGAGGCCGCTACGGAGGAACGTTCGTCCTGCCGCGCACCGCGGCCCCCGACGGCAGCGACGGGCTGCGCCGCCGCATCGCCGCCGTCGACGTGGAGGACACCCTGCTCTTCCGCGAGGTGCTGGAGGCCGGAGCGGTGGGCCTGTGTGCCGAAAGGCTCCCGGCGGACGGCGGGGCCAGGCTGCGGGCCGCGCTCGACGCGACGCGGGGCGCCCGGCTGGAGGACTACCGCCGCCAGGACACCCTGCTCCACCTCACGCTCGCCGAACTCTCCGGATCCCGCACGCTCGCCGCGCGGTACGCCGCGGTCCGGGCCACCCTCAATGAACTGCTCGACTGCATCCCGCTGCTGGTGCGCAACCTGGAGCACTCCCAGCAGCAGCACGCTGCCGTGGTCGAGGCGGTGCTCGACCGGGACGCGGACGCGGCCCGCGAGATGATGCGCGAGCACTGCGGAGGCACGGCGGCCCTGCTGCGCGGCTTCCTCGCCTGAGCCGGACCCTGATCGACGCGACGTCCCCGGACGGGTGTCGGTGTCCGGCGCCGAAACGCATCCGTAACCTCTCTTCAACGCACGCCCCTTGCCATGTGCTCTCCTGTTCCACAAAGGTGTGCCGACGAACCTTTGATCGAAGCAGTTCCAACGATGACGTAGACACACATCTGGAGCGCCTCATGGCTCAGGGAACCGAAACATCCGCCGGCCCACCCGGTGACGCGAGCCCGGGGGTGTCCGGCACGGACGCGTATCTGCACCGCAGGACCCTGCGCCGGGGCAGCGCGGGCTGGCTGCTGCTGACCGGCCTCGGCGTCGCCTACGTCGTCTCCGGCGACTTCTCCGGCTGGAACATCGGCCTGTCCAAGGGCGGCTTCGGCGGACTCGCCGCCGCCATGGTCCTGATGGGCGTCATGTACGCGTGTCTGGTCTTCGCGCTGGCCGAACTCTCCGCCATCCTGCCCACGGCGGGCGGCGGTTACGGTTTCGCCCGGCGGGCGCTCGGCACCTGGGGCGGCTTCCTCACCGGCACGGCCATCCTCATCGAGTACATCCTCGCGCCCACCGCGATCGCGCTGTTCATCGGCGACTACGTCGAATCGCTCGGCCTGTTCGGCCTCACCTCCGGCTGGCCCGTCTACCTCGCCTGCTTCGTGATCTTCATCGGTATCCACCTGTGGGGAGTCGGCGAGGCGCTCCGCTTCAGCCTGGTGGTGACCGCCATCGCGGTGGCCGCGCTGCTGATCTTCGCCGTCGGCGCGTTCACCGAGTTCGACGCGAACCGCCTCAACGACATCCCGGCGGACACCTCGGCCTTCGGCTCCTCCTCCTGGCTGCCGTTCGGACTCCTCGGGATCTGGGCGGCCTTCCCCTTCGGCATGTGGTTCTTCCTCGGGGTGGAGGGCGTGCCGCTCGCCGCCGAGGAGGCCAAGGACCCGGTCCGCTCGATGCCGAGGGCCCTGGCCATCTCGCTCGTCGTGCTGGTCTTCCTGGCCGTCATCACCTTCATCTCCGCCACCGGCGCCCAAGGAGCCAACGCCATCAAGGAGGCGGGGAACCCGCTCGTGGTGGCCCTGCAGGGCGCCGGCGAGCCGACCGCCCTGAGCCGCTTCGTCAACTACGCGGGCCTCGCCGGACTGGTGGCCTCGTTCTTCTCCCTGATCTTCGCCGGATCCCGCCAGCTGTTCGCCCTCTCCCGGGCCGGCTACCTGCCGCGCTTCCTGTCGCTGACCAACCGCCGCAAGTCCCCCTACCTCGGGCTGCTGATCCCCGGGATCATCGGATTCACGCTGGCCGCCTGGAGCGGCAACGGCGGCCGGATGCTGAACGTCGCCGTCTTCGGCGCCACGATCAGCTACGCCCTCATGGCGCTCTCCCACCTGGTGCTGCGCCGCCGCGAACCGGAACTGCCGCGCCCCTACCGCACCCCCGGCGGCGCGCTCACCTCGTCCGTGGCCTTCGTTCTGGCATGCTCGGCCCTGGTGGCGACCTTCCTGGTGGACCGCGACGCGGCGTTCATCGCCCTCGGCGTGTACGCGGTGGCGCTGGCCTACTTCGCCTTCTACAGCCGTCACCGGCTGGTCGCGGGAGCCCCGGAGGAGGAGTTCGCCGCACTGGCGGCGGCCGAGGCCGAACTCGCCCGCGACTGAGCCGGCCCGGGCGAGGGGCTCCCGCCTCCGCAGGCGTAGGGAGCGGGAGTCCGCCCCTGACAGCGACCATGTGATCACCCCGACCCGAAGGAGCCCGTTCCATGTCCCGGCCCGTCATCGGCATCAGCACCTACCAGGACCCGGCCCGCTGGGGTGTGTGGGAGATGCCCGCGGTGCTGCTGCCCGCCGGCTATCCCCGTCTCGTCCGTGCGGCGGGCGGGCTTGCCGTGCTGCTGCCGCCGGACGACGCGCGGGACGCGGCCCGGGACACCGTCGCCGCCCTGGACGGGCTGGTGATCGCCGGGGGAGCGGACGTCGAACCGGCGCGCTACGGGGCGGTCGCCGATCCCCGTACCGGCCCCCCTGCCCGCGAACGCGACTCCTGGGAGCTGGCGTTGATCCGGGCGGCGATCGAACGGGAGGTCCCGCTGCTCGGTATCTGCCGGGGCATGCAGCTGCTGAACGTCGCCCTCGGCGGCACCCTGCACCAGCACCTGGACGACCACACCGGCGGCCTCGGGGTCTTCGGCAGCCACCCGGTGACCCCGGTGCCCGGCACCGCGTACGCGGACGCCGTTCCGGAGACCGCCGTGGTGCCCGCCTACCACCACCAGGCGGTCGACCGCCTCGGCAGCGGCCTGGTGGCCTCCGCCCACGCCCCCGACGGGACCGTGGAGGCCCTGGAACTCCTCGGGCACGGGAGCCTGGTGCTTGGTGTGCAGTGGCACCCGGAGATGGGCGAGGACACCCGGGTCATGGCCGCCCTGGTCCGGGCCGCCCTGGTCCGGGCCGGCCAGGGCGACGCCTTGGCCGCCGCCGAAGAGCCCGTACGCGCCCTGCCCTGACCGCCGTGTTCCGGCCCGGTGGGGGCGGACAGCCTCGCGGAGGCCGTCCGCCCGTCAGCGGCGCGGGTCGGAGCCCCCCGGATCGGGCCTGCCGGAGCCATCGAGGCCGGGACCGGAGAAGTCGGGGCCGGAGAAGTCGGGCCCCGCGAACGCCGGCGAGCTGAACCGGGAGCCCTGCCCGTCGTCCGGGTCGGACGGGGGCGCCGCCGCCTTGATGAGCTGCTGGAGGAGGAACGGCCTGATCCCGCGGTCACGCAGCGCCGTGAGCCATGCCTCACGGGCATCCTCCAGAGCGGGCGACCGGTCGGGCACGGCTGTCGTGCCGTCCGCCGAAGGCTTCGCCGCCGTGCGGTAGAGGGCGACGACGCTGACCAGGGCTGCGACCGCCGCGACCACCAGACTGATCCAGCCGACACCGACGAGGGTGCCTGCCAGGGCGGGCAGCGCCTCGGCGAGCCGCAGACCGTAGCCCAGTAGCAGGAACGTCGCCGCGGCCGAGGCGGCGAGCACCGGCGTCAGCACCCCGAGGACCGCCAGTACCCCGGCCCCCGGCCGTTCCTGATCGCCCGGCCCGGAGAGCGGAGGCATCCCGGCGTCCTGCCGCCCGCCCCGGGACCGCCGCCGCAGGGCCGCGTACCGCCGGTACTCGGCGTCGGCGGCGGGAGTCGTGCGTGCCACGGCCGCCAGGCCCAGGACGCGCAGTCGGCCGCCGACAACTCCCGAGCGTTCGAGCAGGCGTTGGATCTCCGGGGAGGCGATCACCTCCTCGAGTGCGCGTCCGTAGTCGGATCTGTCCTCGTCCCCGAGCCGGGAAGGTCTGCCCATGCTGTCCCTCGGTCGACACAGGTGTGCCGACACCTGTGTGGTGGGTTGTCCGCCCGCCGCGCCGCGGGGGTGCGCATGTGCCGCGTGCGCACCCCCGCGGCTGTCCGGGGAGGCGTTCGAGACGTACTCGAAGGGTTCTCTAGAGGTGCTGCGTGACCGCGGGCATGAGGTCCTGGAAGGTCCGCCCGTCCGCCGCCGCGCCGATCGCGGTCATCTGCCAGCCCGATCCGGACCGCTGGACCTTGGCCATGATCTGGGCGGTGTGCCGCCCGCCGCCGGTCAGGGTGTACCGGGCCAGCTCCTGGCCGTTGCTCTCGTCGACCAGACGGCAGAAGGCCGCCTCGACCTCCTCGAAGGTCTGGCCGGTGAACGAGTTCACCGTGAAGACGATCTGGTCCACATGGACCGGCACGCGTCGCAGGTCGACGACGATGGACTCGTCGTCACCGCCCTGGCCCGCCCCGCCGACCCGGTTGTCCCCGGTGTGTTGGACCGAACCGTCGTCACTGGTCAGGTGCTGGAAGAAGACCACGTCCTGCGGGGCCTGGCCCGCGAAGAGCACCGCCGAGGCGTCCAGGTCGATCTCGCGGGCGGTCAGCCGCGCCAGGAATCCCTTACGGGGAGCGGACTTCCAGCCCAGACCCATGCGTACGAGGCCGAGTTCGCCGCCGCCGGACTTGGTGAGGCTGACCTGCTGGCCCTTGGTGAGGTTGATCGTCATCGTTCCGCCTTCGGTGACTGGGTGCCTGGGGTGACTTCGGTAGGGGCGTGCGCGTCCGGATCCCGGCGGCTCAGAGGCTGACGCCGAAGTCGGCGACGATGCCGCTCAGGCCGGATGCGTAACCCTGCCCGACCGCGCGGAACTTCCACTCGGCGCCGTGCCGGTACAGCTCGCCGAAGACCATCGCGGTCTCGGTGGAGGCGTCCTCGCTCAGGTCGTAGCGCGCGATCTCCGCGCCGCCCGCCTGGTTCACCACCCGGATGTACGCGTTGCGCACCTGGCCGAAGCTCTGACCCCGGCTCTCCGCGTCGTGGATCGAGACCGGGAACACGATCTTCGCGACGGTCGCGGGCACCGAGGCGAGGTCGACCTTGACGATCTCGTCATCGCCCTCGCCCTCACCGGTGAGGTTGTCGCCGGTGTGCTCGACCGACCCGTCGGGGCTCTTGAGGTTGTTGTAGAAGATGAAGTGCTCGTTGGACAGCACCTTGCCCGCCTCGTCGCAGAGCAGCGCGCTCGCGTCCAGGTCGTAGTCGGTGCCGGTGGTCGTGCGGACGTCCCAGCCGAGACCGACGAGGATCGCGGTCAGCCCCGGGGCCTCCTTGCTCAGCGAGACGTTTCCGCCCTTGGCGAGGCTCACGCCCATGATGTTCTCCCTTGTGCGGTGACGGGTGTTCACGTGGTGGCGGCCACGCCACGGGTGACGGCGCGGACACTCTGGCGACCACAAGAAAATCTACAGCACTGTAGATTTTCGGGGCCAGGGGGCGGGCGGCCCGGCCCCGGCCGGTGGGCGGTACCTCCGCCGGCTGGATACGATTTCCCGACACCCGGCAGGCGAAACGCCACCGCCGGGCGGCCGAACGGAGAAAGCCGGGCGGACGGACAGGGAGAGAGGGGTCGGGCCGTGGACGCCGAAGGAGCCGGTGGCGAGCGGGAATCGCCCGCCCGCAGGCGTGGCCAGGGCGAGCTGGAGGCCCAGGTGCTGTCGGTACTGGGCGGGGCGAACGAGCCGGTGACCGCCGCCTGGGTGCTGGAGCGGCTCGGCGCGGGCCTGTCGTACAGCACCGTGATCACGATCCTGACACGTCTGCACGCCAAGCAGGCGGTCACACGCACCGGACGGGGCCGCCCCGTCCTGTGGGAGCCGGTGGCGGACGAGGCGGGGCTCGCCGCGCTGCGGATGCGCCGGCTCCTCGACAAGCAGAGCGACCGCGACGCGGTGCTCTCCAGCTTCGTCTCCGTCCTCTCCTCGCACGACGAGGACCTGCTGCGGGCCCTGCTCGCCGAGAGCGGTCCCGACGGCACCGGCACGTCCTCGGACCGGCCGGAGCGCTGACGATGGGCGTCTTCGTCTACCTGCCCCTCGTGCTGCCCCTGACCGCGTTGCCGATCGCGCGCCTGGCCGAACAGCACCTGCACCCCCGCAGGGCCGCCCGGCTGCTGACCACCGTCGCCGTGATCCTCGCCTCCTGCAGCCTGGTGTGCCTCGGTCTGCTGGTGGTGGTGGGCACGGCCCAGCTGCCCGGCAACCCGCTGCCCGACGGCTGGTCCGACGCCGAGGTCCGCGAGGCCGTGCCGCACGACGCGTTCGCGGGCAAGGCGTCCATCCTCGCGCTCGTCGTCGTGACGGCGGCCTGCGGACTCACCGTCCACCGTCACTACCGCTTCCGGGCACGGGCCCACCGGGCGCTCGCGGGCCTGCCGGGCGGCGATGTCGCCGTACTGCCCGACGACGTCCCGTACGCCTACGCGCTCCCCGGCTCCCCGGGGCGGGTGATGGTCTCCACAGCTCTCCTCGCCTCCCTCGAACCGGCCGAACACCGGGCGCTGTTCGCCCATGAACGCGCCCATCTGGCGGGCCGCCACCACCGGTTGCTGCTCGCGACCCGGCTGGCCGGATGTGTCAACCCGCTGCTGTGGCCGCTGCTCGGGGCCCTGGTCTACAGCACGGAGCGCTGGGCGGACGAGGAGGCGGCCCGGGTCACCGGCGACCGCCGGCTGACCGCACGCGCGGTCGGCAAGGCGGCGCTCGTCTCCCGCCCGGTGCCCGGCGGCGCGGCCTTCGCCGCCTTCGCCGCGGCGGGGCCGGTACCGCGACGGGTGGCGGCGCTGCTGGGCCCGGTACCGCCGGACCGGGGCTGGCCCCCCGCCCTCACCCCGGCCGGAGTCGCCGCGCTCGTCGCCGCGGCGGGCACGACCGTCTCCGCGCTGTCCGCGCTGAACGCGGCCGTCGCGCTGTTCCTCGTCCTGGAGGCGGCGACACCGCTGTAGCCCACGGCCCGGGCGCCCCTCGGGCGAGCATCCGGTCCGCGTGGCGAAGATCCGCCCGACGCCTGTCGCTACAGGGCTGTAGAGTTCATCAGCCGCGGAACGCGGGCCCCGTCGACGGCGTTTCTCCACCCGCCCGGCATGCAGAATCATGCCCGGGTGCTCACCTCCCGCCGGAGTGCGTCCCACTCGATTCCATGGCTGGAGAACCCAGCCGGACAGGAGCCACGCGTTGTCCGCCAGTCCGGGCCCCTCAGGGCCTGACCCCCACCGTCACCGACCCGCGGCCCCCGGCGGGGCCGCCCGCCGCCTCCCGCGCGGGGCGGGTGGCCGATGACCTCCGCCCTGCTCGGTCTGCTGGCCGTGTTCGTCCTCACCGCCGGGACCGGCTACTTCGTGGCCCAGGAGTTCGCGTACGTCTCCGCGGACCGGCTGACCCTAGGCCGGGAGGCCGCGGCCGGGGACAAGAGGGCCGCCCGCGCGGTGAGGGTGCTGGAGCGGCTCTCCTTCATGCTGTCCGGCGCGCAGCTCGGCATCACCGTCACGGGACTCGTCGTCGGCTTCCTCGCGGAACCGTCCGTCTCCGCCCTCCTGCGGCCCGCCCTGAGTGGCACGGGCCTGACCGACGGACTGGTCTCGGGTATCTCCGTGGTGCTGTCGTTCGTGGTGGCGACCGTCATCCAGATGGTCCTCGGCGAACTCGCCCCCAAGAACCTCGCCCTGGCCGTGCCCGAGTCCATGGCGAAGTCCCTCGCTTCCTCCACTCTCATCTATCTGCGGATCGTTGGCCCCGTGGTCCACGTCTTCGACGGCGTCGCCAACCGGCTGCTGCGCCGCATCGGCATCGAACCGGTCGAGGAGCTCCACCACGGCGCGACCCTGGAGGAGCTGGGCCACCTCATCGGCGAATCCCGCGAACAGGGCGAACTCCCGGCCGCCACGGCCGAACTCATGGACCACGCGCTGGAGTTCTCCGAACGGAACCTCGGCGAGGTGATGATCCCGCGCGCCGACGTGGCGTTCGTCCGCAGGGACGCCCTCGCCGCCGAGGCCGTCGAGCTGATCGCCCGGCACGGGCACTCCAACTACCCGGTGCTCGGCGACCACCCGGACGACCCCGCCGGAGTCCTGGGCGTGCGGGAGCTCATGCGGCTGCCCGCCGACGACGTCGGGCGCACCACCGTCGGCTCCCTGGCCCGCCGCCCCCTCCTGCTGCCGGAGCTCCTCAGGCTTCCGGCGGCGGTCGCGCAGATGCGCGAGCGCGACGACGAGTTCGCCGTCGTCCTGGACGAGCACGGCGGCCTGGCCGGGATCGTCACGTACGAGGACATCGCCGAGGAACTCGTCGGGGACATCGCCGACGAGTCCGACACCGTCGTCGAACTCGCGGTCGCCGACGGCTCCGGCTGGATCGTGGACGCGGGCCGCCGCCTCGACGAGGTCGAGGAGGCCACCGGCGTCGTCCTGCCCCAGGAGAGCGACGACTACGACACCTTGGCCGGACTGATCATCGACCGGCTCGGACGCTTCCCCACCGTGGGCGACCGGCTCACCGTCGGCGCGGTCCGGATCGAGGTCCGCACCCTCGACCGGCACGTCGCCGAGTACGTCCGCATCGAACCCACGGGACCTACCGGGCCCGCCGGACCCACGGGACCTATCGGGCCCGCCGGCCCCTCTGAGCCCGCCGGCCCCACTGAACGCACCGGACACACCGAACGCACCGGACCCGGCGAACGCACCGGACCCACCGAACAGGAGCCGCAGGCATGAGCTTCCCCATGGCGCTCTTCGTGACGGTCCTGCTTCTCATCGGCAGCGGATTCTTCGTCGCCGCCGAATTCGCCCTGGTCGCCTCCAAACGGCACCGCATGGAACAGGCCGCCGCCCGGGGGCAGCGCGGGGCCAGGGCCGCGCTCGACGGGATGCGCGAGCTGTCGCTGATGCTCGCGGGGGCCCAGCTCGGCATCACCATCTGCACCCTGGGCCTGGGCTCCGTGTCCAAGCCCGCGATCTCCCACGAACTGGACCCGCTGCTGGAGCGGCTCGGACTGCCCGAGGCCCTCAGTTACGGCATCGCCTTCGCGCTGGCGATGATCGTCGTCGTCTTCCTGCACATGGTGATCGGAGAGATGGCCCCGAAATCCTGGGCCATCGCCCACCCGGAGCGCTCCGCGATGCTGCTGAGCCCGGCTTTCCGTGCCGTGGTGGGCGCCGTACGCCCGCTGATCCGGCTGCTGAACGCGATCAGCAACGCCCTTGTGCGGCTGTGCCGGGTCGCCCCGCGCGACGAACTCGCCTCGGTGCACAACCGCGACCAGCTCACCCATCTGATCGAGGAGTCCGAGCGCCTCGGGCTGATCAGCAAGGGCGACTCCGGACTGATGACCCGGTCCCTGACCGAGCCGGGGACTCCGGTCTCCACCCTCCGGACCCCCGTGGAGCGCATCGCGACGGTCCCGGCGGACGCCGGCCTCGAACAGATCCTGGCCACCGCCGCCGAGGCAGACCGCACCCGTCTGCTGGTACGGGACGGGGAGGAGATCCTCGGATCGGTGCACGCCCGGGACGCCCTCGTGGCCCGCGCCGGAGGCCGGAACGTCCTCGCCCGCGACCTGGCCCGTCCCGTTCCGGAACTGGCCCCGGACGCTACCGCGGCACACGCGGTGGAGCAGTTGCGCGAACGGCGTTCCACGATCGCCGTCGTACGCGACGCGGAGGGCGGGCTCACCGGACTGGTCAGCCTGGACGACCTGCTCGCCCGGCTGCTGCACCCGCCGACGCCCCCCGAGGACGCCCTTTAGGCGTCCCGCCCGCCCTGGTTGTCCCGCTGGGACCGCTCGGCACTCTCCCCGCGGATGACGTGGGGAGAGTGCCGAGGGCCATCGCCGTCCTCGTCCTTGAGTGCCCGCTTCTCGCTCTTGAGGATGCGCGCGGCCTTTCCGGCCGACCTCGTGAGGTCCGGCAGCCGCTTGACGGCCAGCACCGCCACGATCACCAGGAGAAGGATGGTGAGTTCGCCGATCCCGAACATGGTCGCTGCTTTCTCTGGGGCGGAGCGGACGCTGAGCCGGCCCGGCCCCTGACGGGCCCGGCGTACTCAATCTACAGGGCTGTAGAGCAACTGTGTCCGGGGCCGGTGATCGGACGACACCCTCAACCGCCGGGCAACAGCCGCACGGTGGCGCCAGGGAGAGGGGTCCACCCGTGCCCGTGGCGCCGGGTGGACCTCCGGTTCACGGTCGACGAGAGACGCCACCAGCGTCCGGGCCTCGGCGGCCGGCCCCTCCCGGCTCTCCTCGGCAGCGGGGAACGCCGCCGTCTCGATGTCGCCGGCGACCGGGCCGCTTCACGACGGCGTGATCCGTGAACGCGGCGTCGAGACCGGCCGGATCGAATCCGCGAGCCGGTTCCGGAGGGCGAGGCGGGCGGGTCGATGAATCGACAGGTCCGCGGGATGACGGGCCGCGCGCGACTTCTGTCCCCGCCGGCTGTCAGCGCTTGCCGGGCCGGCCGCCGCGCAGGCCCGGATGCGGGCCCGGACGCAGGGCCGGCCTCGGGGCAGGGACGAGGCGAAACGCCGTGTTGAGGACGTGGTCGATCACATCGCGCGAGGGCTTGTCCGTCAGGTCGGTGAGCAGTCGGGCCAGCGTGTTGAGGAGGAACGGCGATCCCATGACGTACCGGTTGAGCACCGGTTGAAAACCCGAGCGGCTGAAGATCAGGTCGGCGGCGGTGTTGCCCAGCCGGTAGTAGCGGCCCCAGCGGCGGTTCATCTCCACCGGGTAACCGCGCAGCACCTGTTCGCGGCGGGGCCCTCGGGGGTGGGCCAGGGCGAGGGCCGCGGTCCCGGCGGCGACCTCGCCCGCCTCCATCGCCTGCGCGATGCCCTCGCCGTTCCAGGGGCTGACCATCCCGCCGGAGTCGCCGACCAGGAGAAGTCCTCGCGCGTACAGCGGATGGCGGTTGAAGCCGAGGGGCAGGGCGGCGCTGCGGACCGGGCCCTCCGCGTTCTCCTCGCGCAGTCCCCACTCCTCCGGGGTCCGGGCCAGCCACTGGTCCAGGGTGGTGCGCAGGTCCGCCTTGCCGTGCCACCGGTGGGGAAGCGCCCCGAGCCCGACGTTGACCCGGCCGTCTCCCATCGGGAAGATCCAGCCGTAGCCGGGAAGGTACGGGCCCCCGTCCGGGAATCGGAGGTCGGCCCACAGCTCCAGGTACTCCTCCTGGGACCGTTCGGGGCTGCGGTAGTAGCGCCGGGCGGCCGTCGCGATCTGCCGCCGGGGATCCCGCTCCAGACCCAGCGCCAGGGCGAGGCGGGCGGATGCCCCGTCGGCGGCGATGACGACCGGCGCGCGGAAGTCGACCGCCTCCGGGACGTCCGGGGAGTCCGAGGAGGCGGAGACCCCCGTGACCCGGCCCGCCCGGTCCGTCAGCGGGCGCTCCGCTTTCCAGCCGCTGTACAGCCGGGCCCCGGCCGCCACGGCGTGCCGGGCCAGGATGTCGTCGAAATCGTGCCGGCTGCGGGAGAGCCCGAAATCCGGATAGCGGCCCAGCGCGGGCCAGTCGATGTGCACCCGGTGCTCCCCGGCCACCCAGCGCATACCGCGGACACGCGTCCAGCCCGGTGCGGTGATGTCGACGCCCATCCGGATGAGCTGGTGCACCGCGCGCGGGGTGAGACCGTCGCCGCACACCTTCTCCCGGGGGAAGCGGGCCTTCTCCAGCAGGATCACGTCCACACCGGCCCGCGCCAGGTGATACGCGGCCGAGGAGCCGGCGGGTCCCGCCCCCACCACGATCACCTGGGCGTCCTCACCGTTACGGGGCACCTCCCGCGCGTCTTCGGTACGGGTCACCTTCCGGGCGTCTCCCGTAGTGGGAGCTTGCCGTGCGTCCGTCGTTGTCGGGTCCGGTGGCAGTTCCCGCATCACAACCCCTTCGTCCCAACGGCCGTTGCTCCTGCCGGGGCGGCGGCGGCCCAGGGCAACATCATCGATCAGGACGGGCCGGGGCGGTACCGGCGTCGGAAAACTTCAGGCGACCGGGTGAACCGGCCGTCCACGCTCCGTCGGTGACCGCCCCGCCGGGCGAAACGATCATCGACGCCCTCGACCGGGCCGACGCCGCTCTGCTCGCTCGGCGCCGCTGCCTTCCCGCCGGAACTGCTCGGCCGGATGGTCCCGCACACCGCACACCGCACACCGCACATCGCGCACCGAACCCCGCACCCCGGATTCGGCACCTGGGCCTCACCCTCCTCGTCGAACGTGTGGACACCCCGGACACCCCGGACGCCGTGGGCGGGGTCGGGTCGGGCATCTTGCCCTGGTGGCACGCCTGTTGCCCGATTCCCCGGACACCGTTGCCGCCCACGAACGCCCGGCGGCCCAAGCCCTGTTGGGCCACTGGCTCGGCCTGGCCGGTAGCACCGCCGAGGGTGGGTTCCGCGCCCGGCCCGACCGGCGGCCCCTCTGCGCGGACGTGCTCGCCGAGATCTCCGGCACGGGGGCCTGACGGGCCACACGAGCGTCACCCGAGGATGTGCGGTCAGCCCCCGGGCCCCCGGGACGCCGCCGCGGCGACCTGGTGCAGCGTGCGCCCCGTACGGGCGGACCGGGCGTGGTACGGGTCGGGGGAACCGGGCCTGCCGCGAACGGCGAGGTGGTCGTCGGCCTTGATCAGCAGCCATGCCTCGTGGCCGCCGCTGTCCGGCTCGTCGCCCTTCTGGATGCGGGTCAGCGCGAACTCGCCGTGCAGCTTCGCCCCGTACAGCCAGAACGTCGCATGGCCGAGCGTGAGGGACTCGGCGAAGGGGACCGAGCCGCCCTGTCCGTCGTGCCCGAGCGGCCGGTAGGTGCCCTGGTCCCAGACGATGACCGTGCCGCTGCCGGATTCGCCCCGGGGGATGACCCCTTCGAACTCGCGGTACTCCAGAGCGTGATCCTCCGTCGGTACGGCGAGCCGGCGGTCGCTGGGGTTCTCCGAGGGTCCGCGCGGCACCGCCCAGGACTTCAGTGCTCCGTCGACCTCCAGCCGGAAATCGAAGTGCGGGCGTCGCGCGTCGTGGATCTGCACGACGAAGTGGGGTCGCGGTGTGCCGTCGTTCTCCACGTCGTGCTCCCTTCGTGGCTCCGGCCGGTCTCGCCGGTCCGTGTCTCCACTGTGCGGCTGCCCGGGACGAAGCGCACGATGAGTCGTCAGCCTTGACGCGGCGGCGGCTGCCCCGCCGCCGCTGCCGCAGTCCATGCTGGACGCGGTGCGGGATCTGTACGACCGGTCGATCCGCGCGGAGGTCCACGACCGCTGGTGACGAAGGGCGGCACCGGAGCGGGCGGGGAGGAGCGGGCGGGACTCAGTCGTCCTGCTCGTCGTCCCCGCTCTGCCGGCCGCCGTCCTGCCGGCCTTGTTGGTCCTGCTGCTGTCCGCCGCCTTCGCGGACGTCCTGCGAGGGGCCCGGGGAGGGACTCTGATCCGGCGTTCCGGCAGAGCTGGAGTCCGGGGAGAAAAGGATCATTCCTAGATACACGGCGGCCAGGAACGTCGCCGTGCCCGCGATGAGGCTGGCCACCCTGGGCCGACGCCGTATCGCCTCACGGGTGCTGCGACGACGGGCCGGAGCCGACCGGGTCGGCGCCTGCCGTCTTCGCCCCGTGGGCCCCGGAAGCCGGTACGTCGTCGGGCCGACCGGCGCCGGGGGCCCGGCGGGGGAGGGCCCCGGTGCCATGGGGGCGGACGCCCGGTGGGACGTGGGCGTCTGCATGGGGAGGGGCTCCGGCCGGCCGCGCCAGGCGTCGGTGCGGAACCAGTCGGAGACCTGCTGCGCGGTGGGCCGCTCCTCGGGCTGCTTGGCCAGCAGGCCGAGGAGATAGGAGTCGAAGGCGGCGGAGATCTCCACGCCGCGCTGCCGCAGCGGGACCGGCGGGGTGTCGACATGCTGATACAGCGTGGCGGTCGCGGTGTCGGACTTGAACGGCGGCTGCCCGAGAAGCAGTTGATAGACGACGCAGCCCAGGGAGTACATGTCGGAAGCGGAGTCGGCGGTACGTCCCAGCGCCCGCTCGGGGGCCAAGTAGAGGCTCGTGCCGACGATGTGACCGGCCGTCGTCAGCGCGGTCGAGGGATCGTCGACGAACTGGGCGATCCCGAAGTCGCCGATCTTCACCGAGCCGTCCGCGTCCAGCATCAGGTTGCCCGGCTTGATGTCGCGGTGGACGATGCCCTGGCGGTGCGCGGCGGCCAGCCCGGCGGCCGCCTGGCCCGCGATCAGGGCGACCTGTTCGGGATGGACCCGCTCCTGGGCGGCCAGCAGGTCCCCGAGGCTCTGCCCCTCGACCAGCTCCATCACCAGGAAGAACCGGTCCTCCCAGGCGCCGAAGTCGAACACGGCCACCAGGTGCGGATGGCTCAACCTGGCGGCGGTCTGCG
Organism: Streptomyces sp. NPDC104313; assembly: GCF_055583985.1. NCBI lineage: Bacteria > Bacillati > Actinomycetota > Actinomycetes > Kitasatosporales > Streptomycetaceae > Streptomyces > Streptomyces sp. NPDC104313. Next base: position 132,965 of record NZ_JBVJMW010000010.1, read on the forward strand.
CCTCCAATCGGAAGCGGGCGGTCGACGAGGCATCCGCCTGGTCCCCCAGCAGCAGCTTCACGGCCACGGCGCGCCCCAGCACCTCGTCCGTGGCGCGCCACACCTCGCCCATGCCGCCACGACCGATGGGGGATACCAATCGGTACCGACCAGCTACCAGCACCTGTACACCTATCTCGAATTGTGGCCCGCTCCGGCTGCCGGCCCCCGTGGTTCCCGGTCTCCGGCGGAGTCCTGGGCGGAGCGGCGAACGACATCATCAGGATATCGGTCCGGCGGAGCCCCGATGCCCCGACGGCCCTTTCGCCGGGCTCTGCTGACGGCCCGATACCCCTCCTCGCCCGCCCCGGCGCCGGGAGCGCCCGCCGGACCCCGGTTCAGCCGAGCAGCCGGTGGTACGCGACATCGGCCCTGAACGCCGACTGCCCGCCCGTGAACAGCAGGTCGGCGGTCTCGAACGCCGGGTCGGACGCGGTCCCCGGCACGTATGGGGACGGCGAAGCGCCGCATGCCCGCCGCGTGGCCGGCCGCCGCTCCGGGCGGGGCGTCCTCCAGCCCCACGCGGTCCGCCGGCTCCGCCTCCATCCGCTGTGCCGTCTCCAGGAACTCGTCCGGCTCCGGCTTGCCGTGCGCGACCTCCTCGGCGGAGACGTACAGCGGGATGTACGCGTCGATCCCGGTCCCCGCGAGGACCGCCCCGAGCACAGGAGGGTCACCCCTACCCGGGTGCGGGACCCGACCGGTCCCGGTCGCCCGCCGCCCGCCCCACGGATTCCACCAGCGGCAGCACCCGGTGCGCCACCCGCTCGCGCAGCGCCACATCGGTCCGCGTCCTGACGACCCCCGGGAGCTGGATCAGCCGCTGGATCACGTCTTCCAGGTGCCCGGCGTCCCGGGCGACGACGCGGGTCAGCAGATCGCCTCCGCCCGTCGTCGAGAACGCCTCGATGATCTCGGGCACGGCCGCCAGAGCGTCGCCGACCTCGACCAGATGCCCCTGCGTGACCTCCAGGTGGACGAAAGCGAGCACGGGATGGCCGAGCGCGGCGGGGGAGAGGGTCGGCCCGGTACCGGTGATCACCCCGTCGCGCTCCAGCCGGTCGAGCCGGGCCTGCAGGGTGCCGCGGGCCACGCCGAGGATGCGCGCGTACTCACGGACGCTGGTTCGCGGCTGCTCGATCAACAGGCGCAGGATCCGGGTGTCGAGAGCGTCCACCGTCATGATCCGCAGATCTCCTTCCGAGCCGTCCGGTGCGGCCCCGACTGTACCCAGGGCGAGGGACCCCGCGGCGCCGAGGCCCTACGGCGGCGCGTCAGCCGTAGGGAGACGACAACCAGACCATCAGCGCGGCCGTCAGGACGAACTGGGCCATGGCGGCGCCCCAGTACCGTCCCCAGCACAGGGCGGGCACCACAGCCGCCAGCACGCCGCCGCTCCCCACCAGCTCCACCATCGGAACGGCGGCTTCCGTACCGTTGTGCGCGGCGGCCCAGCCGCCCATGCCGACCACGAGCCAGGCGTAGCCGCCGACGAGCGCGTCGAACGGCAGAAGGGCCAGGAACACCAGGAGGTTCGCCGCTCCGCTCCGCGGTTCACGCTCGTCCCGGATTCCGTCCGCGCGCATGTCCATGTCCATGTCGGCATCGTGCGCCGCCCGCACCGTCCGGGGATGAGTACGCGTACTCATCCCCCTCGCCCCGCACCGGAACCCAGCCGTCCGGTCCCCTGCGTGCGGCGGTCGGGGAGCGCTGCCCGTTCCGAGTGGTCCGTTGGCATGCTATTGGTTGAGCGTTCGAGAGATATGTTGGGCCATTGGTACATAGTTATCCTTTCGATTTGATCCAAGAGCCCGATAGATGCTGCAATGGATCCATCGATGGCGCTGCGGACTTCCGCGGCGCCTTTTTCATGCGAGTTCTGCGGAGACGCGGAAGGGGCGGAAGCGTGCTGAAGAGGGTGCTCGTGGCGCCGGACCCGGGGCGGGTGCGGCTGCGCTTCGCCGGCCGTGGCGTTCTCGGCATCAGCCTCGCGGTCGCGCTGTGCGGCCTTGCCGGGCACTCGCTGGTGGCGGCCATCACGGGCGGCCTGGCCGCTCTGCTGGCCCTCTTCACTGTCACGGATGCGGACGTCCGTGCTCAGGGCCTGACCACCGCGCTGTTGCCGGCGATCGGATTCCCGGTGCTGGCGCTCGCGAGTGGATTGCATGATGTTCCGCTGGTCCGGGACCTGGCTTTCCTGGCAGTGATCGGTGCGGGAGTCTTCGCGCGACGGTGGGGACCTCGAGGGAACGCTCTCGGGATCTTCGCGTTCATGATGTTCTTCATCGCCCAGTTCCTGCACGCCACTCCCACCCAGTTGCCCGAGCTTTTCACCGCTGTCGTTCTTTCCCTGCTGGTCTCCTCGGCGGTCCGTTTCGGTCTGTGGTGCTTCGAGCGCCGCTATCCGCCCGCGGTTGTGCCTGCTCCGGCGGGAGGGCGGGGTCTGGAACGTGTGACGACCCGCCAAGCGATACAGGCGACTGTGGCGTGCGCGTTCGCTCTGGGGGCGGGGCAGGTGTTGTCGCAGGACCGCTGGTACTGGGCGGTGGGCACGGCCTGGTGGATTTTCGTGAACACCGCGTCGCGCGGTGAGACCCTGGTGCGCGGATTCCGCCGGGTTCTGGGCACCGTTCTGGGAATTCCCGCCGGATTGCTCATCGCGATTCCCCTCCACGGCGACCTCACGGGCACGGCGATCCTGGTGGCGCTGTGCGTCTTCGGGATCTTCTACACGGCCGCCGTGTCGTACTCCTGGATGATCTTCGCCGTCACCTTGATGGTCTCCCTTCTCTACGGACTGCTCGGGGTCCTGAACCCTGGGCTGCTGGTGCTGAGGCTGGTGGAGACCGGGGTCGGGGCGATCGGGGCTGTCTTCGCGGTGCTGCTGGTGCTTCCCGTCACCACGCACGCGACGACCCATTCCTGGATCCAGCGCGCACTGAGTTGTGTTCACGCGTGCACCGCCCAGGCCGCCGCACGTCTTGCCGGCACCCCGGGCGCCGACCCCGAGCCCCACATCGCTGAGCTCGAACTCCTGCTGGGGCGGGTACGGCTCTCCCTCGCGCCCCTGGTTCACCCACTCAACCCGCTGCGCGCCCGCAAGGCTCGCGCCCGCAGAGTCCTGGCCCTGCTCGACGACTGCGCCCGCGAGGTCCGCAGCCTGGCTCTCGTCGCCGCCGACCCCGACGCCTCGCACGACGCCCGCCTCGCGGCTGCCTGCTGGCGGGTCCAGTCCGCAGTCGAGATCCTCACCGCGCCCCGGCCCGGGGCGATCGCCACAGCGCCCGTCCCCGCGCATCGCTCCACTGCGGCAGAGCCTGCCCTCGCCCACCTCCACGACCTGGAACATGCCCTCGCCGAACTCGTCAGCCCGCTGAGTCACGCTCCTTACGCGGCGTCGACCAACGCCTGAAGTGCGGAGTCAGGGGGGCATGGGCACACATCGACCACGCACACGCCGTGCTCGGAGAAGGTGGTGCGGCACAGCGGGCTGACGAAACCGCGCTCGCCTTCCCGGCCGTGCGGACTCCGATGGCGTCCGGGGTTCCTGGCTCGATGCCGCGCGGAGGGAAAAGGCTCCCTACGCTTTCCCGCGGGATGTGGTGAGCCCTTCGTATGGTTGACCCGCCCAGGGGCGCCGGGTGTGGTTCACATCGCGTTTCGAGCCGGAGCGACCCGCCCGGGCCCTGACCGTGATCGCGCCCAACGGCCACCGTGTGGGTGGAAGCGAGGGACGGAGCGGGCGGCTACCGTGTTTTCGACCAGCTCAATCGTGTTGATCATCACTCCGTCGGACGTGATCGATCAGGCTAGTTTTCTCGAGTGTGACTGCCTCTCAGATTCCGAATATCGCACCCGCCTTCGCCTCGCCTGTCTCCGCCGCGCTCGCCGAAGTCTTGTTCGCCGGTCAGCTGGGCACAACCCACGACCGGTGGAGGAACCTCTTCAGCTCCTCCCCGTTCCGTTTCCAGGAGGGGCTGACCCACCGAGAACGCATAGACCTGAGCTACGACCGGCTCCGGCTCGTCAACGAGGCGGCAGAGGCTCCCTATGTCCTCGCGAACAATCCGGTCGAACTCACCGCCGTCCACGAGTGGGCGGGTACGGTCGACCCGGGCATGGCCACTATCGTCGCCATCCACTACAACCTTTTCCTCGGGAGCCTGGCGGACCACGAGGCGGCCGGGCGCGACCTGGGCGAGTACGTCCGCGCGGACCGCATAGGGACGTTCCTCTGTACCGAGGTTGCCCATGGCAATGACGCCGCGCATATGGAGACCACGGCGACGTTCGACCGGGCGGCGCGTGAATTCGTGCTGCGCACCCCGCATGCCGGGTCGCAGAAGTTCATGCCCAACACCGGCCCGGCCGGAGGGGCGAAGGGGGCCGTCGTCGCGGCCCGCCTGATCGTCGACGGCACCGACCACGGCGTCTTTCTGTTCCTGGTGCCGCTCAGCGACAGCGAAGGCAGCCCGTTGCCGGGTGTGGAGGTACGGCTGCTGCCCCAGACGGCCAGCAGCCCCGTCGACCACTGCGCCACGACGTTCCACGATGTCCGCCTCCCGCACAGCGCTCTTCTCCAGGGCGACCACGGCCACCTCACCCCGGACGGCGAATTCACCAGCACGCTCGGCAGCCCCCGTCGGCGGTTCCTCCAGTCCATCGGACGGGTCACGATGGGCAAGCTCTGCATGACCGCCCACAGCCTCGGCGTCATGCGTCACGCTCTCGACGTCGCCATGCGCTACGCCCATGTCCGGGTCACCTCGGGCATGACGAACGGGCAGCGCGTGCCGCTGATCGCCCACCGAGGCCACCACACGCCGCTGCTCGACGCCACGGCGACGACCTACGCCGCCACGCTGCTCCAGCGGTCGGTCGTGCGGCAGTGGGACCAGGCGACCGGCGGGGAACGCGAGGCGTACGAGCGGCTGACGGCGATCAGCAAGGCCTGGATCACCTGGCGGGCCCGCGCGGTCATGACCGAGTGCCGCGAGCGGTGCGGCGCCCAGGGCCTGATCCAGGCCAACGGCATCGCGCTACAGCTCGCCTCCATCGAGGGCACGATCACGGCCGAGGGCGACAACAAGGTCATCATGGAGAAGGCCGGGGGCGAGATGCTGCTCGGCGGCGTCGACCTCAAGCCGGAGAGCGAGCTCGCGCCCGAGGACCGGGAGCTGACCGACCCCCAGTACCTCCAGGACCTCCTGGCCGACATCGAGCGCATTTCCCACACCCGTGCGAAAGCCCGGCTCCGGCAGCGCGCCGCATCCCCGCTGGCCCGCTGGAACGCGACCGTGACTCCCGCCGTCGCGCTGGCCGACGCCCACGTCCACCGGCTCGCCGCTGAGTCCCTGCTGACCGCCGCTGATCAGGTTCCCTCCGGGCTTCCGGCGGACCTGCTGCGCGGGCTGCACGCCCTGTTCGCCCTGCGCCGGGTCGCCGCGCACAGCGGAGACCTGCTGGCACGCGGGCGGATGACGGCCCATCAGGTCGAGGACCTGCCCGACGCGGTCGACACGGTCCTCCGCTTCCTGGAGCCCCACGCGCTGCCCCTCACCCGCGCCTTCGCCATACCCGAGGCGATACTGGAGACACACCCGATGCTCAGCGCCTGACCAGCAGGACAGAGGAAAGCAGGCCCCCTGGCCACCGGTCAGGGGAGGCGGCCGGAAGGACGGGCAGAGGTAGAGGGCCCGGTGCGTCGTGTGAGTGAACGCGTCGCCGGAGCTCAGGGCGTGGCAGGACCGATCGCCGTGGTCGCGTACGCGGCGTGCTGCGCGACCTCGAGGGAGACCCCCCACTCCGGCCCGCCGGTGCCGCATCCCGCCGTGCGCATCCTGGAGTCCGGTGTCGCCTCCGACGACGACAGCGACATCGACAGCAGCAGCGACAGCGACAGCGACATCGACAGCGACAACGGGATGGTCCTCGGCCGCGCCCACCCCATGGGTCCGCTGCGACGGCTCGACCTCATCGGGCTCGGCACCGCGCGGGCCATCGCGGAGTCGATGTACGAGGAGTCGGAGAGCCCCTGTGTGCCCCCGCCGCCGCTACTGCGTCGCACGGTGGCCGCGGGCACGCTCGGACGGAAGACGGGGCGAGGCTTCCGTGTGCATGACGGGATAGGTCAAGTTAATGACTGGTAACCCATAGTCAGGAATCTGATCGTTATCGAGCGAAACGACCTACCCCTTGTTTGGTCAGGTTAGTGGTGTTTCACTTCACGGGCTGTCCAGGCAACGTCGCAAGGAGGCCCCCGCATGGCCGTTGATCAGCATGCCCAGTCCGGTTCCGTTCCCGTCGGGGAGGTGACCGGCTCGCCGGCCGCCATCAGCAGGAAGGCGTGGGTGGTTCTCGCCCTGCTGGTCTGCCTGATGCTCGTCAACTACGCCGACAAGGTCGTCGTGGGGCTCGCCGGGGTGGACATCAAGAGGGACCTCGGACTCGACGACGCCCGGTTCGGAGTCATCCAGAGCAGCTTCTTCTGGCTCTTCGCCGTCGGATCCGTTCTCGGGGGATGGCTCGGAGGCAAGGTCAAGGCGCGGTGGCTGCTGGCCGGTATCGCCGCCGTGTGGGCGCTCAGTCTCGCCCCGCTGGCGGCGCAGGCGAGCTTCACCATGATCATCGCCTGCCGCGTGCTGCTCGGTTTCGCCGAGGGGCCGACGACGGCCCTGGCGATGCAGGTGGCCCACTCCTGGTTCCCCGCCCACAAGCGGGCCGTACCGAGCTCGATCGTCGTCGCGGGGGCGGGTATCGGCCCGCTCGTCGCGGCGCCCGTGCTCACATGGGTGATCGCCGAATACTCATGGCACATGGCGTTCGGGGTCCTCGCGGCCTTCGGGGCCGTCGTCGCGCTCGTGTGGCTGCTCGCCGGCGAATCCGGGCCGGAGGCCGCGTCGGCCGGTCACGGAGCGGCGGAGGTCACCGTGACGCTGCCCGACCGAGTGCCGCTGGGGCGGCTTTTCCGTACCGGCACGCTCATCGGCATGATGCTGCTCTTCTTCGTCGCGTACGCCAACACCTCGGTGAAGGTCAGTTGGCTCCCGCTCTACCTCCGGGAGGGGCTCGGCTATGACGCGAAGACGGCGGGCGACCTCGTCGTCCTTCCCTACCTCGGCAGCGCCGTCGCGGTGATCGTCGTCGGTGTGGTCTCGCGAGCCCTGACCAAGCGTGGGGTCGCCAACCGCGTGGCGCGAGGCATCCTGCCCGCCGCGCTGGTCCTCGCCTCCGGCGTATGCACCGTCGGCTTCTCGGCGCTGGACCGGGGCGCGCCGCAGATGGTGCTCCTGGTCCTCGGCTCGTGCCTCAATTCCGCGGGATACGGCGTTGCCTTCGCCGGTCTCGCCGACGTCGTACCGGCGAAGCAGCGAGGCGTCGTGTTCGGCATCGTCACCGGCGTCTACAGCCTCGGCGGTGTCATCGCCCCGATCGTGATCGGCCGTCTGGTCGCCTCCGGGGACTCCGTCGCCGCCGGGTACGGCGACGGCTTCCTGGTCCTCGGCGTGACGATGATCATCGGCGCGACCGTCGCCCTCCTCCTCAGCCACCCGGACCGGGACGCGGCCCGACTGGCCGCCGCCTGACCCGGCCTCGCGGCCCTTCGCCCGCCGTACGGAAGCTCCCGTACGGCGGGCGTGTTCGTGGTGAGCGCAACATCACATAGCCGGACGTCGAGTGGCGCCGTTTCTTGTCCGGCACTCCTTGACAGCAGGCGCAACGCAGAGAAAAGTGAAGGAGCGCTAACCGAGGAGCTGGAGGATTCATGAGCCGCAGAGTGCTGGTGGCCGGAGTGGGGATGGTTCCGTTCGCCAAACCCAGTGCCGCCAAGACGTACGACGAGATGGGCGCGGGCGCGGTACAGGCGGTGCTCGCGGACGCGGGACTGCCGTACAGCAAGATCCAGCAGGTGTACGCCGGGTACGTCTACGGCGACTCCACCTGCGGCCAGCGCGTGGTCTACCGCTTCGGCAAGACCCGCGTGCCGGTGATCAACGTGAACAACAACTGCGCGTCGGGTTCCTCCGCGCTGTGGCTGGCCCGTCAGGCAGTCGAGAGCGGAGCCGCCGAGTGCGCGCTCGCCCTCGGCTTCGAGCAGATGCCGCCGGGCGCCCTCGGCGCGAAGTGGCAGGACCGGCCCCTGCCCCTGACCGACTTCATCGCCGGCCTGGGGGACGTCTACGACGTCGACCCGGACCTTCCCGTGACCCCTCAGTACTTCGCCGCGGCCGGCGTCGAGTACATGGAGAAGTACGGGATGGCGGCGGAGACCTTCGCCAAGGTCTCGGTGAAGGCCCGGACGCACGCGGCCAACAACCCGTACGCCGTCTTCCGCGATCCGATCACGCTGGACGACGTCCTCGGCGCGCCCCGGATCGCCGGGCCGCTGACGCGACTGCAGTGCTGCCCGCCCACCTGCGGCGCCGCCGCGGCCATCGTCTGCTCCGAGGAGTTCGCGGCCCGCAACGGCCTCACTTCGAAGGTCGCCATCGCCGCGCAGACGCTCCAGTCCGACGCGGCCGACCTCTTCGACAAGAGGAGCGCGATGTCGCTCGTCGGCACAGACGTCACCCGCGCCGCCGCGCGCGAGGTGTACGAGAAGGCCGGCGTCGACCCGCGCGACATCAAGGTCGTCGAGCTGCACGACTGCTTCACCGTCAACGAGGTCCTCACCTACGAGGGGCTGGGCCTGTGCGCCGAGGGCGGCGCCGAGGAGTTCATCCTCGACGGCGACAACACCTACGGCGGCCGGGTCGTCACCAACCCCTCGGGCGGCCTGCTGTCCAAGGGCCACCCGCTCGGCGCCACCGGGCTCGCGCAGACCGCCGAGATCACCTGGCAGCTGCGCGGCGAGGCCCGGGCCCGCCAGGTCGAAGGCGCCACGCTCGGCCTCCAGCACAACCTCGGCCTCGGCACCGCCGGCGTCGTCACGCTCTTCGAGAAGGTGGGCTGACCCATGGCCGTCGACCCTGCCGTCATCGGCAGCCGCACACCTGAGTTCGAGACCCTGGCCGAGCGCGGCCGTCTGCGGTTCTTCGCCCGGGCCACCGGCCAGACCGAGCCGGTCTACACGGACCTGGAGGCCGCCAAGGCCGCCGGACACCGCGACCTGCCGGTCCCGCCGACCTTCCTCTTCTGCCTGGAGATGGACCACCCGCAGCGCGGCCGGTTCCTTACCGACCTGGGCATCGATATCCGTACCGTCCTGCACGGCGGCCAGGAGTTCACCTACCACGCCCTGGCCTACGCCGGAGACACGCTGACCTTCTGGACCGAGGTCAGGGACGTGTACGTGAAGAAGGGCGGCGCCCTTGAGTTCATCGTGCGCGCCACCCATGTGACCCGTGACGGCGAGCCCATCGCCACGCTCACCAGCACGACCGTCGTGCGCGACCCGAAGGCGGGCAAGTGACCACCTCCACGCTCAACCCCGGCGACTCGCTCACCATCCAGGCCCCCGAGGTCACCAGGACCGCGCTCGCGCTGTACGCGGGTGCCTCGGGAGACCACAACCCGGTCCACATCGACATCGACGCCTGCGAGGCCGTCGGCATCCCCGATGTCTTCGCCCACGGCATGCTCTCCATGGCCTACCTGGGCCGGCTCATGACCGACTGGGTGCCGCAGGACCGCATACGCACCTTCGCCGTGCGGTTCTCAGCGATCACCCCCGTGAACGCGACGCCCGTCTGCGCCGGCCGCGTCACGCGTGTCGAGGACGGCCTGGCCCACCTCGACCTCACGGTCTCGCTTCCCGACGGCACGGTGACCCTGCGGGGGTCCGCCGTCGTCACCGCCAACTGATGTACACAGTAAGGACGTAGCACATCATGGGAACCCTGGACGGCAAGGTCGCCCTCGTCTCCGGCTCCGGCCGTGGCATCGGCCGTGAGGTCGCGCTCAAGCTCGCTGGTGAAGGCGCCGGTGTCGTCATCAACGACCTGGACAAGGAGCCGGCACAGGAGACCGTGGCGGACATTCTCGCCGCCGGCGGCAAGGCTGTCGCCTGCGTCGGCTCGGTCGTCGAGGACGGCTTCGCGGACCGCTTCGTGAACACGGCCATCGACGCGTTCGGCGGCCTCGACATCATCGTCAACAACGCCGGCTACACCTGGGACACCGTCATCCAGAAGATGACCGACGAGCAATGGGACGCCATCCTCGACGTCCACCTCAAGGCCCCTTTCCGCATCCTGCGCGCGGCCCAGCCGTACATCAGGGCCACCCCGACCGACTACCACCGCAAGGTCGTCAACGTCTCCTCGGTCTCCGGCCAGTACGGCAACCCCGGCCAGGCGAACTACTCCGCCGCCAAGGCCGGCGTCATCGGCCTGACCAAGACGATGGCCAAGGAGTGGGGCCGCTACAAGGTCAACGTCAACGCCGTCGCCTATGGCTTCATCCTGACCCGGATGACCGAGGCCACCGCCGAGGACGAGGCGTTCGTCGAGATCGAGGGCCGCCGGATCAAGGTCGGCGTCAGCCCCCGGATCGCCGCCGCCGTCTCCCGTACCAACCCCTTCGGCCGGCCCGGCACGCCCACCGAGGCGGCGGGCGCGATCTACCTGCTCTGCACGCAGGAGGCCAACTACATCTCCGCCCAGGTCGTCACCGTCGACGGCGGATCCCGCTGATCCCTCGGGACCGGCCGCACAGAAGGAGCACCGCATCATGAAGCGCACCGTCTACGACGAGGACCACGAGGCGTTCCGGTCCGTCGTCCGGGACTTCATCGCCAAGGAGGTCTCCCCCCACTACGAGCAGTGGGAGGAGGACAACCGCGTCCCGCGCGAGCTCTACCGCAAGCTCGGCGACCTCGGTGTGATGGGCTTCGGCATCCCCGAGGAGTACGGCGGCCCGGGGGAGACCAGCTACAAGTACCAGACCGTGATCGCCGAGGAGGTGGCCCGTGCCGCCGTCTCCTTCGGCCACTACACGGTGACCACCGGCATCGTCCTGCCGTATCTGCTCAACATCGCCGACGAGGAGCAGAAGAAACGCTGGCTGCCGGGCATCGCCTCCGGCGACATCTGCCTGTGCATCGCGATGACCGAGCCCGGCACCGGCTCCGACCTCGCGGGGATCCGCACCAAGGCGGAACGGTCCAAGGACGGCACGCACTACGTTCTCAACGGCGCCAAGACGTTCATCACCGGCGCCCTCAACTCCGAGCTGTGCGTGGTCGTCGCCCGCACCTCGCCGCCCACGGAGCAGGACCGCCGCTTCGGTCTGACGCTCCTCGTCGTCCCGACCGACAGCGAGGGCTTCGGGTACGGGCGCAAGCTGGGGAAACTCGGCCTGCGGGCCAGCGACACCTCGGAGCTGTCCTTCACGGACGTCAAGGTGCCGGTGGAGAACGTGCTCGGCGAGATCGACAGGGGGTTCTCGTACCTGGGGCAGAACCTGGCCCGTGAGCGTCTCTCGATCGGTGTCGGCGGCGTCGCCACCGCGACCGCGGCCATCCGATTCGCCACCGACTACGTGCGGCAGCGGCAGGTCTTCGGAAAGCCGGTGGCCGCCTTCCAGAACACCAAGTTCGTACTCGCCGAGTGTGCCGCCGAGGTCGAGGCGGCCCAGGCCCTGGTCGACAAGGGCATCGAGCTCGACGACCGGCACGAGCTGTCGTCGGCCGACGCGGCGAAGATCAAACTGTTCTGCACCGAGGTCGCCGCCCGCGTCATCGACAAGTGCCTCCAGCTGCACGGCGGTTACGGATACATGCTGGAGTACCCGATTGCCCGTCTCTACGCCGACACGCGCGTCTCGCGCATCTACGGCGGCACCAGCGAGGTCATGAAGACGATCATCGCCAAGGACCTGGGCCTGTAGGTCTCCGTCCCCTCGAACCGCCGGCCGCCCCGCATCCGCTCCGGGAGCGGCCGGCTCACCCCCATGCCGTTTCGCGAAGAAAGGTCGAAACACGTGACCGCCGCATCCCCCACCGCAGCAGGCCCGCTCGCGGGCCTCCGTGTCATCGAGCTCGGCGGCATCGGCCCGGGCCCCTTCGCCGGCATGCTCCTCGCCGACCAGGGCGCCGACGTCATCCGCGTCGACCGCCCCGCCGAGGCCGGCACCACCTCCAAGCACCCGGTCCTGCACCGCAACCGCCGCTCGGTCACCCTCGATCTGAAGGACCCGGCGAGCGTCGAAGCCGTACGCAGGATCGTCGACACCGCGGACGCCCTCATCGAGGGGTTCCGCCCCGGCGTCACCGAACGCCTCGGCCTCGGCCCCGATATCTGCTCGGCACGCAACCCCAAGCTCGTGTACGGCCGGGTGACCGGCTGGGGTCAGGACGGACCCCTCGCCCAGGCCCCCGGCCACGACATCAACTACATCGCCGTCGCCGGCGCCCTCGGCGCGATCGGCGGCGCCGACGACAACCCGCCCGTGCCGTTGAACCTTGTCGGAGACATGGGCGGCGGCGGCATGCTCCTCGCCCTCGGCATCACCACCGCACTCCTCCACGCCCAGCGCACCGGCCAGGGCCAGGTCGTCGACGCGGCGATGACCGACGGCACGGCGATCCAGCTCTCCCTGATCCACGGACTGCTCGCCGTCGGCCGCTGGACCGACCGGCGTGCCTCCAACCTCTTCGACGGCGCCGCGCCCTTCTACCGCACGTACCGCACGTCAGACGGACGCCACATGGCCGTCGGCAGCGTCGAGCCGCAGTTCTACGCCGTCCTGCTGCGGGTCCTCGGACTCGCCCACGACCCGCTGTTCGCGAAGCAGCACGACAAGGAGGCCTGGCCCGCCATGTGCCTGCGCCTGGAAGAGGTCTTCGCGGGCCGCCCGCGCGAGGAGTGGACCGAAGCCTTCGACGGCACCGAGTCCTGCGTCACCCCCGTGTACGGCCTGACCGAGGCCGCCCACCACCCGCACAACGTCGACCGCGGAACGTACGTCACCGAGAACGGCCTGCTCCAGCCCGCGCCCGCCCCGCGCTTCCGGGGGACCCCCGCCGCCGCCCCGAGGCCCGCGCCGGTGATCGGTTCCCACACCCGCGAGGTGCTCGGGGAAGTCGGTCTCGACAGGGTCGCCATCGACGCCCTCGTCCCTCGCGTCTGACCGGCCGCCGACCCACGTCTCCCGGGAGGGACCCGTGCGGCCCACCTGTCCCCGCACCTCGCCCCGCGCGACCAACGCGACCGGGTGACCACTGGGTTCGGGGACCGGGTCCGGACCGCCGAGCGGGTCACAAGGCCCCTCGCGGCGTGGAGTTCACCGAGGCGTTGCCCCTCTCCGCAGCCGGAAGGCGCTCAAGCGCGCACCCCGCGACCGGCCCCGGGACGAAACCACCACCAACCTGCCCTGAACACACCACATCCGAAGGAACACATCATGGGAACTCTGGACGGCAAGGTCGCCCTCGTCTCCGGCTCCGGTCGAGGCATCGGCCGTGAGGTCGCACGCAAGCTCGCCTCCGAGGGCGCGAGCGTCGTCATCAACGATTCGGACAAGGAGCCCGCGGAGGAGACCGTCGCGGACATCATCGCCGCGGGCGGGAAGGCCGTCGCCTGTGTCGGCTCCGTCGTCGAGGACGGCTTCGCCGAGCGGTTCGTGAGCACCGCGACCGAGACCTTCGGCGGCCTGGACATCATCGTCAACAACGCGGGCTACACCTGGGACGGTGTCATCCAGAAGATGACGGACGAACAGTGGGACACGATCCTCGACGTTCACCTCAAGGCATCCTTCCGGATCCTGCGCGCGGCTCAGCCGTACATCAGGGCCAACCCGACCGACTACCACCGCAAGGTCGTCAACGTCTCCTCCACGTCGGGCTTCTACGGCAACCCGGGCCAGGTCAACTACGCGGCCGCCAAGGCCGGAATGATCGGCATGACCAAGACCCTCGCCAAGGAGTGGGGCCGCTACAAGGTCAATGTCAACGCCGTCGCGTTCGGCTTCATCCTGACCCGCATGACCGAGGTCACCGCCGCCGACAACGCCACCCTGGAGATCGACGGTCGGCAGATCAAGGTGGGCCTCAACCCGGAGAAGGCCGCCATGGCTGGCAAGATCATCCCGCTGGGTCGTCCGGGCACGCCCAAGGAGGCGGCCGGCGCTGTCCACATGTTCTGCACCCAGGACTCCGACTACGTCTCCGGCCAGTGCCTGGTCGTCGACGGCGCCAGGGTCTGATCCACGCCGGGTAGCGGCTGAGGGCCCCGTCGACCGCTTGAACCCAAGCCGGACGGGGCCCTCAGCCGCCACCCGGCTATCCCGGATCAGAGAGCGCGGTCGCGAGGCTCACGGAGCGGGCGGAGCACCGCCTCCTGGACAACGCTGGCGATCAGCCGGCCGTCCTGGCTCCACACATCGGCGAAGGCCAGCGCCCGGCCGTCGACCGAGGAGGGGCTGCGCTGGGCGAAGAGCATCCACTCGTCCGCACGGAAGGGCCGATGGAACCACAGGGCGTGGTCGAGAGAGGTGAGATAGACCTTCGACGGTTCGCCGCGCAGGGGGCGCGGGCGTTCCACGGCAAGGGCCGCGGTCGGCGCGAGGAAGAGGTCGGAGGCGTACGCGAGGGAGCAGTCATGCACCAGCGGGTCGTCGGCCAGCTGACCCGAAGCCCGGATCCAGAGCTTCTGTTCGGTCGCTCCCTCGGCCGTGTCCCCCGGCTCCGAGGGGACGCGCCGCATCTCCAGGGCGTCGCGGTACTCCTGCCGGCCGAAGTCCTCCGGATCCGACGCAGCCCACAGGTCGAAGAGGTCGGGCAGAGTGTCCGGCGAGGGCACGGTCGGCATCAGCGGCTGCCGGTCGTACGCCTGCTCCTCGGCCTTGAAGGACGCGGAGAGCGTGAAGACGAGCCGGCCGTCCTGTACGGCCGACACCTGGCGCGCGCAGTACGAACCCCCCTCGCGCAGCCGGTCCACCTGGTACGTGATCGGCCGGACGGTCCGGCCGCCGCGCAGGAAGTAGCCGTGCAGTGAATGCACCCGTCGTCCGTCGGGGACGGTACGGCCGGCCGCCGCCAGTGCCTGGGCCGCCACCTGGCCGCCGAAGGCGCGCAGCGGCAGACCGGCGTGGCACCAGCCCTGGAACACATCGGGTTCGACGTGCTTGAGAGCCAGGAACTCCGAGAGGCCGAGGCCGGTGTCCGTGTGGGTGTCGGTGTCCGACGGTGTGGTGATCGGCATCGAGAGGCCTCCGCGCTCAGAGCAGTTCGAGGATCGTGGCGTTGGCCATGCCGCCGCCCTCGCACATGGACTGCAGGCCGTAGCGGATTCCGTTGTCCCGCATGTGATGGACCAGCGTGGTCATGATGCGCGCGCCCGATCCGCCGATGGGGTGGCCGAGGGCCATCGCACCGCCGTTGGGGTTCATCCGCCCGTAGTCGGCGCCGGTCTCCTTCAGCCAGGCGAGCGTCACCGAGGCGAACGCCTCGTTGATCTCGTACACGCCGATGTCGTCGAGCGACAGACCGGACCTCCTCAGCGCCTTGGCCGTCGCGGGGACGGGGCCCCCCAGCATCGTGACCGGGTCCGTGCCCGCGAGGACCGCCGTGTGAATACGGGCCATCGGCGTCCAGCCCTGGGACCGGGCGAACTCGCCGGTCGTGACCAGCAGGGCGCCGGTGCCGTCGGAGACCTGGGAGGCGTTTCCCGCGGTGATCGGGCCGCCGTCGTCGAACGCCGGCTTCAGGGCGGCGAGCGTCTCCGGGGTGGAGCCGCGGCGCACCCCCTCGTCGGTGTCGAAGACACGGCCGGTGCCGTCCTCGTCGGTCACGTCGATCGGCGCGATCTGGTCCTTGAACCGGCCCTCGTCCATGGCGAGGACCGCGCGGGTGTGCGAGTCCAGGCCGTGCTGGTCCATCTCGGTACGGGTGATGCCGTACTCGTCGGCGATCATCCGGGCGCCCATGCCCTGATGGAAGCGGAGTCCGCCGTACCGGGCCCACACGTCCGGGCCCATCGGCTCGCCGAAGCGGCCGTCGAGCCTGGTCGTGCCCAGCGGGATGGCGCTCATGATCTCCACGCCACCGGCGACAGCCACGTCGTACTGACCCGAGATGACACCGGCGGCGGCCTGGTGGACGGCCTGCTGCGAGGAGCCGCACTGCCGGTCGACGGTCACGCCCGGCACGGACTCGGGCCAGCCGGCCGCGAGCACCGCGGCCCGCCCGACGCATCCGGTCTGCATGCCGACGGCGCCGGTGCACCCCCAGATCACGTCGTCCACGAGGGCCGGGTCGAGACCGGTACGCTCGACCAGCGCGTTCAGGACGTGGGCCGAGAGCGAGGCCGAGTGAAGCCGCGCCAGTGAGCCGTTGCGCTTGCCGACGGCGGTGCGCACCGCGTCGACGATCACTGCGTCGCGCATGGGGTTTCTCCTTCTTGCGGGGGGTTTCTAGAGCCCGAGGTCCTTGGCGATGATGGATTTCATGACCTCGCTCGTCCCGGCGTAGATCCGGCTGACCCGGGTGTCGGCGTACAGGCGCGCGATCGGGTATTCGAGCATGTAGCCGTAACCGCCGTGCAGTTGAAGGCACTTGTCGATGATCCGACCCGCGGTCTCGGTGCAGAACAGTTTGGCCTTCGCCGCGTCGGCGGGGCTGAGTTCGCCCGTCGCGTGCAGTTCAAGGGCCCGGTCGCTCATCGCCCGTGCCGCCTCGGCCTCGGCGGCGCACTCGGCCAGGACGAACTTGGTGTTCTGGAACGCGGCCACCGGCTTGCCGAAGACCTGCCGCTCCCGAACGTAATCCTGGGCGAAGCGGATCGCCGCGAAGGCGGTCGCGCTGCCGGTGAGGGCCGCGCCCAGCCGCTCCACCACGAGGTTGTGGGTGAGGTAGGCGAACGCCGCGCCCTCCTCTCCGAGGAGGTCCTCGACCGGGACCCGGACATCGGCGAAGGACAACTCCGCCGTGTCCTGGGCCCGCAGACCGATCTTGTCCAGCTTGCGGCCGACCGAGAAGCCCGCCGAAGCGGTGTCCACGCACAGGATGGACAGACCGGCGCGCCGGTTGGCGGAGTCGTCAGGGGAGGTCCGGCAGACGACGAGCACGAGGTCGGCCCGGGCGCCGCCCGTGATGAACGTCTTGGCACCGTTGAGGACGTAGTGGGTGCCGTCGTCCGAGAGCCTCGCGGAGGTACGGATCCCGGCCAGGTCCGATCCGGTGCCCGGCTCCGTCATGGCGATGGCGGTCATCATCTCGCCGGAGAGGAAGCCGGGCAGCCATCGCCGCTTCTGCTCGTCGCTGGCGAACTCCAGCAGGTAGGGCAGGACGAGGGCGGTGTGCACGACGTCGGCGCCGAATCCGACGCCGGCGTGCGCGCACTCCTCGCGGATCACCGCCTGGTACCGGAAGTCGGTGACCCCCGCGCCGCCGTGTTCTTCGGGGACCTGGATGCCGAAGACCCCGAGCTCGCCGAGCCTGCGGTACAGGCCACGGGGTACGTGCCCGTCCTGCTCCCAGTCGGCGTAGTGCGGGACGACCTCCTCGACGATGAAATCCCGGATGGTCGAGCGGAAGTCCTCGTGGTCCTCGGAGAACACGGTGCGGCGCATGGCGGGGCACCCCTTCTTGCGGTGGAGGGATACGGAGGGAGCGACAGGAGCCGGTGGCTCAGGCGATGTCGATGATCGTGCGCAGAGCCTCTCCGGTGTGCATCTGGCGGATCGCCTCGTTGACGTCCGTCAGCGGTACGTGGTGGGTGATCATCGATTCCAGGTCGATGCGGCCGGCCCGCCACAGGTCGAAGATCCGCGCGTATGTGCGGCGGATGTCGTCACCGCCGTAGAAGGAGGGGAGGACCTTCTTCTCGTTGAGGACCAGCTCGGCCATGCTGAGGTCGGTCATGTCCGTACGGGAGCCGGCGCCGACCAGGCAGACGGTGCCGCCCAGACGCGTGGCGTCGTACGCGGCGCGCAGGGTGCCCGCCTTGCCGACGGCCTCGAAGGCGTAGTCGAAGCCGAAGCCGCCCGTGACGCGCTGGGTCACCTCGGTCAGCTCCTCCGGGGCGACGGCCTCGGTCGCACCGAACTTCAGCGCCGACTCCCGGCGGCTCGCCGTCGGGTCCACCGCGATGATCTGCGCGGCGCCCGCGACCTTGGCCCCCTGGAGGATGCTGACCCCGACGCCACCGAGACCGATGACGACGACCGAGGAACCCGGGCGCACCTCGGCCGTGTTGAGCGCGGCGCCGATGCCGGTGGTCACTCCGCAGCCGACGAGGGCGGCGATGTCGTACGGGACGTCGTCGGGGATCGGGATCGCCGCGTATGCCGCGATCACCGTCTCCTCGGCGAAGGTGCCGGCGCCGAGCATGCCGGGAAGGATCCTCCCCTCTTCCTGGAAGTTCGGGTTCGCGAGGTTGCCGTAGCCGCTGCGGCACAGGTGGCCGTCGCCCGCCTTGCAGGAGGGGCACCGGTCGCAGGGCGGCATCCAGCAGACGATGACGCGGTCGCCGGGCTTGACGTGTGTCACGCCCTCGCCGACCTCGACGACCTCACCGGCACCCTCGTGACCGGGGACGAACGGCGCAGGGTGCGTCAGCACGCCGTTCATCGCGGAGAGATCGGAGTGGCACAGGCCCGCCTTGTGCATCTTGACACGGACCCGGCCGGGGCCGAAGGAGACGGACTCGACGGTCGTGACGTCCAGCGTCGCGTCGCCGGTCGCCCGGAGTATCGCTGCGTGCATGATGGTGCTCCTTGTGGCGTGGGACGAAAAGTCAGGCCGAGGCGGGGCTGGGGCTGGGAAGGTTGACGGTCTTGTACTCGAAGTAGGCGGACAGGCCCTCGGGGCCGAACTCCCTGCCGATGCCCGAGTTCTTGTAGCCGCCGAAGGGCGCGGCGAGGTCGAGGCGGAAGCCGTTGACGGTGATCGTGCCGGTGCGGATCCGGCGAGCGATGTCGGTGGCGCGCTCGGTGTCGGCGCCGATCACGGCACCCGAGAGACCGAAGTCGGAGTCGTTGGCGATCCGCACGGCGTCGTCCACGCCCTCGTACCGGATCAGACAGACGACCGGCCCGAAGATCTCCTCGCGGGCGATCCGCATGTCGTTGGTGACTTCGCCGAACAGGGTCGGCTCGACGTACCAGCCGGTGACCATGCCCGTGGGTACTCCGCCGCCGGTGAGGAGCTTCGCGCCCTCCTCCTGGCCGATCCGGATGTAGTCGAGATTCCGCTCCCGCTGGTTGCGCGTCACCATCGGGCCGACCACGGTCGAGGGGTCCGACGGGTCGCCGACCTTGAGTGCGGCGAACGCGGCCGTCAGAACGGAGGCCACCTCGTCGTAGCGGGAGGCGGGTACCAGGACCCGGGTGAGCGCCACGCACGCCTGCCCGCTGTTGGCGGCGCACGTGCCGCCGACGATCGCGGGCACGGCGACCCCGAGATCGGCGTCTTCGAGCAGGATCGCGGCGGACTTGCCGCCGAGCTCCAGCGAGACCCGGGTCAGGTTCTGGGCAGCCGCCGCCATGATGGCCTTGCCCGCGCCGACCGAACCGGTGAACGCGACCTTGTCGATGCCGGGGTGTGCCACCAGGTAGGCACCCGTCTCACGATCGGCGGGCAGCACGCTGAGCACACCCTCCGGCAGTCCGGCCTCCGCGCAGACGTCGGCCAGCCAGTTGGCGTCGAGCGGGGTCTCGGGCGACGGCTTGAGGATGACGGAGCAGCCGGCGAGCAGCGCCGGAGCGAGCTTGCCCGCGATGGTCAGCTGAGGAACGTTCCAGGGGGTGATCGCGGCGACGACACCGACCGGCTCCCGGCGTACGAGCACCGGACCGCCGGTGCCCCGCCGCTCGGTCTCCTCCACCAGCTGCTCCGCGGCGGCGATCGCCACCCCGAAGACGCCGACAGCGGAGAGGGCCTGGCCGCGCACCGAGAACAGCATCGGGGAGCCGTTCTGCAGGGTGACCAGCTCGGCGAGCTCCTGGTGGCGGGTGGCGAGGGCGTCCTTGATCCGGGTGACGACCTCGATCCGCTCGGCGAGCGTCCTGCGCGGCCACGGACCGTGGTCGAACGCCTCGCGGGCGGCGGCCACAGCCCTGTCCACGTCCTTCGGGGTGGCGTGCGGGACACGACCGACGACCTGCTCGGTCACCGGCGAGACCACCTCGATGGTCCCGGTGCCCGCGGGCTCGATCCATCGCCCTCCGATGAAGAGGGAGGTGTGTTCCACGATCTCGGTCATGTGCGGCTCCTCGTTGAGGTCTTGGTCCGGGCGGGGTGCGGGGAAAGGGCTCAGGGAAGGGCGATCGGGAAGTGCGGCGGCGGTTCCTCCAGCAGGCCGTACAGCCTGGTGAGCACGCTCGCGTCGCCCTCGGTGGACACCGCGCCCGTGCCGATGCCGTCGGCGAACGTCGTCTTCTTCGCCAGGATCAGATTCAGGAAGGCCCGATCCAGGCGGAGGGTGAGCTGCGGCGCCTGACCGCCCGGCGCGTCGCCCCGTATGGGGGTGAGGACTCCGTTGCCGACGAGCAGCGTCCACACCTCGTCGGTGTCCGGGAACTCCCAGCGCAGCAGCAACCGGTGCGCGGCGGCGCGCGGGCCGTCCAGCCGGACCGCCATGGACTGGAAGATCTGCCCTGTGCCCAGACCGGCGAGCATGTCGAGGCTCTGGTGGTGCGGTTCGCTGCCGGCCGGGCCGTCGGCACCGGCCCGCAGCTCCTGGGCGCCGGTGAGGTAGAAGTTGCGCCAGACACCGTTCTCCTGCGCGAATCCCAGTGCTTCGAACGTCCGCGCCTGGAGTTCACGCGCCTCGGTGTGCGAGGGCTCGGCGAAGAGGACGTGGTTGAGCACCTCCGCCACCCAGCGCAGATCGCCCTGCTCGTACGACTCCCGCGCCTTGGCGACGACGGCGTCCGTGCCGCCCATGAACTCGACGTAGCGGATGGCCTGCTGGACGGGTGGGTGCTGCCACAGATGGGCCGGGTTGCCGTCGAACCAGCCCATGTAACGCTGGTACACCGCCTTGACGTTGAGGCTCAGCGAACCGTAGTAGCCGCGGATGTGCCAGGCCGCTCCCACCTCGCCGGGGAACGACTGGATCTCCTCGGCGATCTCCGGGCCGGTCAGCCCGCGGTTCATCAGCCGTACCGTCTGATCGTGGAGGTAGGCGTACGCGTCGCGTTGCTGGGTCAGGATCTCCAGGACCTCCTCATGGCCCCAGGTGGGCCAGTTGTGCGAGCCGATGAGGATCTCGGTGTCGTGGAAGAGCCGCACGCACTCGGTGATGTACGCGGCCCAGGCGCGGGCGTCGCGCACCAGCGCGCCCCGCGGGGTGAGGGTGTTGTGCAGCGTGTGGTTGACCATCTCGGCGATGAGCAGCAGCTTGTGGTCGGGGAAGTAGAAGTTCATCTCCGACGGTGCCTCGGAGTCCGGGGCGAGCTGGAAGACGAACCGGATCCCGTCGAGGACCAGCTCCTGACCGGTCTCCGTGACCGTGACGGTCGGCGGGACAAGCCCGATGGTGCCGGTCGACAGGCCCTGCGCGATGCCGAAACCGACGGTGCCCTCCGGGCCGGGCGGCAGGGACTTTCCGTACATGTAGACGGCGCGTCGACGCATCGCGGGGCCGGCGAAGACGTTCTCGCTGACCGCGTGCTCCATGAACCCCTCGGGTGCGACGATCGCGACCTCGCCCGCTGTGACCGCCTCGGCCGTCGTCACCCCCAGCGCGCCGCCGAAGTGGTCGCCGTGGCTGTGTGTGTAGACGACGGCCTTGACCGGACGGCTGCCCCGGTTGCGGCGGTACAGCTCCAGACCGGCGGCCGCGCACTCCTTGGAGACAAGCGGGTCGATCACCACGACGCCCGTCTCGCCCTCGACGATCGTCATGTTGGAAACGTCGAGTCCGCGTATCTGGTAGAAGCCGGGCGCGACCTCGAAGAGGCCCTGCGCGGTGTTGTGTCCGGCCTGGCGCCACAGGCTGGGGTCGACCGACGCGGGGCAGTCGTCCTTGGTCAGGAAGTCCCAGCGGTCGTTGTCCCAGACGACGCGGCCCTCGGCGTTGCGGATGACGCAGGGCTCGAGCCGGTCGATCAGGCCACGGGTCGCGTTGACGTGGTCGGTCCGGTCGTCCCAGTTCGGTTCCGGTGCGGTGGTCATGCTGATATGTCCTCGTCCGGTCGGTGCCAATAGGGTGGAAGTCCGATCAGCCGCGGAGCAGAGCGCGGCCGATGATGAGCTTCTGGATCTCGCTGGTGCCTTCGTAGATCCGCATGACGCGGACGTCGCGCGAGATTCGCTCGACCGTCGCCTCGCGCATGTAGCCCATGCCGCCGTGAACCTGTACGGCCCGGTCGGCCACCCGGCCGGCCATCTCGCTGGCGAAGAGCTTGGCCGTCGACGGGCCGATCTTGGTGTCCTCGCCCGTGTCGTACCTGCGGGCGACGTCCAGGACCAGCGCCCGCGCCGCGTCCAGTTCGGCGCGGCTCTCGGCGAGCAACGCCTGCACGAGCTGGAAGCGCCCGATGGGCTCGCCGCCCTGCTTGCTCTCCCGGGCGTACGCGACCGATTCCTCCAGCGCGCGGGTGGCCTGTCCGACGCAGAGCGCGGCCACATGCACCCGTCCCTTGGCGAGGGAACGCATCGCGGCGCTGAAGCCCCGGCCGGCCATGCCGCCGACAACGGCCGAGTGCGGGGCGCGCACCTTGTCGAAGAAGACCTCGGAGGTCCAGGCGCCGGCCTGACCGGTCTTGGCGTCCTTGGGGCCCACGGTCAGGCCCGGAGAGCCCTGCTCGACGAGAAGGCAGGAGATCCCGTCCGTCCCCTTCGCGCCCTCGTCGGTCCGGGCGAAGACCATGAACACGTCCGCGACGGCGGCATTGGTGATGAATCTCTTCGCGCCGGAGATCTCGTACGAGCCGTCGCCGGTGTCCACAGCGCGTGTGGTCATGCCCGAGGGGTCGGAACCCGCCTCGGCCTCGGTCAGCGCGAAGGAGGCCACGGCCCCCTCGGCCAGGCGCGGCAGCCACGTCTCCCGCTGCTCCCGCGAGCCGTAGTTGACCAGCACCTGCCCGGCGATGCCGATGTTCGTTCCGAACATCGACCGGAACGCGAGACTGGTGTAACCGAATTCGAAGCAGAGCCGGGCGTCCTCCTCGACGGTGGCGTTCATACCCCCGTACTCCTCCGGGAGCGTGTAGCCGAACAGGCCCATGTCGACGGCCTTGCGCCGGATCTCCGCCGGAACCTCGTCGTTGCTCTCGATCTCGCGCTCGCGCGGGACGACGTCCTCGCGCACGAAGCGGCGGACCGCTTCCAGGACTGCCTTGAACTCTTCGGCTTCCACGGGTGTTTCCTCATCTCGGACAGGCGGGAGGGACGGCGGCAGGGGAATCAGGCGAGCTCGTCCCGGAGCCGCTGCCGCAGCCGGGACTTGAGGATCTTTCCGGTCGGGGTCAGCGGCAGGCTGTCCACCACGTGCAGCTCACGGACCTTCTGGTACGGCGCGACCTGCGCGGCGACGTGCCCCATCACCTCGACCAGGAACTCCCCTCCCCGCGCCGCCTCGGCCTCGGCGCCCGGGCGCAGGACCACGAACCCGACCGGGATCTCACCGAGTTCCGGATGCGCCCGGCCGACCACCGATGCCTGGGCGATCGCCGGATGAGAGCAGAGAAGCTCCTCCAGCGGCTGCGGGTAGACGTTGTAGCCCTTGTAGATGAGCATGTCCTTGGCTCGGCCCACCAGGAACAGGAAGCCGTTCTCGTCGAAGCGGCCCATGTCGCCGGTACGGAGCCAGCCGTCGACGAACTGCTCGGCCGTCAGCTCCGGTTCGTCCTGGTAGCCGTCGGTGATCTGGGGCCCGCGCGCCCAGATCTCACCGGTCGTGCCCTGGGGCAGCACGGTGACACCGTCCTCGGCCCGGATCGCGACCTCGGTGTTGGCGATGGTGACTCCCACACTGCCGATCGGCGTTTCGATATCCGCGCCGGGAGGCGACATGGTCAGGCCCATGGTCGCCTCGCTCAGCCCGTAGCCCTCGGTGACACTGGCCTGGGAGAAGACGTCCCGCAGCTTGCGCAGGGCGGTCGTGTCGATCGGTGCCGCGCCCGACGTGATCATGCGTACGGAGGAGACGTTCCGCTTGTCGAGCTCGGGGCTGCGCAGCATCCCGTAGTACATGGCGGGGGAGCCGGACAGATGGGTCACGCCGTAGTGCTCGATGTCGCGGATGAACTGATCGGCGTCGAAGCGGCCACCGGTGATGACCGAGGTGGCTCCGAGCAGGGTGTTGGCGTTGTGGCTGACCAGGCCGAGGCCGTGGAAGAGCGGGGCGATGGCGATGTTGAAGCCTTCACCGGGAACGACGGTCCTCGGCGCCGGGTCGTCGATGCGCTCGACCCGGATGCCGCCTTCCTCGTCGATGAAGGGCAGCGACGCGGCGCGCCAGCAGCTGGTCTGCAGGACGTTGGCGACGAGGTTGCGGTGCAGGACACGTACGGCCTTGGTCAAGCCGGTGGTGCCACCGGTCAGCTGGAGGTGCGCCACGAGCTCGGGGTCGACGCTGTAGTCCTCCAGCGGGCCGGCGAGCAGCAGGTCGGCCAGCGGGAGCGATCCCTCGGGCAGGACGGCGTCGTCGGGAGCCGGTCCGGCGGCCGTTCCCGGCACGTGGACGGTCAGGGTGATCGCCTCCGGCGCCGCCTCGACCAGCGCGACCGCGTTGGCCGGGTGGGTGAAGACCGCCTTGGCGCCGCAGCCGGCGAGCTGGTCGCGCAGTGCGCCGACCGGCTGGGCCGGGTTGATCGGCGCCACCGGGAGGCCGGCGCAGAGCGCGCCGTAGTACGCCACGATGTACCAGTACGTGTTGGGCATGTGCAGCGCGACCGCGTCCCCCGGGACGAGACCCCGCTCACGCAGTCCGCCCGCGACCCGGCGGGCGGCCGAGTGGAGCTCGGCGAAGGTCAGCGACTCCTCACCGTCGAGCAGGGCGACGCGGTCCGGGTACGCGCGGGCGGCGCCGGCCAGCAGGGCGTCGGCACCGGCCTTCGGGATGTCGAGGGACGGCGGCATGTTCTTCGGCCGAACGTGGGTCACGAGATCTCCTGGCGGGTTTCGCGGGTTTCGCAGGTTTCGCGGTGAAGGAGCGCTGCGCGGGCGTGGCTCGCGACGGGCTGGGGCGGATCGCGCATGTGTGAATCGTCGGTAACTTCAGTGATCTCAGTTGCCGTGCGGAAACGCGTCGATGATGCCGGTTCAGTCGACTGCGACCAGGCAATAAGTTAATCATTGCTAACCCCGCTGTCTAGGGTTTGGGTGTTGCGCGGATGGGCGGCTGCCAACAGCTCGCGAGCGGACGACCAGGTCAGACCGCCCAGCAGCCCCGGTACGTCGGTGCCGCACGCGGCGAACTTGCTCGCCAGGTCGGCGGCCCCGGGGGGCCGCAGGGGCGAGCCGGGCGGCTGTGCGAGGCTCGTGTGCAGCTGCCTGCCGTCGCCGAGCTCCAGGCGGATGTCGACCGCCCCCGACAGCAGCCCGTCCCCGCCGGGGACACGAACGGTCTCCGTCATGTCGACCAGGCGCCGGGCCTCCGGTCGCCCGACGGCCTCGTCCGTGAACGAGGTGAAGTCCGGGAAGCGGTCGAGCAGCGTCGCGGCGACGGCGTACGGCATGCTGAACTTGCCCTCCAGGCCGGTCCGCGGCCGGTCGTGGATCAAGGGCCGCATGGACGCCTCCGGTGTCGTGACGACGATCCGCTCGATGCCGACGTGATCGACATGCCCGTGCCGCTCCCCGAGCGCGCGCAGGGCGGCGATGGGACGCTGCATGGCGTAGCAGCAGGGGTGGAGCTTGACCGCGAGACCACCGGGGACCGCCGGGCCACTCGTGTCGACCTCGCCGCCCGCCCCGCCGACCAGCTCCAGCCAGGCGTCCAGGGCGCGAGGCTCGGCGCTCGCCCCGGCCAGGGCCAGACGGGCCGCCCGTACCCCCGCCTCGGCCGCGAAGCCGACCTGCAGGGACTTGGCGTGCGTGCCGAACGCCGCCTGGACACCACCCGCCGCCGGCAGGGCCAGCGCCATGGCCGTCGCCAGCTGCTCGGGGGAGAGGCCGAGAGCGACCCCGGCGGCGACGGCGGCCGCCGGCGCCCCCTGCGTACAGGTGGCGTGCCAGCCGGCCGCGTAGTGCGGCCAGCCGAGAACCGTGCCGAGCCGCGTCATCACACCGGCTCCGGCCAGATAGGCGCGTGCGGCACCACCGGTCGCGAGGGCCGCCGCGACGACGACCACGCTGACATGGCTGGTGGACTCGATCTGTACGTCGTCGAAGTCGAGGACGTGACCGACCGCCGCCCAGCGGGCCGCGTCGGGAAGCGGTGTGGCCAGGCCGGCCACCTCGTGATCACGGGCGGCCAGGGTGACGGCGAGCGTGTCCCGCAGCGAGCGGTCGGCGAGGGCGAGATCCTCGGCGTCCGGCCGGTGCGCGTGCGCCCAGCGGGCCAGTCTGTCGGCGAGAGCGACCATGGTCGTCGTCCGGTTCAGCGCTGCGGCCGGTAGTCGGTGTGGTGCTCGACGTGTCGGTAGAGCGCCTGGGCGGTGCTGTCGGCGGTGCCGCGCGCGGCCTCCTCGGCGATGTGACCCACCAGGCCGACGGCGCGAGCGGCCACCACGACCGTACGGACCTGCTGCCAGACGAACCCCAGGTCGGAGAGGACCGCGCCGAAGGTACCCGCCCCGTTGAGGGTGATCATCCTGCCCCGACGGCGCTCCATCCCGGCGTGCACCGCCTGAAGCAGCAGACCGTGCCGCCCGAGCATGCCGCACTCCTCCGCCAGCTCGAAGAAGCGGGCCGTACGCGGGTCGCGGGGTCGGTGGGTGGGGTGGCCGAAGCCCGGAACCCTCTCACCGCTCTTCTCGTACGCCTCGAGGACAGTGGCCGCGGTCTTCTCGGCGTCCTGCCCCTCGGGAGCGGCGGCCAGAGCGTCCTGGAGGGTCCGCGCGGTCAGCTCCATGGCGCCGAGGTACACGCTGCCCGCGCCGAGCAGGCCGGCCGCGACGGCGGCCTGGGTGGCTTCGGGGGCGCCGAGCCAGGTGAGACGGGCGGCGAGGGAGCTGGGCGTGAAACCGTGTTCGGCGATGCCGACCATGAGGGCGTTGAGCATCCTGGACTCGTTCTCGGCGGGCAGCCGGCCGCGTGCGCCGAGGAAGACGAGGTCGGCCAGGTTGGCGTGGCCGATGATCTCGGAGCACAGGTCGTAGCCGTAGATATCGATCGAGTCGGCGGTGGAACTACCGATGTGCGTGGTGTACATGGCGGCCTTTCAGGAGCAAGGGGTCAGACGGAGGGGACAAGCGGGGGAGGGGAGGAGGGAAGACCGGCGAGGGCGGTGTCGAGGGCCTCGCGGGTCCAGCGACCCTCGTTCTGGTGCGTCTCGCGGACGGTCCAGCCCTCGTACACGTCGATCCGCCCGCCGCGGATCATCAGCATCTGGCCGCTGACCTGACACTCCCCGGCGGCCAGCCAGGCAACCAGCGGGGAGACGTTGGCGGGGTCCCAGGCGTCGAACTCGCCGACGCGCGCCGCGAGTTTCTCGGTGAGCCCCGGCGTGTCGAGGGTCATGCGGGTGCGGGCGACGGGGGCGATCGCGTTGACGCGTACGCCGTACCGCTCCAGTTCCCGCGCGGCGACGACGGTCATCGCGGCGATACCGGCCTTGGCGGCGGCGTAGTTGAGCTGTCCTGGATTGCCGCGCAGGCCGGATCCCGAAGACGTGTTGATCACCGACGCGCGGACGACACGACCGGCCTTCACCTCCGCCCGCCAGTGGGCGGCGGCGTGGTGCAGCGTCGCGAAGTGCCCCTTGAGGTGGACCGAGACGACCGAGTCCCACGCGGCCTCGGTCATCTTCACGACGGTGGCGTCCCGGGTGATGCCGGCGTTGTTGACCAGGATGTGAAGTCCGCCGAAGGCGGAGACGGCGCGGTCGACCAGTGCTCCGGCCGCGTCGAAGTCGTCGGCCCTGCCCGTGTCGGCGACCGCCTCGCCACCCGCGGCCCGGATCTCGGCGACGACCTGGTGCGCCGGACTCTCGTCCGCGCCGAGTCCGTCGCCTCCGACGCCCGGGTCGTTGACGACGATCCTGGCGCCCTCGGCGGCGAGCAGCAGGGCGTGTTCCCGCCCGAGTCCGCGCCCGGCGCCGGTGACGATCGCGACGCGCCCGTCGAGGCTTCCCATGGTGTCTCTCCCTCGGTCGTTCACGTTCACGCGATGGACGGCGGGTCGGAGGAAGGCGCACCGACGGCTCCGGCCGCGCGCAGCCGGGCGATGTCGTCGTCGCCGTATCCGGCCTGCCGCAGGATGTCGTCGGTGTGCTCGTCGAGGAGCGGCGCCCGTCGTACGGTCGGCTCGCCGCCGCCCGCGAACCGGATGGGGGTCGCCGCGATGGTCACCGGCCTTGCGAGGCCCGGGTGTTCGACCTCCTGGAGCATGGCGCGGGCCTTGAGGTGCGGGTCCTCGAAAAGCGAGTCGGCCGTGTTGACCGGCCCGAAGGGGACCTTGCCGCCCAGCAGGTCCGCCAGTTCCGTACGGGTGTGGCGGCCGGTCCACTCGGCGACGAGGCCGAGTACCTCCGCCTGTCGGGCCACCCGATCGGTGTTACGGGCGTAGCGCGCGTCCCCACCCAGCGCGGGCCGGCCCATCGCCTCGCACAGCAGCCGCCAGTGGTGGTCGGCGGGCGCGGCGGCCAGGGCGACGAAGCCGTCGCGCGCCGGGAAGAGGCCGAAGGGGCACAGCAGCGGGTGCGCGTTCCCCTCCGGTCCCGGTACGGCGCCGGTGTACGCGTACTGGTAGACGATCCGCTCGCAGGCGGCGACCACGGCGTCGTACATCCCCACGTCCACGAACCGGCCCCGCCCGCTGTTCTCCCGCTCGCGTACGGCGGCAAGGGTGCCGACGGCGGCGAACAGGGCGGGCACGATGTCGCCGAACCCCGGACCGGTCTTCACGGGCGGTCCGCCGGCCGGGCCGGTGATGCCGAGCAGCCCGCCCATGGCCTGGGCGACGATGTCGAAACTGGGCCAGTCCTGGATCGGGCTGACACCCGTGCGGGGATCACCGAACCCGCGTACGGCCGTGTAGACCAGCCGCGGGTTGAGCGCGGCGAGTTCCTCGTAGCCCAGTCCGTTCCGCTCCATGACACCGGGCCGGAAGTTCTCCACCAGGATGTCCGCCGCGGTGGCCAGCCGGCGGATCACCTCACCACCCTCCGGTGTGGTCAGATCGACGACCAGGCCCTGCTTGTTGCGGTTCACGCTCTGGAAGTAGCCGCCGTAGGCGCGGAGTTCATCGCCCTCGGCGTACGGTCCCTGATCGCGGATCATGTCGCCGAACGGCGGCTCGACCTTGAGGACGGTGGCGCCCAGGTCGGCGAAGACCATCGTGCAGAACGGGCCGGCCAGCATCCGGCTCAGGTCGAGGACGGTCAGCCCCGTGAGGGGACCGGCGGGCGGCACGGCCGTGGTCATCGGCCGAGCAGAGTGTCGGAGATGATCTTCATCTGGATCTCCGACGTGCCTTCGAAGATCTTGGTGAGACGGGCGTCGCGCCAGTACCGCTCGACGGCGAAGTCCGTGGTGTACCCCGCGCCGCCGTGGATCTGGATGCCCTCGCTGGTGACGCGCTCCGCCATCTCGGTCGCGTGCAGCTTCACCATGGACGCACGGAGGTTGGAGGGGTGTCCGGCGTCGTGGTCCGCGCAGATCCCATGGAGCAGGGCCCGTGACGCCTCGATCCGGGTCGCCATGTCGGCGATCTTGAAGCGGATGGCCTGCATGTCGCCGATCGGCCGGCTGAACTGCGTACGCTCCTTGGCGTACGCGATCGAGTCCTCCAGCGCGCCCCGGGCGAGGCCGACGGCACGGGCGGCCGTGTGGATCCGGGCGATCACCAGGTCGCCCATGGCGACCTGGAAGCCATGGCCCTCCTCGCCCACGGTCATCCCGGGCTCGACGCGGGCGTCGTCGAAGGACAACTCCCAGGTCTTCCAGCCGTGATACCCGATCTTGCGCACCGGAGTACCCGTGACTCCGTCGGGGAGGCTGCCGCGCCCCTTCGGCATCAGGAAGCTGGTGATGCCGCGCGAACGGTGTGCCGGGTCGAGGGGTTCCGTACGGGCGAAGACCTGGAGGTAGTCCGAGCCGTCGGCGAAGGTGCACCACATCTTCTGTCCGGTGATCCGCCAGCCGCCGTCGGCCTCGCGCTCGGCGCGGCAGCGCAGGTTCGCCACATCGGAACCGGCCTCGGCCTCCGACAGCGCGAAGGCGCTCAGGAACTCTCCGCGCGCCATTCTCGGCAGATACGTGGCCTGCTGTTCGGCACTGAAACCGTGGGCGAACTGCTGCCCACGTGCGATCAGGCTGGCCACGCTCATCCAGCCGCGCGCCAGCTCCTCGACGATCAGCGCGTACTCGGACACACCGAGGCCCAGGCCGCCGTGTTTCTCGGGGACGAGGATGCCGAAGAAGCCGAGGTCGGCCATCCTGGCGCGCAGTTCCATGGGGATCTCGCCCTGCACCGGGTCGAGTTCGTTCGCCACCGGCAGGACCTCCCTGGCGACGAACTCCCGTGCCAGGTCTCGTATCGCCAGCCGTTCCTCGGTCATGAACGTGCCCTGCCGGGTCTCGTTCCGCGTGCTCATCCGTCCGCGTTTCCTTGTCCGTAGTGGTGAGGGTCAGGTGTGGTGGTCCGTTGCCGGCCGGCCCGCTCCCGGGCTCGTGGTCAGCCGGTCAGCCGGTCAGCCGGTCAGGGCGGCTGCGATGGTGGCCGCCGTTTCGCGCAGCTGCCGCGCCCACCACGGCACGCGCCGGGTGTCGAACCGGCTGTCGGGCAGGGAGAGCCCGATCCCGGCGACCGGCAGGCCGAAGGGGTCGATGACGGCGGTGCCCACGGCGCACACGCCGTCCCGGTTCTGGCCGTGGTTCACCGCGTATCCCCGCGCTCGCACCTCGGCGACGCGCCGACGGAGCTCGACCGGAGCGGTGACGGTACGGGCGGTCAGCCGGGGGACCGGCTCGGCGAGCACCCGTTCCACCTCCTCGTCCGGCATCAGGGCGAGCACGGCGAGACCTGTGGACGTGGCGGTGACGGGGGAGGTGGCGCCCAGCCGGTTGACCGTACGGACCGGATGACGGCAGTCGATCCGCTCGATCAGGACCATGCGGTACGGACCGTCCGGGACCTGGAGGGTGACCGTCTCCCCGGTGAGCTCGCCCAGCGCCCGCATGGGCCCGAGGGCCGCCCCGCGCACGTCGCTTTCGTCGCGGGCCGTGCTGCCGAGGGTGAGCATGCGGGACGTGAGCGCCCAGCGGGTCCGCTCCTTTCCCGCGGTCCGGAGCCAGCCGGCCGCCGACAGCGCCTGAACCAAGCGCTGGACCGTCGACTTCGGCAGCTCGCAGATGCGGGAGATCTCGCCGACCCCGATGGGCTGGTGCTCGGCTACCGTCTCCAGGACGCGCAACGCGCGATGAATGGCCTGCATCGGGTCCTTCTTTCGCCCGGTGGTCCGTTGCACGGCACGCTATGCCGCCCAGCGGTACCGGTGAAGCCTGGAGATTCCTTCAGATGTGATAGGTAATACCTATGGAACGGCGTCATCTCAGCTATTTCGTGGCGGCCGTGGAAGCGGGCAGCATCTCGGCGGCGGCACGGAGGCTTCACCTCAGCCAGCCCTCCGTCTCCCAGGCCATCCACGAGCTCGAACGCGAACTGCGCACCCCGCTCGTCCTCCGGGGCCGGAAACTGACCCTCACTCCGGCGGGCCGCGCCCTGCTCGGCCCCGCCCGGCGGACGCTCCGTGCCTTCGACAGCGTCCGGACGGCCGTCGAGGAAGTGGGGCAGCTGGCGACGGGTCAGCTCGATCTCGCGATGGTCCCCGCCCTGGCCGTCGACCCGGCCGTCTCACTGATCTCGGAGTTCCGCCGCCGCTACCCGGGCGTACGGGTGAGAGTGCGGGAGGCGGCCAACGGCGCCGAGGGCTTCGCGTCGCTACGGCGGGCCGAGGCGGAGCTGCTGCTCCACGACCACCCGGCGCCGTACCCCAAACACCGCGCGGTGCCGGTCGCCCCCAGCCCCCTCATGGCGGTCTTCCCGCCGGGCACCGCGCTGCCGGACGCCCCGGTCGGCCTCGCGGAGCTTTCGCGCCACGAGGTCGTGATGGGCGCCGCCGCCGAATCCGCCATCGGGACCTGGATCTCCGTCGAACTCGCGGCGCGCGGCCTGCCGCCGCTGACCGTCGCGGTCGACACCGCCCACCGCGACGCCGTCGTCCCGTTCGTCCTCGCCGGCGCCGGCGCCACGGTCCTGCCCGAGCCGGGCGCGCGGGCGGCCGGAGCGCTCGGCGCGGTGATCAGGCCCGTGGACTTCTCCGTACCGCGCCACTGCTCGCTGTTCCACCGGATCGGCGAGCTCTCACCGGCCGCGCGCGCCATGCTCGACCTCGCCGAGGAACGGGCGGAGGAGCCGCGACCGTCGTCGTACCGGGCAGAAGTTAATTCTTGCTAACGCTATATGACCAGTTCCTTCCCCAGTGACGCCTGCAGTAGTGTGGACGGCAAGTGATCAGTGGATACCTTCCCGGCAGCAGGGGCGGAGTGGAATGCGGACAGAGGAGCCGACTCGGGTGACGGCGCGCAGACCTCCCGACCGCAAGGCGCGGATTCTCGCGGCCGCCGCCGACCTCTTCTGCGAGCGCGGCTACCACAACGTGTCGGTCGCGGACGTCGCCATGGCGGTCGACATCACGGCCCCCGCGCTCTACCGGCACTTCAAAGGCAAGCCCGGTCTGCTTCTGAGCGTGGTCACCGCCACCATCGACAAGATGTCCGCCGCCGTGGATGCGGCGCCGGACCTGGAGTCGTACCTCCGTGCCGTCGCCTCCCACAGCGTGGACCGACGTGGCGCCGCGGTCCTGTGGCAGCGCGAGGCCAGAAATCTGCCCGAGGCGAACCGCGAGGAACTGCGGCGGGCCCTCAGCGACATCGCAGGCCGTGTCGGCTCCCTCGTCCGTGCCGCCGTTCC
Source organism: Streptomyces sp. NPDC104313 (assembly GCF_055583985.1). Lineage (NCBI taxonomy): Bacteria > Bacillati > Actinomycetota > Actinomycetes > Kitasatosporales > Streptomycetaceae > Streptomyces > Streptomyces sp. NPDC104313. The sequence continues at coordinate 165,975 of NZ_JBVJMW010000010.1, forward strand.
CGAACTCCATGCCGGCGACGCCGAGCTGATCGCCTGGGCGGTCCTCTCCGTCTTCGGCAGCATTTCCGGACACCGGTTCTCCCTCCCCAGGCGCCGCTTCGAGCAGCTGATGTACCGACTCGCCGACGTGGCCGCCCATCAGCCGTTGGGCACCCCGGCCGCGCGGTCGCAGGACCGTGCACGGCCTTTGTCGGCATACGCCGGACTCGCCGTCTCCCGACGCGAGGAGATCCTCAACGAGGCCATCCGCCTCTTCGACGAACGCGGCTTCCAGTCGGTGAGCACCGACGACATCGGCCAGGCCGCCGGTGCCTCCGGGCCGAGCATCTACAAGCACTTCCCGAGCAAGACGGACCTGCTCGTCGCAGCGGTGGCCCGAGGTGGCGAACAGCGCAGGGCCGGCACGGCCGAGGCCCTCGCCCGCGCGGCCACCCCGGAGGAGAGCCTGACCGGGCTGCTCCGCTCGTACATCGAATTCGCCCAGCGGCACAGCCACTTGATCGGCCTGCTCATCGGCGAACTCGACCAGCTCCCGGAGAAGGAACGCAAGGCGTCCCGGCAGGCCCAGCGCGACTATCTCGCCCTGTGGGCACGGATTCTCGACGAGGTGACGCCCGGACTCGACGCGGCCGAGGCAAAGATCACCGTGTGCGCGGTCCTCACCGTCGTCGACAACGCCGTCCGCACCGGCCGCCTGGGCGAGCGCCCGGACCTGGCCGACCGCCTCGCCGAGATCGGCAGGGGGCTGCTGCGTTCCCCGTGACGCTCCTCCGGTGAGAGCTCGGACATCGAGCCGCGCGCCTTGGTTCCGGCCCTCTCCCGTGCCGTGAAGCGGCCGATGACGGGCGGAGAAACCATCGGACACCGGCCGTGTGTCCGGGAAGGTGGTCAGCCCGATGTCTCGCTCGCCGCTGCTTCGATCAGAGCGACGACGGCCTGCGGGCGGGGAGGCCGGAGAGGCATGGCTCGCGTCGAGTTCCCTGCCGTGCCGACTCCGGCGGTCTGCTGCGCCGCGGGCCTTGGCCGCGCGGGGACCTGGACGAGTCCTGGCAAGCCGACGCCGACCGAGAGCTGCTGCACCACGGCTGGTTGGAGGCCGACATCGCGACGCCGGCGTCGGGATCGGCGCACGCGGGGTACACGAGGTGAACGCTCCGACGCACACCGGAGGGCGGCACCTCTGTGTGGGGTGCCGCCCTCCGCCGTACGGCTGTCCGTGCTATCCGCCGATGCCCTCCCTCAGAGAGCGGGCGATCGCCCTGTCGTCGTCCAGAGAGCTCAGCCGGACGGGGTCGCGCTCGTCGTCCAGGACCACGGCCCGGACGACGGTGTCGACGGACGACTCCTGGTCACCGTCCGGCCAGTGCGGGTCCTTGGCGTTGTCGATCAGACCCGCGGTGCCGTCGGGGAGTACCACGTCCAGGCCCCAGGGGCGTACCGCGAGGACACGCACGTCGTATTCGTGGTGGAGCATCGACGACATTTCGGTCAGTCTCCTCACGGCTTGGGAATCCAGGTGCGGTCGACGGTGAGGCCGTTGAACTCGGCCAGCCTCGAATAGGGGATCTCCCACTCGACTCTGGGTGTCCCACCCGGTCCCTTCCAGTCGTAGCGCTTGGCGTCCTTCGCGAACTGCACCAGGAACTTCATGTCCATGTCGTACCGGTACATTCCGGAGGCGTAGGGACCGCGCCCCCAGTATTCGGCCGCGACACTCTGCTCTCCGAAGTAGATCAGATCGTTGCCGCCCTCCACCCGCGAGGCCGGGTTCGGGCCGTGCAGCTTCTCGTAGGCCACGTCCACGGTCTTCGGAGTCCGGTAGATGGGGAACGTGCAGTCCGTGTCCGGCTTCGGCTTGTCATCGGCCCGCGCGGAGGACCGTTGGACGGTCGACGCCTTCGAGGTACCGGATGTGCCGCCGCCGGAGTCGCGGTCGCAGGTGGCTCCCAGCCGGTCCAGTTTCTCCTTGGCGTCCGCCAGCTTGCCGGTGAACGTGTCGACCTTCTTGCGGGCCTTGTCGACCTTCTCCAGGAACCCCTTGATGCCCCAGACGGCCTTGCTGACTCTCGGCAGTTTGCTCCCGATCTTCACCAGCTTGACCGGACCTGCGTTCTGCACGACGGCCCAGATGCAGATCCCGATGTCCGGGTCGTCGATACACTCCTTGATGTCCTCCGCGAACAGCTCCACCAGGATGTCGGCGCCGTTGTCCTTCAGGTAGTCGAACAGGTCCTGGCCGGAGAGCTCCCGGGCCAGTGCCAGTTCCTCCTCGCTCAGACCGGCCTGCTCCAGTGCGTACTCGGTGGAGAGCTCGAGGACCAGCCGCCGCAGGGCCTCGGTGCCGCTGCCGGGGTCACCGCCCCCGCCGCCGGGCTGCGGATCGGTGTACTTCGGGTTCTTCTTCGCGGCGTCGGCCAACGCCTTGCGCTGTTCCTCGCGTTCGGCCTCCTCGGCCCGCTCCGCGGCCCTTTTGGCCTCTTCCGCGTGGGTGCCGGCGTTCTTGGCGGCGGCTTCGGCGGACTTGGCGTGTTCCTCGGCGGAGGTGGCGAGGCGGGCGGCGTCGGCCGCGTCCTGTTCGGCCTGCTCGGCCAGCCTCTGTGCGGCAGCGGCCTCCCTTTCCGCGAGGTTCGCGGCGCTGACGGCGGCTGCCGCCTGGTTCTCGGCCTCGGTGGCGGCCTTGCGGGCGCGGGTGGCCTCGACCTCCGCCCGTGTGGCGGCGTCCCGGGCCGCTGTGGCGTCCGCGTACGCCTGGTCGGCGGCTTCGCGGGCGGTCCTGGCGTCCGCCTGTGCCTGGGCGTCCGCCTGGGCCGCCCGGGTGCCGGCGGCGCGTGCCTTGGCGGCGTCGTCCGCCGCCGCAGCGGCGGAGACGGCTGCGCGGGAGGCGGAGCGAGCCGCGTCGGCGGTGGACCGGGCGGCCTGAGCCGCGGCCGTGTAGGCGGGCGCCACCTGCGCGTTCGCCTTCTTGGCCGCCTCCTCCGCGGCGGTGGCCGCCTTGATCGCCTCAGCGGCCTTGGCCTCAGCAGAGGCGACCTGCTCGGCGCCCAGGGCCAGCGCAGCCCTGGCCACCGCGACAGCGAAGTCGGCTCCGACATCCGTCCCGGAGAACGGGGCGGCCAGACTGATGGCGGTGTCGGCCGGGGCAGCGATACCCGCGGCGGTGGAGCGGGCCGCAGCCGCGGCCTGAACCGCGATGGTCGACTGGAGCTGGGCCATAGCAGCCTCGCGGGTCGCTCCGTCGGCCTCGTCGCGCGTGCGGTGGGCCGACTGGAGTGCGCCGTTGGCCTCGATCGCGGCCAGTCCGGCCAGGCGGGACGCCTCGTGGGCGGCGTGTCCGGCGCGGGCTTCCTGCGCGGTCGCCTCCAGCGCCTTGGTTCCGGCGCGCTGGGCGGCGGCGTGGGTGGCCGCGGCCTGCGACTGGGCCCGGCCCGCGGCGGCGTCGGCCGCGGCGGCTGCCGCCTCGGCCCGGTCGGCGGCGGCGTCCGCCCGTGCGGCGTGCGCGGTGGCCTCGGCGGCCGCGGCACGGGAGCGGGCGGCGGCGCCCTGGGCTTCGATCGCGGCGGTGCGCGAACGGGTGGCCGCCGCGTTGGCCGCGTCCGCTGCGGTGCGTGCCCGGGAGGCGGCTGTGGCCGCTCCATCGGCCTCGTTCCTGGCCTGTACCGCCTCCGCCCGCGCGGTCTGGGAGTGCTCGGTGCCCTGAGTGGCGGCGGCAACCGCTTCCAGAGCCCGCGCCCGGGCGTCTTGCGCGCGGTGGTCGCGTTCGGCCTGGGAAGCCTGCTCGCGCGCCTGGCGCGCGGTGGTCTCGTTGGCGCGGGCCAGCGTGTCGGCCGTGGCCGCCTTCCCCTCCGCCTCGGTGGCGCGGCCTCGGGCGGCCGAGGCGTCGCCCGCCGCGACCTGCGCCTCCGCGCGGTGGGCCGAGGCGGTCCGGGCCTCGGTGTCGGCGCGGGTACGGGCTTCGGCCGCGGTGACGGCCTCCTGCTCGGCGCGGGCGCGCGCCTCGGCCGACAGGGTGCGCTCCCGCTCGGCCACGGTCCGCTGCGCGGCCGCGATCTTCGCTTGGTTCTGGGCCTCCACCCGGGCGTCACGGGTCTTCTGGGCGTGCTCCCAGGCCTTCTTCTCCGCCGCCTCGGCGTCGAGGCGGGCCTGTCGGCTCTTGGTGGCGGCGTCGGCGGCTACGTTGGCCTGGGACTCGGCCTGCTTGGCCATGGCGGCGGCGGCCTTGGCGTGCTCCTGGGCGTTGAGGCGCCAGGCTTCGGCTTGCTTGGCGTGCAGCTCGGCCTGGTTGGCCGCGTTCAGGCCGGCCGCATGGGCGGCGGTGGCATCAATGGCGTGCCGGGCGGTCTGCGCCGCGCGCCAGGCAGCGTCGGCCGCCGCGGCGATGCCCGTGGCGACCTGCGACCACTGGATACCGTGGGTGAGCCCGGTCTCCACCAGGATGTCGGCCTGTACTTTGGCCTGCCCGGCGGCGACCTGCGCCTGCTTGGCGGCGGTGTCGGCGAAGCCGACCTGCCGGGTCGCCTCGTTCTTGACCGCCGTGTAGTCCGACAGCCGCTTGCCCGCCTTGTCCGCGGACAGCATCCGGTCCGCCTCCCGGGATGCGGCGGCCGACAGGCTCATCGCGTTGGAGGCGTTCTTCAGGGCGCGTACGGCATCCCCGTGCACGGCGATGAGCTTGGTCCGGGCCTCGGCGGCGCGAGCGGTGTTCGCGGCCAGCTTGCGCAGCCGTTCCGCCGCTTCCAGAGCCTCCTTCTGTTCCTTCTCCCGGGCGGCCCGCTCGGCGGCGTCCTTCTCCGCCGCGACCAGGTAGCCCTGGTCGAGGAACGCCGCGATCACCTTGTCGTCCTCGGAGGCCAGGGCGAGTTGGGCGCCGCGCTTGACCTCGGGTCCGCCGGAGGCCGCGAGCATCTCGACCCGCTTGCGGTTCTCCTCCGCCCGTTTACGGTCGTTCTCCTCAGCGGTCCTGTCGCGCTGCCGGGCGATTTCCGCGCCGAACGCGATGAAGCCCGCGCGGTCCTGGGCCGTACCTTTCAGGACCCGCTCGACCTCGGCGTTGAAGTGCTGGCCGCCGGTGCCTCGCATGGCCTCGATGACGGTGCGGTTCTCGGCGTCGGCGGCGTTGCGCTTGTCCTGGGCCCGCTGGCGTGCTTCGGCTTCTCCGTGCTCCAGGAAATCGCGGATGGCGTTGGGGTCGCTGCTCTCCAAGGCCTTCCTGGCGGCTTCCCTGACCTCTTCTTCCTCGTCGAACTCGGCGTAGTCCTCGACCAGCCGCCGGTCGGCGTCGGAACTGAGCCGTTCCAGTTCCGTCTGCGGAGCCGCCGGCGGAGCGGTGTTCGGCTCCGGTGCGGTGAGCAGCGCGCCGAGTGAGGCTGCGGACACCGCGGGCCGCTGCGGGGCCGCGGCCTGCGTCGGAGTGGCCAGCCCGCCCAGTACTACCGTGGCCACCAGCATGGTCACGGTTTTGACGACGCCCGCCCGCAGGCGACCGGTCCGTCTTCCGGCTCGCGGCCGGAGTGTCCCTCTCATGGGAATGCCCCCTCGATACGTCGGGGCCAGGGAATGGACCCCGATCAGTGGAATGGACCAGCGGGCCCACCGGCCGCTGGGGTGAGACGCCTTCGTCGGCCGGCGGCATGATCGGCCGAGGCGCGCAGCGGCCGAGGAGTTCGGCGGGCCAACTCGCGTACACGGGTGGCCCGCCGAACTCCTCGGCGAGCCACCCGGCTACCGGTCGGCAGCGCTCACTGCGATACCCGGTTCGCACCGTCCTCGGCCTGGCGCAGGATGTCCTGCCAGAAGACGGCGGTCCCGGAAGCGTCCTGCTCCTCCTTGGACCAGGCGGTTCCGTTCGCGCCGGCGGGGGCTGCGAGGCGCTTTCTCAACTCGTCCGCCGCGCTCTGGGCCAAGGCCTGCACGCCCCGCCAGGTCTCGGCCTGCCGGGCCGCACGGTCCCGCTCCTCCAGCCACGCCGATTGGGTGCCCTGGGCTTGCGCGGCCACCGCCCGCCAGGCCCGTTCGGCCTCGGCGCGGGCAGCTGCGGCGTCCGACGCGTCGCGCAGAGCGTCCTCGGCCTCGGCCGCGGCCTTGAGCAGCAGCGTCAGCGTTCGGTGGCGCAGCGCCTCGGACTCGGCGGTCCGCAGCCGGTGGCCCTCCAGGTCCAGTGCCCCGCCGCTCACCCAGCCGAAGCCGTAGAACTCGCGGATGTCCTCGTCCCCGGCGCCCGGCCGCAGAGCCCACTGCGCCGCCACCCGCACCTGCGCGCCCGGATCGTGCTCGGCGAGCGCCGCGACGAACGCTCGGTCCTCGTCCCGGACCGCCTGCTGCTCCTCGGCGGCCGTCTCACGCGAGGTCCGGTCCAACTGCTGCGCCTGCGCGTAGCCGGTCGCGGTGAAGGCGGCCCGGTCGGCGTCGGAACCCTTCAGGGCCCTTTCGGCCGCGCTGCGGATCGCAGGGGCGAATTCGACCGGGTGGGTACGCACCACCTGCTCGCAGAACAGCCGGTTGCGGATACGGGCGTCCCGTAGCCGCTGCTTGGCCAGGTCGTAACCTCCGCCCACCGCGAGCCAGTCGGCGATGGCTGCGTCGCCGCGGGTGCTGCGCAGGGCGTTCCACGCCGAGGTCCGCAGTTCGGCCGGGAGATGGGACAGGGCGATCCGGCGCACCTGCTCGCGCGCCCCGGCCGCCGCCGCGGCCAGCACTGCCTGCGGGCCCTCGGCCGGCACGTTGGACGAGGCTGCTGCCGCTGTAGCGGTCAGCAGGTGCTGGGCGTCGTGTGCGTGGGCCGCGCCGACGACGAGCGGCTGCAGCACCACCGCTGCGACAACCACCCACGCGGCCGGCCTGGTCCCACCACCCGCCCGGACGGGGCGCGCGGAGCCCTCCTCCGAGCCGGCCGCGCGGCCGGCCTGTGCGCCCCTCACGGCGCCAGGGGAGGCGTGACCTCCCAGGCCGGGTACCCCTGCAGCAGGTCGCGCCACTCGACGTACCACCCGGCGGTGTACAGCTCGTTGCGCTGGTTCACCTTGACCTGGTAGCGCTCCTTGCCCTCCCACAGGAACCAGGCGGCCGATGCCTTGCCCGGCACCCAGCCGACGAGGTCGGGGCACCACGTGGCGCTCTTCTTGAACGCCTCGCTGTTGGTGTTGGCCGCGAGGGCGATCGTCCCCTCAAGCGTGGTGCCCTTGAGGTAGTGGCCGGGCTTGCTCACCGCCTCGAACGAGAAGCAGCCGGCCTTGCCCGCCAGCGACGGCACGACAAGCCAGGTGGCGTTGTTCCGCAGCGGGACGTTCTGGGGGGACACCGGCCCTACGGTGGCCGCCGCGCCGTTGACACCCGAGTGGGCGACCGGCAGCCACTTCTCCGGGCTGTTCTGGACCCGCAGCGACAGCGACTGCCGCCGGGCCCGCTTCTGACCATCCTCCGAGAGGAACTCCGCGACCTTCTGGTCGCCGGCCGCCAGCGCCTTTTCCGCCGAGGCCACCAGGTTGGGGTTGAACGGGCTCTTCTTCGCGGCGTCGAGGATCTGCCGGGCCAGCAGCGCGTTGGCCTCCGCGAGCTTCTTGCGGCGAGCCTCGTCGTCGCGCTTGTAGGCGGCGTCCGCGCCGGTATAGAGGAAATCCAGCCAGTCCGATGGCTTGCTGCTGAGCACTGCGGCCTGAGCGGCCCGGTACAGCTCGGAGCCCGCCAGATCGGCCGGCGCCATCCGCAGCATCTCCCGGATGAAGTTGTCGTTGCTCATGTCCAGCAAGCCCTGGGTGACCGGGAGGCGGAACAGCGCGGCGACATTCTTGCGGGCGGCCTGGTTGCGGAGCCGTTCCGCCTCCTGGCGGTTCTTCTCCTCCAGTTCCTCCAACTCCTTCGCCACGTCCCGCTTGTGGGCCTCGCGAGCGCCGTTGACGATGAACTCCCGCCAGGCGGCCTCGTCGCCGGCCAACGACTGCATCGCAGCGGCGCGTACCTCGGGGCCGGCGGCCTCGTGCCGCAGGATCGCCCGGATGAAGTTGTCGTCGCTGAGCGCCAGCAGCTCCGGGGTGCTCGGGATACCGACGGCCAGCAGCGCCTGCTGCCGGGCCAGCCGCGCGGCCCGCTCGGCCTCGGCCTTGTCCCGCTCGCGCTGCTGATCCTGCCGGTACGCCTCGTGGATGCCGGTGACGATGTAGGCGACGTGGTCGGCGGCCAGAGTGCTGGCCATGGCCAGCTCGGCCGCGTTGCGCACAGAATCCAGCTTCTCCCCGCCCTCGTTCGCCTTCTGCCACAGTGCGTGTATGAAGTCGTAGTCGCTCAGCAGCAGGACGTCCGCCGTAGGGTCGAGCCGCACCACGGCCGCCGCGTCAACACGCTGAGTGTCGGTGGTGCCGATGCCCGCGGCCTGGAGCTGCTGGGGTGCGGCAGGGGCGGCGGAGGCGATGCTTTGGCCGCTCACCGCCAAAGCGGCGACGACCGCGGTGGCGGCCACTGCGGCGCGTCGTGCGGTGGAGCGCGATCTTCGTGGGGTCTTGCTTCGCATAACGGGACTTCCCCTTTTCTCGTGGTGTGCGGGATGTGGTGTGCGGGATACAGAACGAACGGGCACCGCCGTGTCGCACGGCGGCGCCCGACGGGCGGGTGTCGTGGGTCCGGGGGCTTGGTGGGCAGCCCTGGGAGACTCTCGGACCATGCGAATGCCGGGTACAGGAGCAGCGGCCGGTGTGGGGAACGCGTCCGGCCCATGCCGGAAGCAGAGGACGGTCAGCGGTGGGGGCGCGTGTCTGGAAGGATCAGGGTGCCGCGAAAGCAGCCTTCGACAGCACGTGCCCGGACAGGGGTTTCCCCTGTGGATTCCGCATCTCTTTCCCCCCGGAAAACGTTGCTCAGTCATGAGCAGTCCGGACGAGGGACCAGGTGCCCCGCATCCATGACCATGACTGATCTGCACCAGCCATGGTCATGACCCTAAACAACCAGGGCGATCTCTGAAGCGCAGGTTTGAGCTATTTCTGTCCGGATAAAAACAGTGGCGCGCTTGCGTTGGCGCTGTATGTCACATGATCGACGAGCTGTACCTTGGCGAGTCCGGTCCAGCCAGCTCGATCTTTCGTGAGGGTCCGCCGGTTTCTTCGGAGGGTCGTTTCGGTTGTTCGGGCTGGTGGTGGCCAGGTTGACGGCCCGGCTGTCGCGCCGGGTGGGCGCCGGGTTCCACGTCGCGGTCGCGTCCTGTTTCTCGGAGTGTGCTGGCACGAGCACCCCGTCCAGGTCCATGGACGCCTGCCCCGCGGCATCCGGGGCCGCGTTCTCGGCCATGTTCCAGACGCGCTCACGCGTTTCGGCCCGCGCGGCCCGTATCGCGGACAGGGGCCTTCGGCCCAGCTGCTGCGAGGGTGTCGACGAGACGGGAGACCGTCGGGTCGGAAGCCACCGGTTCGAACACGGCCGACTCGGCCCGCAGCATCCCGACATCAGCCAGGCAGCGCCCGCCCATGTTTCCATACTTGCGCCAAGCGGCCCTCGAGGTCCTAGCGACCGCCCGCTCGCAACGCTGGGACCCGGCCGAAGTGGTCCGGATCCAGCGGGAGGAAGAGATCAAGGGCCGGGGCGAAACGACCCGACGAAACCACCGCCGACTCGCCCAGCTCCCGTCCGGGAAGACCTTCGACTCCCGGCGGGAAACGGATTCCTCGATCCCGGCGCCGACCCAACACGAAGAAACCTGTCCCCTGATGGGTTCGTCGACTGACCAAAGAGGAAGAACCTACGAGCCCCCGTCGCCCTCGACGTTGGCGACCATCCTGCGCAGCACCTTGAGCGCGGCTACGTACTCTTCGTCGCTGATGCCCTCGTGGACCACGGTGCGCAGCTCGGTCACCAGCTCGCGCAGCCGCACCCGGGCAGCCTCCCCGGCGTCGGTGAGCCGCAGGCACTGCCCGTCGTCGGTCCGGAGCCAGCCGCGGTGGAGCAGCTGGTCGATGACACGAGCGATCTCGTGCGGCCCGTCCGCGAGGGACGTCAGCTGGATGACGACCTCCTCGCGGCTCGGCGCCGCAGGCCCGCCGTTCACCCGGTTGAGGACCCAGTACTGCGGCTGCGTGACATCGGTCCTGGCCATCGCGTCACGCAGATGCCGGGTGACGGCGGCGTGGGCGAGGCCACTCCAGTATCCGATGGGCTGAGTGGCCAGCATGTCGTCGGTGGCGGCTGGATCAGCCGGCGCCTGGTCGGTGGTGGTGTCAGTCAGCGGTCTCATCTTCGCGAGGCTATATCCCCCACCGCACCGCCAGCGCAACGGGGCCCCAACGCTCACACCCCCCCATGCGAGGGATGAACAGCAATATCGGGCAGGGTGGTCAACTGCCCGCGCGCACAAGGATCTGAGATGTCCACTCATTCGGACGGCCTGCTGTCCGTTGACAGCATCAGACATCCGCGGAGTGCGCGCCCGACCGCGGAGAAGCAGCCGTTCCGTAAGCGGATCCGGATGGAAACGGTCGCGACGTTCACAGCCGGGCGGGGCAACATGAGCATCGCTCAGGAAGTCGCGGATCAGTGTCCAGGCCCGTTGGTCAACTCCGGGCGCCGTCCGGGAGCTGGAGCCCCCTGCCCTGTTCAGCGAAGCCGGTGAGGGAAACGATCGCCTCTGCGCCTCTCACATCGTTGCCCCCCTCGACAGCGTCACCTGGGCCCAGGAGCCCCGCAGCCCCGGGGCTCGGATGGTCGGCCTGGCTCAGTTCAGTGCGCTGAGCTTCCGCCACTCCTGCCACGGCAGGTTCCAGTTGCTGTAGCCGTTGCCCTGTGGGGGCAGGCCCTTGGTGTCCTTGCCGGTGACCGTGAACGGGTCGCCGACCTGGATGTCCCGGTAGAGGGAGGCCGCGTTCGCGGTGCTCATGCCGATGCAGCCGGAGCTCTTGTTGGCCTTGCCGAAGTAGGCGGAGTTCCACGGGGCGGCGTGGGCGTACGCCCCGGACCAGGTCAGGTGCATCGAGTAGGCGACGTTCTTGTCGTACGCGTCGCCCAGGTTCACGCTCTGCGAGGTCATCCTGACCGTGCCCGCCTTGCGCATCAGGACCTGGGTGCCGCTCCAGGACGCCTTGTCGCCGTGGTCGGGGTCGCCGCCGGACACCGGGATCTTCCGGACGCTCCTTCCGTCGCGCTGGAAGTCGAGCTGTTTGCTGTCGAGGTCGACCTCGACCACCTGGGCGGCGCCGATGGTGAAGGAGAGGTCGTAGTCCCTGGTGAACAGGCCGCCGGTCGCCCCGGAGTCGATGCCGTCGAGGAGTCCTTCCAGCCGGACCTTCGTTCCCGCCTTCCAGTACTCCCTGGGCCGCCAGTCGACGCGCTCGTGCCCGTCGTGGTGCTCGATCCAGCCCCAGGAACCCTCGGTGCCGTTGTCGGTGGTCAATTTGAGCGCCTTCTCGACGGCTGCCTTGTTCGTGACAGGGGCGTCGAAGATGACGGAGACGGGGTGGGCGATGCCCACGGTCCTCTCCGTGGGCCACAGCTCCAGCTTGTTGACCCTGTCGGCCTTCGCGGTGGAGAACGAGGTCTCCTGGGTGCCCGGGGTGCCGCCGTCTCCCTTGGTCCCCGCGCTCACCCGGTACGTCTCCCCGGGCGCGGCCGGGCGTTCCGAGGTCCACACGGTGTCCTTCGCGGACAGTGTGCCCTTGAGTTTCCGGCCTTCTCCGTCGGTGACGGAGACCGAGGTCAGGGTCCCGCCGTGCGCGGTGACCTTCACCGGCGCCCCGGCCCTTGTCCCGTTGCCGCTCGGCGTCACCGCGAGCGTCGCGGGAGGGCCCGACGCCTTCGTGGGCGCCGCTGCCTTGCCGTCCACCTTGGACGTCGGGTCGCCGGAGGCGCAGGCGGTCAGGGCGAGCGGGGCAAGCACGGCGGCTACCACCGCGAGGCGCGTGGAAGGACGACGTACGAAAGCGCGTTGTGCGGAACTTTTGGGACGTGGGGAGGGTATGGGCATCAAGAGCTCCAGCTGATGTCGGTGGGTGGGATGTGCGGGGCGTCCGTCGTGGACGCGTCCGGGCCGGGCAGGGAGAGGGCGGAACGACTCAGTGGGCCGGAAATGCTCCGGTCCGGACGGCTCGGACGGCTTGGACGGCTTGGACGGCTCGGAGGGCCGAGATCGAACAGGGCCGGACGGCACGGCGGGCCGGTCACGCGGGACTGCTCGGCAGTCCAGGAACGCAGGGGGCGGCTCAGCGGGTCAGTGACGCGCGGTGGCCCATCACGACCATCGGATTCGCCCCGGGCTTGAGGGAGCGCAGCAGTTGCTTCATCTGCTCGCGCGGGATGCCCACGCACCCCTCGGTGCCGCCGTAGTGGCTGACGTGAAGCCAGATACCGCCGCCGCGTTCCCCTCCCATCGGGCGGCCGGAGTGGTAGGGCGGTTTGCCGGGGTAGCGGTTGTAGTTGATGGCCACGACATAGTCCAGGGCCCCTGCCTTGGACTTGTTCTCGGGGTTGAGACCGGAGGCGGTGTAGACGGGGCCGCGGTTGAGGTCGTATGGCAGGTCGGTACCGGGGTTCGGCAGCTTGCCGCCCGCGTCGGTGAGCGTGAAGGTGCCGACCGGGCTGCGTAGATCGCCCATCATGTGCCGCTCCGACCAGCCTTTGTGGCCGTTGCGGGCGGGCCAGGCCGCAGCGGCGGGGACCCAGCCACGGGTGGCGTGGCGCTCGTAGAGGCGGACCGTGGACTGGTCGGAGTCCTCGCCCTCGCCCGTCACGATGACGACCTGCCGGGTGTCGGACTTGACCGTGGCCCGGGTGAGGGGCCCGAGGCCGGGCAGTTCAGCGGGCACGGTGGGGGAGGGAGCGGTGGCGGGGGCCGCCCGGCCGGCCGTCTCACCGGCGGTTGCGCGGTCGTCGGTGGAGCGGCTCGGCTTCTCGGCCGCACAGGCCGACAGGAACAGCCCCGAGGCGAGGGCCACGGCGATGCCGGGCCGTATGCGCCGGGTGCGGGTCGCCGACTGGTTCATCGCTCGGTTCCGTTCTCCTTCTGCTCCGGGGAGTCCGGCTGACGGAACGTCGCGTCCTCGACCATCGTCAGGGCCTCCTTCAAGGTCTGTTCGGGCACGTCGTCACCGACGCACATGTGGGCGGTGATCAGCGTGCGGGCTTCGGGGGCGCCGGGGAGCACTCCGGAGTAGGAGGTCGCCCGTGCCTGTCCCGAGCAGCCGCGGCCGGCGTCCGTGCTGGGTGCGAGCTTCCGGCCGTCGCGCCGTTCGGCGGCCAAGTAGTCGGTGCCGCGGTACCGGACGAACTCCACGATCAGGTCCTCCGGTGACAGCTGCTCGACCGGTGCGCACGGCGCGGACTGCCGGCACGGCCGTGGCGGTTCTCTGAGCGGGGCCGTCGAGACGTAGCCCTCGGGGCGGATGGCCTCCTCGGGGATGCCGGGCAGCAGCAGGGTGTGCCAGCTCTGGGGGACATCAAGGACCAGACCGGCCAGCTTCTCGGCGTACAGCCTTGTGGTGGCCGTGTCCTTCGGCCTCCTCGGGGTGTCGGGCGTGGCGGCGACGGCGGGCCCTGCCTCGACGTGCTCGGTCAGTACGGCACGAGGGAGCAGTGTCGCCGTCAGGGCCAGCACCACCCCGCCGAGGACCGCCCCGCCCGCCGCCCGGCGTCTGCGGCGCCGGATTCGCTCCCGCACCTGCCCCAGCCGGTCCGCCGGGGTGGGCAGGTACGGGGTGGCGCGGTCCAGCAGGACGCGCAGCTCCTGCTCGGTGGGGTCCGTCACCGGCCCGTCCGGCCGGGCGCCCCGGTTGTCAAAGTGCCAGGAGTGCATGGCGTTCACCCGTCCCCTCGGCGGTAGGAGGGGGCAGCAGTCCCCGCAGGGTGCGCAGGGCTTTGGACGCCTGGCTCTTGACCGTCCCCTGGGTGCAGCCCAGCGTCGCCGCCGTCTCCTCGACGCTCAGGTCCTCGAAGTACCGCAGCACGACCACCGCGCGCTGCCGAGCGGGCAGCGCCCGTATCGCGGTCGCCAGCACCATCTCCAGCTCGACGGAGGCGAAGGGGGTGTACGAGTCCGCCGACCGCGTCCGGAGCACCTCGGGGGGGAACTCGCCGTGCGGCACCTCCCCCCGCCACCGTCTGCGCCACCACGAGTTGTGTGTGTTGACCAGAGCAGCGCGGATGTACGCCTCGGGGTGGTCGCGGCTGATCCGCTCCCACTTGGGCCAAACTTTCGCCAGTACGGTCTGGAGCAGGTCCTCCGCCAGATGCGCGTCCCCGGTCAGCAGCCAGGCGACCCGCAACAGGCGCGGCCCCCGGGAGGCCACGAACGCCTCGAAGTCGCCGTCGCTGCTCATGGGGGCCATCTCGCTGTCCTCGTCTCACTCGTTCCACATGAGGGGAACGGGGTGGGCGGCGGATCAGGTTGCCCCCGTACGGATATTTTCGTACGGACGTCCTACGAGTGTTCAGGAGGTCGGTCCGATACCCCTGATGGGGGCGGAGGCCCGGGGTGGCCGGTGCTGGGTTCTGTCGTCAAACAGTGGCGTGGCCTCGCCACCCGCTATGGCAGGACCGCCGAGTCGTATCAGGCGGCCGCCGCTCTCGCCCCGCTCTTCCCCGGGACGACGGGTGCGACGATCCCCGCCCCTGATGTGGGCGTGATGTCCCGACGAGCGTCTGATCCTCAAAGACGGAGTTCGGTCTTCTGGGCCTCGAACGGCGGCTCGACCCGATCCGGTTCGCAGCCCACCCGAATCCACTGCGCGACCCGATACTGTGCGTTCCCACCCGCACTCCGAGCGCGTCGTCCGTCTCCTCGCCCTTCACCCGCACCACCGGTGGTCCCGCCGCTACGATCCGGTCGGCGATCCGCGTGGTGTGGGTAGGGAACCGGGCGCAGACCGCGATCTCCGGGCGGGCGACACGGGTCGGCACCCCGTCACCCACGCCCTCGACGATGGCAGCGGCCTCGGCCGCCTCGGTGCCGTGCGACGACCGCCCGCGGTAGCCGCTACCGGGCGGCGTGCGGATCCTGTGCCTCGCCGGGGCCGAGGGCCGGCCCCCGCCGATTCCTTTCGGCCGCATTGGTCTGGACCGCGGCGGGCTGCCTGCTACCGTCGGCCGTGAAGATCACGGCGACGGTGAAGAGGGGTAGCGCGATGATCGGCAACAGCGCCGGGCGGGCATTCATAGGGTCGTTCACCTCGGCGGGCGGGCGCGGTATCACCGCCGCCGCCGTGGACCGGGACACCGGTGCGCTGACGGTGCTGGGGTCCACGGACGCCGTGCCCGACCCCTCGTTCCTCACGGTCGGTCCGGGAGGCACGGCTCTGTACGCGGTCGGCGAGAGCGCCCCGGGCGTCGCCGCCGCCTTCGCCCTCGACGGCGACGTACCGGCTCTCCTGGGCCCCGTCCGCTCCGTCGACGGCGATGCGCCCACCCACCTCGCGCTCGCCGCGAACCACCTGGTCACGGCCAACTACACCTCGGGCGGTATCACCGCCCTGCCGGTCCTCGCCGACGGATCGCTCGGAGCTGCGGCCTCGGTGCTCCGCCACGAGGGCAGCGGCCCGGACACCGGCCGCCAGGAGTCCCCGCACGCCCACCAGGTGCTCGCCGACCCCTCAGGGAACTGGGTGGTCAGCGTGGACCTCGGCACCGATTCGGTACGCGTCTGCGCCCTGGACCCCGCAACCGGCGCACTGCGCGTGCACAGTGAGACGGCCCTGCGTCCGGGCGCCGGCCCGCGCCATCTGGCCTTCCACCCCTCGGGCTCGCTCGCCTACGTCCTCGGCGAGCTGGAGCCGACCCTCACCGTGTGTCGCTGGGACGCGGCGGCGGGCCGCCTCGACGTGCTCGGCGAGACGCCGGTGCTGCCCGAGCGCGAAGCGGCGGACGACGCGGCGCGCACCTATCCGTCCGAGGTGGTCGTCGCGCACGACGGGCGCTTCCTGTGGACCGCCAACCGGGGTCACGACAGCATCTCCGTGCTCACCCTCGACGAGAGCGGCGAGAAGCCGTCTCTGGTGGCCACCGTCGGCTGCGGTGGCCGCTGGCCGCGCGACCTCACCCTCGACCCGAGCGGCCAGTGGCTGTACGCGGCCAACGAGCACTCGGGGAATGTCAGCTGGTTCGCCGTGGACGCCGAGACGGGTGTCCCGCGGCACGTGGGCTCCGTCGAGGCTCCCGCGGCCTCCTGCGTCGTCCTCGTCTGACAGCGATCGCCCGCCGGGCCACCGGGGCCGACGGTGACCGTCCCCCGGACGGCGCGTCCGACGGTGGCCGCCCGGACCGGGCGGCCGAACCGTGGCAGACCCGGACAGGGGGGGGGGGGGGGGGGGGGGGGGGGGGGGGGGGGGGCGGGGGGGGGCCGCCCCCCGGGGGGGGGGGGGCGGCCCCCCCCCCCCCCCC
>NZ_JBVJMW010000010.1:182321-294212 GCF_055583985.1 Streptomyces sp. NPDC104313
GGTCCGGGGGGCGGCCGAACCGTGGCAGACCCGGACAGCGCGGCGGGCCCGGACCGGAGGAGATCTCCTCCGGTCCGGGCCCGCCGCGCTGTCCGGCTTCCCGAGCCGCCGCCCCACGGCGACGGCGTCCGGTCAGTGAGTCTGAGCCCCCTGAGGCGTCGCCGGGGTGATGCCCAGCGTCGTGGCGTACAGGGACAGCACGAGCTTGCCGATCGCCGGGTAGGCACCCAGTGGCTCGGCCGTCGCGCAGCCCGCCTCCTTCGCGGCGGCGTCCAGCAGGCCGGGGTCGACCTCCGGGCCCACCAGGTACGGCGCCAGAGCCAGCTGCGCGGATCCGGAGCCCTGCAACTGCCCCGCGATCGAGGCGACCGAGCCCTCCACGTCCAGCGCGGCGGCCATCACCGGCACAGCGAGCCGGGCGGCCAGCAGCATGCCGGTGATCCCGGCGGCTCGCACGGCCTCCTCGCCGCCCACCGTGACCAGCACGATGCCGTCGGCGGCGGTGGCCACGGTGAACAGCCGGGCGCGGTCGGCGCGCGCCAGCCCGGCCTCCGACAGTCGTACGTGCAGGGCCTCGGCGAGCAGCGGGTGCGGGCCGAGCACATCGGTCAGCTCGGCCTGCGTACCGCTGTCCATCACGGCCTGCCGTATCCGCCGGATCAGCGCGCTGTCGGGACCCGCGAGCAGCGGGACCACGACGGCGGGCGGCCCCGCGGGCTCGGCGACCTCACGGCCGACGGCGACGGCCTGCTCGAAGCGTGCGACGCGCTCGGCGGCGGTGAGGGTGAGAGCGGTGGTAAGGGTCAGGTACTCGGCATCGTCGCCGTCGAGGTAGCCGATGCGGGCGTTGAGGCCGGGCAGCTCGGAGCGGGCGATGCTGATCACCTCTTCGGCCAGGCTGCGCGTGGCCGAAGAGGGGGTACCGGGAACGGCGAGAACGAGCGCGGCAGCGCCCTCGGGTGCGACCACGGGCTCCGGGCGGCGGTGCCGTCCGGACTGGCGAGGTCGCGGCATTCGTACAGGCAGGCCGGAAGCGGGCCCAGTGGGGGTGCTCATGGCGCCGCATGCTACTGGTTTTGCCTGCCTCCCTGTTCGGGGAGGGCCCGGTCGAGCGTTAACTATCCGCTTATGTCCGATGAGTGATGTAGTGCCGGAGTGTCCCTGTCTGTCGGGTCGTTGTTCCGCCGTCTCCGTCCGCCTCCCCTTCGTCCCGCCGGCCGTCACCCCTTCCGGGTCTCATCGCGCACCGCCGTTCCGTCACGCTGTCCGCTTCCGTGCTCCTGGGGCACGAACAGCATCGTCGGGTGGAGTGGCAGGCGCAGGTCCCCGGCTGCCGAGGCGCGCGCGATCAGGAGTGCGCCGGTCAGCGGATCGCCCGCCGCCGAGGTCACCCGGGCCCCCGGCAACAGCCGTGCCAGCTCCTCGCGCAGGGGTGCGATCAGCGGCTCGCCCATCTTGAACAGCCCACCGGTCAGAGCCACTTCGCCGTACTCGCCGCTCTCGCCTTTCGGCCCGGCGGACGGCGGGCACACGGCCGCCGCGGCCTCGGCGATATGACCCGCGGCCTGCCGCAGAATGCCGGCGGCCACCGGATCCGCTCCGGCGCACGCCGCCACCTCCGGGGCGAACGAGGCCAGCACGGCCGGCCGGTCGGAGCGTGGATAGAGCAGCCCGGGCAGCCCCCCGGCCGGTCCGAACACGGCCCGCAACCGGTCCAGCAGGGCGGGGGAACCACCACGCCGCCCGTCATGGGCGCGCATCGCCGCGTCCAGCCCGGCCCGGCCGATCCACGCACCGCCACCACTGTCACCCAGAAGATGACCCCACCCGTCGGCCCTGTGCCACTCCAACAGGTCCGTACCGAGGGCGATCATGCCCGTGCCGCCCGCGACGACCGCCCCCGGGCGCTGTCCCACCGCGCCCGCGTACGCCGTCACCGCGTCGGCGGCCAGCGCCAGCCGCCGCACCCCCAGCGCGTCCGCGAGGGCGCCGGGCAGCTCCGACCGCAACCGATCGCCGAGCGTGGCCATGCCGGCGGCCCCGATCGCCAGCGCCGCGACCTCACCCGTCGGGGCGCCGAAGGTCGCGGAGGCGGACGCCCGGTCCAGCAACTCCCCGGCGGCGGGCAGCAGCTGCTCCAGCAGATGCCCGGCGTCGATGCCGCCGGGCCCCGTGCGCACCGGCTCCGCGCAGAGCGTCGTCCAGAGAGGCCCGGCCGGCTCCACCCGACCGAGCGCCACCCGCAGCCCGGAGCCTCCGGAGTCCACCCCGAGGACGTACGCGCCGGGTCCGGCCGCGCCGGACGCCGCCGGAGGAAGGGTCACGGAAGCCGCCAGTCCACAGGCTGCGCCCCCTGGCGTTCCAGCAGTTCGTTGACGCGGCTGAACGGCCGCGAGCCGAAGAAGCCCCGGTCCGCGGACATGGGGGAGGGGTGCGAGGACTCGATCGCGGGGAAGTCGCCCAACTGCGGGCGTAGATTGCGGGCGTCGCGCCCCCACAGCACCGACACCAGCGGCGTGCCCCGGGCGACCAGTGCCTTGATCGCCTGCTCGGTCACCTCTTCCCATCCCTTGCCCCGGTGGGCGGCGGGCCGCCGCGGCGCGGTGGTCAGCGCCCTGTTGAGCAGCAGCACCCCCTGCCGGGTCCACGGCGTGAGATCGCCGTTGGACGGCCTGGGCAGCCCCAGGTCCGCGTGCAGCTCCCGGAAGATGTTCTCCAGACTGCCCGGCAGCGGCCGGACGTCGGGCGCCACCGCGAAGCTCAGCCCGATCGCGTGCCCCGGCGTGGGATACGGATCCTGGCCGACGACCAGCACTCTCACCTCCTCGAACGGTTGCTGGAACGCCCGCAGTACATGAGCCCCGGAGGGTAGGTACGTGCGCCCCGCGGCGATCTCCGCGCGGAGGAAGTCGCCCATAGCGGCGACGCGTTCGGCGACGGGTTCGAGGGCGTCCGCCCACCCCGGCTCGATGATCTCTTTCAACGGTCGTGCTGCCACGGCCCGCACTCTACTGCTGATACGACCACTCCGATCAACTGCCGTCAGCCGAGCGCCACCGCTCGGACACACAGGACGTCCGGCAGATGCGACGCGAGCTGCCGCCAGCTGTCCCCGTCGTCCGCGCTGGCGTACAACTCGCCGTTGCGGTTTCCGAAGTAGACCCCGGCGGGATCCGCGTCGTCGGTGCGCAGCGCGTCCCGCAGTACCGTGCCGTAGTGCGCCCCGTCCGGCAGGCCCTCCGTGAGCGGCTCCCAGGTGCGTCCCGCGTCGGTCGTACGGAACACCCGGCAGCGGTGCTCCGCCGGGACCCGGTCGGCGTCGGCGTTGATCGGGAAGACGTACGCCGTGTCACCGCGGTGCGGGTGCGCGGCGGCGGCGAACCCGAAGTCGGAGGGCAGGCCCGCGCCGATGTCGCTCCAGTGGTCGCCGGAGTCGTCGCTGCGGAACACGCCCCAGTGGTTCTGCAGGTAGAGCCGGTCCGGGTCGGCCGCGTCCCGGGTGACCTTGTGGACGCACTGGCCGAACTCCGGGTCCGGATTCGGGAGGAAGACCGCGGACACGCCCTTGTTCGACGGGGCCCAGCTCGCACCGCCGTCCTTGGTCCGGAACACGCCGGCCGTCGACACGGCGACGGTCACGGCCTTGGCGTCCCGGGGGTCGGTCAGGACGGTGTGCAGCCCCTCGCCGCCGCCGCCCGGCTCCCACCGCGAGCGGGTCGGGTGCTCCCAGAGCGGGCGGACCAGCTCGAACGATTCGCCCCGGTCCTCGGAACGGAACAGCGCGGCCGGCTCCGTGCCCGCGTAGACCACGTCCGGCGCCTCGGGGCCTGCCGGGTGCAGCTGCCAGACGCGCTCCAGAGACGCCCCGGTGGAGCTGGGGAACTTCACCGCGGGCTGTCGCGGCTCGGTCCAGGTCCCGCCCAGATCGTCGGAGTGGAAGACGGACGGGCCCCAGTGCGCGCTGTCCCCGCCCACCAGGATTCTCGGGGTGTCCCCCCGGGTGTCCACAGCGACCGAGTAGATCGCCTGCGCGTTGAAGTGCGGGCCCGTGATCTCCCAGGTCCCGCCGTGTCCGCGGCCGATGAAGAGGCCCTTGCGGGTACCTGCGGTGAGCAATACGTCGGTCATGGTCCTGGACCTCCCGGAAACGCCGTTGTGCCGGAACAGTGCCAGTCTGCACCCGGCCACTGACAACGGCCCGCGCACGTGCCCGCGGCCCCGGTCGCCGCGGAACCATTCACACACCCCCTAGCGTTCAGCTGCTGTGGAAAGCGCTTGCGGACAGTCGGCGCGGTGCGCCTGCGAGCGGCCGTGCGACCCATGCCGCCGATACCCAGGAGCCATCGTGGTGACCTTCGAAGGACTGCCCGGCGCCGTCGCCGTCTCGCACCTGAGCGTCTACGACTGGCCCGCCGCCGACGGGCTGCGCGGGGGCACCCCGCATCTGCACCTGACCTGCTCGGAGGGGTACGTCGTGGTCGGCGGCAGCGGTTCCGTACAGACCCTCACGGCCTCCGGCTTCCAGGAGACCCCGCTGACGCCCGGCGCGCTCGTGTGGTTCACCCCGGGCGCCGTGCACCGTCTCGTCAACGAGGACGGGCTGCGCGTCATCGTGCTCATGCAGAACAGCGGGCTGCCCGAGGCCGGCGACGCCGTGCTCACCCTGCCGCCCCGCTGCCTCGCGGACCCGGACGTCTACCGCGCGGCGGCGGCGCTGCCCGTGGCGGCGGAGGAGGCCGTGCAGGAGCGGGCGGCGCGGGCCCGGCGCGACCTCGCCGTGGAGGGGTTCCTCGTCCTGCGCGAAGCCGTGGAGGACGGTGATCCGGAGCCGCTGGCCGCGTTCCACCGTGCCGCCGCCGCGCTCGTCCGTCCCCGGGCGCCCGAGTGGCGCAGCCGCTGGGAGCAGGGAGCCGCCACGGCCGCCGCCGCCACCGCCGGCCAGCTCGACGCGCTGGACCGGGGCGAGGCCGGCCATCTCGCCGACGCCCGCGTCCACGCCGAACTGCCTCTCGCGCACGGCAGATTCGGCATGTGCGGCCGCCTGGACGTCTACCGGACGTGAGCGCCGTCCCGCAAGCCTTCCCGGTCGGCACACGGCACGCCCCCGCCCCGCTCGCGCGCCCCGCCGCCGGGTGCTGACATGCTGGCGGAGGCCGGACGACGGCCGGACGACGGCCCGGACCCAGTGCACCGGCCGGGGACAGGGACACCGAGGAGACGACGATGGCCAGCGGGATCACGGACGCCGAAGGCCACCCGGTGCCGGTCACGGTCACCGCGGGCGAGCCCGGCCTCCTCGTCGGCGTCCGGCTCTCGCCCCCGGCCGGCGACCTCCTCTGGTCCTGCACCCCCGAAGCGGCCCGCGAACTGGCCGCCGCACTCCTCCGCGCGGCCGAGGAGACCGAGAACGCGCCGGGGGAGCGTCCCGTCACGGTCGAGGCGGGCGAACTGCGCCGTGGCGACGTGCGCGAGGGCGATCGGGCCATGACCGTGGAGAGCGCCCGGACCGACGGCTCGACGGTCCACGTCACCTGGAAGTCCGGGGCCGGCCGCAGCTGGACCCAGGCGTACGCCGCCGATACCGCCATCACCCTCAAGCGGCGACTTTTCGGAGGACGTTGACACTCCCTCCCCGCCGGGCCTCCGCATGGCCGCCCTGGCCGGCCGCAACGGGTGCGCCGGGTCGGTAGGGTGGCCCGTGATGTTCACCAAACAGGGTCCCACCGTGCGCGAACTGGCCGTTCAGGCGTTGTCCTCGACCGAGCGCGGATACGACCTCCTCGCCCCGAAGTTCGACCGGACGCCCTACCGCACCCCTGACCGCGTGCTCGACGCCGTCACCCGGGCGGTGCGCGAGCTCGGGCCCTTCGACACCGGACTCGATGTCTGCTGCGGCACCGGCGCGGGGGTCGGCGTGCTCCGGCAGCTGTGCGGGGAGCGTGCGGTCGGCGTCGACTTCAGCGCGGGCATGCTCGCCGAGGCCCGTGCCGCCTTCCCGGCCGGGGGCGAGGGACCGGCGGTGCACTGGGTCCGGGCCGACGCCCGCTCGCTGCCCTTCGCGCCCGCCTTCGATCTCGCCCTGAGTCTCGGCGCGTTCGGTCACTTCCTGCCCGCCGAACGCTTCGGTCTCTTCGCCGAGGTGTACGGATCGCTTCGGCCGGGAGGGCGGTTCGTCTTCCCGATCGGCGCACCGCCCCCGGTGGGATCGCGCGCCTACTGGTCACTGTTCGCCTTCGACGCGGCGATGCGGGTGCGCAACGCCCTGTGGCGCCCGCGGTTCGTCATGTACTACCGCACGTTCCGGCTCGGTGACGTGCTGGAGGACCTGACACAGGCCGGATTCGTCGTGCGGCTGCTGCCGCTGACTGAACTGGGCCCGCGCCCCGACGGCAGCCCCCGCGCCCGGCTGGTGGTGGCGACCCGGGAGGGATAGCGGAGTGCTGTTCAGCGGTCCCCGTCCCGGGCCGCCGCCAGCAGCCCCGGCCAGTCGGGGATCTTCACCGGGCCGCGCCCCAGCGAACGGCCCAGCTCCGCCTCCGCACGCTCGATCGACAGCCAGCCGGACCATTCCACCGGCCGCAGCCCCCATGCCCGCAGCGCGGCCAGCGGATCGTCCGCCGCCGGGCGGCGCCTCAGCGTGGCCGCGTCCTCCAGGAGCGAGGTCACCGTCTCCTTGGCGCAGGAGCGGTTCGAACCGATCACACCGGTCGGCCCCCGCTTGATCCACCCCGCCACGTACTCGCCCGGCGCCGGCGCCCCGTCCCGCAGCACCCGGCCCGCCGCGTGCGGCACGGTGCCGCGCACCGGGTCGAAGGGCAGCCCCGGCAGCTCCACCCCGCGGTAGCCGACTGCCCGCAGGACCAGTTGCGCCTCGACGTCCTCGTACGCGCCGGTGTCCCGGACCCCGCCCCCGCTGTCCGGGGCCGTCCGGGCGAACCGCACGCCGGCGACCCGCCCTTCGTGCTCCAGCAGCTCCACCGGCCGCAGGAAGAACCGCAGCCGGATGCGGCGCCCGGCATCGGCCGCCGGCTCCCCGGCAGCCGACCAGCCGCGCAGGACCTCCAGGTTCCGCCGTACCACGGCGGGCAGCGGCAGCGCTCCGGGCATGCCGTCCGGAGCGGCGTACGCGGGATCGAGCGCGAGTTCCGCCGGGTCGACGACGACCCGTGCCCCGGGCAGTGCCCCCAGCTCCCGCAGCTCCTTGGTGGTGAACCGGGCCCGGGAGGGGCCCCGACGGCCCACGATGTGCACGTCGCGTACCCGGCTGTCCTCCAGCGCGCTGAGCGCCGCGCGGGGCACGTCGGTGGCCCGCAGTTCGTCGGCGCCGCGCGCCAGGATCCGGGCCACGTCGACCGCCACGTTGCCCACGCCGATCACGACGGCCGAGCGGGCGTCCAGGACGAACGGGTCGGCGCCGACGTCCGGATGGGCGCTGTACCAGGAGACGAAGCGGGTGGCGGAGTAGCTGCCGGGCAGACTCTCGCCCGGCACCGCGAGTGCCCGGTCGGCCGATGCGCCCACGCAGTAGACGACGGCGTGGTACAGCTCCGCGAGCCGGGCGGGGGAGACCCCTTCCGCCCCGCCGACGTCGACGTTGCCCACGAAGGTGACCCGGTCGTCCTCCAGCACCGCCCGCAGACCGTTCTGCAGTGACTTGATCTTCTCGTGGTCGGGAGCCACTCCGTACCGCACGAGCCCGTACGGGGTCGGCAGCCGGTCCAGGACGTGTACGCGCACATCGGGTGCGAGCGACTGCTGGAGCAGGGCCTGAGCGGTGTAGACCCCGCTGGGACCGGAACCGACTACGGCCACGGAGAGCACGGCGTACCTCTTCCCGGAGGTTCCCTCCAGGATGGCACCGCCGGGCCGATCCGCACTGTCGGGCGCACGGGGCGGTCGGCCGAGTGGCTCAGTCCATCAGCCCGCGCATCCGGTTGATCTCCACGGTCTGCTGGGCGACCACGTCGCTCGCCATCTCCTCGACGATGACGTCGTTCCCCTCGGTGAGCGCCTCCGTGGCCATGGTGATGGCCCCTTGGTGGTGGGTGATCATCAGCTCCAGGAAGAGCTTGTCGAAGGCCTTGCCCTCGGCGGCGCGCAACTTCTCGAGCTGGGCGTCGGTCGCCATGCCGGGCATCGTGGTGTGGTCGTGGTGTTCCTTGCGCCGGTCGTCGCCGTTCTTCTGGAGCCACCCTTCCATCGCGCCGATCTCCGGCTTCTGGCCTGCCGATATGCGATCCGCGAGGCGTTCGACGGTGTCGGCGGAGGCCCGTTCCGGGACGAGTGCGGTCATCACGAGCGCTTGGCCGTGATGTTCGATCATCATCTGCGCGTAGCGGAAGTCGGCGGAGTTGGCGGTGTCCTGACCCGCCTCCTTGACGGCCTCCTCGGCGGAGAGCGTCCGGGCGGGCTCGCCCGGCCTGCCGGGCGCTACCACTCCCGGACCCGCGTCATCCGCCTTGTCCGACGTTCCGTCACCGCCGCCCGCGTCACAGGCTCCCAGGACGAGCACGGCGGCAACCGCCGCCGCGAGAGCGATGGAGCGCGGAGTCGCGGACCGGTGATGGATCAACACGGTGACCTCCTGTGCCACATGGTTTGTTGCAGACCGTCCTAACACGCTTTCACCTGGCGAAGATCAAAATTTTTTATTACGTCTGTGTTGCCATCTATTGATGTGTACATGGAAGGGACGATACTGCCGGGGATTCATGAACCGTTCGACCCCGAACGGAGACAAGGGAGGACGCAGTGACCTCGTTGCACACCACCCGCGTGCGGCGCAGACGTCTGGGTGCGGTGGCAGCCGCAGCCGGGCTCCTAGCCACGCTGCTGACGGCCACCACAGCGGCCGCGACCCCCGATCCGGGCGATGTCCCGGCCGAGCGTGGTTCGCTCACCAGGAGCGAGCAGGCAGAGGCCAGGGCCGCGATAACCGGTGGTGACATACCCGGCGTGGACGAGATCGTCCACAGCTCCAACATCAAGCACCTGACGAACGTGCCGAAGGGTGCCCTCAAGGGCATGAACACCGACCTCGCGTTCCAGGGGAAGTACGCGTACGTCGGCAACTACGACGGCTTCGTCATCTACGACATCAGCAAGCCGAAGAAGCCCAGGACGGTCGCGCAGGTCCTCTGCCCCGGTTCGCAGAACGACATCTCGGTCTCCGGGAACCTGCTGTTCCTGTCGACGGACTCCTCGCGCAGCGACGACTCCTGCTCCAGCACCTCCCAGCCCGCCACGGAGAAGTCCTCCTGGGAGGGCATGAAGATCTTCGACATCAGCAACAAGCGGCAGCCGAAGTACATCGCCGCCGTGGAGACCGCCTGCGGTTCCCACACGCACACCCTGGTGCCGGACGGCAAGAAGAACGTGTACGTGTACGTCTCCTCGTACGCTCCCGACGAGACGTTCCCGGACTGCAAGCCGCCGCACGACGGGATCTCCATCATCAAGGTGCCGGTCAAGGCGCCACAGAAGGCCCGGATCGTCAACTTCCCGGTGCTCTTCCCGGACGGCGGCAACCCCGGATCGCCGCAGAACCCCGGTGTCTCCAGGACGACCGGCTGCCACGACGTCACGGTGCTGCCGTCCAAGGACCTCGCCGCCGGCGCCTGCATGGGTGACGGTCTGCTGTTCTCCATCGAGGACCCGGAGCACCCGAAGATCATCGACCGCGTCCAGGACAACGTGAACTTCGCGTTCTGGCACTCGGCGACCTTCAACCAGGGTGCGGACAAGGTCGTCTTCACCGACGAGCTCGGTGGCGGCGGCGCGGCCACCTGCAACGAGAAGATCGGGCCCGAGCGGGGCGCCGACGGCATCTACGACATCGTCGGCAAGGGCGACCAGCGCAAGCTGGTCTTCCGCAGCTACTTCAAGATCGACCGCCACCAGGCCGCCACCGAGGTCTGCGTCGCCCACAACGGCTCGATCATCCCGGTGAAGGGCCGCGACCTGATGGTCCAGGCCTGGTACCAGGGCGGCATCTCCGTATGGGACTTCACCAACTCGGCGAAGCCCGAGGAGATCGCCTTCTTCGAGCGCGGCCCGGTCACGCTCGACCGGGTCTCCACGGCCGGCCCCTGGTCCGCGTACTACTACAACGGTCACATCTACTCCAGCGACATCGCCAAGGGCTTCGATGTGCTGAAGCTGGACGACCGGCGCACCGACCCGGCGGAGCGGATCGAGCTGGACGAGCTCAACGCGCAGACGCAACCGGACTACTTCGACCGCTGATCCGTCAGGGGCCCGCAGTCCACTTGCTCCTGCGTCCGGTGCCGGTGTCTCGCGGGCGGCCACCCGCGAGACACCGGCACCGGTGCGTGTGCCGCCAGAAATTCATTGACCGATGAGCCGGGTGGGGACATGCTGGATCCCTGCGACGGCGGACTCCGCAACTCCGGTCCCCGGCGCGGTCCGCGGCCGTGTCCCACGAGGCACGCCGAGGGTGCGCCTGGATCCGGCGACGCGGGGGATCGCCGGATCGGGCGCGATCTCCGCACAGACTTTCGGTACCGACGAACCGCGGGTGCGGCGGTCAGGCGGCGGTGCGGGCGCCTTCACCGGTGGCGGCGGCCCACTCCACCAGCAGCCGCTGGTATTCCGCCTCGTCCTGCGGCGTCAGGCACCCGCCCGAACGCTGCCACAGGTCGCGGATCTCCGCGTTGACCTCGGCTGCGGAACGCGCGGATACGGACGACGACATCGGGGACATGCCCACCAGGCTACGGCCACGAGCGGACGCCGCTACCCCACCCGCGGCAGGATATGCCTCACACCCCGGTCCGATCTCCTCTGTTCGCTGTGGGCCTCATTCCGGCACCAGACCCAGCGAACGCAGGCCATCGGGCCGCTCCGCCACCGGCAGGTGGTCCACGAACCGGACCCCGCAGCCCAGGGCGGCCGCG
The DNA here is from genome assembly GCF_055583985.1 of Streptomyces sp. NPDC104313. NCBI lineage: Bacteria > Bacillati > Actinomycetota > Actinomycetes > Kitasatosporales > Streptomycetaceae > Streptomyces > Streptomyces sp. NPDC104313. The sequence continues at coordinate 193,238 of NZ_JBVJMW010000010.1, forward strand.
CCGCCGTCCGCGACCCGGTCATCACCGACCATGACCACATCCGCCGGATCCAGGCCGATCAGCGAACAGGCGACGCGGAACATTCCCGCGTCGGGCTTCTGGAGTCCGTGCTCGAAGGACAGGGCATAGGCGTCGACCAGGGCATCGAGCCCGTGCGCGCGGAAGACCGGGCGCAGGTCCCACCCGATGTTGCTGACCACACACACCGCGATCCCCGCTCTGCGCAGCCCCGCCAGCACCTCCGCGGCGTCCGGATAGGGCCGCCAGGCCTCCGGCCGCATATGGCGGTCGTACAGCGCGTCGTACAGCCCCGGATCGGGCAGGGCGACGCTCCGGGCCAGACCGGTGTACGCCTCGCGGTGCAGAGCGGCGCTCAGGTCCCGGCGGGACATCGCCCCGGCCTGCCGAGCCGGGACCCGGACCGGGGGCGGGCCGCCCGGGAGAGCGCCCGCCTCCGTGAGCCCGCTCACGTACCGCTCGAAATCCTCCGGGGTGACGACGACGCCCTCCTCGCGCAGTGCGGCGGCGAGCCAGTCGCGGACCGGCTCGATACGGAACAGGGTTCCGGAGAAGTCGAACAGCACGCCATTGATCATCATGGACACGATCCCCTCCGGTCCGTCCCCGCGCCGACAAGAGCGCCCTCCCGGGCCGCCGTGTACCGGGCGTACGCCGCGGCGCTCAACGCCACCACGGCCACCCCCAACAGCGCACCGCCCACGACATCGGTAAGCCAGTGAACTCCCAGATACACCCGGGTCGCCGCCACACCGACCCCCGAGACCACCGCCACGGCAAGCCCCGCGGCCCGGGCGCCGGGGCCCGCGCCGTACAGCCGCAGCAGCCAGACGAGCAGCCCGCAGGTCACGACGGCCGTCATGGCGTGCCCGGAGGGGAAGGCGGAGTAATGCGCCGAGTCCACCGGGTCGGGCCATTGCGGGCGCTCCCGGTCCACCGCCGCCTTCAGCCCCTGTTGGAGGAGAGAGGAGATCAGGCTCGTCGCGGCCAACCAGAGGGCGAGCGGGCGCGCGCCCCGCCACCACAGGGCGACCACCGTCACCGCGATCAGGGCGCGCATGGTCCAGGGATCCCACACCCAGTCGGTCAGCACCCGGCTCACCTGGACCAGACCGGGGTCGGCCACCGCGTGCCGGTGCAGGGTGTCGGCGACCGTCCGGTCCAGGGATATCAGCGGCGGCCAGCCCACCGCGACCAGCACGAGCAGTACGAGAGCGGCCGTGCCGACGACGGCCCCGGTCCACAGGGCGGGTGCCTTGTGGGGAGAGCGGTCTGGCGAGCGGAAGCGGAAGAGGGGGGAGGCCATGGGGTGATCCTCGCGGAGGACACCGTCCGAAGGCCAACCCGGGGTACGACCCAGGGGGTGCCGGGCGTCGTGGCCCCGGCTCCTGATCCGAACGAAGGGCCCTAACCCAGAGCACGGAGCCCCGGGACGAAGGCCACGAACACCGGGACGACCGGGACCAGCGCGGCGGCGGCCGTCAGCCGGAGCCTGCGGCCCGCCGTCAGCCGTTCGACCGGGGCCAGCAACCGATTCACCCGGAGCGGCACTTGGGCCTGCGGGGTGGGGCAGGGGCCGAACACCCCGCGGTCCTCGTTGAGTCCGACCAGGGCGAGCGCGGTCGTCAGCCGGCCGAAGCGGCGTGACGCCACGTCGTCGGCGGCCAGTTCGACCAGCCGGTGCATCTCGTCGCGGAACGCGGCGAACACCGGGATCTGCGGGAAGCCGATCGCCAGCGCCGACGAGCAGTGCAGCAGCCAGTCGTGCCGGGCCTGCGCGTGCCCCTGCTCATGGGCGAGCACGGCATCGAGCTGACGGCCCTTCAGGCGGCCCAGCGCGGCGGTGGTGATGACGAGCTGCGGAGCCGTGCCGGGCAGCCACCAGGCGTCGGGGCGTTCGCCCTCCAGCACCACGAGACGGTCGGCGCCCGGCTCCTCGCCCGGCATCAGCGGGGAACGCACCAGCAGTTCCGCCCGACGCTGCTTGCGGCGACGCCGTGCCCGCCGGATCTCCCTCAGGAGCATCGCCCCGGTCCACAGTCCGCCCATCGCCAGCAGCACCGCGATGACCGCGGACCACGGCCCGTACGCCGCCAGGGCATATGCCTCGACGACGGCGTGCGGGGCGGGGGCGAAGACATGGCCGCGCACCGCCTGCCAGGCGGCGGCCGCGCTCAATGTCATGGACAGCGCGAAGGACAGGAGGACCCCGGCCACCACGCACTGCCAGACCCACAGGGCCACGACCGGCTCGCGCTCCGGCCACCGGGCGCGCGCCATCACGCGGGGAGTCACCAGGGCGGTCAATGCACCGAGCAGCAGCAGCGCGAGGGAGACCAGCATGACCTCAGTTTATGAGGGGCGGGCGGGCCGGGGGTACGGCCTCGACCGGCAAGTGACGTAGGCCACGGTTTGCCGGGGGTTCTGTCCCACTTCATGTCTCACAGGGTGAGCAGCATGGCGAACATGCCGAGGCCCATCGTCAGCCTGCAGGCCGTCGTGAGCTCGGGCCGGCCGTCCGTTCCGCCCCCGAATCCTCCCGGGTCCCCGGGGGCGAGGCCCGTGCCGCCGGCCGGGGCCATGACGGTCCCGGGCAGCAGACGGCCGGCGGAACCCAGCACGTAGAACGCGAAGTAGACGAGCAGCGCCCCGGTCAGCAGAGGTATGCCGCCGGCGCCTGCGGCCGCCCGGTGCCCGGCATGCCCGCCCCCGCCGCTCCCCGTGACCGAGGGAGCCATCGCCAGGGCCATGTAGACCATGGCCAGCGAGCCGACGAGATGGTGCAGATGGTGGCCGCCGCGCAGGGCGGGCCGCAGCGCTCGCAGCGCGGCCGCGCCGAACAGCACCGCGTACACCACCCAGGCCCGGTCCGGGGGCGACAGCACGGCCGCCGGAACGGCCATCACCGCCATGCCGAAACCCATGAGCGCCTCCGCGCGTGCGGTCCGGCGCTCCTGCGGTGTCCCCGTGCGGGTGCGCAGCAGGCAGTAGCCGCCGCTCACCGCGCACAACGCCACCAGCAGCCAGCCGGTCAGGGCCCCTCCGTGCACGGCGCGTCTCCCCCCGGTCGTACGTACGGCACTGTTGCGGGTCGTCCCATCGATGCCCGGGCGGCCGCCGCCGAATCCAGCGCACGGGGGTGTGAAGGAGGTGCGCCGGGGGCGCGCCGGGTCGCGTTACTCTCGACCGCACGTGCGGCGGCGGAGACCGTGACCGTACGTACGGCCGCAGGGAAACGTGTACCGCAGCACAGGAACGCGTTCGGCAGCACAAGAATGCGTTCGGCAGCAGGGAAACGCCTACCGCGGCACAAGAACGCGTACGGCAAGCAGAGAAACGGAGCACCCCACCATGGACACCGCCACGCCCCCCGACGCGGCCCGGCTGACCTTCCGCGACGCGACCGAGGACGACGTACCGGCGCTGGTGGCCCTCATCGAGTCCGCCTACCGCGGTGACTCCAGCCGCGCCGGCTGGACCACGGAGGCCGACCTCCTCCAGGGCCGACGGACCGATGAACAGGGGGTGCGCGAGGTTCTCGACGCTCCGGCAGGCCGGCTCCTCGCGGTCGAGCGCGGCGGCGAACTCGTCGCCTGCTGCCAACTCGAACACCGGGGCGAAGCCGCCTACTTCGGCATGTTCGCGGTGCGGCCGGGACTTCAGGGCGGCGGACTCGGCAAGCTGGTCATCGCCGAGGCGGAGCGCGCGGCCAGGGAGAGTTGGGGCGTCGGCGAAATGCACATGACGGTGATCTCGGTGCGCGAGGACCTGATCGCCTGGTACGAGCGCCGGGGCTACCGCCGTACGGGAGAGCTCACCCCGTTCCCGTACGGCGAGGAGCGCTTCGGGATCCCGCTCCGCGACGACCTGGTCTTTGAACTGCTCGTCAAGACCCTTGAGGAGAACGACGCGGGGGCGGGCGCCTGAGCATGCCCGCCCTCAGGCGGTGAAGCGTCCGGAGCGGCGGATCTCGGGGAAGTCGGTCGTCGCGCCGTCCAGGCCCAGCGCCCGCGCGAGACGCAGGTGGTCCTGGGTGTTCACCACCCAGCCGATCACCTTGACACCCTCCAAGTGCGCCTGCTCCACGACTTCCAGGGTGAGGCGGCGGATGTTCAGCGCGAGTGTCGCCGCGCCCGCCGCCTTCGCCCGGTCCACCACGTCCGCGCCCCAGCGGCTGGCGATCAGGACCGTGCGCACGCCAGGTACCAGCCGCGCGATCTCGGTGACGGCCTCGTCGTGGAACGAGGACACCTCCACCCGGCCGGCGAGATCACGCTCCCGCATCACGTCCGCGAGCGCGCGGGCCGCCGCCACGTCCTTGATCTCCGCCTGGAGCGGGGAGGAGACGGCCTCCAGCACCTCCTCGAAGACGGGGATCCGCTCGCCCTGACCGGCGTCGAGCTCGCGCAGCTCCGCCAGGGTCCTGGCCGCGATCGGTCCGGTCGCGTCCGTGGTGCGGTCCAGGTCCACGTCGTGCATCACGACGAGTGCGCCGTCCTTGCTGAGATGGAGATCCAGCTCGATGGCGTCCATTCCGGAGGCCTCGGCGCGGACGAAGGAGCGCAGGGTGTTCTCGGGCTCGACGCCCATCACTCCGCGATGACCCAGGGTGATAAATGACAAGGCGACCTCGTTTCCGTCGGCGGCGGTCCGTCGACTGCTCCTGCCCGCGCGGAGGTACGGCAATACGGCACTGGGGAGGGTAGCGGCCGCGGCCCGCGATGTCCCCCGCCGTGCGGGCCCGGTCGCCCGCGCCGGGGAGTCGACGGGTGAACTATGCGTCTACCCGCGATGCGACAGGAAAAACAGCGGTGACCATGGGGGGTGTGCAGGATGATTTACAGGCCCCCACTTGTCGGGAGGAACGTCGCACGGATACGCTGACTACACGCGAGGTTCTCCCGTGAAGGAAGTGTTATGACGGAAATTCTTGTGCACGACGCCACCGAAGGCGCGATACTTACGGCCCAGCGAGTGGTCGAGCACCCGGCCTGGCCCGTGCTCAAGGATGCCGTCGAGGAGATCCGCCCCTGGCAGTCCAAGGACGGATCCATCGATTTCGAGGTCGAGGGCGCACCGTCCCCGGCCGTCGTCGAGCGGGTCCTCGACCGGGTGACAGGAGCGGTCGAGGAGCTCTCCCCGCTCCTCCCGCACGACGCCGCCTATCACCGTGCGCTCGTCACCGACCTGCGCCGCTGGGCCGCCGACGGCTTCCGCGTCCCCGACTTCCTGGACTCGCTGCTGGCCTTCCAGCCCGCGAAGGACCGGACCGACGGTCTCCAGCACCTCGTCGTCTTCGCGATGTACACGCAGAACGGCAACCCCGACCGCAACCTCGAAGCGGTCGTGCTGAAGATGGTCTGGCCCGACTGGCTCGCCGACCTGGAGGCGAACCGCTACGACAACCCGCTCTTCTGCGGCATCACCTTCGAGGACTTCACCGCCGGCTACGACACCCACTCCGCGGTGCTCTTCCCGGAGACCATCGCCGTGCGCGAGGCCCCCGAGCGCTTCAGCTGGGGCGGCATCTTCTGCGACCGGGAGGCCGCCCGCTTCCGCCGCGTCACCGAGGCCTCCGTCGACCTGCTCGGCCTGGAGCTGCCCGACGACATTCGCGAGATGATCGGCGACCAGCAGCGCTGCGAGCAGGCGTTCGTCCTGTGGGACATGGTCCACGACCGCACCCACAGCCACGGTGACCTGCCGTTCGACCCGTTCATGATCAAGCAGCGCCAGCCGTTCTGGATGTACGGCCTGGAGGAGCTGCGCTGCGACCTCACCGCCTTCAAGGAGGCCGTGAAACTGGAGTCGGAGGGCAACGCCCACGGCCGTGACGTGCAGTACGCGGTGCTCTTCGACCGGCTGTTCCGCTTCCCGGTCTCCGGCGAGCGCGTCCGCAACTACGACGGCCTCGGCGGCCAGCTGCTCTTCGCGTACCTCCACAAGCACGACGTCGTCCGCTGGACCGACAACACTCTGAAAATCGACTGGGACCGCGCCCCGGAGGTCACCAACCAGCTCTGCGGCGAGATCGAGCAGCTCTACCGCGACGGCATCGACCGCCCCAAGCTGGTCCACTGGTTCGCCGCGTACGACCTCGTGTCCAGCTACCTCGCCCCGCACCCGGGATCCCGCTGGGCCAAGGGCCCCGACGCCTTGGACCTCACACTTCCTCCTCGCAGGCTCGTTGACGACGTGCTTCCGGACGAGTTTCCCCTGAGCATGTTCTATGAGGCGCTCGCCAAGAAGCTGAAGCACGTGATTGCCTCTGCCAAGGGAATCACCGCGGCGAACGACGAGCGGGCAGCCGCGTGAACCATTTTCCCGAGGAGGCGGTGGCCATGAACGCAAACGGCACGGGCGAGGGGACCGGTGTGCTCGAAGGGGCTGTGGTCGCGGTCGCCGGAGCGGCCGGCCCCGCCGGGCGGGCGACGCTGCTGCGGCTCGCCGAAGCCGGCGCGACGGTCGTCGGGTGCGACGCCCACCCCGAACGGCTCGCCGAGGCGGTGGACGCCGCCCGGTACGCCCACGGGGGCGCGACGGTCACCGGCGAGACCGTCGATCTGCTCGACCTCGACGCCACCCGGGACTGGGCCAACCGCACCGAGGCGGAGTTCGGCCGCATCGACGGCCTGGTCCACCTGGTCGGCGGCTGGCGCGGCAGCCCGTCGTTCCAGGAGACCGTGCTGTCCGACTGGGATGCCCTGGAGAAGCTGCTCATCCGCACCGTCCAGTCGACCTCGCTGGCCTTCCAGGAGGCCCTTGAGCGCAGCGACCGGGGCCGTTATCTCCTGATCAGCGCCGCGGGAGCCGGCAAGCCCACCGCGGGCAACGCCGCCTACTCCTCCGCCAAGGCCGCCGCCGAGGCGTGGACCCTCGCGCTCGGCGATGCCTTCCGCAAGGCGGGGGGCGAGGACGGGCCCGCGGCGGCTGCTGCGATCCTGGTGGTCAAGGCACTGGTGAACGACGCCATGCGCGCCGAGCGCCCGAATGCGAAGTTCGCGGGCTTCACCGACGTCACGGAGCTGGCCGAGGCCATCGCCGGCGTCTGGGACAGGCCCACCCCCGATGTGAACGGAAAGCGCCTGTGGCTGACCCCGCAAACGTGAGGACCGACGCGCGACGTCACCACGACCCGCAGGTACGCGGCTTCGCCAGTGACAACTACGCCGGCGCGCACCCGGAGGTCCTCGCGGCCATCGCCCTCGCCAACGGCGGCCACCAGGTCGCCTACGGCGAGGACGACTACACCGGCCACCTCCAGCGTGTGATGCACAGCCACTTCGGCTCCTCCGCCGAGGCCTTCCCGGTCTTCAACGGCACGGGCGCCAACGTGGTCGCCCTCCAGGCGCTCACCGACCGCTGGGGCGCCGTCATCTGCGCGGAGTCCGCGCACATCAACGTGGACGAGGGCGGCGCGCCCGAGCGGATGGGCGGGCTGAAGCTCCTCACCGTGCCCACCCCGGACGGCAAGCTCACCCCGGAGCTCATCGACCGGCAGGCGTACGGCTGGGACGACGAGCACCGGGCCATGCCGCAGGTCGTCTCGATCACCCAGAACACCGAGCTGGGCACCGTCTACACCCCCGACGAGATCCGCGCCATCTGCGACCACGCCCACGAGCGCGGCATGAAGGTGCACCTCGACGGGGCCCGGATAGCCAACGCCGCCGCCTCGCTGGACGTGCCGATGCGGACGTTCACCAACACGGTCGGCGTCGATGTGCTGTCCTTCGGCGGCACGAAGAACGGCGCGCTCTTCGGCGAGGCCGTCGTCGTGCTGAATCCGGACGCGGTCCGGGCGATGAAGCACCTGCGCAAGCTCTCCATGCAGCTCGCCTCCAAGATGCGCTTCGTCTCCGTCCAGCTGGAGGCGCTGCTCACCAGGGATCTGTGGCTGCGCAACGCCCGGCACGCCAACGCCATGGCCCAGCGGCTCGCCGAGGGCGTCCGGGCGATCGACGGGGTGGAGATCCTCTACCCGGTCCAGGCCAACGCCGTGTTCGCCCGGCTGCCGCACGCGGTCGGCGAGCGGCTCCAGCAGCGTTTCCGGTTCTATTTCTGGGACGAGGCGGCCGGGGACGTCCGCTGGATGTGCGCGTTCGACACGAGCGAGGACGACGTCGACGCCTTCCTCCAGGCGCTCAAGGAAGAAATGGTGCGATAGCGCGTATCCTGCATGATTATGCGGTCGACCGGAAAGTGATGGACTTCCGGTCGGCCGCTTCGTACGCTCTCCGGTCATGGAGCTGACGCAGCAGTCCCCTGATATCGGCGCGTACCTGGCCGCCGACGAGGTCATCGACCACGAGCATCCCCGGGTGAGAGAGGTGGCGACCCGCCTCGCGCTCGACGCCGACACCGCATACGCATACGCGCGGGCCGCCTTCGAGTTCGTCCGCGACGACATTCCGCACTCCGTCGACTCGGGGGATCTGCGCGTCACGTGGCGCGCCTCCGACGTGCTCGCCACCCGTACCGGCATCTGCTACGCCAAGTCGATCGCGCTCGCGGCGCTGCTGCGGGCCGGCGGCATTCCGGCCGGCCTCTGCTATCAACGCCTGGCGGGCCAGGACGGCGCGGCCCCTGTGATCCACGGCCTGGTCGCGTTGCGGCTCCCCGAGGCCGGGGGCTGGGTGCGGGTGGATCCGCGGGGCAACAAGCCGGGCGTCGACGCGCAGTTCTCGCTGGAGGAGGAGCGGCTTGCCTGGGCTGCGCGCGAAGAGTTCAATGAGATCGACTATCCAGTAGTCTATGTTGCACCATCCGGGGTGATCCTCCGGGCGCTGGAAGGTGCGCGGGACCTCTCGGAACTGCTGCGGAACCTTCCCACGGGCCTCTGAACGCGGCCCGGACCACCGCGCCCCGAGCCACCGAACCGGGCAAGGCGGCCCCGAGCCACCGAACCGGGCAAGGCGGCCCCGAGCCACCGAACCGGGCAAGGCAGTAAGGCAGACGATGACTCTCACACTCACCGTGTCCGACGAGGTGCGCGCCGTCGCACCGGGTTTCACCCATCTCGCCGTCGAGGCGCACGGCCTGGTCAACGGCCCCAGCGACGCCCGTAGCGCCGCCCTGCTGGACGACGCCACCCGCAGGCTCGCCGAGCGCCTGGAGGGTCGCGCCCCGCACGAGGACCCGCGCATCGCCGCCTGGCGCGAGGTCTACACGGCGTTCGGGGCCAAGCCCTCCCGCACCCGCAACTCGGCCGAGGCGCTCGCCCGGCGCGCCCTCGCCGACGGCGGCCTGCCCCGCATCAACCTGCTGGTCGACGCCTACAACGCGATCAGCGTCGCCCACCTCGTCCCGGTCGGCGGCGAGGACACCGACCACATCAAGGGCGGGATGCGGCTGATCCGGGCGACGGGCGACGAGCCGTTCCCCACTGTCGCCGGCGGCGAGGAGGTGGTGGAGCACCCCGAGCCCGGCGAAGTCGTCTGGTGCGACGACGCGGGCGTCACCTGCCGCCGCTGGAACTGGCGCCAGGGTGTGCGCACCCGGCTCACCGAGGAGTCGGTCAACGCCGTCTTCCTGCTGGAGGGCCTCGCACCCCTGGCGAACGGCGGACTGGACGCCGCGGGCGCCGAACTCGCCGCGATCCTGGAGCGGCTGAGCCCCGGGGTGCGGATCACCGTCCACGGACCGCGGTGAAATGACGACGCCGCGGTCGTCGTGGGGCGATCGTCAGCCGAGCTCGCGCACCTCGGCGGGCGTCGGGGCCGTACCGCCGAGATGGGCCGGTACCCACCAGGTGTCGCTCGCGTCCTTCGGGCGCACCGGGTAGGCCCGCTGCGCCGCCTCCAGCAGCTCCTGAACCCGCTCCCGCAGCCGCCGGGTGATGGCACCGGCGTACTGGTCGGAGGGCGCCTCCATGGGCTCGCCGACGCGGATGGTGATCGGGATGTGGCTGCGCTGGAAGTTGCGCGGCCGCCCCTTCGTCCAGATCCGCTGCGTGCCCCAGAGCGCCATCGGGATCAGCGGGACCCCGGCCTCCTGGGCGAGGCGCGCGGCACCCGACTTGAAGCTCTTCAGGGTGAAGGACTGCGAGATCGTGGCCTCGGGGAACACTCCGACGATCTCACCGGAACGCAGCGACCGGAGCGCGTGGGCGTACGCGTCCTCGCCCTGGTCGCGGTCGACCGGGATGTGCTTCATTCCCCGCATCAGCGGACCGGAGATCTTGTGCCGGAAGACCGATTCCTTCGCCATGAACCGCACCAGCCGTTTCTGCGGCAGGGCGCCCAGCCCGGTGAAGATGAAGTCGAGATAACTGATGTGGTTGCTGACCAGCACCGCACCACCGGTCTTCGGGATGTGCTCCGAACCCTGAGTGTCGATCTTCAGGTCGAGCGCCTTGAACAGGGTGCGAGCGGCGCCGACGACCGGTCGATAGACGAGTTCTGCCATCTGGGGAAGACCCTTCTTCAGCGCCTGGGGAGGATTCTCCCGGCGGAAGTTACGCAGCCGTAGGTTTTCGGCATTGTGGCGATGGTGCCCCATGCGGGAGCCGCTGGCCAGTCCCGGCGGATGCGGGGCGCGAGATTCTCGTCACGTGCGTGTGCCCCGGGAGCTGCGGGAATGTCCGGGCGGCGGCCGGTGCTGACCCTTGACGAAGAGCTCTGACACAGGAGGAACCAGGTGGATCGCCGGACACACGGACAGCGGCTCGACGCATCCCAACTCGGCGCGGAACTAGGGAAACGCGCGACGCTCGTCCAGTTCTCCAGCGCCTTCTGCCAGCCCTGCCGGGCGACCCGCCGCACCCTCGGCGAGGTAGCCGGGATGGTCGACGGGATCGCCCACATCGAGGTCGACGCGGAGGCCCATCTCGCGCTGGTGCGGCAGCTGGGCATCACGAAGACGCCTACCGTCCTGGTGCTCGACGCCGAGGGCGAGGTGGTCCGCCGGGCAACCGGCCGGCCCCGTACCGTCGACGTCGTCGCGGCGCTGGGGCAGGCCATATGACGGACCGTGACGCATCTCCCACATCCCGGAACGCCCTTGACTGCGCCCGCTCCGCATCGTCAGTCTGACGTTATGCTGCCAGAACTCCTTCTTTACGGCCGGGTCCATGTGGACCTCGCACGCAATGCGAGTGCGCGCTGTCCGGGTGTCTGAGCACCCACGGACCCGTACGCCACTTCCGCAGAAGGACACGTCCATGACGGCAACGCCCGATCTCGCCCCTGCCCTGACGGTCGCCACCCCCGAACTTTTCCGCTCGGTCTTCCGCCGCCATGCCGCGGGTGTGGCCGTGATCACCGCCGCGGGGGAGCACCCGGTCGGCTTCACCGCCACCTCGCTGACCTCCGTCGCCGCCGAACCCCCGCTGATCTCCTTCGGTATCGGTACGTCTTCCTCCAGTTGGCCCGTGGTTTCCGAGGCCGATCACATCGGCGTTCACATACTCGGCGAGCACCAGCGGGAACTGGCCGCGACCTTCGCCCGCAGCGGAGCCGACCGGTTCGGCCCGTCGACCGAGTGGAGCAGCGGCCTCGAGGGGGTTCCGCTGCTCGCCGACGTGTCCGCCTGGCTCGTCTGCCGCGTCGTGACCCGCGTCCCGGCCGGGGATCACCGCATCGTCATCGCCGAGGCCGTGGCGGGCGCGCCCTCAGGGGCGGGCCGCCCGCTGGTCTACCACCAGGGACGGTTCACGTCTCTGCGAGACTGAGGGCGCGCACGCACAGGCCCGCCGCGTTGGCAAGGTCACAGTGCGCAGCGCTTGCCCGGGGGTAAGAGGCTGGGTGTACTGGTGAGTAATATCGGGCTCGGGGCCTCGGCCGTCCTGACCGGGTTCGGCCCGGCAAGGCGCCTATGCTGCGTGCAACAAGGCAGCCCGGAAATAGACGATGCAGTAGGAGAGCCGGCGTGAGCTTGAGGATCGTTGTCTGTGTGAAGTACGTGCCCGACGCGACCGGTGACCGGCGTTTCGCCGATGACCTGACGTTGGATCGTGAGGATGTCGACGGTCTGCTGTCGGAGCTGGACGAGTACGCGGTCGAGCAGGCGTTGCGGATCGCTGACGGGGCGGACGATGCGGAGATCACCGTGGTGACGGTGGGTCCGGAGGATGCCAGGGACGCGTTGCGCAAGGCGTTGTCGATGGGTGCGGACAGGGCGGTTCACGTCGAGGACGACGGTCTGCACGGCAGTGATGTGATGGGGACGTCGCTGGTGCTGGCGAAGGCTGTGGAGAAGACCGGGTATGACCTGGTGATCTGTGGGATGGCTTCCACGGACGGTGTGATGGGTGTGCTGCCGGCGTTGCTGGCCGAGCGTCTCGGTGTTCCCCAGGTGACGCTGCTGTCCGAGGTCGCGGTGGCCGGTGGTGTGGTGACGGGGCGTCGTGACGGTGACACGGCCTCGGAGTTGCTGGAGGCGTCGCTGCCGGCGGTGGTGTCGGTGACCGATCAGTCGGGTGAGGCCCGTTACCCCTCCTTCAAGGGGATCATGGCGGCGAAGAAGAAGCCGGTTCGGTCGCTGGATCTGGATGATCTGGGGCTGGAGGCGGACGAGGTGGGTCTGGCGGGTGCGTGGACGGCGGTCGATTCGGCCACGGAGCGTCCGGCGCGGACGGCGGGCACGATCGTGAAGGACGAGGGTGAGGGCGGCAAGCGGCTCGCCGAGTTCCTCGTGGGCCAGAAGTTCATCTAGGCCCGCACGCCCGGCCTCCCTCCCGCCTTCCTCCCCTTCCTCCCGTTCCTTCCCCTTCTCTCTTCTCTTTCTGGAGTGCGTTGTCATGGCTGAAGTTCTTGTTCTGGTCGATCATGTGGACGGTGCGGTCCGTAAGCCGACGCTGGAGCTGCTGACGCTGGCGCGTCGGATCGGTGACCCGGTCGCGGTGGCGTTGGGTGCGGGTGCGGAGGCGACCGCGTCGGTGCTGGGTGAGCATGGTGCGGTGAGGGTGCTGGCCTCGGAGGCCCCGGAGTTCGGTGAGTATCTTGTGGTGCCGAAGGTCGACGCGCTGCGGGCGGCGTTCGAGGCGGTGTCGCCGGTGGCGGTGCTGGTGGTGTCCTCGGCGGAGGGCAAGGAGGTCGCGGCCCGTCTGGCGCTGCGGGTCGGCTCCGGGGTCATCACGGATGCCACTGATGTGGAGGCGGGTGAGCGGGGTGTGGTGGCGACGCAGGCCGCGTTCGCCGCTTCGTTCACGACGAGGTCCCGGGTTTCCAGGGGTGTTCCGGTGATCACGGTGAAGCCGAACTCGGCGCCGGTCGAGCCGGCCGCGGCCCCGGGTGCGGTCGAGGTCCTCGCGGTGTCGTTCAGCGATGCGGCGAGGGGCACGCGGGTGACCTCGCGGACGGCGCGTGAGTCGACGGGCCGTCCGGAGCTGACCGAGGCCGCGATCGTGGTCTCCGGTGGGCGTGGGGTCAACGGTGCGGAGAACTTCCCGCTGATCGAGGCGCTCGCGGACAGTCTGGGTGCCGCGGTGGGTGCCTCGCGTGCCGCGGTCGACGCGGGCTGGTATCCGCACACCTCCCAGGTCGGGCAGACCGGCAAGTCGGTCTCCCCGCAGCTGTACATCGCTTCGGGTATCTCCGGGGCGATCCAGCACCGGGCGGGGATGCAGACCTCGAAGACGATCGTCGCGATCAACAAGGACGCCGAGGCCCCGATCTTCGAACTCGTCGACTACGGCGTCGTCGGCGACCTCTTCGCCGTCGTGCCCCAGCTCACCGAGGAGATCAACACCCGCAAGGCCTGACCCCCCGCGAACAGACCCGCCCCCGGGCCGCACGGTGAACACCACCGCGCGGCCCGGAGCCGTTCCGGGCGACCATTGACGCAGGTCGAGCGGCCTTATAACTTCACTATACGGATTGTTGATTCCGGGAAGCGGAAACGGTGAGAGCGTGGAGGGTGCGGTCATGGGTCAGCAGGAGAAGGTGGAGACGAGCCTCGCCGGTGCGGTCAGCGAGGAGATCAGCGCCTCCCTCACGGCGGTCGACGCGGAACTCGCCCGCCGCTATCCAGGTGATCCCGGCACCCGCCAGCCCGTGCACACCGTCTATGTACCCGGTGACCTCTTCGAGCCCGGCACCCTGCGCTCCTGGGGCGACCAGGCGCTGGCCGCCCTCGACGAACACGCCCCCGACGCCTCTTCGTTCGCCGCCGTCCTCGGCATCCCCGAGGAACTCGCGGGGCCGGTCTACGAGCGCGTACGGGCCAAGCTGGAGCGCGAGCCCGTCGAGGACCTGCGCATCGACTTCGAGGACGGCTACGGCCCCCGCCCGGACGGCGAGGAGGACGAGGCCGCGGCCCGCGCCGCCCGGCTGGTCTCGAAGGCGTACGCGAACGGCACCGCGGCCCCGTACATGGGCATCCGGATGAAGTGCATGGAGGCAGGCGTCCGTGACCGGTCCATCCGCACCACGGACGTCTTCCTGAGCGGGCTGATGGCGGCCGGTGGCCTGCCCGAAGGGCTCGTGCTGACGCTCCCGAAGGTCACGTACCCCGAGCAGGTCACCGCCTTCGTGCGCCTTCTCGAAGCCTTCGAGAAGGCGCACGGCCTCGACGCCGGACGCATCGGCTTCGAGATCCAGATCGAGACCAGCCAGTCGATCCTCGCCGCCGACGGAACCGCCGCCGTGGCCCGCATGATCGACGCCGCGCGGGGCCGGGCCACCGGACTGCACTACGGCACCTTCGACTACAGCGCCTGCGTCGGGGTAAGCGCCGCCTACCAGGCCGGCGACCACCCGGCCGCGGACCACGCCAAGGCCGTCATGCAGGTCGCCGCCGCGGGCACCGGCGTACGTGTCTCCGACGGCTCGACCAATGTCCTGCCCGTGGGGCGGACCGCCCAGGTGCACGAGGCGTGGCGACTCCACTACGGCCTCACCCGCCGCGCTCTCGCCCGTGCGTACTACCAGGGCTGGGACATGCACCCCGGCCACCTGCCGACGCGCTACGCGGCCGTCTACGCCTTCTACCGGGAGGGCCTGGAACCGGCCGCCGCCCGGCTCGCCGCCTATGTGGCCAAGGCGGGCGGCGATGTCATGGACGAGCCCGCCACCGCCAAGGCCCTCGGTGGCTACCTGCTGCGCGGCATCGACTGCGGCGCACTGGACACCTCCGAGGTGGCCCGGCTGACCGGCCTGAACCGCGCGGACCTGGAGGCCTTCGCCTCTCCGCGCCGGGGCGATCCGACGGTCACGGCTCCGTAGGGGCGTCGGCGGATTCCGCGCCCCGGCGGGACGGTCGGTCCCGCCGGGGCGCTGTGGTGTGCCCGGCCGCCGTAGACGACCCGCCGCGGTTTGCCGCTCCGGCGGCGCATGCCTTCGAGGGGGGCCGGGCCCCGGCCGGTGCTCAGGTGTCCCGGCGTGCGGCCGCCCCGCCACGGGCGCGGTAGGCGCGCATCTTGTGCCGTGCGCCGCACACGTCCATATCGCACCAGAGGCCGTTCGACGACGGCGCCCGGTCGTAGAAGACCCAGCGGCACTCCGGGGCCGCGCAGGCCTTGAGGCGGGTGGCGTGACGCCCGGTCAGGCCGTGGACCAAGAGGGCTTCGAGTACCTGGCGTACCACCTCCGCCACCGCCCCGCCGGAGGCCGGCCGCAGGGTGAGCGTCCCGTCCGGGCGCACGGCCGGAGCGCCCGCGACCTCGGTGATGAGCCGGTTGAGAGCGCCGACCGCCTCCGGCGAGGCCCGCTCGACCAGGAAGGCTCGCACGATCTCCCGCGCCTCCGCGAGCGCCGCGAGCTCCCCGGGATCGGCCGGCGAGGGGAAACCGCGCGTGCCGAGCCACCGGGCCGCCGTCTCGGGCCGGGCGAGGTCGTCCTCGCCGTGGAGATGGGTGGCCGTGTTGCAGAAGTCCTCGACCAGTTCGAGCTCCGCGGGCGCAGGGTTCCGTCGCATGATCGCCACTCTATCAAGGTTACCGACAAATGGCCTTAGCTGGTAACGTCGATGGTCCGGCGGGATTCCGCCCCTCCCAACCGCACATTCAGGAGGCATGACATGAACGGGAAGCTGACCAGAACGTTCGAGACTCCGGACGGGGAAGTTCGCTGGGACGCGCTGGGGGAGGGGGAGCCGGTGGTCCTGCTGCACGGCACCCCGTTCTCCTCGCTCATCTGGCGCGACATCGCCCCGGCGCTCGCCCGCGACCGCCGTGTCTACCTCTGGGACCTGCTCGGGTTCGGACAGTCGGAGCAGCGCGACGGGCAGGACGTCGGCCCGGCGGCGCAGGCGAAGGTCTTCACCCGGCTCCTGGAGCACTGGGGGCTGGAGCGCCCGCGCGTGATCGCCCACGACATCGGCGGGGCCGTGGCCCTGCGGACCCTGCTCCTGGACGGGGCACAGTACGCGGACCTCACCCTGGTGGACGCGGTGGCCTGCGGGGAGTGGGGCACCGGGCTCTTCCGGCTCATCAGGGAGAACGCGCACCTCTTCGAGCAACTCCCCGGCTACGCCCACGAGGCGCTGGTCGAGAGTCATCTGCGCCACGCGACGCACACCGGCTACCGGCCGGACGTCCTGTCCGCCCATGTCGATCCGTGGCGCGGCGAGCGCGGCCGGGCCGCGTACTACCGCCAGTACCGGCACGCCGAACAGGCCGCGACCGACGAGTTCCAGCACCTGCTGGGGGACGTCCCGGTACCGACCCGGATCATCTGGGGGCGTGAGGACCGGTTCCTGCCGGCGCCCTTCGCCGATCAGTTGCACGCGCTGATCCCGCACTCCGAACTGCACTGGATCGAGGGCGCGGGCCACACGGTGCAGGAGGACGCCCCCGCGCAACTGCTGGCCCTGCTCACCCGGGACTTCCGGCAGGCCGGGGCCTGACCGCACCCGACGGGGCGCCCCCGAGGGGGAGTTGCCCGGCGTACGGTCCACACACCCTCGTGACGTGGCCCGGCACCCGCGTACGGGCCGCGCCCGACAGGCCTCAGGCGGGGGGCAGTTCGCCCGAACCGCGGGGGATCAGGGTCGTCGGCAGCTCCACCCGCGCCGTGGCGTGGTCCGCCCCGTCCAGGCGGCGGAAGAGGTGCTCGGCGGCGGTCCTGCCGACCGCCGCCGCGTCCTGCGAGATCACGGTGATGCCGAGCAGGTCGGCCAACTCGATGTCGTCGAACCCGACCAGCGCCACCGGCCGCTCCCGTTCCGCGATCACCCGGACCGCCGTCACCGTCACCCGGTTGTTGCCCGCGAACAGGGCGGTGACCGGCTCGGGCTCCGCGAGCATCTCCTCGGCGGCCGCCCGCACCCGCTCCGGCTCGGTGGAGCCGAGGGAGACCCAGCCGTCCTCGATGGTGATGCCCGCGTCCCGCATGGCGACGTGATAGCCGCGCAGTCGCTCGGTGGCCGTGTGGATGCGCGGCTGGTCGCCGATGAACCCGATCCTGCGGTGGCCGTGCGCGATGAGGTGCGCCACACCCTCCCTGGCCCCGCCGAAGCTGTCCGAGAGCACCATGTCGACGTCCACGTGGCCTGCCGGGCGGTCCACGAAGACCGTGGCGATGCCCGCCTTGATCTCCGGCTCCAGATAGCGGTGGTCGTCGCCCGCCGGGATCACGATCAGACCGTCCACGCGGCGGGCGCACAGCGCCAGCACCAACTCCTGCTCCCGCTCCGGGTCCTCGGCGCTGGAACCGTTGATCAGCAGCGCGCCGTGCGCGCGGGCGACCTCCTCCACCGCACGGCTCAGCGGACCGTAGAACGGGTCCGCCAGATCCTCCAGGACCAGTCCGATGGATGACGTACGGCCCTTGCGCAGCACACGGGCGCTGTCGTTGCGGCGGAAGCCGAGCGCTTCGATCGCCTCCTGCACGCGGCGCTCCGTGTCCGGTGTGACGCCGGGCTCGCTGTTCACCACCCGGGAGACCGTCTTCAGGCCGACTCCGGCGCGGGCCGCCACGTCCTTCATGGTCGGCCGGTTGCCGTAGCGGGTCTCGGAATGACGGGCGGTCCGGTCCACGTGCGCTGTCCTGTCGTCGGATTACGGGCGGGGCTGCGGTGCTCCGGCCGACGCCGAACAGGGCCGGGTGAGGCACTGCGGGGGTGATCGGAGGCTGTGGCGTCGAGCATAGGCCCTGGACAACGTTGTCAACAGTATGGAGACTGTGCAAACTATGGACGGAACCCGCAGGTCCCGCCCCTTCACTGATCCGGAGAGCCCACACCGATGCATACCGACCTCGTCGCCGCGCTCGACATCGGCGGCACCAAGATCGCCGGCGCGCTGGTGGACGGCGACGGATCCCTGTCCGTACGGGCGCAGCGGCCGACGCCCGCCCGGGAGGGCGCCGAGGCGGTCATGGACGCCGTGGATGAGGTGCTGGGTGAGCTGATGGCCTCGCGGCTGTGGGGTCGCGTCGGTTCCGTCGGCATCGGCAGCGCCGGTCCGGTCGATGCCGCCGTCGGCACCGTCAGTCCGGTCAACGTCCCCGGCTGGCGGGACTTCCCGCTGGTGGAGCGGGTGCACAAGAAGGCGGGTGGACTGTCGGTCGCGCTGGTCGGCGACGGGGTCGCGATGACGGCCGCCGAGCACTGGCTCGGTGCGGCCCGGGGTTACGACAACGCGCTGTGCCTCGTCGTGTCGACGGGCGTCGGTGGGGGCCTCGTCCTCGGCGGCACCCTGCGGACCGGCCCCTCGGGCAACGCCGGGCACATCGGCCACATCAGCGTCGACCTGGACGGCGCCCCGTGCCCCTGCGGTGCGCGCGGCTGCGTCGAAGGTCTCGCCAGCGGTCCCAACATCGCCCGCCGCGCCGTGGAGAACGGCTGGCGGCCCGGCCCGGACGGCGACGCGACGGCCGCCGCGGTGGCCGTCGCCGCCCGCGCCGGAGACCCGGTCGCCATCGCCTCCTACGAGCGTGCCGCCCAGGCACTGGCGGCCGGCATCGCCGCCACCGCCACTCTGGCGGACCTCGACATCGCGGTGGTCGGCGGGGGAGTGGCCGGGGCCGGTGACGTGCTCTTCGTGCCGCTGCGCCGCAGCCTGCGCGACTACGCCACGCTCTCCTACCTTCGCCGGCTGACCGTGGCGCCCGCCGTGATGGGCACCGACGCGGGTCTGGTCGGGGCCGCGGCCGCGGCCATCGCGCTGCGCTAGGCCGTGCCGCGGCGTGCCGGGCGCCGTGGCGGCGGCCGGCACGCCACGCTGGAGCCTGTCGTCAACAGCTGCCAGGGAGCGCCCGGTTCGTCAGGCCGGACGCCACCTGGGCCTTGCTCCGCGCGCTCGATGTCCCTATCCGGTCAACGCCGACCCCGCCGCGGGGTTTCCGCGGCAGGGTGTTGCGGGCAAGCCGCAGGGGGCTACGGAAGAGGGGGAACCGTGATCGTCTGGATCAACGGTCGGGTCGACAAAGAGCCTGCTCGGCGGCCTACCTGCTGAGATCCGCTCCGAAATCTGGCCCTACTCAAAGGACGTCTCACGTGGTTCGGTTGACGAGATTCTGGTAGCAGGTGAGGGCTGCGGCGAGGCCGAGTAAGGCGAGGAGGTGGTTGCCTTCTTACCGCGATCGGCCGGATTCGGCCCGGTCGGCGAGCCCCCTTTTCGCCCGCACCGACGCGGCATCGACGATCGCCGACGGCCGGTCCAGCTCACCCCTGGCGCCAAGTTCGTCCAGCACCGCCCGATGCGGCCTGCGCCACAACCCCGCCTCGGCCCACACGCTGAACCGATGGTGCGCGGTGGCCGGCGAGACACCGAACGACTCCGGCGGATACCGCCACGCACACCCGCTCGTCAGCACGTACACCACAGCCGTGAACACCGCCCGCTCGTCCACCGGAGCCGTACCACCTCCCTGCGGGCGGGACGCGAACCTCGGCAACGACAGAGCGGTCAGCTCCCACCGTTCGTCCGGCACCAGCCGACGCGACAGATCAGCACCCACGATCCGGCATCATGCCGCGTCAGCGGAGCAACCACGTGAGACATCCTCTTAGCTTGTTTTCTATCTACCAAGATCTTCCGGGCTTGCCGATGACTTTGAGGGTCTTGGGGCGTTTGGCGGTTTCGCCGACGTCGTAGTGGGGTGCCCGGTGTTTGTTCTTGGCCCCGGGTAGCCGTCCGGGGCCGGCGCCGCGGGGTTGGGGAACATGGGCCGGGCAGAGCAGGTGGGCTCGGACGTTTCCTGAACCCTCGGCGGACCCGGGCCGGCGAGCAGCAGGCCGGTGGTGGAGCCCGAGCCGGTGTCCGTCAAGGAACCCTCAGGGGCGGAGGCGGAGGCGGAGGTCGGTGGAGCGGGCGCTGTGGAGGTACCGCCGACGACTGCGGAGAGGGACGAGGACGGATTCGTGCTTCCGGACGGGGCGCTGATGGACGAAGAGCTGCCGGGTGTCGGCCACCGGTGGTCGTCGTGGTGGGCCTGCTGGTCCGCTTCCGGCCCGGTTGCGTGGTCGGCTTCTGGGTGAGAGGCGCAATCGCGGTGCTGACGAGGGAGGCGCTGACGTTCGCGCGAAGGGTCACCGGCCCCGCGTGAATCGCTCCTTCAGCGCACTGTCGCAGCCGTGATAATCCAGGGGCCCAGACCTGCCTTCCGCTCCCAGAGAGGTCCCCCTCCGTATGCGTAGCCACGATCCCGGCAAGGCCCCCGACCGCAAAGAGCCCGACCGGCTGGGACGACCGACCACCACAACCGCCGGGCCCGCCACGGCGGGCCCGCTCTCCCCCACGGCGCCTCTCGCCCTGCAGCGCGGCCCCGGCAACGCCGCAGTCGTCCAGATGCTCCGCCAGGCCGGACACCTCCCCGCGCAGGCCCCGCAGCGCCGCCAGCACAGTGCCGGCTGCGGCCATGAGCAACCCAGGTCGGCCCCGGTACAGCGCTCCGCCGTCAACGACGTCCTCACCGGCTCGGGCAAGCCCCTGGACGCACCGGTCCGTCAGGAGATGGAGGCGCGGCTGGGCGCGGACTTCTCCGGCGTCCGCCTGCACACCGGCACCGCCGCTCAACGCTCCGCCGCCGAGATCGGCGCCCGCGCCTACACCTCCGGCAACAACGTCGTCATCGGCCAGGACGGAAGCGGCAAACACACCCTCGCCCACGAACTCACCCACGTCATCCAACAACGCCAAGGCCCTGTCGCGGGCATCGACAACGGCACCGGACTAAAAGTCAGCGACCCGACGGACCGCTACGAACGCGCCGCGGAAGCGAACGCCAGGCAGGCGATGACCAGTGCTTATGACCCGTCGGTAGGTTCCCGTGCCGCTCAGCCGTCCGTTGGCCATGCCCCCATTGCGAGGCCGTCCGTACAACGCACTCACCGCACCGAGGGCAAGCCGGTCTACCCCGAGGTGAAAACGACCAGCGACCCCCGAACCATGACGGCGAATGTCCAGGCCCATGAGGAGTACCCCACCTACTGGAGCCTCATGAGCAAAGCGGGTTTCAAGAAAGATGTCATCAATGATTCCTGGCAGATACTTCTCGGCGGCCTCAGCGCACAACCGGCGCTCAACGGCCAGGCTGAAAAAATCGATGGAACGCTATCGGAGAAGAGAGCGGTACGGAATGAGAACTCGTGGTATATCGACTTCGCCAAGTATATGGAACCGCACCTCAAGATTGAAGCAGCGAACCTCGCCCTCTGGTCGGGCGGAATCGGCGCAAGCCTCTACGCGCGCACGCAGAACTGCACGCCGCTCGAGGACACAAAGATAGGAAGGATTGTCCATCAGCTGGTTCTCCATGAAGTATGGGCCAACAAAGGACCGTTCTGGAATAATATCTCCAAGATGTTCGTGGATCAGCTGAGAAAGAATACCTCTGCGGTCCATGTCTACATGAGGACGGATGACTCGCAAAGCGTGCTGCAATCACAGGAGCTCCCGCACATCGAGGCGATCAACACAGCCAGGGCGCTGAATAAGCAGACTCAGATAACGGTCGTCTGGCATGCTCTCTACACCGTCGGCCCGCAGGGAGACCCGAACTACGGAATCAGGGAGATCGCGCCGGACGGCAGCCTCGTGGACAGTCACGTTTACACCAGCCACACCGATTGCGCCAAAGCGCTCGAAAAAGGCCACGCACGAAACGGTGTGCCCCCCCGGCAGGGCTGATTCATTGTCAATGCCGACAAAAATGGGGCCGTGAGCTGGCTGTCAAGCTGCTGGGGGAAGTTGATGGAGGGCGGAGGATCTCGGCGCAGGACGGGAGTTGCCCAAGATGCCGTACCTGCGAGAGCTGTGTTACCCACTCAATCTGGCGTGCCCACCCGCTCTGGTTCCGGTCGAGGCGCGTTCGCGGCCGGGCGCCTCGGCGAGCTGAATCAGCTTGGTCTTTCTCTTCCGGCCTCGAACTGCGCCTCGAACTGGGTCGCTCACCTGGGGGTTCGCCGGACGTTGGGGGCGGCCTTCGTCTGATCATGCGCTCCGACCAAGGTGCACATGACCGAGACGAAGGCCGTGAGGTGAGTCAGCTGCCCCGAACTGTCCGGACGGAAGCGTTCGCGGAAGCGTCACGCTTCCGGGGCGAGTTCTACGAGTGTCTGACCGCCCGGCGCGATGAGTTGTTCGAGTTGGCGGACGCGGCGCTGTGTGCGGACGGTGCGGTGAAGTCCCTGGTGGGCCTGGCGCTGCTGCCCGAGCGCCGACGTGGACACGGAGCGATGTACGGCGGCTCGAACCACGGCCGGATCGACGTCGGCCGGCTGCGGACGGTGCTGGCCGGGCTTCCGCTGCCGCGCTTCGAGGGCGGGCGTCTGGCCTGGGTCCTGCGGGAGCTGCCGGTCGAGCTGGTCGGCAGGGTCCGCACTCCCGTCGGATCGCCGCACCAGAACACCGCAGCGGCACCCACCTCCGAGCGCACCCGAACCGTCGCGCGCCCGTCGGTGGCGACGGAGTGTGCCGCCGTGTCACATGTTCGGATTGCGTGCGGAACCACCTACGCTCAACTCCTGTCTGGCAGAAGGGTTTTCCGGCGTCGGCGGGGATGCTGCCGTACTGTTGGACCATGCGAATCGGACGGCAACTGTCGATGGTGACGGTCCTGGGTGGCTTGCTGGTAAGCGGGTGCACCTCGTCGGGCGGACCGGCGAGCCCTGCTCCCCCGGGTGCCTCCGGTGACGAATTCGCACCCTCCTCGGTGCAGCAGATCATGGACTCCCGGCTGAGCCAGGGGGCCTCCGGGCTGCGCGAGGGCGTCGTCCACCGCCCCAAACCGGATCGGCTCCTGCGGATCTCCCCCTGCCGTCTGGTGGAGCTGTCCATGGACACGCGCATCACCGACAAAGGGGCGAAAAAGCGCAAGGCGGTGCCCATACCGGCCCTGTACGAGCTGCGGTCGGAGCGCCTCAACCCCGGATTCAGCGTCAGCGTTTACCATCTGCCCCGGCAGACCGACACATCCGAACTGCTCTTCAAGGTGCTTACCGCGGCACGTGACTGCGGCACGCGCACCGCCAGCGCCCCGACATCCACCGTCTCCCTTTCCACGGCACCAGTCACTACCGCCGCGCAGATCACCACAGGCAAGGACGGCCCGGGGGTGGCTGTCCTCAGCGACGCCCGGCACAAGGCGGCGTCATCATCACCCGGGCCCGACTGGACCATCGGGCCGGACGGAAGGTTCGCCCCCGTCGGCGAGCCGCCCGCTATGTCGAGCCCGCCGCTCACACCGACCGACACGTCCGTGGAGTACGGCCAGGCGTTGGTCTACGGCACAAACGGCCGCTTCCTCGTCGAGGTGCTGCAGGTCGCCGAGAGCAGGCTGTCGGACCCGACCCCGGCGCCCGGCGCGCAGCCGAGCGGCCCGGCGTACACCAGGGCGCAGGAAATCCTCGGCACCTTTCTGGCTGGCTTCCAGGGCGTTCCCGAGTAGGCGCCGAGCCCGGCGAAGCTCATCGCGGCAAGTTCCGCTGCCACCGACCATGCAGCGGTCCAGGTTCAGTGTCGGAGGACAACCCGAAGCCATGCGAACTCGGTGTCCGCTGTGAGGCTGTGAGGCTGTGAGGTGGGAGCTCGAGCACCGAGCTCCCGTGTCCTCCGACAGGTGATCTTGACCGATTGCCAGGTGATATTGACCGGCGAGGTCGAACGTCCATCGGTACGGTCAGCCCATGAAGAACGTGCTGGAGAGCATGGATCTCGAGATCCTGAACGGCCGGATCATCCATACGATCAAGGCGTACCGGGACGCCTCAGGCTGCACCATCCACGAAGCGATCGACTTCGTCGAGGAACGTCGAGCGGAGCTCTGCCGCGACCGGCCGAGCACCTGAAAGAGCGTTCTGTCCTGGCAGGAGTGTTTGGTAACTCAGTGCTTCCGCTTCCGTGGATGATTGCGGGGTGCTGGTCCAAGTGGAAGCGGTGGGGCAGGCCGCCGTCGACCATCCCGCCGTCCGGCGCCATGCGGTCGCGGTCCTCCGGATCCAGACCGCCCGTCGCCCTCTCGGTCGCGGCGGGCAGCTCCCCGGCGAGCCAGCCACCGACCGGGACAGGAACCGGCGTGGCGGGCAGCGAGCGAACCCACGCCGCCGCGCGGCGGCCGGCCCGTGCTCTGTGCGGTATCACCGGGGCATGCGGTATCCACAAGGGGGCGGTCCGACCGCCGAACGGCAGCATTTTCGCGAGGAGTTACGGTTCAGGGCGGCCGAGCCGTTCGCCCAGGGCGAGGCGAGCTCGGTGATCGCCAGGGACCTACGGGTCAGCGTCCGCTCGGTCCAGCGATGGCGGCAGCTGTGGAACGAGGGCGGTCCGCGGGCTCCGCGGTCACCGGGCCGGCGTCGCTGCCGAGGCTGAGTCAGAAACAGTTCGCCCAGCTGGAGGCGGAGCTGGCCAAGGGGCCGGCCGCGCACGGCTGGGAAGACCAGCGCTGGACCCTGAACCGTGTGAAGACGGTGATCGGCCGGCCCACTGGGAGACTCCAAGATCCTCGACAGAGTCGCGCTTGGGCGAGCCCGGCGACATCCCGTGCGTGGCGGTGGAGGACCGCATGGGTCACGAGCTGCCCGGTGTGGAGGGAACGTACAGCGAGGTGACGATCGCGATGGAGGAGCGGATAGTTGGGTATCTCCAGGAGGTGTGGGAGATGGAGGTGGTGGGAGCCGGGCTGTGGACACCGCCGTTTCCCATCCGTCTCCCAGACAATCCCGCGAAATCCACTCCGCCGCTGTCCAGCGGCCTTCCCACCCCGGAGTACCAGTGATTGTCGTCTGGATCAACGGTGCGTTCAGTGCGGGCAAGACCAGCGCCGCGGGCGAACTGATCGATCTGATCCCGAACAGCACGCTGTACGACCCGGAGGTCACCGGCGCGGGGCTGCGCAGTCTGCTGCCGCAGAAGAGGCTTGCCGAGGTCACCGACTTCCAGGACCTGCCGATCTGGCGGCGGCTCGTGGTGGACACGGCGGCGGCGCTGCTCGCCGAGGTGCCCGGGGTGCTGGTGGTGCCGATGACCCTGCTGCGGCAGGAGTACCGCGACGAGATCTTCGGAGGCCTAGCCTCCCGGCGCATTCCCGTCCTGCATGTGGCGCTCTCACCTGAGGAAACGATCCTGCGAAGCCGGATCGCGGGCCGCGAGGAGTTTCCCGGAGACGACGAGCAGAGCGAGCGGGTGCGCCGGTGGGCATACGAGCACATCGGCCCGTACCGCGACGCCCTCGGCTGGATCACCGAGGACGCGCATGTGGTCGACAACAGCGCCCTCACACCCCGTGAGACCGCCGAGCGGATCGCGGACGCCGTGCGCACCGGTAACGCCGCCCCGTGCCCGATCGTCCAGAGCCCGGAGCCGACCGCCGAGACGGTGGCCGCCGGGGTGCTGCTCTTCGACGAGCAGGACCGGGTGCTGCTCGTCGACCCCACGTACAAACCGGGGTGGGAGTTTCCCGGCGGGGTGGTGGAAGCGGGCGAGGCTCCCGCGCAGGCCGGGATCCGTGAGGTCGCGGAGGAGATAGGACTCCGCCTCGGCCGGGTTCCCACGCTGCTGCTCGTCGACTGGGAATCCCCCTGCCCGCCCGGCTACGGCGGACTGCGTTTCCTCTTCGACGGCGGCCTGTTGCGCTCCGAGGACGCCGGCCGGCTGCTGCTGCCCGGCTCCGAGCTGCGCGGCTGGCGCTTCGTCACCGAGGAGGAGGCCGCGGGGCTGCTGCCGCCCACCCGGTACGAGCGGCTGCGCTGGGCCCTGCGGGCGCGCGAGCGGTCGACCGTGCTGAACCTGGAGGCGGGGGTGCCGGTGGACTGAGCGGCGCGTCCGGGCTGCACGGCGGACGTCCACGCGGGCGACGCTCAAGCGCCGTTCGCCGCCGCCTCCATCACCGCGGCGGCGTTCTCGGTGAGCGGGTCGCCGTGACCGAAGCAGACGGTACGGGGCGCGAGCGCGGCCAGTCGCCGGAACGTGGCCGCCGCCTCGGCGCGGTCCACGTTGAGCACGCCGAGCATCACCCGCTCCACGGAGGCGACGGTGTCCCCGGTGAAGAGCACGCCGTGGAGCGGCAGATGGAGGGCGATGGAGCCCGCTGTGTGACCGGGGGCGTGGACCACCCGCGCGCCGTCCCCGAACGGCAGCACCTCGCCGCCGGTCACCTCGCGGTCGACCCGGGTGGGCGGGGCGTCGGGGCACGTCAGCCCGTTCTCCCACAGGGGCAGTTCCCAGTCCAGCATGTCCGGCTCCGGTACGGGGCGCTCGCCCCGTACCGCCGGGGCGTCCAGCGCGTGGGCGAGGATCTCGGCGCCGTGCCGGTCCGCCAGCTCCTCCGCCGCCCCGTAGTGGTCGCGGTGGCCGTGGGTGATGACGATGCGCCGGATCCCGGCCGGATCGAGGCCGAGTGTGCGGATCGCGTCCTCGATCGCGGCGGCCGACTCGACGTCACCCGCGTCGATCAGGGTCAGATCCGTCCCGTCGCGCCAGAGGTAGGCCTGACCGATCCGGAAGCGGAACATGTGCAACTGGGGGAGTACCTCGACGAGATCCATGCGGCGAACGTAAGCGGCGGCGGACGTCCGCCGCACGGATCTACACTTCGGGCGACTTCGCCGAGCGCGTAGCGGCGCCCCGGGCCTCGCCGCGCGGCGGTCCCAGGAGGTCAGACCTTCTTCGACTCCGCGTAGTTCCGCAGGAACAGCGCCTCGGCGACCGACATCCGCTCCAGCTCCTCGGGCGACACGCTCTCGTTCACCGCGTGGATCTGCGCCTCGGGCTCGCTCAGCCCGATCAGCAGGATCTCCGCCTCCGGGTAGAGGCCCGCCAGCGTGTTGCAGAGCGGGATGGAGCCGCCCATCCCGGAGGACTGCATCTCCTGGCCCGGGTAGGCGTCCCGCATCGCGTCCGCCATCGCCGTGTACGCCGGGCTGGTCATGTCCGCGCGGAACGGCTGGCCCTGGCCCACCTGTTCCACCCGGACCCGCGCACCCCAGGGGGCGCGGGACTCCAGGTGGGCGGTGAGCAGCTTCGTCGCCTCGGCGGCGTCCTGGCCCGGCGGCACCCGCAGACTGATCTGCGCCCGCGCGCTCGCCTGCACGGACGGCGTCGCGCCGACGACCGGCGGGCAGTCGATGCCGATGACGGTGACGGCGGGACGGGCCCAGATCCGGTCCGCGACCGTGCCCGTGCCGATCAGTTCCACCCCGTCCAGTACCTTGGCGTCCTGCCGGAACTCCGCCTCCGGGTACTGGAGCCCGTCCCAGTCGGCGTCGCCCGTCAGCCCGTCGACCGTGGTCGTCCCGTCCTCGGCGCGCAGCGAGGCCAGCAGCTGGATCATCGCGGCCAGCGCGTCCGGGGCCGCACCACCGAACTGCCCCGAGTGCAGGTTCCCTTCGAGGGTGTCCAGCCGTACCCGGAGCATCGTCATCCCGCGCAGCGTCGCTGTGACCGTCGGCAGCCCGACCCGGAAGTTCCCGGTATCTCCGATGACGATCGTGTCGGCCGCCAGCAGCTCCGGGTGCGCCTCCGCGTACCGCTCCAGACCACCGGTGCCCTGCTCCTCGGAGCCCTCGGCGATCACCTTCACCGAGACCGGGACGCCGCCGTTCGCCTTGAGGGCGCGCAGCGCGAGCAGGTGCATGATGAACCCGCCCTTGCAGTCGGCCGCGCCCCGTCCGAACCAGCGGCCGTCGCGCTCGGTCAGCTCGAACGGCGGGGAGATCCACGCCGACTCCTCCAGCGGGGGCTGTACGTCGTAGTGCGCGTAGAGCAGCACGGTCGGCGCCCCGGCCGGACCGGGCAGGAACCCGTAGACGGACTGCGTGCCGTCGGGGGTGTCCAGCAGGGCGACGTCCGTGAACTCCTCGGCGCGCAGCGCGTCGGCGACCCAGTTCGCCGCGCCCTCGCACTCGCTCCTCGGGAACACCGCCGGGTCCGCCACCGACTGGAACGCCACCAGCTCGGCCAGTTCCTGCCGGGCGCGGGGCATCAGCGAAGCGACGGTCTCGGGAATCGGACGGGCGGTCATGGGCACGCTCCTCGTGGGTGCGACGTTATGGGTAGGGCGCGGTGTGTACGCGACCGTGTGCGACGCCGTCGGTGCGGCGACGCATGTACGACGAAATCATGGCCGATCCTCCCACAGGAGGGCTAGGCCGGAACGCGCCGTAGGATGCCGTGAACAGCTTGGGGCCACTGGTCGGATCAGGAGCAGAAGCACATCGTGAGCAGCGAGAACGCAGACGCCGGACGTGAGCCGGAAGAGTCGTCCGTGTGGGATGTCGTCGTGGTCGGCGCCGGACCGGCCGGCGCATCGGCGGCGTACGCGGCAGCCGTGGCGGGCCGGAGAGTCCTGCTGCTGGAGAAAGCGGAACTGCCGCGCTACAAGACCTGTGGCGGGGGAATCATCGGCTTCTCGCGGGACTCGCTGCCGCCGGGGTTCGAACTGCCCCTGAAGGACCGTATCCACGCGGTCACTTTCTCGCTCAACGGCAAGCTGTCGCGCACCCGCCGCTCCCGGCGCATGCTCTTCGGGCTCATCAACCGCCCGGAGTTCGACGCCGGTCTGGTCGAGGAGGCGCAGAAGGCCGGGGCCGAACTGCGTACCGGGGCATCGGTGGTGCGGGTCGAGCAGCACGGTCCCGCCGTGCCCGACCGGCGGACGGTCGCCGTGGTGCTGGCCGGCGGCGAGACGGTGCTCGCGCGGGCGGTCGTCGGCGCGGACGGCAGCGCGGGCCGGATAGGAGCCCATGTCGGGGTGAAGCTCGACCAGGTCGACCTCGGTCTGGAGGCGGAGATCCCGGTCCCGGCCACCGTCGCGGAGGACTGGGCGGGCCGGGCGCTCATCGACTGGGGCCCGATGCCGGGCAGCTACGGCTGGGTGTTCCCCAAGGGGGACACCCTCACCGTGGGCGTCATCTCGGCGCGTGGCGACGGCGCGGGCACCAAGCGGTATCTGGAGGACTTCATCGCCCGCCTCGGCCTCGCCGGGTTCGAGCCGGCCGTCTCCTCGGGTCATCTCACCCGTTGCCGCAGTGACGACTCACCGCTCTCCCGCGGTCGGGTCGTGGTCTGCGGGGACGCGGCCGGACTGCTGGAGCCGTGGACCCGCGAGGGCATCTCCTTCGCGCTGCGCTCGGGCCGGCTCGCGGGGGAGTGGGCGGTCAGGATCGCCGAGTCCCACGACGCGGTGGACGCCCGTCGGCAGGCCCTCAACTACGCCTTCGCCATCAAGGCCGGTCTCGGCGTGGAGATGGGCGTCGGCCGCCGTATGCTCAAGCTGTTCGAGCGCCACCCGGGGATGCTGCACGCGGCGCTGACCGGCTTCCGCCCGGCGTGGAAGGCGTTCGCCGGGATCACCCGGGGAACGACGTCGCTGGCCGAGCTGGTCCGTACGCACCCGCTGGCGCAGCGCGCGCTGTCCGCGATGGACCGCTAAGGGCTGTCACGTAGTCCCTGCTGGATCAGCGCCCGGCGTCAGGTGCGGTGCGTCGCGAGGCGGAGGGGCGTCCGCACACTGGACGCAGGAGGGCTTCATCACCACGTGGGTCGTGGCTGTCGTGGCCGCAGCCGAACTGCTGCGGGTGCGCCGCGAGCAGCGGGCCGCCGCCCGTGCCGAGCGGGAGGCGGCGGATCACCGGCGACCCGGAGCTGAACGAGGTGAAGGTGGTCATGCTCACCACCTTCGAACTCGACGAGTACGTCTTCGAGGCGCTGCGCAACGGAGCCTCGGGCTTCCTGGTCAAGGACACCGAGCCGGAGGAACCGCTGCGCGCGGTGCGGGCGGTGGTCGGCGGGGACGCGCTGCTCTCCCCGGGTGTGACGCGGCGGCTGATCGCGGAGTTCGCGGCCCGCTCCAAGGAGCCCACGGCCGCGGCCTCGCTCACCCGGCTCACCGAACGGGAGCGGGAGGTGATGGCGTTGGTCGGCATCGGCCTGTCGAACGAGGAGATCGCACGCAGACTGG
The DNA here is from genome assembly GCF_055583985.1 of Streptomyces sp. NPDC104313. Taxonomy (NCBI): domain Bacteria; kingdom Bacillati; phylum Actinomycetota; class Actinomycetes; order Kitasatosporales; family Streptomycetaceae; genus Streptomyces; species Streptomyces sp. NPDC104313. The sequence goes on from NZ_JBVJMW010000010.1 coordinate 223,534, forward strand.
TCGTCAGTCCGCTCACCGCGAAGACCCACGTCAGCCGCACGATGGTCAAGCCCGGGGCCCGCGACCGGGCGCAACTCGTCGTCCTCGCCTATGAATCGGGGCTGGTGCGCCCCGGCTGGCTCGGCTGACCCGGACCGGACAGCGCGGCGCCATCGCGCTGCGGAAAGCGCCGGAGCACATGGACGACCCGCGTGCCGAAGGCCAGCACGGCGGCCGCGACGGCGATCCAGAGGACCGCTCGGCGTACGGCCGGGCCGAGGTCGAAGAAGATCAGTGCGGGCATGAAGAGGCCCCCGAAGGTCAGGGCGGCCAGGAAGGCGGCGCTGACCAGGGCGTAGCCGATCTCGATCGTCATCGCGTCCCGCTCCGCCTGCGTCCGCCGCTTCATGTGCGCAGTGTCACAGGAGGCGAGTGCACCGGGCAAGCGCGACCGTGTCCGCCGGCCGGCTCACCAGGTGGCGGCGGAGTTGTCCGTCCCGGTGCCGGGCCACCGAGCGGCCGCTGGGCAGGGTGAGGGCGGTGAGTGGCAGCCGGTTCCGGAGGGCGGGGCAGAGCCCCTCGGGCCGTGCTCAGCTCGCGGTCGGCGTCGTCACCCGGGTCGGCCCCGGCCGTACGGCCCGCGGCTGATCCTGGCGGTCTGCCGAGCGCGCCGACTCCGCGTCCACGCGGTGCACGGTCGTCTCGTTCGGCCGAGGACGGGACCGGACGCCAGGGGCGAACGACGCGATGTGCTCGGCGATCTGCATGGCGGTGATCGTGCCAGGGCCCTCGGTCTTCAGACGCCCCGCGGGTGCGCGGATCCGGCCGGGCCGGGCCGGCGCACCAGACGGACGAACCAGCCCAGGGCCAGCGACTGGACGAGGACCGAGACCACCAGACCGAGTACCAGGAACCACGCGGGCCCGCCGGCCTCGGCACCCGCCAGGGAGCCGCCGAAGAAGAACAGGAAGATGGTCGGGGCCGCGAGGAGGAACAGCCAGACGCCGGAGAACGAGGCGTCCTCGTGGGCGACGAACAGGGTGTCCACGGTGACGAACAGCGTCGCCGCGAACACCAGCCCGAGATAGATCACGGAAGCGGGGTTGCGGAAGGTCAGGCGGACCAGGGTGTTCAGGTGCGGGTGGTCGGTCAGCCGCTTCATGAGGTGCTCCCTTGCTCGGTCGGGGCTTCCATCGTGCGCCGGGGGAACGGGTCCTGCCTGAGTACGGCTACTCAATCGACCGTGTGTGCGGGTGATCAGGTGTGTGCGTCCGTCGTCGCGTTGCGGGCCCCGAAGCCCAGGGCGGCCGCGGCGGCCGCCAGCAGGGCGACCGTCGTCAGGGCCAGCGGCAGGGAGAACCAGTCGGCGAGGAAGCCGATCGCGGGCGGGCCGAGCAGCATCCCGCCGTAGCCGAGCGTCGAGGCCGCGGCGACTCCGCTCGGTCCCGCGAGTTCGCCCGCGCGCCCCACGGCGACGGGGAAGATGTTGGCGAGTCCCAGGCCGGTGACCGCGAACCCTGCCAGCGCCAGCCAGGTGGTCGGCGCCAGCGAGCCCAGCAGCATGCCGGCCGAGGCCGTCGCGCCGCCGAGGACGAGGGTGCGGGTCTGGCCGAGCCGTTCCAGCAGCAAGGTCCCGCTCAGCCGGCCCGCCGTCATCGTCAGGGCGAACAGCGCGTATCCGGCGGCGGCGAGCCCGGGGTGCGCGCCCAGGTCCTGTTCGAGGTGCAGTGCGCCCCAGTCGGCGAGGGCCCCTTCCCCGTAGGCCGTACACAGGGCGATCACGCCGAAGAGCACGACGACACGGCGTGCCCGGGGTGACAGTCGCTGCTTCGGCGCCCGTCGGCCGACATCCTCCGGAGCGGCGGGGGCCGGGCGGTGGCGCAGCAGAGCGGGACCGGCGAAGGCGGTGACGAGCAGGCCGGCCCCGGCCAGCAGGAAGAGGTGCGTGGACGCGGAGAGACCCCCCGCGACCAGCCCGCCGAGCCCGGCGCCGACCATGCCGCCGAGGCTGAACGCCGCGTGGAAGCTCGGCATCACGGGCCGGCGCAGTTCGGCGACCAGATCGACGGCGGCGCTGTTCATCGCCACGTTCATTCCGCCGTAGGCCGCTCCGAACACCAGCAGCACGAGGCCGAGGGAGAGCGCCGAGTGGGTCTGGGCGGGCAGGGCGATGCTCAAGGGGAGCAGGACGCCGCAGACGACGGTGACGGCGTGGCTGCCGTAACGGCGGCACAGCCGGCCGGTGAGCATCATGGTGACGACCGCCCCGGCGGAGACGCCGAGCAGGGCGAGGCCGAGGGTGGAGGCGGAGGCTCCGGTCTGCTGCTTGATGGCCGGGATACGGACCACCCAGCCGGCGAAGAGGAACCCGTCGAGGGCGAAGAACACGGTCAGCGCGGTACGGAGGCGGGCCGACGAGGGTGGGGCGGTGTCTCCGCCAGGTCCCCCGGGTAGGGCCGTCCGCAGTTTGTTTAGTTGCGGCACAAACTCAGCATAGGGGCGCTCCGGCGACGGGCGCAACACCGCTGCACCCCGTGCGTTCCGGGGGCTCGGCCGTGGCCGGAACGGGATCCCCGGGCAGGCCCTGGGCGTCCGGGACGCCTCCGGATCATGGGAGACTCGCCCCCATGAACGGCAAGGCGACCACCACCCGGACGAAGTTGGAGAGGGGCCGCAGTGCGCTCGGGCCCGCACTGGAACTGGTCCACACCGGACGCGCCCCCACCCGGGCCGTGCTCACCTCCGAACTCGGCGTCACCCGCGCCACCGCCGGGGCGGTCGCCGCGGAACTGGAGGCACTCGGGCTGATCCGGGTCGACTCCAGCCCCGGGCCGGCGGCCGGATCCCAGGGCCGCCCCTCGCACCGGCTGTCCGTCCTGGAGACCGGCCCCGTCGTCCTCGCCGCCCAGGTGCACGCCGACGGCTTCCGGGCCGCGCTCGTCGGGCTCGGCGGCCGGATCGTCGCCACATCGCCGGGGTGCGTCGCGGTGATGGCCGATCCCGCGCAGGTGCTCGGCGAGGTCGTGGAAGCGGGGGCGGGGCTGCTGCGCGAGGGCGGGCTGCGCTGCGTCGGGGCCGGGCTCGCGGTGCCCTCCGCGGTCGCCGAACCGGAGGGCACCGCCCTCAATCCGCTCCACATCGCCTGGCCCGCGGGCTCCCCGGTCCGGGACATCTTCGCCGCCTGCGTACGCGAAGCGGGCATCACCGGACCCGCGTTCACCGGCAACGACGTCAACCTCACCGCGCTGGCCGAGCACCGGCACGGCGCGGGCCGCGGCGCCCAGCACCTCCTGTGCGTGGCCACCGGCCACCGGGGCGTCGGCGGGGCCCTCGTCCTGGACGGCCGCCTGCACAGCGGGAGTTCGGGTCTCGCGCTGGAGGTGGGGCATCTCACCGTGAACCCCGAGGGACGGCCCTGCCACTGCGGCGGGCGCGGCTGCCTCGACGTGGAGACCGACCCGCTGGCCTTCCTCACCACCGCCCGCCGTGAACCGGGTCCCGAGGAGTCCCTCCTCAAGCAGGCCGGGAACCTGCTCCGCGCGGAGTACGACGACCCCGCCGTACGTCACGCCGCCGAGGCGCTGATCGACCGCCTGGGCCTGGGGCTCGCCGGCCTGGTCAACATCCTCAACCCGGACCGGATCATCCTCGGTGGGCTCCACCGCGACTTGCTGGAGGCCGACCCGGAGCGGCTGCGCGCCGTCGTCGCCGACCGGAGCCTGTGGGGGCGCAGCGGCAGTGTGCCGATCCTGCCGTGCACCCTGGCCCACAACAGCCTGGTGGGCGCCGCCGAACTGGCCTGGCAGCCGGTCCTCGACGACCCGCTCGTGGCGCTGTCCTGACTCCCGGCCGGCAAGGCGTGACCCCGGGGCCGGCACGGTGTGGGTGCGGCGGGGCGGTACGAAGCCTCGCCGCCGCACACCATTGCCCCGGCCCGGCCCCGCCCGGCCCGTCAGCCGACGACGGCCGACCGGGCGGGCACGGCCACGAGGTCCTCGGGGGTGATGGTCACGGCCCCGAACGGCCCGTCGGTCATCGACCCGTAGACCGCGAGCGGTGGCAGGGTCGAGGCGCCGGTGGCCGCCGGCAGGGTGAACCAGACGGCCTTTCCGGCCGAGCCGATCGGCCGCACGCCCCAGCTCTCGCTGACGGCCGCGATCAGGGCCAGGCCCCGGCCGGACGTGGCGAACGAGTCCGCCTCGTTCACCGTGGGCAGGCGCGGGTCGTGGTCGTGGACGGAGACCGTCAGACGGTCGAGCAGCAGCTCGATGTCGACGGTGCACGACTTGTCCGGCTGTGCGTGCCGGTGAACGTTGGTGAGAAGCTCGGTGACGCCCAGGGCCGCCTGGTCGATCAGAGGATCGAGATGCCAGTAGCGCAGTTGCGCCGAAATGATTCTGCGGACCTGACCGATCCGCGACGGCAGGGCCTGGAGCTCCACCGTGCAGTGCCTGCTTGGCTCGCTGATCACGGCTGCGACTCCCCGAAATAGGTCCGGAAGAAGAGAAGAGAGACGAACGGAGCCCGGCGGACGACTGACTGCCGAATCCGCTGTGCTCTTGTCGTGTCTGCTCGTGTCGCGCGATCCGGTCCATGGAGCGAATCGCCCTGTCACCGAGGGTGCACCTTCAGTGACATGGATCCAGCGTGGCCCAGGGGATACGGCTCCGCAACTCGCGGCGGGGCCCGGTGGCCCGGGAATCGGCCCGCCGGGCCCGTACCGGCCGGTCAGTGCCGGCGGCCGCGCGCACTGCGCAGCGTCTCCAGGAAACGCCGCAACGGGGCCGCCCCGTCGCGTCTGTGGCTACGCTGCCCCATCGTCAACCGGTAGCGCACCCCGTTCACCCGGGCGATGACGGAATCCGCCGCGATGAACCACCACTTGCGTGCGCTGACCGTGCCCACCGGGGCGCTGTCGATCTCCCGCCCGTTGCTCGTGAGCAGCGACAGCCGTCCGTCCTTCACCACCACCTGACCAGCCCTGGTCAGCGATCTGGTGAACCGCTCGATCCTGACCCCCGACGCACTGAACTCGACGTCCACCATGCGGATTCGCCCCCCTTCGACACCACTGTCTGCTGTGCAGTGTGCCCCGCCGGGGGCCGGATCGCCAGAGGGCCCGGAAGCACGACGGGCGCCCGCCCGCGCCGCCCGCCGCCGCCTCCGCGGCCGGTGGTCAAAGGCAGTGCTATGGACCATCAAAGTGACCGTTTGTGCAGGTGGGGTGCCTATCGTGGAGGCGCGACCATCGGATCGACGACCCATAGGAGCAGGCCCATGGACACCAGTGAGCACGCAGCCGGGCGCGGGGCCAGGGCGACCGTGGACGTCGACCGCAGCGATCCGGAGTACCGGGCCTGGCTGAAGGAGGCCGTCCGCAAGGTCCAGGCCGACGCGAACCGTTCCGCCGACACCCACCTGCTGCGCTTCCCGCTGCCCGAGGCGTGGGGGATCGACCTCTACCTCAAGGACGAGTCGACGCACCCCACCGGCAGCCTCAAGCACCGCCTCGCCCGCTCGCTCTTCCTGTACGGGCTCTGCAACGGCTGGATCCGGCCCGGCAAGCCGGTCATCGATGCGTCCAGCGGCTCGACCGCCGTGTCGGAGGCGTACTTCGCCAAACTGATCGGCGTCCCGTTCATCGCCGTGATGCCGCGCACCACCAGCCCGGAGAAGTGCCGTCTCATCGAATTCCACGGCGGGCGGTGCCACTTCGTGGACGACTCGCGCACCATGTACGAACAGTCCGCCGACCTCGCCGCCGAGACCGGCGGGCACTACATGGACCAGTTCACCTATGCGGAGCGCGCCACCGACTGGCGCGGCAACAACAACATCGCGGAGTCCATCTACCAGCAGCTGCGCCTGGAGCGTTACCCGGAGCCCACCTGGATCGTCGCCACCGCCGGGACCGGCGGCACCTCGGCGACCATCGCCCGCTATGTGCACTACCTCCAGCACGACACCCGTATCTGCGTGCCCGACCCGGAGAACTCCTGTTTCTTCGACGGCTGGACCCACAACGACCCGCAGGCCACCAGTGACCGCGGCTCGCGCATCGAGGGCATCGGCCGCCCGCGCATGGAGCCCAGCTTCGTGCCCGGCGCCATCGACCGCATGATGAAGGTGCCCGACGCCGCCAGCGTCGCCGCTGTCCGCGCCCTGGAACGCTCCATCGGCCGCAAGGCGGGCGGGTCCACGGGCACCGGACTGTGGAGCGCGTTCAAGCTGATCGCCGAGATGGTGGAGCGGGGCGAGCAGGGCAGCGTCGTCACACTGCTGTGCGACCCGGGCGACCGTTACCTGGACAAGTACTACTCCGACTCGTGGCTGGAGGAACAAGGCCTGGACATCGCCCCGTACACCGTCGCCATCGATGACTTCCTCACCACCGGAGCCTGGCCCTGCTGAGGCAGGGCCCCGGCGTGTCGCCTCAGGGCGTCGCCGTCGCCAGCCGTGCGTCCAGGCGGCGCGCGGCGTCCCGGAAGGACCGGCCCACCCCCGCCCGCGCGAGGCTCAACACCAGGCGGAACAGCCCCGTCCCGTCGGCGGCGAAGGTCCACTGCACCCGGGTGCCGGACCCCTCAGGAGTGAGCCGCCACTCCTCCAACAGGGCCCGGAGGCCCGGGGCGTTGGACTCGTCGGCCCGGTAGGCGTAGTACGTGTCCGGTTCTGCGGCCACGATCGTCTCGCGGAACCGGATACCGCCCCGCAGCCGCACGTCTCGGCCCGCGTCGGTGGACGTGGCCCGGGTGACGGCGGTGAACCAGGACGGCCAGGACGCGACATCCTCGGCGAGCGCGCGGTACACCACGTCCACCGGTGCGGACACCTCGGCGGCGAACACCAGGCGTATCGGCGCGGAATCGGCGAACTCCCGTCCCACGGTGCGGAGTCGGCGTGCCATGGCGTGCCCCTCCCGGTAGTCTGCGGCGTGTGGAGCCGGGCACACGATAGCGGCAGGACCGTCAGCTGTCTGTACCACTGCCGGCCATCGGCGCACGGCGCTTCTCCTCGGCAGCGGCGGCCTCGGCGATATTGCGCGCCATCCCGCCGAACACCACCGAGTGGAAGGGCCACACGCTCCACCAGTACGTGTGACCGGGCAGCCCGCGCGGATGGAAGAGGGCGCGCTGCCCGTATACCGTCCGGCCCCTCCCGTCGCGGCGCACCGACAGCTCCAGCCAGGCCAGTCCCGGCAGCCGCATCTCGGCCCGCAGCCGCAGCAGTTCGCCCGGCAGGATCTCCTCCACCCGCCAGAAGTCCAGCGAGTCGCCCACCCGCAGCCGTTGGGCGTCCCGCCGGCCGCGCCGCAGCCCCACCCCGCCGACGAGCCGGTCGAGCCAGCCGCGTACCGCCCAGGCCAGCGGGAACGAGTACCAGCCGTGTTCCCCTCCGATGCCCTCGACCACCCGCCACAGCGCGTCCGGCCCGACCGGCACGGTCAGCTCCCGCTCGTCCCGGTAGAGGCTGCCGCCCGCCCAGTCCGGGTCGGTCGGCAGCGGGTCGCTCGGCGCGCCGGGCACCGAGGCATTGGACCAACGGGTGTCGACCCGCGCCTCCTGGATCCGCTCCAGGGCCAGGCGCAACGCCCGGTCGAAGCCGATGGGCCCGTCCGGCGGATCGGGTACGTACTCCTTGACGTCGTGCTCCCGGCACACCACCTCGTGGCGCAGCGATTCCGTGAGTGGCCGGGCGATGGAGCTGGGCACCGGTGTGACCAGACCGACCCAGCGGCTGGAGAGGGTCGGGGTGAGCACCGGCACCGGCAGGATCAGCCGTGGCCGCAGCCCCGCCACCCGGGCGTAGCGCTGCATCATGTCCCGGTACGTCATGACGTCCGGGCCCCCGATGTCGAAGGCCCGGTTCACGTCCTCGGGCAGTTTCGCGCTCCCCACCAGATACCGGACGACGTCCCGCACGGCCACCGGCTGGATCCGGGTCCGCACCCAGCTCGGGGTGATCATCAGCGGCAGCCGCTCCGTGAGGTACCGCAGCATCTCGAACGAGGCGGACCCCGAGCCGATCACGATCGCCGCGCGCAGCACCACCGTCGGCACCCCGGAGTCCAGCAGGATGTGCCCCACCTCGGCCCGCGAACGCAGATGCGGCGACAGGTTCCTCTCCGGCACCCCGGCCGGGGTCAGCCCGCCCAGGTACACGATCCGGCGCACCCCGGCCGCCCGCGCCTGTTCGCCGAAGGTCCGGGCCGCCCTGCGGTCGGTCTCCTCGAAGTCCGATCCGGAACCGAGCGCGTGCACCAGGTAGTACGCCACATCGACGTCCCGCATCGCCTCCGCCAGGGACGCGGCGTCGGTGACGTCGCCGCGCACCACCTCGACCCGGTCCGCCCAGGGATAGTCGCGCAGCTTCTGCGGCGTTCTGGCCAGGGCGCGCACCCGGTGCCCCGAACCGAGCAGGGCGGGCACCAGCCGGCCGCCGATGTAGCCGGTCGCCCCGGTCACCAGACAGCGCGGACGCCTGCTGTCGGGGCTGTCCGGGCCGTCGGGGGGATTCAGGTCGTCGGAGCCGCCATCGGAGGCGTCGTCAAGATCCGTCATCTGCCCGAGTCTGGCACCGGACGGCCGGTACGACCGGTCGGGGGCACCGTACGGCGGCATCGACGCCATCGGTACGGTGACGTCTCCCGGAGCCCGGCACCGGCTCAGCGCACCGCCGCGAGCGTTTCGCCCCCGCGCAGCGACGCCGTCAGCTCCACTTCGGCGTCACGGGACGCCCGCACCGCGAGCGTCGGCCCGCCCGCCGCTCCCCGCACCGCCCCGGCCGCCTCGATCCGGGTCACCGCCCGGCTTCCCGCCGCCAGGACGTACCACCGGCCGGAGGCCGCCTTCCAGCGGGTGCCCGCCAGGACGTGCTGTCCGAACCTGCCGCACAGGGCCGTGTCGTCGCGGTCGGCGACCACCGCGGCCGGGTCCGTGGGCGAGGCGGCGGGCCCGAGGAACTGCACCAGCACCCGACCGGGACCCCGCCACGTTTCGGCCCGGGTGCACAGCCAGCCGGCCGACGCACCGTCCTCGGGCAGCTTCTGCTCGGCGAAGGCCCAGTTGTTGACCGCCCGCACCCCGGAGCCCGACAGGACCCGCAGGGAACACGCCGTACGCGCCCAGGCGAGCAGCGCCTCGGCGCCCGTCGCCTCGCGCGGCTGCCGGGCCGGTGCGCCCCGGCCGGGCTTCGGGGTGTACGTCAGATGCGCGGGGGCCAGGTCGCCCAGATCCGTCACCAGGAAGGCGTGCTTCTCCACGATCCGCCCGGAGGACCGCAGTTGGAGCACCGGCCAGGAGTCGCACGCGCCGCCCGCGGCGGGCCGGGGCGCCGGAGCGGTGACCCCGTCCGGGCCCACCGCCAGCGGACGGGCCGGGGTGTCGGGCGCCAGCAGGTCCCGGGTGGTGGACTCGGCGATCCAGGGGGCGAGCAGGAACCGCGCGCCGCCGTCCGTACGGCTGACGACGACGGCCGCGCCCGTCGTCACGTCCGAGCCGTCGGTCCGGGCGAAGTCCAGCGCAGCCCCGCCGGACCCCGACAACGGCTCCGCGTAGCGCACCACCCGGACGCCGCCGTCGTGGAACAGCACCACGGCCGCCCCGTCCACCTCACCCGCGAACAGCAGCCGGGGCGGCTGCGCGGGCGGTGCTGTGACCGTGCCCGGGGTGATGGACACCCGGACCGTGCCCGGCGGATCTGACCAGGCCCGCAACGCCCGGCCCAGCAACTCGCCGTCGCCCGTGCGCCCGCCCCGGGCGGGCCAGGCGGTGAAGTCGACGCGCGAGGTGTCCGCCCACCGCTCCGCCGCTGTCCGCAGCAGCCCTGCCGGATCGAGCGCCGGGGCTGCGACGCCTGCCGGATTCCGGTCGTCGCCCGTGGGCCGCGTCCCCTCGTCGCCGGCGACCGCCAGGCCTCCCGCCACCACGCACAGCGCCGCGGCCACCGCCACCGCCCGGTGCCTGCGCCGCAGCAGGTCGCTCGGGCGGGTCTGGACCACGCACGGGTCGAACTCGCCGGACCTGAGCATCGCCTGCGACCCGGCTCGGTCCGGGCTCCCCAGCCGGGCCGCCCGGCGGACCGCGTCCGCCGGATCCGCCACCGCCGCCCGGGCCAGCAGCTCCCGCGCCGCGGACTCGTCGAGCCCCTCCAGCAACTGCAGGGCGAACGCCGCCCGGACCGCTCCGGGCACCGTGGACAGGGCCCGGTCCAGGGTCAGCTCGTCGACACCGCCCGCCCGGGGGAAGAGCCGCAGCCCCCATACCACCGGCAGGGCCGGACGCAGCGCGGCCGGAGCCGGGAGCCTTCCGGGCCACCAGCGAGGCCGCCGCTCGTAGGCCAGCGCCGCTCCCAGCACCCGCAGCCGCAGCCACCCGTACGCCGTGCCCGAGGGGCCCCGGTCCGGTCCGGCCCCCTTCGGCACGGGCTCCGCGGCCGCTGGAGCGCCGGACCGGCGGGGCCGGTCGGGAACGCGCGGGCTCCGCGCGCGGCTCCCGGCAGCGGGCAGGGACCGCTGGACGACGCCGTGCGCGGCCAGGACCCGGCGGTGCCGCCCGAGCGCCGGCGGCAGGACGACGTAGGCGAGCCGCACCAGGCGGGCGTAGTGCTCCACGAGGGCGGCCTCAGCCTGCCGCACACCCGTGTGGCCGGGGCGTACGTCGGTCCGCTGCTGCGGTTGATGGATCGGCATGAAATGGGTGCCTTCCGGGGCCGTGGCGGGGATGTCATACCGACAAACGAGCCAATCGTGTGACGGTCACATCACCCGTGCGGGCCGTCCGGGCGCCTCACCCGCGGGCGTCGCCGGGGGAGGCGAGCAGGGCGTCCAGGACCTTGCCGAACATCCGCCGCCCGGTGGAGGCGAGCAGCGGATCACCCCACCGGGGCACCAGCCGCACCCGCAGTTCCTCGACCCAGACCACATGGGAACCGGAATCCGTGGGAAGCACGTCGATCGAGGCCCGGCCCAGCACCACGGCCCCCCGCTTCTCCAGCCGGCAGACCCCGGCCCGGCCTCCGGCGGGCGGCGTCCACCGCACCACTTCCATCGGATCGTCGAACGCCAGCGGGCCCAGCCCCGTACGCGCCACGAAGACCGTCCCGAGCTGTGAGGGAAGTCCGGTCGGGACCGAGATCGCGGTCAACGGCACCTGCGCGGCGTGCCGTTCCCAGTCGGTCACCCGGCGCCAGGCCTCGGCTGCGGGGAGAGGGGAGAAGCGCTCGATCCGGAAGACGGCCACACCACGATCCTATGGGGTGCCCGGCGGACCCGCCGAGCCGAACGGAACCCGAAGGGCCCGGTTCAGTCCTCGGCGGGCGAAGCCGCGTCGGCCTCGGCAGGGGCGTCGCCCGCCACCAGCAGTCCCGGCAGATGCTCCCCGATCTCCGCGCGCGTCCGCGGAGCCAGGCCCGCGTCCGTGACGAACGTGTCGACCTCATCCAGCGCGGCGAAGGAACTCAGGCCCACCGTGCCCCACTTGGTGTGATCGGCCACGACCACGATCCGGCGCGCCGCCCGGACGAAACGGCGGTTGGTCTCCGCCTCCGCGAGGTTGGGCGTCGAGAGCCCGGCCTCGGCCGAGATCCCGTGCACGCCGAGGAACAGCACATCGAAGTGGAGTGAGTCGATGGCCCGGTCCGCCACCGGCCCGACCAGCGAGTCCGAGGGGGTGCGCACCCCGCCGGTCAGCACCACCGTCGCCGCCCCGGGCCGCGCGCCGCGCCCCCCGGCCGGACGCTGCGCGTCGTGGAACACGTCGGCCACCCGGACCGAGTTGGTCACCACCGTCAGATCCGGTACGTCCAGCAGATGCCGGGCCAACGCGAAGGTCGTCGTTCCGCCCGAGAGAGCGATCGCGCTGCCGGGCACCGCGAACGCAGCCGCCGCCCGGGCGATGTCCTCCTTGGCGCTCAGCTCCAACGCCGACTTCGCCTCGAACCCGGGCTCGTGCGTACTCGCCTCGACGACCGGGACCGCGCCGCCGTGGACCTTCTCGATCACTCCCTGACGGTCCAGCGCGTCCAGGTCCCGGCGGATCGTCATGTCGGAGACGTTCAGCTTCCGGGTCAGCTCGTTGACCCGGACCCCACCACGCCTGCGCACCTCGTCGAGGATCAGCGCGCGCCGCTGTTCCGCGAGCAGATTCTGATTCTCGCTCACGCCGGGTCCGGTCCTTCCCTCTGCCGTACGGTCCGCAGCCGTCTGCGCGACACGCTCATCCTGCCACGCAGGCATGTCCGGCGTATCAGCTGGGGAGATTCCGTGAGACCGCTTCACGCACCCGCCCCGCGCCCGGAATCCTGGGGACTTCGTGACCGGCTGGTCACCACGCCCGGAGCCCGCGGCGTCCCGGCCCCGCACCACCCGCTCCTGTGCACGTCTTCGTCGGCCGCGAGGCCGACGCGCCCGAGAGAGAGTCCCCCTTGGCCCCTGCCGCCCCGCTCCCGTCCCTGCCCTCCTCCCCGTCTCCGCAGTACACCGGGACCGCATTGGAACTGCTCGTCCACGGCGTCGGCGGCGCCACCCCGCAGGAGATGCTGGGCGACCCCCGTACCGTCCGGGTCACCGGGGACGAGACCGCGGCCGTGTACCGGCGCACCGAGGACGCCCACGGCGAGAAGCACCCCGAGCGCTACCGGGACGAGCCCGTCGCCGAGGCGTACTGCTGGTCCGGCCTCACCTCCGGCAACAGCTCCCGCGCCCTGTGGCTGCTGCTCCTGCCGTTCATGGTGGTCAACCTCGCCCACTGGATGCGCCCCACCGCCACCGGCCGCACCCGCGCGGTGCGGCTGTACGGCGTGCTGGTGCGACTCGTCGCGCTCAGCCTCACCGTGCTGCTCACGGCGGCCGCCTGCGAAGTCGCCCTGGACCTGCTGGCCTGGCAGTGCGCCGGCGCCGAGGCCTGCGCCGAACGCCGCTCCTGGCTAGGCTTCCTGTCGGCCCATCAGGGCGGCTGGTGGTCGCAGCCGGGCCGCCGCCTCGCCCTGGCCGCCGTCGTGCCGGCGGCCCTGGTGGGGCTCCTGTGGTACCTGTCCAACCGGACCTGGAGCGCGTACGAGTCCCAACGCCCCCTGGACGAAGGAGACATCGACGTGTCCGGCCCGGACACCGGCGGATCGCGGGATGTCCACGGCCCCGACGCGCCCGGCCCGGACACCGGCGGAGCCCCGCGCCCGCCCGCCCCGGTCCGCCCCGCGCTCGGCAGACCCGGCTTCTGGTACGGCCGCCGGATCGTCGCCCGGCTCCGCGCCGCCCACACGGCGGCCGGGTTCCTGACTGTCGCCGTCGCCGTCGCCGGCGCCGCCGCCCGACACGACCGGAGCGCTGAGGGCCCGGTGCCCCAGTTCCTCGGGGCGGCCGTCGAGGGCGGCATCGCCCTGTGCGCGCTCGTCGTCGTCAAGGTCGTCTGCGGCCGGGGCCGCAGCGAACGGACCCGCGACACCAGGCTGGACGCCGCCCTCACCACCTATCTGCCCGGCTCCGCGATCGCCCTGCTCGCCCTCGCCGTCGTGTACGCCTCCTGGTCGCGCCCCCACTGGCAGTCCTCGGGCAGCCTGCCCGGCGAGACCGCCTTCCGGCTCCTCGCCCTCGGCCAGGGCGTCCTCGTCGTCGCCCTGGCCCTGGTCGCCCGGAGTCTCTACCGGCGCACCTGCGAACCGCGCACCGTCCTGCACGGACTCGGCGGCCCCGCGGTGGCGATGCTCGCCTGCGCCCTGGGCGGTGTGATGACCGGCGGGGTGGCCCAGCGTGTCGCCGACTGGCTCGACGGGCCCGGCAGCCCGGGCATGGGCCACGGCACCGACATCGCCGGGCCGCCGGTCCTGCTGAGCTGGCAGGCCTCCGTCATCCCGGTGCTCCTGCTGCTCCTGCTCGTCCCGGTCCTGGTGCTGATCGTCCGCACCACGCGCACCGCCCGTCGCCTGGGCCCGCTCATCGAGGCGGAGTACGCCCCCGAACCGCCGGACGAGGGCCGTACCCGCCGCATCGCCCGGATCCGCGCGACCGCCGCCCTCACCGACTCGGCGCCCTGGATCGTCGGCGTGGTCTCCGGGGCCACCCTGCTGCTCGGGGCGGGCGCGATCGTCGGCTCCTGGCGCAGTGACGAGGTGCCGGGCCGGGCCGCCGACGGGAGCTGGCCGCTCCTCGAATCGTTCGCCGAGGCCGCGCAGTCGACCGGCTCCTGGCTGATCGGCTTCGGCTTCGTACTGTTCGTCGCCGGCGGCCGACGCGCCTACAAGGACGCCTCGGCCCGCCGCACCATCGGCATCCTCTGGGACGTGGGCACCTTCTGGCCGCGCGCCGCCCACCCCTTCGCACCCCCGTGCTACGCGGAGCGCGCCGTCCCCGACCTCGCCTCCCGGATGTCCGCCTGGACGGCGACCACACCCCGGGGCCGACTCGTCATCTCGGGCCACTCGCAGGGCAGCGTGCTCGCCGCGTCCGCCGTCTGGCAACTGCCCGACGCGACCCGTCGCCGGGTCGCGCTGCTCACCTACGGCTCCCCCCTGGAGCGGCTGTACGGGCGGTGGTTCCCGGCATACTTCGGCCCCGGGCCGCTGCTCGGGCTGCACCGCTCGGTGCACTGCTGGCGCAATCTGTGGCGGGACACCGACCCGATCGGCGGCCCCGTCCGCATCTGCGCCGATCCCGACCCGGGCGTCGACCGGGGCCCCTTGAAGGACCCGCTGGCCTACGGGCGCACCACGAAGCTCCCGCTGCCCGAACCGATCCTCGGACACTCCGACTACCGGGCCGACCCGGTCTTCGCCGAGGAGCGGGCCGCCCTCCTGGCCGAACTGGGACCGCAGGTGCCCCGGCAGTCCGGGGGCGGCCGGCCGGGGCCCGGGGGAGACGTTCAGAAGGGCAGTTCGGGGAGATCCTCCGGGTAGAGCAGGGTCAGGTCGTCCGTGCTCGTCTCGGCGAGCTGGGCGACCCGGCCCGCGTGCCGCTCCACCATCGACTCGAAGGTCTGGCGGGCGGTGCGGCCGTTGCCGAAGGCCGGGCCCTTGGGGAGCTCCGTGAAGTACTTCAGGAGCGCCTCCCCGGTGCCCTCCGCCAGGCTGTACTCGTGCTCCTCGGCCTGCTGCTCGACGATCCGCAGCAGCTCCTCGGGGAGGTAGTCGTGGAAGGTGATGGTCCGGGAGAACCGCGAGGCCACTCCTGGGTTGACGGTGAGGAACCGTTCCATCTCGTGGGTGTAGCCCGCCACGATCACGACCACCGCGTCCCGGTGGTCCTCCATCAGCTTCACCAGTGTGTCGATGGCCTCCCGCCCGAAGTCCCGCCCGGAGTCCTCGGGGGAGAGGGCGTACGCCTCGTCGACGAACAGCACCCCGCCGCGCGCCCGGTCGAACGCCTCCTGGGTCCGGATCGCCGTGGACCCGATGTGCTCCCCGACCAGGTCCACCCGGGACACCTCGACCAGATGACCGCGCTCCAGCACTCCGAGCGAGGCCAGGATCTCCCCGTACAGCCGGGCGACCGTGGTCTTGCCCGTACCGGGGGAGCCGGTGAAGACGAGGTGCCGGCGGACGGACGCGGCCTTGAGCCCGGCCTCCTGCCGGCGGCGGCCCACCTCGATCATGTCGGTGAGCGCCCGCACCTCGCGCTTGACGCTGTCCAGGCCCACCAGCGCGTCCAGCTCGCCGAGGACCGCCGAGGAGTCCCGGGCCGGCTCCGCCGGGGTGACCGGCTCCGGAGCGGGCCCGACCGCGCGCTGCCCGGGCAGCGCGCCCAGCAGGCCGGGCGTCGACCGGGTCTCCGTCAGCACCGCGGGCGGCGGGGCCGGAGACGTCCGCAGACCGCTCTCGTCGCTCGTGCAGTCCTTGGCCACCGGACCGGTCGCCGCACCGTTGTCGCCCTCGGGGAACTCGTAACCGCCCCGGGCGCACCGCTCGGTACGGCAGCGGGTCAGCGTGGTGCGGCAGCCGTCCATGACGTGAAAGCCGTAGCCCTCGCTGCCCGTCACCCGGCAGCTGTCGAAGGTGCCCCGGCCCTCGGCCGAGACGTAGAACCCCGCCTCGGCCGGAGAGGTGACCGTGCAGCGCTCGATGGTGGGGTCCGCGCCCTTGGTGACGATGACCCCGGTCTGCGCCGCGTCGATGGTGCAGTTGTTCAGCGTGCCGCCGCTGCCGTGGTCGCGGAACCAGGCGCCCGTGGACGCCTCCCGGATCCGGCAGTCGTCCAGCTGGGCGGTCGCCCCGTCGCTCACGGAGACGGCGGTGTTGCGGATCTGGGAGAGGTCGCTGTCCACGACGTCGGCGCGCGACCCGCGGTCGAGGACGAACAGCGCGTCGGGCACGTCGTGCACCCGGCAGGCGTCCAGTATCACCGTCGCGCCGTCGCTGACCCAGACCGCCGGGTAGTCGCCCGTACTGTCGTGGATCTCGCACTGGTTGGCGTCGACCCGGGTCCCCGGGTCCCAGACCGAGAGCCCGTTGCGGCCGAAGCGGCGGACCGTGGAGCGGGTCAGCGTCAGCACCGAACGCGACCGCAGGTCGACGGCGTTCTCCGGGATGTCGTGGATGTCGCAGTCGGCGAGGGTGAGCACCGCGTCGGTGTCCAGCGTGACGCCGTCCGCCGAGGTGCGGTGCACGGTGCAGTCGGTCAGGTGGGCCGAGCCGCGGGCGGTCACCTGAACGCCGCTGCCCTTGATCTCGTACACCTCGCAGCCGAACGCCTCCAGACCACTGCCCTCGCCGGTGACGCCGATGCCCGCCCCGGACGCGTGGTGGATCCGGCAGCGGTCCAGGCGCGGATGCCCGCCGTCGCGGACCGAGACCCCGGACTGGCCCGCGGAGACGATCTCGCACTCCTCGAACACGCCGCCCGCACCGTCCAGCACGGCGATGCCGACCCCGGCCGGATTGTCGACCGTGCAGCGCCGCACGGTGGGCCGGGCCGCGCCGCGTACCTCGATGCCCGCGGCGGACCGCGTCACGATCCGCAGGTCCGTCAGCTCCGCCGTGCCGTCCTCGACCAGCAGCGCCGGGGCCGCCGAGTCCTGGCCCTCGATGTGGAGGTCCTGGATGACCGCCGAGGCGCGCACGGTCAGCGGTACGCCGTCGACCGGCGCGATCCGCACGGAACCGACCGAACCCTCGGGGCCGCGCAGTGTCACCGCGCGATGGAGGACGAGGTTCTCCCGATAGGTCCCGGGCGCGACGGTGAGAACGTCGCCGTCGGCTGCCGCCTCCAGGGCCGCGGAGAGGGAGGCGTACTCGCCCGTGCGGCGGCGCCATCGCGATGTGCCGGTGTGCGTCACCTGGACCGTGCCCTGTGCCATGGCGTTGCTCTGCCCCCACCTCGTGCTGTGCGATGCCTCGGGTCCGTCCGCCGCCGGGGAGGCGGACGGGGTCGGACCACCGTAGCGCGCGTGACGGCCGGGAGTTGACGAGTCCGCCCCGCCGAGCGATGTCTCCCCCCTCCGCTCCCGGCCGGGGGAGAGAGCGGTCAGCCGCCCTTTTCGGCCCTGCCCCAGTCCGGGCCCGCCGCGGCCCACTCCCGGTCCAGCCGTGCGTACCGCAGCCGCACCATGCGTCCCACGGTCAGCCGGCGGCCCGCCTCGACGCAGGCGGCGGCGAGCAGGAACGTGCCGATGCCGCCCAGCACCGCGTGGGTCCGGGCGGCGCGCCCGTCCATCGGCGGAGGCACCGGGTGGCCCGCCGCGTCCGTCCAGATCCGCACCGGGGACCCCGGGCCGCCCGGCCGTGACACCGTAGCCACCTTTCCGGTGCGCGGACTGCCGTCCGGGGCCTGCCAGGACGCCACCACCCAGGTGTGCGCGGCCCGTTCGAGGCCGCCCTCGGGATCACCGGCGAACCGTTCCCGTCCCGCCGGACCCACCACGACCGCGTCGACGGGGTGACGCTCCTGGTGCTGGGCCCGCACCGACCGCTGGAGGGCGGCGTCGGCGACCGTCCCGCCCGCCCAGCCCGCGGCCGGGGCGCCGACCACGAGGAGCAGCAGCGCCGCGAGCGCCACCCCGGCCTCGCGGCGGTCTGTGGCACGGCGCAGCGCACTGCCCCGCCCACGCAGCAGCGCCCACAGCACCCACACCTCCGTGCCCCCACCCCTTGTGCGAATCTATCTGTCGAGGATCCGTACGGGGTCCCCGACCCTGATCACTCCCGTCCCCTCGGGAATCAGATTCTGGCCGAAGACCAACTGCTTGCCGAACCGGCGGTGGCGGGCCAGTGTGAGCAGCGGTTCCCTGCCCCGCTCGGCGGTGCGCTGGTCGGTCGTCGTGATCACGCAGCGGCCGCAGGGCTTGGCCACCGTGAAGACGACCTCGCCGATGGCGATGCGCGGCCAGTCGTCCTCCGCCCACGCCTCGGTCTCCCCGATCACCACGTTGGGCCGGAAACGATCCATCGGCAGCGGGCCCTCCCCGGGCCGGTCGCCCGCGGCGATCAGGGTGTTGAGCGCGTCGAGCGACGAAGTGGTGGTCGCCAGCAGCGGGTAGCCGTCGGCGAGGGAGACCACGTCCCCGGGCCGGGCGAAGAGTGGGTCGACGGGCCTGCGGTGCGACGGCTCGTCGAGATGCACGAGCCGGACCTCCGTACCGAGCACCGCGCTCAGCCAGTCATGGGCGTCGCCCGGCGCCTCCTGCACCACCACGGTATCCCGGTGCAGCTCCACGGCGAGCATGCGCCCGGGGGTCGGCGCCTCGACGCGCTGGGGCGGAACGCCCGGCGCGGACAGGAGCACACCGCCGCCCGGCAGCGTCTCGGCCGCGATCCGCGCCATGGACGGCTGCTGACGTTGTGTGACGGCCTTGGACGCCTTGTCGACCAGCATCCAGCGACGGTCGCCGTCGAGTCCCCATGGCTCGACGGTCACCACGTCGCAGCCGCGGGCGGCAAGCGACTTGACCGGGTAGACATGGGCGGAACGGAGCACGGGAAAGCTCATGCGCCCATCCTGCCAGCAGCCCCGGACCCCGTACGCGCGGTTTTCGGGCGCCACCAGGCACCCCTGATGTCCTGGACGCGGCTGATATCCGGTGCGTCCCCCGGCGCACCTCGTCGCACGGAGTCGGTTCAGTACCCCCGGCTCTGGTACGGACGGTTGTACGGGTCCTCGTACGGCGGCTGCGCCGGCGCGGGCCGCGGCGAGGCCGGGCGCATCGACTCGTACCCGGTGGTGGACGCGGGCCGCAGCTGCTGCGGCTGCTGCGGCTGCTGCGGATAACTGCGGACCGCCGAGGGCTGCTGCGGGATGTACGGCGCGGGCGCGTGCTGCAACTGGGCGGGCTGCATCGGCGCGTGCTGCACCGGAGCCTGCTGGTACTGCGGCGTCGGCTGCTGGTAGCCGTAACCGGTCTGCTGTGACGGGGCAGCGGGCAGCGCGGGCAGCGCCGACGGCAGGGCCGGCAGATAGCTGTTGCCGGTGTCATAGGCGGCCGGAACCCGGATGGGGGCGATCTGAGGGGTTCCCCGCTCCGCGACCAAGGAGTCGTAGATCGGAGTTTCGGGGAACGACGCGGCGTAGTAGCCGCCGCCGAAGGTGGAGCGGGGGGACGTCATGCCACCTAAGTTAAGCCCACGATGTGCTGGATGGGGAGCCCCCATCTTTGGGTTATCCGTTTTACGCGGGTTCTGTGCGCCCGGCCCGCCAAAGTGTTGTTAAAGCTTTCGTTAACGGCAGGGACCTTTCCGCTGGTGGGCGATGGCTTCGACCCGCGCTCCCGACCGTGAACAGGAAGGGCGTCGACGCGGCCGGGAGGCAAGCGAATAGCGTTTGGCCAAAGCGTGATGCGTGCGGTTCGATCTGGCGGAGATCGTCCGGCGGCCCGAAAGGCCCTGCCTTCCCCCGGCCCTCGTAGTGCTTTTGGCACCGCCCTCACCCGCCCGGCCCGGTGGGACCGACCGTGTGCGGTGCGCGGCGCGGGAACCGGCCGGCCACCGGCAGGACCAACAGGGCGGCTACCCCGCCCATCAGGGCCAGTGCGGGGTAGCCGTCCCGCGCGACGATCAGGCCCGACGCCAGGCTTCCGACCGCTCCGGCGGCCGCGAGCCCCACGTCCACCAGCCCCTGGGTCGTGGCGCGCCGGTCCGGGGGCAGGGCGTCGGTGACGATCGCGGTGCCGCTGATCAGCCCGAAGTTCCAGCCCAGGCCGAGGAGTACGAGAGCGGCGCCGAGTGCGGGCGTCGAGCCCGCGGGTGACAGGGCGGCCAGAGCCCCTGCCGCCAGCAGCAGCGGTCCGGACGCGCAGGCGACCCATCGTCTGCCGATCCGGTCGACGAGGAGCCCGGTGAGAGGGGAGGGCAGGAACATCGCTCCGACGTGCAGCGAGATCACGAGCCCCGCGGCCTGGGCGGTATGACCGTGCGCCAGCATGTGCACCGGCGTCATCGTCATGATTCCGATCATCACGACCTGGGTCAGGATCATCACGGTGGTGCCGACGGCGACGTCGTGACGCCCGGCGGGCACCGCGGTCCCGGTGCGGGATCCGTCCGTACGCGCGTCACCCGCCTCGCCGGTGTCCGCCTCCTCGTCCGGGGTGCCCGCCGCCCGGGCGGCCAGCGCCTGGGCGAGCCGGAGCGGATCGGGCCGCAGCAGGCAGGCGAGGACGACCGCGGTGGCGGCGAACGCCGCAGCCGCCAGGAGGAAGGGACCGGCGAGGCGCGGCACACCCCAGGCGTGCGCGACCTCGCCGGCCGGCGTCACCAGCATGGGCCCGGTCACCGCGCCCAGGGTGGTGGCGAAGAGCACCGCGCTCACGGCCCGTCCGCGCCGGGCGGGGGAGGCCAGGTCCGCCCCGGCGTAGCGCGCCATGAGGCCGGTCGCCGTACCCATCCCGTACACCACGAGGGACGGGAAGAGCAGCGCCACGCTTTCGGTGGCGGCGGCCACCACGACACCGACGCTGCCGAGCGCCCCGGTCGCGTAGCCCAGGGCCAGTCCGGGGCGACGGCCCCAGCGTGTGCAGAGCCGGCCGACGCCGAGCGCGCCGAGTGCGGCCCCGGCGGTGAAGAGCGCGCTCGGCACTCCCGCGAGGCCGGTGGAGCCGAGCATCTCCTCGGCGATCAGGGCCCCGACGGTTATCCCCGCCGTGAGACCGGCGCCGCTCATTACCTGGGCCAGTACCAGCACGGCCAGAATGCGCCGCTGTTCCGGAACCTCACCCGTGGCAACCGGATGTCTGCTGCGAGTCGACAAGGGGGAGCTTCCGATCGTCATACGGGCGCGAAGAGTTCCACTCAGGCAACGGCCATCGGTTTCAGATCCGCGATGCCCGTGAGGGATATTCCCATCTGCTCATGGAGGAACCGGACCATGGTCCAGTGCGGTAGTGCGCCTTCGTCGAACGGCCCGAATTCCTGGCAGTACAGGGGGATCCAGCGCAATGCCTCTTCCAACGCCTGTTCGCGTCCCGGCTCTTCCTGGTAGTCCTCGTAGGCGATGCTGCGGTGGTTGATGAAGAACTGCCCGGGAAGTCGCTCTTCGCACAGTGTGCGGTATTCGCGGGTCTGCAGGATGAGGTAGTGCCATATCTCGTCGATGTCTTGTTCGACGGGCAGGAAAAGCCCGCTGAGCCGGTCCCGGTACCGGGAGACGAGATAGAGGTACCGCAGGCATTCGGTGACCTGACGCTCCACGAAGTCCTGGGGGGTGTCCGGCGCCTTGTCGCAGAAATACCGTACGACCTCGGTGTGCAGCGCGTCCCCGAGGAGACGCTTCAGGTCGTCGGCGGAGCGTGTCTGTCCGCTGGTCATGGCACTCCGTTCGCTGAGGGGGAGATGGCGGTGCGTCAGGTCCCGTCGGTGGCGAGCCAGGCGTACTTGCCGGAGCGCCCGATGGGGATATGGGTACGGTGTTCGATCCGGCAGTGCCGTCCGGTCAGTTCGGCGACGCCCTGCCGCAACGCGGCGGCCTCCGTGGCCCCGAGGGGCTCGTCGGTGAACGTCGTGTACAGCAGGGTGGCGTCGGCGTCGCCTTGGAGGTGGAGCTGGTGCAGGAAGATCCGGGGGGAAGCGTCCGCGATATGCCGGTCGAGGTCGCCCTGGGCGACCGGGCCGTTCGGTGTGCTCAGCAATTCCTTCTGACGTCCGCAGAATTGGGTGATCGCCGCGGGGTCAGGCGAGCCGTCCAGGGTGCGCACACAATCGCCCGACCGGTAGCGGACGAGCGGCATGTAGGGATTGCGCACACTGGTGACGATGAGCTGGTGGATCGTGCTTCCGGGGGCCACCGGCAGGAGCTCGACGCTCATCCCGGCCAGGTGCGGCCAGTACCGGCCCTCCCGGTCGCTGTAGTAGAGGTAGCCCAACTCCGTACTGCCGAAGAGGTCGATGACCGGGCAGGCGAAGCGCTGGTGCAGGAACCGCCGTACGTTCATGGGGGTGTACTCGTAGGCGTGGATGATGCTGGCCGGCGCGGGGAACGCGTCCAGCAGGTCCCAGGCCTCCGCCTTCCGCACCAGGTGCGCCAAGTGGTAGCCGGAGCAGTCGAGGTGGTACCGGCCCTGCGGATGCGTGCTCCGGGCCCGGTCGATCTCGCGCAGCATCCGCACGACGTCCTCGCGGTCCCACTGCGCCGGGTCCAGCCGCAGGTTGAGGTAGCAGGTGCGCTCGTCGAGCCAGCGGTCGGCCAGGGCGGGTGTCTGCTCGGGTTCCACGCCGCGTCGGGCGGCGTTGACCCGCGCCACGTGTTCCGTCGCGAGCACCGTGGTGAGCGAGACCCGGCGGCAGCCCGACTCCCATGTCTCGCCGATGTCGGGGTGGTTCCGCCACAACTCGTAGTAGGAACGGAGCAGGAAGTACGGGGGCCGGATGATCTGCATCCGGGCGTGGTTGGTGCCGGTGGACAGGACGAACTCCGCCTCACCGGTCTCCAGTGCCGCCGCCAGCCGGGGCGTCATCCAGTTGTCGGGGAACCCACGGGCGATCTCCGGCTTGTCGAGCAGGGGGAAGTGCCCCTGCGCCAGGGACTCCTGGTAGATCGGTATGTCGCGAATATGCTCTATGACATCGCCGGTCGGCTGGCCCTTCATTAATTCCTTCTCATGTTTCGCATAGCTGAAGAAATATGGGCTATGGGCTGTGGGGGAGTCGGGGTCGGGGCGCCCGGGAACATACCGCGGTGGGGGAGAGGGATTTCACAGAGCTGGTCCCGGGTGCCCCTGTGGCCGATCAGGAGATACAGCCGGCCTTCGGCGCGGCGCTGATGCACCCGTTCTTGGGGGCGGCGCTGATGCAGCCGTTCTTCGCGGCCTGCTGAGCCGAGTTGGCGGCGAGCCAATTCTGCCAGACGTTGTCCTGGGCCATCTTCTTGATGAGGTGTTCCATGAGGTCCTCCGATGATAGTGCGGAAGGTACTCCCTGAGGCGGGCCGACGGTGAATGGATTTCTCCTCGGCCTGCCGCTGAATGTAAAAGCGTGGTCGAGCAGCTGTCAATGAACGGCAATGCCAAACCATGGAAAAGCAGCCCAGGCCGGGACCGGTTTGGCGTGATTTTGCTCCGTGGGCGGCTCGTCCGCGCCGGCTCGGGGGGCGGCTCGCGCCCACGGCCGCATCATCCGCAGAACCCCTGATGGAAGCGGGTGGCCCGGTGTGCTCGGGGAGCGTCGAGGCGGTGACGGACGTGGCAACGGCCTCCGAAGATGAGAATGCTCTCCTCATGTCCGTTCCCGTGATCGGACGAAGGCAGACTGGTCCAATGCTGTGGCGAGGGGCGGGGTCGGTACTGGCAGGATGTGGGGCGGGGACACTGGTGCTATTGGCCGTGTGGCTGTGGCCCGGACAGGGTGTGCCGCCTTCCATGGGGCCCGTGGTCGTCGTGCCCGCCCTGTACGGCCCGACGCCTTCGGTGGCCGCACAGGGCAGTCCCTCGCCCTGCCCCGGTAGTCCCCCCGTGACACCGCACTCCGTTCGGCCCGGCCCGTCCCGGACCGCCTCGGGTGGCCGGGCCGTGCTGCCCCTGCCGCCTCCCAGGTCCGAAGGCGCGATGAGCGACTCCCGTAGCGGCCCGGGGCGCACAGCGGCCGGGGGGACGTCGCGGGTGGCGGGTGACGACGAGAAGGCGTCACGGGTTCCCAGGGGCGACGTGGACGATGAAGAGGACGAGGCCGACGAGGACGACCAGGCCGCCGAGGCCGCCGAGGACGACCGGGCCGCCGAGGACGACCTGGAAGGCGAGGAAGACGAAGAAGCGGCAGGCGGCTATCGGGGGGATGCGGACGACGAGTGGAACGATTGATGCTCGGCCGCTCGACCACCGCACGGTCCCGGATCGTCGGCTGGATGCTTCTGCTGCTCAGCGCTGCGCTGGCCGTTCCCACCTTCGGGATCACGATCGTCTGGCAGACGGAGCTGGACAGGCAGATCGATGCGCAGCTCGTGTCCGAGGCCGACGAGCTACGCGCGTTCGCGCGCACCTCACGCGACCCTCACACCGGTGAGCGCTTCACCACGGGCGCCTCGCTGCTGACGGCGTTCATGAGGGTTCACCGTGCCGGGCACAACGCCGCCTTCTTCAGCATCGTCGACGGGCGTGCGGACGTGCGCAGCCCGGGCGCGGCCCCGGTCTATCTGGACGAGGACCCGGAGGTGGTGGCCCTGATGGCGCGTACGGCCGACACCCATGTCCGGTCGCTGGACTCCTCCGCCGGCCAGGTTCGTTACGGTGTCGTCCCGGTGCAGATGGCGGGCGACCACACCGACACCCGGCTCGTCCTGGTGGTCTTCCGGGACCAGGAACTGCGGCAGGAGCACCACATGGCGCGGCTGCTGCTGGCATCGGGAAGCTTCGCCCTGGTGGTCGCGGGCCTGGCCAGCTGGCTGGTCGCGGGCCGGGTGCTGGCTCCGATCCGGCTGGTCCGTCAGACGGCCGAGCGGATCAGCGAGACGGACCTGACCCAGCGGCTGCCGGTGCGGGGCAGCGACGACGTGGCTGAGCTGGCCGAGACGTTCAACCATATGCTCGACCGTCTGTCGGGCGCCTTCATCGCGCAACGCCAGTTCCTGGACGAGGTGGCGCACGAGCTGCGGACCCCCATCACGGTCCTGCGCGGACATCTGGAGCTGATGGACGAGGACCCCGACAGTCAGCGAGGCCAGACCCGCGCCCTGCTCTTCGACGAACTCGACCGGATGCGGCGGATCGTGGAGGACCTGCTGCTCCTGGCCCGGGCCGAACGCCCCGACTTCCTCACCCTCGGCCAGACCAGTATGACCGACCTGGTGGTCGATACGGCGGCCAAGGCCCAGGCGTTGGGGCGCAGGCGCTGGACGGTGGCCGAGGTCGCCGACGTCAGCGTGCACCTGGACGAGCAGCGGGTCACCCAGGCCCTGATGCAGCTCGCTGTCAACGCGGTCAGCCACACCGGGGAAGGGGACGCCATCGAGATCGGGTCACGCCTGTGGCGCGGCCGGGTCATGCTGTGGGTGGCGGACACCGGGCCCGGCGTGGCCCCGGAGGACCGCGAACGGATCTTCCAGTGCTTCTATCAGGGGGGCACCGCGGTTCCCGGCCGGGCCGCTCCCGGCATCGGGCTCGGTCTTGCGCTGGTCCGCGAGATCGCCCAGGCGCACGACGGTGTCGCTCACGTCGAGGAGGCACCCGGGGGCGGCGCGAGATTCGTCATCGACCTTCCCGCACTGCACCCCACGACGGAAGGAACCTATGGTGAGCAGGATCTTGATAGCCGAGGACGAGGCAAGAATCGCAGCCTTCGTCGAAAAAGGCTTGCGCCGTAGCGGGTACGTCACCCGGGTCGTCGCCGACGGCGTCTCCGCCTACGAGCACGCCCGCGGCCGGGACTTCGACCTCCTGATCCTCGACCTCGGCCTGCCCGGCGACGACGGTCTGACCGTGCTGCGCAAGCTGCGGAAGGCCCGCATCGCCCTGCCCGTCGTCATCCTCACCGCGCGCGACAGCGTGAGCGACATCGTGGCCGGACTGGAGAGCGGCGCCGACGACTACATGGTCAAACCGTTCGCCTTCGACGAGCTACTGGCCCGTGTACGGCTGCGCCTGCGTCGTGAGGAGCCGCCGGAGAACTTTCTGCTCCGGGTGGGCGATCTGATCCTCGACCTCCGCACCCGCCGGGCCCAGGTGGGCGAGCGCGTCTCCGATCTGTCCGCCCGTGAGTTCGCCCTCGCCGAGATCCTCATGCGCAACCCCGACCGGGTCCTGTCCCGGGAGCAACTGCTGAGCCAGGTATGGGGGTTCGACTACGACCCCGGTTCGAACATCGTCGACGTCTACATCCGCTATCTGCGGCGCAAGATCGGCGCCGACCGGGTCCAGACCGTGCGGGGCGTCGGCTACCGGCTCCGGGCCTGACCACCGGGCCCGGCTACCGGGGCCGGCGGCCTTCGCCCGGCGGCGGACGCACACCGCCGGGCCCGATGAGAACAGTCTCACCGCTGTCTCACCGCCACCTCATAGCTCGCCCCGAGACTCCTCGTTACGGGTCATCGGTGACGCGAGGCCCGTGAGCGACGCAGACGGTCGCAGCGGCCCCGCCCGGAAACAGGGCGCCGTCGCCACACCGGCAGCAGGCACGGAGGTACCCCTCCCCCGCCCGCCCTGCGGCACGAACACCCGCACCTGATCCCCCGTGGTACCCGGGCCACCCGTGTGCCGCGAAGGCCCGGTTGTGGGCGGGGTGAGAGCCCGCCCAGCGTGACGAGCCACACGCCACTTCCGTATGGAGGACACTCCTGTGCGACGACTCATCGACCATGCCCGCACCTTCTCTTCCCGCTGTGGCGGAGCAGGCCGTGACCTCAAGGAATTCGAGGCCGGCCAGCGCCCCTCCACCATGTTCATCACCTGCTCCGACTCCCGGGTGGTCCCCACCCTGCTGACCGACTCCGGACCCGGCGAACTGTTCGAGATGCGCACGGCGGGAAACTTCGTCCCGCCCTACGATCCGGACGCGCCCACGAGCGAGATGGCGACGATCGAGTACGCCGTCAGCGTGCTGGAGGTGTCCGACATCATCCTCTGCGGGCACTCCCACTGCGGTGCCGTCGGAGCCCTGGCCCGGGGCGACGATCTGCGGAGCCTGCCGGCGGTACGCGGCTGGCTCGGCAGATGCGCCCCCACGGCCGGTCTTCGGCAATCCGACGAGTTCGGCCCCGACTGCGAACAGCCCGTACAGCGCCATGCGGTGGCGCAGCTGGACTCGTTGCGCGAATACCCGTGCGTGAGCCGGGCCGTGCACGAGGGCCGACTCGGTCTGCACGCCTGGTACTACGAGGTCCACACCGGCACCGTGCAGGCCCACCGACCCACCACCGGCACCTTCTCCACCCTGTGACAACGCATTACCGGTGAGCACGCGAGCCGCTCCCGCCGCCACCAGCTGTCTCCCCCCACTCTCCTAGGAGCAAGCTCTCATGTCGTCTCCACAATTCCGGTTACGCCCGGACATCCTGTCCCGCGACTTCCTCGCCTCGATCGTGGTGTTCCTCGTCGCGGTGCCCCTGTGCGTCGGTATCGCGGTCGCCTCCGGTGTCCCCGCCGAACTGGGCCTGGTCACGGGCATCGTCGGCGGGCTCATCGCCGGCGCGATGCCGGGCAGCTCGCTCCAGGTCAGCGGCCCGGCCGCCGGGCTCACCGTCCTGGTGTACGAGGCCGTCACCCATCACGGCATCGCCGCGCTCGGCGTCCTCGTCCTGTCCACGGGACTCCTCCAGGTCGGGCTCGGCCTGATCGGCTTCGGCCGGTGGTTCCGTGCCATATCGACCGCCGTCGTCCACGGCATGCTCGCCGGGATCGGTCTCGTCCTGATCGGCAGCCAGCTCTACGCCATGGCCGGGGCCAGTGCCCCGGGCAGCGGTCTCGACAATCTGGCCGGGCTGCCGGAGCTGTTCACGCAGATCACAGGAGCCGCGACGATCTCCTCCACCGCGATCGGCGTCGGCACCATCGTCGTACTGATCCTGTGGAAGCGGCTTCCCGGACGCGTGCCCCAGATGCTCCCCGGGCCGCTGGTGGCCGTGGGGCTGGCCACCGCGGCGGTGGCGGTGTTCAACCTGCCCGTCGCTCCCATCAAGGTCCAGGGGCTGATCGACTCGCTGCGGCTGACGGGCCTGGACGACTTCGGTCTCCTGGCGGACGTCAGTCTCCTGGGCGTCATCCTCGCCTTCACGCTCATCGCCTCGGCCGAATCCCTCTTCAGCGCCGCCGCCGTGGACCGGATGCACGATGGCCCGCGCACGCAGTACAACAAGGAACTCATCGCCCAGGGGACGGGCAACACCATCTGCGGCCTCGTCGGCGCGCTGCCCATGACCGCCGTCATCGTGCGCAGTGCCGCCAACGTGCAGGCAGGTGCGCGCACCAAGGCCTCCCGGATCCTGCACGGAGCGTGGCTGCTGCTGTTCGCGGCCCTGTTCCCCGCCCTGCTCGGACTGATCCCCGTGGCCGCCCTCGCCGGGATCCTCGTCCACGCCGGCGCGAAGCTCATCCCCGTCACGACCATCCGCCCGCTCTGGCGTGAACACCGGGGCGAAGCCGTGGTCCTGATGGTGACCGCTCTGGCGATCGTCTTCACGGACATGTTCATGGGCGTGCTGCTCGGCATCGGGCTGGCCGTGATCAAGACGGCCTGGGAGACCTCCGCCGTCCGCCTCGACATCGACGAGCAGGACGACCGCACCACGGTCTCCCTCAGTGGCAGTGCCACCTTCCTGCGCCTGCCACTGATCCTCGACACCCTGGAGGCCCTGCCGAAGGACCGGCCGGTGGAGCTCGACCTCTCGCGGCTCCGCCACCTGGACCACGCCTGCCGCACCGCCCTGGAGGCGTGGAGCACACACAGCGGCGCCGTCCAGGGCCCCGTACCGGCGACGGACGACACACCGCGCGAGGCCGCCCTCGCGGGGGCCGCTCCGGACGGTGAAGGCCCACCACGCTCCTAGCGCGACCGCCGGACCTCGTCCGCCACGGTCCCGGCGCCCGGAGGCTTTCCCCCACAGGCCGTTAGGTTGTGGGGGAAAGCCTGCGGGCGCCGGATGTGTGATGGGGGCGAGCATGACCATGCAAAAAGGAAGCAACGTTGCGGTGCGGGCCGGCACCGTGCGCGTCGAACTGGGCCGGCATGCCGCGGCCGGCGCCCCGGACGTCGACGCCTCCGCGCTCCTGCTGGTGGCGGGCAAGGTCCGTAGCGACGCGGACTTCGTCTTCTACAACCAGCCGTCCCACGCGTCCGGTGCGGTCCGGCACGAGGGCAAGCGGACCGCTCCCGACCACGTGACCGACACCCTCGTCGTCGACTTCGGCAAGGTCGAGCCCGCGATCGAACGCATCGTCGTCGCCGCCTCGGCGGACGGCGGGACCTTCGGCCGGGTGAGCGGACTGTACGTGCGGGTCATCGACGCGGCGAGCGGCGCGGAACTGGCCCGCTTCGACAGTACGGACGCCACGGTCGAGACCGCCTTCGTCCTCGGCGAGCTGTACCTGCGACAGGGCGCCTGGAAGTTCCGCGCGGTCGGCCAGGGCTACAGCACCGGCCTCGAAGGCCTGGCGACGGACTTCGGTATCTCCGTGGACGGACCGCAGCAGGCTCCGCCCGTCCCGCAGGCCCCGGCGGCCCCTGCCACCCCGTCGCACCCCCGCACCGACGCACCGGCCCCCGCTCCGGTCGCCCCGCCCGCCCCTCCCGGCCCGTCGGCGGCCCCCGCGCCCGCCGCCTCTGTCGTCCCGCCCGCCGCGACGCCCGTACGGCTGACCAAGGTCACGCTGACGAAGAGCGCGCCATCCGTCTCGCTCGCCAAACAGGGCGGCACCTCCGGCGCGCTGCGTGTCAACCTCAACTGGGAAGTGCGCAAGCAGTCCAAGGGGTGGGGAGCGAAGCTCGGCCGGGCCGTCGCCATGCACGCCGGCCTCGATCTCGACCTCTGCGCACTGTACGAACTCGCCGACGGCCGGAAGGGAGTCGTGCAGTCGCTCGGGAACGCGTTCGGCTCACTGAACAGGCCGCCCTTCATCCATCTCGACGGCGACGACCGCACCGGCGCGCTCTCCAGCGGCGAGAACATGACCATCAACCTCGACCACAAGGACCTGCTGCGGCGCGTACTGATCTTCGTCACCATCTACGAAGGCGCCCGGAGCTTCGCCGATCTGCACGCCACGGTCACCCTCCAGCCGCAGAACGGCGCGGCCATCGACTTCTCCCTCGACGAATGCACCGTGCCCTCCACCGTCTGCGCCCTGGCCCTGATCACCAGCGACGGCGGCGACCTCACCGTGCGGCGCGAGGCCCGCTACCTCGTCCCGGACCGGGGTGTGAGCCCGCAGCGCACCATCGACGCCGCCTACGGCTGGGGCATGAACTGGACGCCCGGCCGCAAGTGACCCGCCGCGCCCGCCCGGACCGGCCGCCCGCCTCCCGGCGGCGTCACCGGTCGGGCGCGGCCTCCGGGCGCGCGTAGGTACGACCCTTCCAGGCGGCGCCCCGCCCCCGGTAGTGCCGCACCGCCGAGTCCACCGTCATCAGCAGGTACAGCACAGCCGTCAGCGGCAGCAGCGGCCCCAGCCACAGCGACTGGCGGTAGTACGCCAGCATCGGCAGATACGTCGCCGTCATCACCGCCCACGCCGCGCCGCCCGCCCAGGCAGCCGCCCCGTCACCCGTCAGCAGCCCCACCGCCAGCGTCGCGGGCGGCGCCACGTAGACGAGCAGCAGCCCCGGGACCGTCCCCGCCAGCAGCAGCGGACTGTGCCGCAACTGCGCGTACGCGCTCCGCGCGACCATCCGCCACAGATCCGTCAGCCGCGGATACGGCCGCACACTGTCCACCCGCTCCGCGAGCCCCAGCCAGATCCGGCCGCCGCTGCGCCGGACCTCCCGCGCCAGCGACACGTCGTCGATCACCGCCTGCCGGATCGAGTCCGGGATCCGCGCCCGCTCGGCGGCCTCGGTGCGCAGCAGGACGCAGCCCCCCGCGGCGGCCGCCGTCCGCGACCGGGCCCGGTTCACCCGGCGGAACGGGTAGAGCTGCCCGAAGAAGTAGACGAACGCCGGCACCACCAGACGCTCCCAGACGCTCTCCACCCGCAGCCGCGCCATCTGCGACACCAGGTCGAAGCCGCCCTCGCCTTCGGTGCCGGCCGCGGCTACCAGATCGCGGAGGCTGTCCGGCTCGTGTGCGATGTCCGCGTCGGTCAGCAGCAGGAAGTCCGGCTTGTCCCGCCGGGCCACCGCGATCCCGTGCCGCAGGGCCCAGAGCTTGCCGGTCCAGCCCCGCTCCGGCTCCCCGGGCGTCACCACGGTCAGCGGGAACCCGCCGTACCGGGCGGCCAGGTCCCGGGCCAGCTGCCCGGTGCCGTCGCTGCTGCAGTCGTCGACGAGGATGACCCGGGCATCCCCCGGATAGTCCTGGACCAGCAGCGACGGCAGGCTCACCGGCAGCATCTCCGCCTCGTCGCGGGCCGGCACCACCACCGCCACCGACGGCCAGCGCGCCGGGTCGGTGCGCCGGGGGAGCCGCTGGTCCGTCCGCCAGTAGAAGCCCTGCCCCAGCAGCAGCCATACCCACGCGATCAGTGAACCCACGGCGATCCAGGCAACGGCGCTCATCCGCCGAAGTCTGCCCCACCGAGCCGGGTCCGCAAGGGCTGTCGGCTAGGGTGACCGGGTGAAGATCGCGCTCATGGACTCCGGAATCGGCCTGCTGGCGGCAGCGGCCGCAGTGCGCCGCCTGCGGCCCGACGCCGAACTCGTACTCTCCTCGGACCCCGGCTCCATGCCCTGGGGGCCCCGCACCCCCGAGGACATCACCGCGCTCGCCCTGGACGTCGCCCGCGCCGCCGCCGCCCACCGGCCGGACGCGCTGATCGTCGCCTGCAACACCGCCTCCGTCCACGCCCTGCCGACGCTCCGCGCCGAACTGGAGCCCGCGCTGCCGGTCATCGGCACGGTCCCGGCGATCAAGCCGGCCGCTGCGGGCGGCGGCTCCGTCGCCATCTGGGCCACCCCGGCCACCACCGGCAGCCCCTATCAGCGCGGGCTGATCGGTGACTTCGGCGGGTCCGCCGAAGTCACCGAGGTCCCGTGCCCCGGGCTCGCCGACGCCCTGGAGCACGGCGACGAGGCCGGAATCGACCGGGCCGTCGCGGCGGCCGCCGCCCTCACCCCGCCCGATGTGCGGGCCGTCGTCCTCGGCTGCACCCACTACGAGCTGGTCGCGGCCCGGATCCGCGACGCCGTGCAGCGGCCCGGCCGGCCGCCGCTCGCCCTGCACGGGTCCGCCGGGGCGGTCGCCGCCCAGGCGCTGCGCCGGATCGGAGCGGCCCCCGCTCCGAGCGCCGAGCCCTCCGGCATGCTCACCGTGCTCCAGGCAGGCCGCCCCGCCGCCCTCCCGGAGGCCGCCCTGACCTACGCCGAGGGCCGGATGCTGGCCGCTGCGCTACCCGTCCGCTGACCCGGCAGGCGGGGAGCGCCCGGCGGATCAGGACCGGGTAGCCCGATCGGCCCCCGCAGCCCCGGCCGGGAGCCCGGAACACGGTTACGCTGCTGAATATGACGGACCACCCCGAGAGTGCGAGGCACGGGTCGAGCCAGGCGCCGCCCACGGAGTGGAACGGCCGCGCCACCAACCGGATCCAGTGGCTGCTGGCCCTCGCGGGCGCGGGTTGTGTGGCCCTGGGCATCGAACTGGCCGTCGACGGCGCCTGGACCTCGGGCATCGCCCCGCTGCTCATGTCGGTGATCGGCTGCCTCGCCGCCGGACTGCTGATCCTCTTCGGAACGCTCGCCTTCGTCCATGTGGCCGTCAGGGTCGACGGGGACAGCCTGGAGGTGCGCTGCGGCCACGCCGGCCTGCCTCGCCGCCGGATCCTGCTGAGCCATGTGACCGGCGCGGAATTCGTCCCCCGGATCAATCCGCGCCAGTGGGGCGGCTGGGGCTACCGCTGGCGTCCCGAGCAGGGCACCGCCGTCGTGGTCCGCAAGGGCGAGGGCATGGCCCTGAGCCTCGGTGATGGCCGCACCTTCACCGTCACGGTGGACGACGCGGAGACGGCCGTACGGTTCATCCGGCAACGCCTGCACCTGCCGGCCACCGGTACACGGCCCCGCGACTAGGAGTGCACTGCTCCCCGCACCATGGTGGCGAAGTCCTGGTGAGGCTCGGGGTCGTCACCGTCACCGGGCCACCACACATACGCGGTCCACTCGCCGTTCTCCGCGGTGCTGTCGGCGTGCAGCAGCCAGTAGCAGCCGCTGCCGCCGTCGTCGTCGCCGATCAGCAGGCACCGCTTGAGCATGGCGAGCTGGTCCACGAAGGAGTCGCTGTCCGACCACGCTTCGATGAGGTCCGCTTCCAGGTCGGCGAACCAGCCGATGTCCCCGACCCGGAACAGGTCGACGGACCCGATGTCCTCCCAACCGTCACTGACGTGGAGGAAGTTTCGGTAGGAGAGGGGAAGCCTTATCCCGAGCCGCTCCTCGGCGGCCACGATCGCTTCCTCGCCCGCCGGTTCGGCGCCGGCCCACCCAGCCTCCAGCCGCTCCCTGCTGATGACCTGGCGTTGGTCCTCGATGGCCTCACGGACCTCGTCCGAGTTGATGTGCCTGGCGTTGAAGTCGCCGAGGAACGCGCGCCATTCCGCGACCGTCAAGAGTGAAGGGGTCGTCATTCCAGACTCCGATGATGAGGGCAGTGGGTCTCGGACAGCCTGACACGGTCCACTGACAATCGAAGCGCGTGCTGACTCTACGGCGACCGGGCCCTTGAAACAGCTGCTCGGGACGCGGCCTCGGCGGATCCTGCGGCAGGTGGGCCGGCTCGCGGCGATCCCTCTTCGCGCAACGGCGCGGCCTGTAGGCAGACGATTCACGGGTGAGCCAGGGAAACCGCGAGGAACCAGCTCCACCGCTCGGCACGGTCCGACCACGGTCCGACCAATCCGTCGGACAGACTCCCGACCGGACCGCGCCGTCCGGGAGGCGTCCCGGAGCCGCCCGCGTGCCTGTCCCACGCAGGTCAACGCCGCCGCTCGCAGCCGCCCACCGTAGACTCCGCCGGGTGAGCGCCACCATGACTCCCGTCGATGACCTGCCGCCCGCCCCGGGGTTCCCGGCCGCCGGACTGCTGCCGCGGCTCCTGCGGCCGGCCGCAGCCGTACTGTCCGGACTGCTGCTCTACGCGAGCTTCCCGCCCCGGCCCCTGTGGTGGCTCGTGCTGCCCGGATTCGCGCTGCTGGGATGGGTGCTGCACGGGCGCGGGCTCCGGGCCGCCTTCGGCCTCGGCCTCCTGTCGGGCCTCGGTTTCATGCTTCCGCTGCTGCACTGGACCGGTGAGGACGTCGGCCCGGTGCCGTGGCTGGCCCTGGCCGCCGCGGAGGCGCTCTTCATCGCGGTCGGGTGCCTCGGCATCGCCGCGGTGACCCGGCTCGCCTACTGGCCCGTGTGGGCCGCCGCGGTCTGGACGCTGGACGAGGCGGTCCGCGCCCGGATCCCGTTCGGCGGCTTCCCCTGGGGCAAGATCGCCTTCGGCCAGTCCGAGAGCGTCTTCCTGCCGCTCGCCGCGCTCGGCGGCACCCCGTTGCTCTCCTTCGCCGTCGTCCTGTGCGGCTTCGGGCTCTACGAGGCCGTGCGCCGGTTCGTCGGGTACCGCAGGACCGGAACGGCCCCGCGCGCGGCCGTCGCCGTCGCCGCCGTGAGCGTCCTCGTGCCGGTCGCCGGGGCCCTCGCCGCGCTGCCCCTGGTCGACGACTCGGCGGAGAACGGCACGGCCACCGTCGCCGCGATCCAGGGCAACGTGCCGCGCCTGGGCCTCGACTTCAACGCCCAGCGCCGCGCCGTCCTCGACAACCACGCACGGCGCACCGCGCAGCTGGCCGAGGATGTGAAGGCGGGCAAGGAGAAGCAGCCCGACTTCGTGCTGTGGCCGGAGAACTCCTCCGACCTCGACCCCTACCTCAACGCGGACGCCCGCCAGGTCATCGACGACGCCGTCAAGGCGATCGGCGCCCCCACGGTCGTCGGTTCGGTGGTCGAGAAGGGCTCCGAAAGCCTCCGCAACACCCTGATCGAATGGGATCCCGACCAGGGCCCCGTCGACACCTACGACAAGCGGCACATCCAGCCGTTCGGCGAGTACATGCCGATGCGCACCGTCGCCCGCTTCTTCAGCGAGGATGTCGACCGGGTGCAGCGCGAGTTCGTCCCCGGCACCGAGGTCGGCGTCTTCGACCTCGCGGGGACGAAGGTGGGGCTCGTGACCTGTTACGAGGCCGCCTTCGACGACGCCGTACGCGACACCGTCACCCACGGCGGTCAGATGATCGCCGTGCCGAGCAACAACGCGACGTTCGGCCGCAGCGAGATGACCTACCAGCAACTGGCCATGTCCCAGGTGCGCGCCGTCGAGCACGGGCGGGCCGTCGTCGTCCCCGTCACCAGCGGGGTCAGCGCGGTGATCCGCCCGGACGGCACGATCGTCGAGAAGAGCGGGATGTTCACCCCCGACGCCCTCGTCGACGAGGTCCCGCTGCGCTCCTCGCTCACCCCCGCGACCCGGATGGGCCCCCTGCCCGAGGGCGTCATCGCGCTGCTGGCCCTGGCGGGTCTGGGCTGGGCCGGCGTCTCGGCGTTCCGGGCACGCCGGGGCGGGGGGACCGCGCTGTAGCGCCCGATCGGGACACGTAGGCTCGGATCCATGACTACTCCCGACTTCGTCCGTGAGATCCGCGCCACCGCCGGGCACCAACTGCTCCTGCTGCCCGGGGTGACGGCCATCGTCCTCGACGACGAGGGCCGCGTGTTGCTCGGGCGGCGTGCGGACACCGGGAAGTGGTCGGTCATCGGCGGGATCTCCGAACCGGGGGAGGAGCCGGCGGCGACAGCGGAGCGCGAGGTGCTGGAGGAGACCGGCGTCCACTGCGTGGCCGAGCGGGTGGTGCTCACGCAGGCGCTGGATCCCGTGCGGTACGACAACGGCGACATCTGCCAGTACCTCGACGTCACCTTCCGCTGCCGGGCGACCGGTGGCGAGGCGCGGGTCAACGACGACGAGTCGCTGGAGGTGGGCTGGTACCCGCTGGACGGGCTCCCGCCGCTCGGCGAGTTCGCCCTGTTCCGGATCAAGCAGGCACTCACCGAGGGTCCTGCCTGGTTCCAGCCCACCCCGCGTACTCCGTGACCCTCTAGCCCACCGTGAAGGACCCCGTCGCCCCGGTGAACGGCGTGATCTTCCCGAGCAGGCTCCTGGCGTCCCCGCGGTGCACGATCCGGTACGTGCCGGGTGCGGTGTCCGCCGCGATGTCCCAGGTGATCGTGGCCTTCGAGGTGCCGGTCAGACCGTTCAGCCGCGTCCAGCGGTAGGTGGTCTCCCAGTCGCCGTCGTCCAGCACCCGCCGCCACGTGCCGTTCTCCAGCCGCTGCACCTCCAGGAAGGTGGAGCCCCGGCGGACGTTGTTCTTCGGGTGCCCGGTGGCGAACTCGACGGTCGCGGTGGAGCCGCGCGCGTACGAGGTCTCCGGGGCCTTCAGGACCCCGCCGAAGGCCTTGCCGGCGGGCGGGTTGTCGTACACGACCCCTGTCTGGAAGGTGAACTGCCGACCCGACTCGTCCGGCGGCGTCGTGCCTCGCTCCAGGGTGGTGCCCTCGCGCAGGGAATCCGCGATCCGGGCGTACTCCTGCTGGTAGGCGGGCAAGGTGTAGCGGCCGTACAGGGTGGAGCCGCCCTCGTAGTTCTGGGTGTCGTACTCCTCCGGTGTCGTCGCGTACTGGCTGTAGGCGTTGGCGTACCCCTGGAGCAGGACGCGGTCCAGCGGGACGCCCAGCCGCTCGGCCACCGTACGGCGTACGCGGAGGCCGGAGGTGATCGTGAACTCGCCCGGGGCGGCCACCAGGTGCAGCTCGCCGATCTTCATGATCTGGAGCGGGAGGTGTTTCGGGGTGACCGGGTGGACGTTGCTCAACAGCCCCGTGGGGATCAGGCTCGCCTTGGGGTACTGGCAGGCCGCGAGCCAGGACGGGGTGTCGATGCGCAGCGCGTCGATGATGCCCGCGACCGGGGTGCGCGTGCCCTCCTCGAAGCCGGGGATCGCCGGACCGTCCTCGACGCTGCCCGCGAGCGTGGACGCGCCCACGACGGCGGGGCAGGTGCGGTGCTCCTTGCCGTCCGGGGTGTACTCCGGGCGTACGGTCACGTTCTCCATGTCGACGTAGGCGAGCCGGGAGTCGACGTCCCCCGAGACGGGCCGCGTCTTGTCGTAGATCTCGCGGGCCTTGTCGAGCTGGCGCTCGCCGATGATGCGCGCGTTCTCGAACTCGTCCTCGGTGGGCCCGGATCCCGGCTTCAGGTCGAGGTTCGGCGACATGTCGCCGGCGTTGGTGTTGGGGAAGGCCGCGACGAACCCGCGGGCGTCGTCGAGGTAGCGCACGCCTTCGTGGTCGTGCTCCCAGGCGTAGGCCGCGTAGCCCTTGTTGTCGGGGCTGATGAGCGTGTTCTTGTTGGTGATCGAGGTGTTGTGGGTGGCGAACCAACTGATCGCGCCCGCGTCCCGGTCGCCCTGCTTGAAGCGCAGCACGGTCATCGCCGGGTCGATCGCGTCGGGGAAGGCCGCCCGGTCGGAGGCCGGATTACGGTCGAAAGCCTCCCGGGAGCGGTTGACGCTGGCGTTGTCGAGCGTTCCTGTGCCCAGACTCATCGTGCCGGGTTCCAGGTCCTCGTGGGCCTTCGCGACGGAGTCCGTCAGGCCGTCGACGACGGCCCGGTAGGTCTCCTTCTGGAAGCCGAGTACGGAGAGGTTGTAGGCGACGTGGTGGGAGTATCCGCCGGGCCCCGAGTGGGTGTGGGTGGCCGACAGCAGGACGTTCTCCTCGTCGTACAGGTCCCCGTAACGCTCCTTCAGCCGGGCGATGACCCCCTGCTGGACGGATTGGAAGATCATCGCGAGGTCGGCGTTGACGTACACGACGCGCTTGCCGCTCGACCGGTCGACGACGACGAAGGCGCGCGACCTCTGCCGCTGATGGATGCCCGACGTCTTCTGGTCGAAGCTGGAGTAGCCCATCATCCCGGTCTCGGCCGCCTCGCCCGTGACATCGGAGATGCCCCGCCCGATGAGGTAGTCCCCTTCGCCGGCGGTGTTCGACGCCGACGCGGGGGAGGGGGCGCCGAGGGTGACCGCGCCGAGGGCGGCGACGAGCACCGCGGCGGGGAACCTGCGCCGGGAGCGGCGGGCGGTGGGGGGCGGCATGGAACCTCCTGGGGCGGGGAGACGGGGATGCCCGGGCCCGCCACGTCGGCGACTCGCAGACGTGGAGGGCCCGGGGCAGTGCCCCGACCGTAGAGGAGTGTGACCTGCGTCGCATAGATGCCTACCGGCCAGTAAATGATGCGTCCGCGTCCCGTTCGTGGGCATGGGCGTGGGCATGCCGCGTTGTTCGGCCGAGTGGCGGATCGATTGGCCAGGACGGGAGGAGGATTTCGACGATGCGATAGTGGGGGCGCGTCGGCAAGGGGCCGACCGGAGGGGGCGCCGTGTACTACGAACTCGCCGACCGGCTGGTCATAGGGATCGCGTCCAGCGCGCTCTTCGACCTGACCGAGTCGGACGCCGTCTTCCGGGAACAGGGCGAGGAGAGCTACCGCGCCTACCAGGAGCAGCACGTGGGTGACCGGCTCCGCCCGGGGAGCGCGTTCCCCTTCATTCGACGCCTGCTGTCGCTGAACGACCTGGGCGAGGTGAACGACCCGTTGGTGGAGGTCATCGTCCTGTCCCGGAACGACCCCGACACCGGGCTTCGGGTCATGCGTTCCATAGAGAGCCACGGCCTGCCCATCAGCCGGGCCATCTTCACGCAGGGCCGCTCGCCCCACCGGTTCATGCCCGCCCTCAACATGTCCCTGTTCCTGTCGGCGAACGAGAGGGACGTCCGGGAGGCGGTCGCCGCCGGGCTGCCCGCCGGGCACGTCCTGGGAGCCCCCTACGAGGACGACGTCGACG
Source organism: Streptomyces sp. NPDC104313 (assembly GCF_055583985.1). NCBI lineage: Bacteria > Bacillati > Actinomycetota > Actinomycetes > Kitasatosporales > Streptomycetaceae > Streptomyces > Streptomyces sp. NPDC104313. The sequence continues at coordinate 262,440 of NZ_JBVJMW010000010.1, forward strand.
ACCACGACCTGCGGATCTCCTTCGACTTCGACGGGGTCCTGGCCACGGACGCGTCGGAGCAGGTGTTCCAGGAGGGTGGGATAGAGAAGTTCCGCGCCCACGAGGTCACCAACGCCGGGATCCCGCACGACGCCGGGCCGCTGAGGGACTTCCTGGCGAACGTGAACCGGATCCAGCAGCGGGAGGAGCAGGAGCGCCGGAAGGACCCCGACTACCGGATCCGCCTGCACGTCTCCATCGTCACGGCGCGCGACGCACCCGCGCACGAGCGCGCGGTGCAGAGCCTCAAGGGGTGGGGCGTGACCGTCAACGACGCGTTCTTCCTCGGCGGCATCGACAAGGGCCGGATCATGAAGATCCTGAAGCCGCACATCTTCTTCGACGACCAGCAGGGTCACCTGGAGAGCACCTCGCGGACCACCCCGAGCGCGCACGTGCCGTTCGGGAAGCTCAACGAGCCGGTCGCGCCCGCGGTGCCGGACGCCTGAACACCCCGACCCCCGTCGGCTCCACCCGCGTGGACCCGGCTCAGCCGACGCCCGCCGGCCGGTGGACCGTCACCTCCCCGTGGGCCGCGAGGGCTGCCGGCAGGTCGACAGGGGAACGGCGCAGGGTGGCGTCGAGGAAGGACAGTGTGGCCGCGGCGGTGATGCGGGGACCCTCCGTACGTCCCAGGGAACCGATGATCCCGGGTACCGGCGGCAGGTAGAGCGGGGCGTCCGTGAAGGTGAGGTGCGCGGCCCCGGGAACGGTCAGCCGGTAGCTCGTCGCGTCGCTGAGCTCCAGCACCCGGGTGAGCCGGGGCAGGTAGTCCGGGTCGGTACCCGGCCCGATCTCCTGGGTCAGGGCCAGGACGGGCTGCTCGAAGCGATCACCGACGGGCCCGTGGGGGAAGCCGTCCAGATCGATGACCGCGTCGAACCGGGGATCCTGCCGGGCCGCTCGCAAAGCGGCCGAGCCCCCGAGGGAGTGCCCGGCCGCCGCGGCCCGCCCGGTGTCGATGCGACCGGACAGCAGTCCCTCCGCCTCGCCACGATCCACCCGGTCCAGCCGACTGAGTACCGCCCGCAGATCCGAGGCGCGCGTCCGGGTCCACCCCTCCGCCAGCGCTTCGTCCTTCGCCCGGTCGCCGGTGGCGGCGACCCTGGTGCGCAGGGTCCGGCCGTCCGACAGGACCACGGCGGCGGAGTCGTACGGGTGGTCGACGGCCGCCACCACGTAGCCGTGGGAGGCCAGTTCCTCCGCCCAGAGGGTGTTCTGGGTACGCACGCCGCCCAGCCCGGGCGAGAACAGCACCACGGGGAAGCGCCCGCCGCCGTCCGCGACCGGTGCGCCGGGCACCGCGTGACCGCGGGAGCGGGGCAGACCGTCCAGCAGGAACCCGGGGACCCCCGCGTAGTCGGCCAGCGCCGCCGAGACCGTACGCGCCTCCGCCTCCGTACGCCCGAGGTACGGCGCCCGCCGGGCGCCGGTCGCGCTCCGCCCGGCGGGATACCAGAGCTGTGTCACGAGCGTGCGCGGCTCCGCGTCCCGGCCGGGCCCGTCGGGGCGCACCGGCCACTCCAGGACCTCCGTCCCGACCGGGAAGCGCCCCGACGGTGCGGGGAACTCCGGTACCGGAAAAGCCCACGCGGACACCGGTCCCGTCGCGATGAGGACGACGCACACCGCCGAACCGGGCAACGCCGACCACCACCGGGCCCGCCACGGGGTCCGGCCGGAGCGCCGCGCCATCGACGGGGCGAGCGCGAGCGCCGCCACGACGGCCGCCGTCACGACCACCGGGACCATGTGCCAGCGCAGCCCCATGACGACGAGGACGGTCACCGATCCCACGAGCAGGGCTCCCGCGGCGAGGGCGACCGGGCCGCGCAGACGTCGGGGAAGCCAGCGGGCCATGACGAGGACGATGGCGCCGAGCACGGTGAGGGCTTCGGGGGCGGACAACGGCAGCCCCGCGGTCGGTTCGGTCATGCGGCCATCGTCCGGTCCGGCGGGGGCCCGCCGCATCGCGCTCACGTCGCGACCGTGTGCGACCTGAGGCGCATACGACGGCGCCACGCGTCATCCTGTGCGGCTACGGAGCCGCACGGGCGACACCGCGCTCATGCCCTCACGGTCGCGAAGGTGGTACGTACGGTGACGCGTGAGGGGTGGCTGGAGCCCGCGGAATGCGCCGCGCCGCGGCCGGTGAGCCGGGCGGGGTACCCGCCTCCGACGTGTGCCGCCAGGTGGTGAGGTACGGTCACCATCAGGGCCCTGACCAGTGGGAATTCGGTCAACGGCCTTGTACGGACAGTGAGTAGAGGAGAGATGTGAGCGTCGTCGACGACGATTTCCGCCGCCGGATCCGGTCCGGCGTTCCCCACTCCGCGCGCGTCTGGAACGCATGGCTGGGCGGCAAGGACCACTACCCGGTGGACCGGGAGCTGGCCGACGTGGTGAGCGCGGCCTACCCGCAGATGGCCGACATCGCCCGAGCCTCGCGTGCCTTCCAGATCCGCGCGATCCACTACCTGGCCTCGGTGGGGGTCCGCCAGTTCCTGGACGTCGGTACCGGACTTCCGGTGGCGAACAGCACGCACGAGGTGGCGCAGAGCATCGCGCCCGAGTCGCGGATCGTCTACGTGGACAACGACCCGATCGTCCTGGCCCACGCCGAGGCGCTCCTGACCAGCGCCCCGCAGGGCCGCACGGCCTACGTGGACGCCGATCTGTCCGATGTGGACGCGGTCGTGCACGAGGCGGCCAAGACGCTCGACCTGTCCGAACCTGTCGCCGTTCTCCTGCTCTCGACCCTGGGGCACCTCGCTCCCGCCGAGGGCGTCGAGGTCGTCCAGCGGTACCTCGCCCGGATGCCGTCGGGAAGCTGCCTGGTGCTCTGCGACACGGTGACGACGCCGCAGACGCTGGCCGCCCAGGAGGCGTACGCCTCGGGCGACAACCCGCCCTACCTCGTGCGGAAGCCGCAGGAGATCACCGGCTGCGCCGAGGGGCTGGAGCTGGTCGAGCCGGGATTCGTCTCGATCGACCGGTGGCGGCCGGAGGAGGACGACGCGGTGCCCGTCGACCAGTGGGGGCTCGTCGCCCGCAAACCGTAGTCGTGCGGTGGAGCGGGCGGGGAGGCGGTGGCCGGCCGCTCCGAAGGACGCGAGACCAGGGCGGTGCTGTCTGCGCGTGGCGCCGGGCCGGTCTGCGGGATCGGTTCGACGCGCGGAGCGACGTCGGGGTCCGGGTCTGCTCGGTGAGCACCCGGAGTTCGGAAGGCGGCGCGGCGATCCGGACTGTCCACGCGTACGCCTCGCCCGGCAGCCACGCTATGGACCGCACCACTCGCTCCAGCAGATCCATGGAGCCCACCGGATGCCCGCCGCCGGACACCTGGTGTGCACGGTCGCAGCCCGGGTGGGGTTCGTCTCCACCAACGGCTGCGTCCTGGCTGTTCTGCGTTGCTTCGGCGAGACGCCGGGCGCTTGCGTGAAGCGTCCGGCGTCCCGTACCGCTGCCTGATCCACCACCTACCGGCGGATCGTCACCGGCTCGATCTCCGCGTTGTTGTGCCGGCGCGCCCAGTTCTCCAGGGCGATCCGACAGGCGTGGTCGAGGTGGCGCAGGCCGGTCAGGTCCAGCTCTATGGGCTGGTCCTGCGGGAGCTTCTCCAACTGCTCCAGGATGCGGGGCAGGCGCAGGAAGGTGGCGTTCCCGGTGAGGGTCACCACCACCCGGCCGCCGGTGAGCTCATGGGTGGTGAGCTGGACGTGCGAGGTCTCCCAGGCAGACTTGACCACCGCCAGCAGCAGGCCGAGCACGACCCCCTCGAAGAGGTTGGTCACCACGATGGCGATCGCGGTGACCGCCAGCAGCACGGCCTCCCCGCGGTGTTCGCGCCACAGCGGCCCGAACTCCTTGGCGGGCACCAGCTTGCATCCGGCGTGCACGAGGATCCCGGCCAGCGCGGCCAGCGGGATGATGCCGATGGCCGCGGGCAGCAGCGCGGCGAAGAGCAGCAGCCACAGACCGTGGGCGATCCGGGAGAGCGCGGTGGTCGCCCCGGCCTGGACATTCGTGGCGCTGCGGACGATGACCGCGGTCATCGGCAGCGCTCCGAGCGCCCCGCAGATGGTGTTGCCGACGCCCTGGGCCACCAGCTCCTTGTCGTAGTCGGTGCGGGGCCCGTCGTGCATCCGGTCGACGGCCGCCGCGCTGAACAGGCTCTCGGCCGAGGCGATGAGGGCGAAGGCCAGGACGGTGCCGATGACCGCCACATCGGCGAGCCGGGCGAACTCCGCCCCGCCGGGCAGCTCGATGGCCTGCAGCAGCCCGTTCACATCGGCCACCGCCGGCCGCAGACCGGCCAGGTGGGCGACGGCGGTGGCCAGGGCGACCGCGGCGAGGGGCGCCGGAACGAGGCGTACGGCGGCCGGGAGCTTGGGCCACAGCAGCAGCACGGCGATCGTTCCGGCGCCGAGGCCGAAGGCGCTGAGGGCCTCCTGGTTCGTGATGATCTCGAGAGCGAGGCCGGGGAGTCCGGCCAGCTTGGCGAGACCGCTGCCCGGCTGTTCGGTATCGGCCATGGCGTACACCTGGCCCAGCACGATGATCAGGCCGATGCCGCCGAGCATGCCCTGCACCACGGAGACGGAGATGGCGCGGAACCAGCGGCCGAAGCGCGCCAGGCCCAACACCACCTGGAGCAGTCCGGCGGCCAGCACGATCGGGCCGAGCGTGCTGAGGCCGAATTCCTTGACCGCCTCGTAGACGAGCACGGTGAGGCCCGCGGCCGGTCCGCTGACCTGGAGCTTGCTGCCCGGCAGGAAGCCGACGACGAGCCCGCCGACGATGCCGGTGACCAGGCCCAGTTCGGCCGGCACTCCGGAGGCGACGGCGACGCCGACGCACAGTGGCAGCGCGACGAGGAAGACGACGAGTGACGCCAGCAGGTCACGCCGTACGACGTGGGGGTTCTTGAGTTCCTTCGCGGAAATCACGGTGGGTTTCCCTTGTGGGTACGGTCGCGCCCGGCCGGGGGACCGGGCGCGCGGGCGTGGGGGGAGGGAAAACCGTCAAAGGCGGGCGAACTCGCTCCCGCGCTCCGGTCGGTGAACGCTGACGGAGCCGGTGTCTACTTCGTAGTACCAGGCGTGCAGGCCGAGGGTGCCCTCGGCGAGCCGCTCGCGCACCGCGGGGTAGCCCCGCAGGGTGTTGAGCTGGGCGAGGGCGTGGGCCTGGATCGCCACGGGGAGGTCGTCGGGGTCCGCTGCCGGATCCCTGCCGTCCGTGGACTGCTCCAGCCAGTGGCGGACGGCGGGCATGGCGGAGAGGTCCTCGCCGCGGAACACGGCGCCCACGGCGCCGCAGTGGGAGTGCCCGCACACGATGATGTCGCGCACCTGGAGCGCGCGCAGGGCGTACTCGATGGTCGCGGCCTCGCCCGTGGGCCGGTCCTGTGCCGGGTAGGAGGGAACGATGTTGCCCGCGGTGCGGAGTTCGAAGAGCTGACCCGGGCGGGCGCCGGTGATCAGCGAGGGAACGACACGCGAGTCCGAGCACGTGACGAAGAGTGCTTCGGGGGTCTGGCCGTCCGCGAGACGTTCGAAGTGCTTTGCGTTCGCGGCGACGTGCTCGGTGAATGTCCGGGCGTGTTCTACGAGGGACTGCATGGTGGCCTGCCTCCTGCATCCGGCGGTGCCGGGGAGCGGTGTGGTCGGGTCATATTGACGAATGCGTTGTTTACAACCGGATGAATGTTCGGAATGGTGAGGGTGCCTCACCTTGCGGTTTGCCGGATGGCGGCCGCTGAGAGGCCCACCCCGATCGCTCCTTGCGGATACGACTACAGCTGAGCATAACGACCATAACTTTGCTATCGCATTACCTTCTCGTGAACGAACGCAAATGCGCCACCCATGTCATTCATTCGGCTTGTTCTTTGTGATAGCCAATGGGTGGGGCGTGTCGCGAGGGAAGGCGGCGCCGTCAGGTACGGCGGCCGTGCAGGAAGAGGTGCGGCTCGGGTACGCCGGCCGGATGGTCCGGGGTGAACAGCGCCCGGTGCTCCCACTCCACGGCGGCCCCCGCCCGCGTGATCAGGACGGTGAACTCCTCGGCGCCGAAGCTGGAGACCCGGACCGGCTGCCCCATGAACACCGCGTCGACGCCCGCGGCGTCCACCGGCACCGTCGCGGCGATCAGCAGTCCGCCGGGCCGCAGCGACCGCACGAGCCGCTCCAGCAGCCCGCGCTGCTCTCCCCGCTCCATCTGCAGCAGCGAGAAGTACACGCAGACCGCGTCGAACTCGCCCTCGGACAGCAGGAGATCACGGACGTCCGCACACCGGAACTCCGCCCCCGGCACCTGCCGGGCCGCGAGCGCGGTCATCACCGGCGACACATCGACGCCCAGCACCCGGTGCCCCGCGTCCGCCAGGGTCTGCGCCGTGGGACGGCCCGTCCCGCTGCCCACGTCCAGCACCCGGCTCCCCGGGGCCAGGTCCGCCAGCAGCCTCCGCAACGACTCGCGGTGGGCCGCCGAAGCGGCGAAGGCCCGCTCGTACTCCGCTCCCAGCGCGTCGAACACCGCCGCGGCCGGACTTCCGCCGCCGACGTCCGCGTCCGGAAGCCCTTGGTCGGCACGGTGTTCCCCGCTGTCCCCGAGTCCCTGGCTGTCACCCATCGAGGCGATCCCTTCCGTGGTCGGCGGCGGTCCGGGGATCCGCGTACCCGGCCGCTGTGACCGTCCCCCCCGCGAGCGCCTGAGTATGCCGGTCCCGTACTCCTGAGTACGTTCCCCGATGTTCCGCTTCCCTGGCCGCTGTTCGATGACCGTATGACCTCCGAAGCGCCGCGCAGCCCCCGTATCCAGCACGTCACCACCGCCGGCTCCGCCCTGGCCGTCACGCTGCTTCCGCTCGTGGTCGGCGTACTCCTGGCCAAGACCATGGCGGCGGATCCGATGACGTCGGTGAACGCGCTCGTCACCAACGGCGGGCATCGTCCGCGGGTGTCGCCGAAGGAGTGGCGCCGGTGCGGCGGCCACGCGCTGCGGCGGCTGCGGAGCGCCGAACGGGCTTCGCTCGCCCGCATCGGCATGCGCTGACGCCGCCCGGCCGGTGGGTCCGGCCGGACGGCGCATGGACGGGCGTCGGGTCAGCGGACCGGCTGGACCGGGCTCTTCCTGTCCGACGACGGCCGTTCGAACTGGGTGCGGTACAGCTCCTCGTACCTCCCGCCGGCCGCCAGCAGCTCGGTGTGCGTGCCGTTCTCGACGATCCGGCCCGCCTCCACGACCAGGATCCGGTCGGCGGCCCGTACGGTCGAGAGCCGGTGGGCGATCACCAGGGCGGTCCGGCCGGCCAGCGCTTCGGCCAGCGCCTCCTGGACGGCGGCCTCCGAGGTGGAGTCGAGGTGCGCGGTCGCCTCGTCGAGGATCACGACCCGCTGACGGGCCAGCAGCAGCCGGGCGATGGTGAGGCGCTGGCGCTCCCCGCCGGAGAGCCGGTAGCCGCGCTCGCCCACCACCGTGTCGAGTCCGTCCGGCAGCGAGGCGATCAGACCGTCGAGCCGGGAGCGGCGCAGGGCGTCCCAGACGTCGTCCTCGGAGGCGTCGGGCCGGGCGAGCAGCAGGTTGGCCCGCACCGACTCGTGGAACAGATGCCCGTCCTGGGTGACCATGCCGAGCGTGTCCCGGATCGAGTCCGTGCTCAGGTCGCGTACGTCGACACCGTTCAGCCGCACGGAACCGGCGTCCGTGTCGTACAACCGGGGCAGCAGTTGCGCGATCGTCGACTTGCCCGCTCCGGAGGAGCCCACCAGGGCGATCATCTGGCCGGGTTCGGCACGGAAGGAGACGTCGTGCAGGACCGGTGTGCCGCCCCGGTCGTCGAGTGTGGCGACCTCCTCCAGCGAGGCAAGGGAGACCTTCTCGGCGGAGGGGTAGCCGAAGGACACCTGGTCGAACTCCACGGAGACCGGGCCCTCCGGCACCCGGCGGGCGTCCGCCTTCTCCTCGATCAGCGGCTTCAGGTCCAGGATCTCGAAGACCCGCTCGAAACTGACGAGCGCGCTCATCACCTCGACCCGGGCCCCGGCCAGTGCGGTGAGCGGCGCGTACAGCCGGGTCAGCAGCAGCGCCAGCGCCACGACGGCCCCCGGATCCAGGCTGCCGCGCAGGGCGTAGTAGCCGCCGAGCCCGTAGACCAGGGCCAGCGCCAGGGCGGAGACCAGGGTGAGGGCGGTGATGAACGCCGACTGGGCCATCGCCGTACGGATACCGATGTCACGCACCCGGTCGGCGCGGGCGGCGAACTCGGCGGACTCGTCGGAGGGACGCCCGAAAAGCTTGACCAGCGTCGCGCCGGGGGCGGAGAACCGCTCGGTCATCTGGGTGCCCATCGCGGCGTTGTGGTCGGCGGCCTCCCGCTGGAGTCCCGCCATCCGGACCCCCATCCGGCGCGCCGGCACGACGAACACCGGGAGCAGCACCAGCGAGAGCAGCGTGATCTGCCAGGAGATCGTGAGCATCACGACGAGCGTCAGCAGCAGGGTGACGACGTTGGAGACGACGCCGGAGAGCGTATTGCTGAACGCCCGCTGTGCGCCGATCACATCGTTGTTGAGCCTGCTGACCAGGGCGCCGGTCCGGGTCCGGGTGAAGAAGGCCACCGGCATCTTCTGCACATGGTTGAAGACGGCGGTGCGCAGGTCCAGGATCAGGCTCTCGCCCAGCGTCGCCGACAGTTGGCGGGTGAGCAGGCCGAGACCGGCCTCGACGACGGCGATGAGCGCGATGAGCAGGGCGAACCAGGTGACGGTCCCGGTTCGGGCACCGTTCACGATCGCGTCGACGACCTTCCCGGCCAGCAGCGGGGTGGCCACCGCGAGCAGCGCCGTCAGGACACTCAACAGCAGGAAACGGTAGATCCGCCGCTGGTGGGGCCGGGCGAAGACCATGATGCGGCGCAACACCGTCCGGGAGAAGGGGCGTCGATCCTGCTGGGCGTTCATCGCGCTGTGCAGCGAATGCCACGCGGTGACTTCCATGTCCATGGGGCGCTCCGGAGTCTGATGGCCCCCGGTTCCCCCGACGGCCTGCGGATCCCGTGGGCCGTCCGGCCCCGGGTTCGCTCGGAACGCTAGGACCTCAGGTTTGGTTGAGGTCAAGCGTGGTGGGGCGGGGGTGTCGGGGCGCACCCCGGTCGCGGTGATCGCGGGCCGGCCGGAACGGTCATGCGGGGCTGGCATGATCAGGGGATGAACGAGTGCGTGATCGCCGCGTGTGACGGGGCGTCGAAGGGAAATCCGGGTCCGGCCGCCTGGGCGTGGGTCGTCGCCGACACGCAGGGGAACCCCGTGCGCTGGGAGGCCGGCCCGCTCGGCACCGCGACGAACAACGTCGCCGAGCTCACGGCGCTGGCGGAGCTGCTGGAGTCCACCGGTCCGGCGGTGCGCCTCGAGGTGCGGATGGACTCGCAGTACGCCATGAACGCCGTGACCAAATGGCTTCCGGGGTGGAAGCGCAACGGCTGGAAGACCTCCGGCGGCAAGCCCGTCGCCAACCGCGAGCTGGTCACCCGCATCGACGCCCTGCTCGCCGACCGCTCGGTGACGTTCCGCTATGTGCCCGCACACCAGGTGAACGGCGACCCGCTCAACGCGATCGCGGACCAGGCCGCCAGCGAGGCGGCGGTGGTCCAACGCCCGGCCGGTACGGCGCACGGCGCCACGGCTCTGCCGGTGCCCGCGCCCGCGCGGTCCACGAAGGGGCGATCGGAGGCGTCCGGGGCGTCGGGCGGCGCGAAGGGACGGAGCGCCGCGAGTGCTTCCCGGGGCGGGCGGTCCACCGGCACGATCGCGGCGCGCTTCGCGGGCCGGTGCCACTGCGGAAAGCCGTACGCGGTCAAGGAGCCGATCGCGAAGAACCCGAACGGCTGGGGTCACCCGGAGTGCCGCACCGCTCCCGCCTGATCACGCGAGGGCGTCGGGAGGAGACGCCCGGGGGCGCTCCGATCGGTCATGGGGGCGCCGTGGGGGCGTCGTGGAGAGGCTCAGAGGTCGGCCCAGACGAGGCGGCCCGCCAGCGCGGCGCGGGTGCCCCAGCGGGCCGCCAGCGCGTCGACGAGCAGCAGGCCCCTGCCGTGCTCCGCCAGGCGGTCGGGCATCTCGTCGTCCTCGTGGCCGCGCGCCGCCGGGACCCCGGCCGCGGGAAGGCCCGCCGAGCCGCCCGAGGCCGTCGGTGCCGGGATTCGGGACCGGCCGCGATTCCACACGCAGATGCGCACGCCGTCGGCGGAGCGCAGGAGCCGGCAGCGGATCCGCCGGGTGCTGGTGTGCTGCACGGCGTTGGTGACCAGCTCGGTCACTATCAGCGCCGCCGCCTCGATCCGTTCGGCCGGTTCGCCCCAGGCCCGCATGGCCTCCTGGACCCGGTGCCGGGCCTCCGGGACGCCCCCGGGCAATCGGGGAACCCACCAGCTGTGTGCACCTCGGACGCCTTCGGCACCTCGGACATCTCTGGCGCCTCGGACACCTCCGTCATCGGGGGCGCGCTCCGCGCAACTGACTATTTCCGACATGTATGTACTCTCGACGCAAAACGCATACTTTGCAAGCGACAGAGTGTGTAGTGCTTCGCCCCGAAGCTCGACGAGGAAGGTTCCGCGCATGCGAGCCCGCTCAGGTCCCACCGTGGAGCACCGTGTCCTCGCGGTCCGCCTCCGTATGCTGCGGGAACGTGCGGGAATCAGCCTTCGGGCCGCGGCCGACGCGCTGGACGCCCACCCCGCCACCGTCCGGCGCATCGAACGTGCCGAGACCGGACTCGACGCCCGGCAGGTCGGCGAACTGCTGCGCTGCTACGGCGTTCCGCCCGGCGTGGCCGAGCCCATCATGGCCGGGCTCGGAGCCGCGAACCTGCCCGGCTGGTGGCATCGGTGGCGGGACGCGATGGAGGGCTGGCAGCAGGACGTCATCGGGGTGGAATCCTCGGCGAGCCTCGTACGGACCTGGCACCCGGCGCTGGTGCCCGAACTGCTGCGCACTCCCGCTTACGCCGCCGCGCTCCACCGCACGCAGTACCCCGAGGACACCCCCGCCCGCCGGGAACGCCGCGTCGAGCTGCTGCGGGAGCGCCGCCGCCGCATGCGCGAGCGTGGGGCCGCCCTGTGGGCCCTGTTCCCGGCGGCGGCCCTCCACACGCGGGTCGGTGACCGGGAGACCATGGACGGGCAGCGGGCCGCGCTGGCCGAGGCGATGAAGGAGCAGCACGTCACCGTCCAGGTGGTGCCCATGGAGTACCCGCCGCATCCCCTGACCGGCGTGCCGCCCCTGCACATCCTCCGGGTGCCCGCGCCCGAGATCGGGGACCAGGCGGTGCTGGAGACCCCGGGCGTCCGGGTCGACGTCATCGACGATCCCGAGGCCGTGATGGCCCACCGCATCCGGCTGGACGCCGCGTGCGCCGCCGCACCCGGCCCCGGGACCCCGCTGCCGGAATGACCCGGGCCCCGGTAGCGGCCTGCCCGACCGTCGGCCCGGGATGCGGCGGGCCCCGACGCCGTACAGCGTGGGGGAGTGGTGCAGCCGCGCAGGGCCAAGTGGATCCCGTTGGGGGTCGTCGTGCTGGCCGTCGTGCTGGACCTGGCGACCCCGACGGATGTCACCTCCGCACCGCTGCTGCTGGCCGCCCCGGTCGCCGCGGCACCGCTCCTGGGTCTGCGCGGCATCATCGCGACCGGCGTCCTCGCGATGGCCGTCCACGCGGTCCTCGTCTGGCACGACGGGACCTTCGCCTGGCAGCGGGCCGTCGCCAACCAGCTCACCCTTCTGGCCGTAACCGTGCTGGCCGTCTTCATCAACCGCGCCCTTGAGGGCCAGGACGCCCGGACCCGCCGCGCGCGCCACATCGCCGCCGTGGTCCAGAGCGCGGTGCTGCCCAGGCCCCCCTCGCGCCTCGGCGACCTCAGTATCGCCGCCCGGTACGTGCCCGCCGAGGACGAGGCCATGATCGGCGGCGACCTCTACGTCGTCCAGGACACCCCGCACGGGGTGCGCGTGATGGTCGGGGACGTCCGAGGGAAGGGCCTGGGCGCGGTCAGTGCGGTCTGCGCGGATCTGGGGGCCTTCCGGTACGCGGCGGACGAGGCGGAGGACCTGCCCGGCCTCGTGACCGCGCTGGAGCGGGCTCTTCTGCGCGAGGGTGGCAGGCGCGGCGGCCAGGAACAGGCGGAGGGGTTCACCACCGCGCTGATCGCCGAGTTCGCCGAAGACCTGGGCGCCGTACGCCTCGTGAACCGGGGGCATCCGCCGCCGGTGCTGCTGGACGCCGATGGAAGGGCCACCGTGCTCGAACCCTCCGAGGAGGCGCCCCCGCTCGGCATGAGTGCCCTGGGGGCCTGGTCGTGCCCGGTCGACACCTTCCCGTTCCCGCCCGGCGCCACCCTGATCTGCTACACGGACGGGGTCACCGAGGCCCGCGACGAGTCCGGGGTCTTCTACGACGCGTCCGTCCGGCTGCCCTTCCTCGTCCATCACCGCGCACTGATCGGCGACCCGGTCACCCCGGCGCAGATCCTCCACCTGCTGATCGAGGACGTGGGGCATCACACCGGCGGCCGGATCCAGGACGATCAGGCGCTCCTCGCCCTGCACCGCCCGTACGCGTAACGGGCGCCACACGCCGCGGCGCCCCCACACGGCCCGCCCGGGTCGGCCGCCGCGAGGAGGTCGGACGTTCCGCCGTGAGAACTGCCGGGGGAATGTGGCGCCGGCTCTCCGGTGAGCGGACTTCCGGCCACGGGGGTCCGGGTGTTCGCCGCATGGGCCGACCCGAAGGCGACGGCCCGCTGGTTCTCGACGCCCGACGCCCGACGCCGACCATGAACTGGACACTTCCGGGTCGGGGGCCGGGAGGCCAACCGCAGCCGCCCGGACAGCGGCCCGTCGTTGACTTTCGAGTCGTTGTACCGCGACACCGTCCCGAACGAGCGCATCGTCCACACCTCCGTGCCGCACGTGGGAGAAGATCTCGCGGCGGTGTCGCTGACGACCGTGGCGTTCTGCCCGTCCGATGAGGGCACCCGGCTGGTCCTCACCGAGCAGGGCACCTTCCACGCCCGCCGGGAGGAGCCGTCCTGACGGAAGCACGACACCGGCGACCGGTTCGACGCGTCGGGTGTCGAGCCGGGTGCGGGCGGGCAGGGGTGAGCCCGCGGCAGTCCTCCCCGCAGTGGCGGTCCTCTGGACGAGACCGTGGCCGACCGCATTCCCACCTGACCCGTTGAGGAGCTTTCATGTCCGACCGTGACCCGATGACCGAGCTCGGCCCTTACAGCGATTCCGGCGCCGATGCGACCCCTTGGCCGACCGCACTGCGCGAGCTCCAGCAGGCGCGACTGTTCTGGCTGTCCACCGTCCGCCCCGACGGCCGGCCCCATGTGACACCGTTGCTGGCCGTCTGGACCGGCGGCGCCCTGTACTTCGCCACCGGCGACCAGGAGCGCAAGGCACGCAACCTCCATGGCAACCACCACTGCGTCATGACAACCGGTACGAACGTCCTGGACGGTCTCGACATCACCCTTGAGGGACGTGCCGAGTTGGTGCGCGACCCGACAGAACGCAGCACCACCGCGGACGCCTACGAGGACAAGTACGGCGGTCTGCTGACGAGCCCGGACGGCACCTGGTACGGCCTCGGTGACACCATCCGCTCCGGTGGGGTCCTGCTGTACCGCATCGACCCGGAGGCCGGATTCGCCTTCGGGAAGGGCAAGGCGTACAGCCAGACCCGCTACCGCTTTCAGCGCTGATCTTCTGAACAGCGGTGACGTTCTGAACAGCGGTGACGCGCTGATCACTGGAGCCCGCCAACGTGTACGGAGTTTCGGCTGACGATCACCGAGGGGTTCCAGAGCCTTCAACAACCCCCTCAAAAGCGCGAAGGTCCTGCCACAGCGCGAAGGTCCTGCCACCACTGACACTTTGTTCCACGGGGAGGGGGTCGGCCAGGAAGCGCCGGACGGGTTCGCTGCGCGTCACGGCGCCCCACACGGCTCGCCCGGTTCGGGTTTGAAGGGCCGATCGCCGGTCACCCGCACGGAAGACACGTACGGCAAGCGACGTACGACGTATCGACATCAGGAGTGAGCGGAGTTGAGCAGCATCGAGAACTGGCGCCTGCACGCCGCCTGCCGCGAGGAGGACCCGGACCTGTTCTTCCCCATAGGGAGCACGGGCCCCGCCGTCGTCCAGACCGAGGAGGCCAAGGCCGTCTGCCGCCTTCTCTGGGGGTAACCGTGTGGCGCGAGGCGAGTGGAGACCACTATGTGCAGCTCAGCGCAGGTGTGAGCGACAGTATCGTGTGCAACACCTGTGGCGCTACTTGATGTTGGGTAGGGTCGCCGATCATGAGTGATGACTGGCGGATGGACCGGATCGGCAGTGCCCTTCGGGGTGAGAACCCTGCGGTGCTCCGGAAGTTGGAAGCGGGATTCGCCGTGATCGGGGACTTTCAGTTCCTGCCGGGATACTCGGTGCTCTTGGTCGACGATCCCTCGGTGGGGCGGCTGTCGGAGCTTCGGAAGGGCAAGCGCCTGGCGTTTCTTTCCGACATGGACAAGCTGGGTGAGGCCGTCGAGCGCGCTTGCAGGCGGCTGGACCCGGCTTTCCGGCGGGTCAATCTGGAAATCCTCGGGAACACCGACCCATTTCTGCATGCTCATGTGTGGCCGCGGTTCGACTGGGAGCCGGCCGATCTCGTGGGCCGCCCGGTGTGGTTGTATCCGCGTGAGCGATGGAGTGATCAGCAACATGCCCTTGGCCCGCAACATGATGCGGTGCGTGAGGCGATCAACGAGGAACTGGGCAGCCTCCTCGCCTGACGTGTCGGGGTCGGCGACCAGCTGGGACCCTGATGAGGCTCGTTGAATATCCCCACCCGGTGCTCATGGGATGGGGACAGACCCGCTCGCATTAGTGCCCCAGTCTTCAGTGCCTACTGGGGCCCTCGCGACGTCACTGGCCCTCGCGGTCACGCAGGTCGTGTTGGGTCCCTGCGACCGCCGGCCCCCAGGTCTCCGGCATGTGGGCGACCACCACGGCTGCGGCTTCCTGGGCCGTGTAGTCGGGTTCGCGCGAGAATGGCTCGCCGCGGTGATGGACCGCATAGCGATGGTCACCGAGCGGATAGATCGCCGAGACGTCCTGGGAGAACGGGAAACCGGTGCATCTACTGAACATCAGGGCGCCGTGGCTGGTGAAGGGGAAGAGCGCTCGCAATCTGTGCTCGGCGTGCGCTGCGCGGAGCATTTCCAGATCCTCGTAGGTGTCCGGTGTCAGGTAGCGACTCCACTTCTCTGCCACGGCGTACTCAGGACCGCGTTCGTGGGCCAGAGCGAGGGGGCTGACTTCCAGGAACGGTGCCGCGGTTTGTAGTTCGGCCAGGGTGACGCCTGCGTGCCAGGCCGCGGCCGCTTCGGCGAGCTCAGCCAGGTCGCTGGTGGAGCCGTTGGTGAGATTCACACCTTGACCCCACGCGGCGATGAGGAACACCCGCGCCGCGGATCCGAGGTCCACGCTGAATCGGTCCAGTCGTGGGTTGCGGCTGGTGATCCCTGCGTGGATGAGCGACGAACCGTCGGACGAGGACCGAACCTCACCGACGTCCAGGTCGTTTTCGGCGGCGCACTGGGCGAGGGCTGCACGGAGACTCCCCGCAGCAGCAACGTCGGAGTACAGCTCAGGATCGGGTTGGAGCGGCTGCCGAGACTGGCCAGGTTGCTGAGTCACCCCAACATGATCACTTTTATTAAGTCCGCAACCAAGTGGGGAGTGAGAGCGGGCCTGAGGAAATCCGAAGATCCTCATCAACCCCCGACACATCAGTGGCTGCCTCAGCCGCGTTGGTTCAGAGCTCTGGTCAGGTCCCGGTTGGCCTCCCTCGCGGCATCGAGATCTGCTCGGGTCTCCTCCAACACGGAGGTCAGTTCAACGTTGCGCTGCTCCAGCCTCGTGATCTTCCGCTGGAGCTCGTCGATGTCCGCTGGGGCTCCGAGCCCTGACTCCTGCCAGGCCTGAGCTCCCATCGCCTGCGACAGTCGTTTCTCCAGCTGCTGGACGCGGGCGGTCAGGCGGGTGTTGCGGGCCTGGGCGTTGGCGAGGTCTGCCTGGAGCGAGGCCCGGCTCACCGGCGATCCGCCGACCGGGTCCTGAGCTGCCGGTTCGAGTTCGGCGGCGTGGACGATTTCGAGCAGGTCCCGGTGACGGTAGAGGAAGCTGCGGTCTACTCCGGCTTGCCGGGCGATGGCCGAGACGCTGATCGGGGTGCCGTTCGTCGCAGCGTTCTTGACCGCGGTTGCCACTCGCTGGCGCCGCCGCTCGGTGTCGGCCTGGCGGCCGTCGCGCATGGCAGGGATCACGGAAGCCTCCAAGGCCTGACGTCGGGGACTGGCTGGCCAACGCGGGGCATGCCCAGCATCACTGAGCGGCCGCGGCGGACCACGGCGACGGCTTCTTCGATCTGGGCACGTTCTTCGTCCGAGAGATCGTCCAGGTCCGCCTTGACCCGGTTGATCAGACGGCGGACCCGGCTGATCTCCTCCTCGGAGGGCATCGCCTCGCTGCGGGCCCAGTCGTCGGCCTCGAAGACCGACATCAGCCGTTCTCGACTGCGGAGGAGATCCGAGAGGTATCGCTCCAAGTCAGGAAGGTAGGAAACGTCGGTGCGGAAGTGGTCGCAGCCGATGCATCGGAAGCGCAGTGGGCAGCTCTGGCCGCCGGCCGCGACGTTGTGGGGTTCCAGACAGATGCCGTAGGCCGTGGCGACTTCGCCGATGGCCCGCCGCACGTGCTCGGAGTCCAGAAGTCCTTGTGCTTTGCGCCAGACGCGGGTGCCGCGACGGTCGAACTGCAACGCGGTGACCCGGTCGACGGCCTCACGTCGTCGTTCCTGGCTGACCCGGTAATAGCCCTGAGTTGTGGAGAGTTCACGATGGTCCATCAAATCCATGAGCACGTCGGGGTCGACGTTGGCGTCCGCGTGCCGCTGGGCGAAGGAGTGCCGGTAGGCATAGGGAAAGATCTTGGACTTGTCGAACGGCAGCAGCTTCGTCACCAGCTGCCCATCGACCTCGACGACGACCGGAATCATGATGTCGGGCAGCGCGTTGACCCACGCCCGGTGGGCATCACCGATCGAGCCGATCGGCTTCGTTCCTGCGGGATTGGCCACCGGGCTCGGCAGCAGCTTGAGCTTGTCGGCCGGAGTGTCGGGGAAGCGTTCGCGTACCCGTTCCTGCTGTTCGGTGATCACGGCAGCGGTCGCTTTCGCGATCGGCAGACGACGGCCCAGCCGGTAGTTCTTGGAGTTGTCGTAGATCAGGACCAGGGTTCCGTCCGGGTCCTTGGCCAGGCACTCCAGCGCCCAGCGTGCTGATCTCGTCCGGCCGCCGGCCGGTGTCGACAAGCAGCTCGGCCGCGACGCGGTACTCGCGGTTGCTCATCTTCTCCAGCAGATCGAAGTTGTCGCAGAGCTCCCGCATCACTTCGTCCGGCAGGTCCCGTCCGGCCTCGGTGTCCTCGGGCTCGTCGGGGATGTCCTCGATGGACAGGGAGAAGCCCGCCGACAGCCCTTCGAGCATCTGGCCGGGGCCGGTGAGGCCCAGGACACGGATCCGGTTGATGATTCTGCGGACGTAGCGGATCACGTTGACCCGGTGGTGAGCCCCGAAGACGCCGGTCTCGGCGAGGAACGCGATGCGGTTGCAGAAGCTGACCATGTCCGTGCGGCTCAGAAGCCGCAGCTCATGTCCCTCGTCGTCTCGCTGCAGCCGCAGGCTGTCCGAGAGCTGTTCCATGCCGCGGATCATGTTCTGCATGGAACTGGCGACGTTCCGGCCGCGCCGCCGCGGGAGTTCGTCGTAGGCCCAGACCTTGACCGCCTCCCGCAGAGGCCGCTGGTGGATCCGGCTGAAGGTGAGGGTGCCCTGGTGGCCGAAGACGAACAGGTCCCAGACGTCCTTGAGTCGCTCGGTCTCCGCAGTCGCCCCCAGCCTGCGCAGCGCAGTCTGCCCACCTCGGATGATCATCCGCAGGTCATCGACCATCCCCGCGCGGATCAGGTCGTCCTCTCCCAGCATCTCCAGGCTCGGGACCTGGAGCAGGCGCAGCTGATCGCTGATGTGCCGCATCCGGTGGTCCTTGGTCTTCGCCTCCCGGGCGGTGCGGATCTGAAGACAGTAGAGGAGCTCGGCGACCAGCCGGTCGGGCAGTCCGCGCAGGCTGACTTCGCGGTTGGCCGGCACCGACGACGACGTCAGGCGCCACCGTTCCTCGTCTCCGTCGAAGGTCCCCAACCGACGTTCGCGGTTGAGGCGGCCTCGGTGGACCTCGCAGTAGTGGGTCCGGTCCGAGCCGCGCAGCCGGTAACAGGCGGCGACTTGGCAGGATCCGAACCCGGGCAGCCCCTGCTGCGGGGAGTTCCGCAGGAAGTCCTCCACGGTCAGCTCGGACGAGCTGTGCCAGCGTGCCTGGTGAGTGGTGCAAAGACCATGCGTCACCAGCCGGGGCGGCCGCTGGCAGCCCGGGACACGGCAGAGGACCTGCCCGTCGGAGCGGTGATAGGCACTGTTCCTCGGGACCGCCGCGAAGTCCTCGAAGGGCAGGCCGGAGCGCCGCCAGCGGCCGATGCAGCCGACACAGACCGGTTCGCCGAGCGGGGTGCCCTTCGTGCAGCCGGGGATCTCGCAGTCCGGCATGCCCAGCACCGGGTGGACCTTGGGGTAACGCACGACACGCGACTCCCAGTCCCAGCTCACCAGGCTCAGGAACTCGCCGTCCAAGGCGTCGATGATGACCTGGGCCCGCAGGTCCTGCAGCTCATGGGCCAGCGACAGAGGTGCCCCGATCACTTCTCCACCGTCCCGTGCAGAGACCGAGGGGAAGGAACGCGCTCGATCGCCTCGCGCAATCGGGCCCGGTCGGGAATCAGGTAGGGCCTGGGTGACTCCGGGTGCGTCTGACCGAGCAGGGCCTGCACCTCGTCCGCCGACCCGCCGGCGTCCGCGACGTTGCTGCCGAAAGCCCGGCGGGCCATGTGGGGGCCGACCTTCCGCGACAGCCCGGCCCGTTGGCTCAGCCGCTCGAACAGCTCGCCCAGCGCGTCCGGCGGCATCGGCGCCCCCAGCGGCTCGCGGAACAGGTTCACCAGCAGGAAGTCGCTGCCGTCCGCCCCGAGTACTTCGTGGCGTTCATCGACGTACTGGTCGAAAGCCTGGACCACCAGGAAGTCCAACGGCTGTGTCCACGCCTGCTTCGACTTCGACCAGGCCCGGTTGCTGTTCTCCCGGCGGCGGACGTGGAGGTGGGCGCCGCTGTAGTCGCAGCCCAGGGCCCGCGAGTCGGGAAGCAGGTGGCAGTCACTGCGGTGCAGGCCGGCCGCCTGGCCGCGGCGCAGCCCGACTCGGCCGAGCAGCAGCACGATCAGCCGGTCACGGGCGTTGCGGCACTCCAGGAACATCGCCACCAGCTCTTCGTCGGTGGCCCGGTCCACCTCGGCTTCCGGCTCCTGGCTCCGGTGGACAGCCCGCAGCCGGTAGGTCAGGCCGGAGTCTTCGCCCTGGGCCTCCACCGGCAGGTCCCGGCTGTCCGCCAACTCGTAGATCTGCCCGAGCACCGACCTCGGTGCCTCACCGACCGACACCGCGTACGACAGCAGCCCCCGCACCGCCGTCAGCACGCCGTTGACCCTCCGCTCCTTGCGAGCCGGGTCGGCGCCCGGCCCCAGCACGACCGGCGCCGGGTCCTCGTCCAGCGAGGACGGCGTGTACTTCAGCCAGACCATGAACAAGCCCAGGTCCCGCGCAGCGACGGACCAGTCGCGCCCGGTCGACCGGCACCACCGCAGGTACAGCGCTATGCCGCCGGCGTACGCCTTCGTCGTCAACTCGGACCGGCTTCGACCGAACCGCAAGAACCTCAGCCACTGATCAGCGATGAACACGACCTCGTAGCCGTCATCGACGACCGTCCAATACCGCACGCCAGAGGGCAATCCGACAGGAAAGGCACGCAATGCAACTCCATGATCCGACGGTTGATGCAACAACCCGCCACAGAGCCGCACACCCAGAGAACGATCTTCAGAAGATCAACGTAGCCCCCCGGCGCAACGTCCCACCACACAGGATCAGCCCCCAGAGAAGCCGGACCTGTCCGGTACAGGCCGCGTGCCTGGAGTGGGCCCTGGAGAACAAGCAGGACTCCGGCATCTGGGGCGGCCTGTCCGAGGACGAGCGGCGTGCCCTGAAGCGCCGCAGCCGCAGGCGGGCGGAGGCCCGGGGACGCGGTACGGCCTGACCAGCACGCGCGAGCCCGGCCTCGAGGCCCCGACACCGTCGCCGCAGGTTCGTCATTCGGGGGTGGGTGGGTACACGATGAGCCATGGACACTACCGTTTGGCTCGTTCTCGGCGCCGTGGCCGCACTGATCATGCTGGCCCTGGCCGTCGTGCTCCTGGTGCGCGTCTTCAAGGCCAGGAAGCTGCTGGTCGACGCCGGGATCCCGCTGCGCGGCAAGGCGCTCGTCTGGGGGGCCGTCATCTACACCGTGTCACCGATCGACCTGCTGCCCGACCCCGTCTACCTCGACGACATCGGCTTCCTGCTGGTCGCCCTGCGTTCCCTCCATTCGGCGGCGTCGGCCGCCGGAGTGCGCACGGGTACGCGCGCGAAGAACCCAGTGCCGGGGAGCCGCCCCGATGCCGTGCGCCGGGACCGGGCCGGCGAAGCTGCCCCGCGCCCCGCGGACCCCGGCCTCCTCAGCTGAACCCTGGAGTCCCCTGCGGGCAGCCCCAGCCCCAGCCCCAGCCCCAGCCCCGGGTCCTGCGGGTCCGGGGAGTCCGGCCCGGGCGGCTGCGGTGTCGACTGCGAGCCCGGCGGGTTCTCCGGTGTGGGCACGGTCACCGGATCGTCGGGCGGAGGCTGTCCGGTGGCCCGTGCTCCGGACCCGCGCCGGCCGGGGCACAGTCGAGCCCGGCCGTTGGATCCTCAACCAAACCAAGAAGCAGCAGAGCAGCCGAGGCGCCGGTTGACCCGCGCTCCAGGCACCGGTCCTGCCCTCACCCCGGCAAGCATCGTTCAGCGACGGGACTCCTATGGGATGTAGCGGCGGAAGCCCTCCGCCAGGGCGTGGAAACCGCACGCCTCGTAGAAGGTGTGAACATACGCGTCATCCGCCGCCAGCAGTTGGACCTTGTAGCAGCCGGCCGACTCACCCAGTCGAACGGCAGCCTCCATCAGCTGACGGCCGACACCACACCGCTGGAAGGAGCCGGCCACCACGACGTTCTCCACGAACAGGATGGCCCGGCCACCGCGCGTGAGGTTGGGCATGACGATGCAGTCCGCCGTCCCCGCCACGGCGCCGCCGGCTTCAGCCACCAGGATCGTTCGTCCCTGCTGCCTTGATATGGCTGCCCAGATGGCATCTGCGGACGCCTCGGGCAACAGAGGATCGTCGGGGTTCAACTCGCTGTAGAGAGCCAGCAACTCCGACAGGTCCATCTCGACCGCTGACCGCACAGTGATCTTCATGCACTGAGCCTAGAACGAGCACAGACACGCACGCCGCGACAGATGCTCGTTGGGCAAGGCAAGCGCATGGGGGTGATCCCCCCAGACAGCCGGTCACGGCCGACGGGGTTGGATGTACTGGACCGAGGTGAGCGCCCGGTTCTTGTCCGGAGCGGCCTTCAGCACCTTGATCTGTTGCTCCACATCGCAGTCGGCGACCTTGCGCGTACCCCGTACAGACCGAGGCCGCGCCGTCCACGCCACGCGTCACCCGCGCGCCGGTCCTCGACGTTTTCGCCGCGGCGGAAGGGCTGTCGCACGGTGCCCGGATCGGTTTTCAGAACGAGTTCGGGCGCAGCCGACGGCGCAGGCCGCTCTCCCCTACCTGAACTCTGCCGATGCCTGACGACCGGCGCCCGCCGTCCCGTGCTGCCCCCGGGGCAGTGGGAAGGGCGGGACGGGCGGCCGACGGGGCGTCGGTGCGTCGTACCACCAGGCTGTCGGAGGCCCGGGAGCTCAGCGCGGCACGGTGGCGAGGATGACCTTCCCGCCGTCCGGGGCCTCGCGGATCCGTACCTCCTGGGCCAGCCGCTGCACCATCGGCCAGCCGAATCCGCCGGTCAGGCCGGTCAGATCGGGCGTCCGGTCCTGCGGATGCGCGGGGTTCGGGTCGGTGACCCGGACGTGGACGCCCCTGCGGTCCGCGGTCAGCCACAGTGCGGTGACGGCCCCCGCGTGCCGGACAGCGTTGGTGACCAGCTCCGATACAAGGATCAGAAGGTTCTGGATCGTGTGCGAGGCCGGCGCTGGGTGCAGCCGTGCGACGAAGGCGCTGACCGCGTCCCGCGCGTCAGCGGCCTTCTCCGGCCGGCAGACGAAGTCGGTACGGGTCTCGCCGTCCGGTGAAAACGTCATCAGAATGCGGTCGTTCATGGTTTCCACCCCGTCGCGTGAGCTTTCCGGCTGGAGATTCGGGTACCCCCGAAACGGCATTTCATGGAAGACGGCCGGGCCGATATGACGCGCGGTGCGCACGGGGCGCCGAACGGCTCCCTCCACCGTCGCGCGGTCGGGCCCCTGTCGGGGTGCGCTCCGTGGATCGGGCGCCCCGGCCGGCCTATGGGGCTGCGATGGGCGTCCCGGCGGCGACCTGGTTTCTATCGTTGAAAATTCTGCGTGCACGACCGTTGTGCAGTGTTTGGTGTTGTGGCTCAATGTTCGACCATGTGCAGTGTCTCGCTGGTTCGGGGCACCCCCGGCTCTTCGACGAGGACGACGCCTTGAGACGACAACACCCGCGCCTCCGTGCCCTGTTCATGTCCCTGGCCTGCGCTGCGGCGCTGCTCGTACCGGTCGGTGCCACCCTGGTCCCGACGGCGGCCGCCACCTCCGCCGTGCCGGTCGAAGCCACCGCGAAGGCCCTCGCGGCCGACGACCCGGTCACCGATGTCCACGGGCTGAAGGGCGAGTACTTCAGCATGTCCGCCCCGGGAGCCCGTGACTTCGCCGAACTCGGTGCCACCTCCCTGGACCCCGAGATCAACTTCCCCGGTCTCACCGGGGCGTTCGAGTCGGCGACCGGTAAGTCCGAGCACACGACGGCCCGTTGGACGGGGCAGTTGGAGGCACCGGAGACCGGGGAGTACACCTTCTCCGCCATCGGCGACAACGGCTTCCGGCTCTACCTCGACGGAAACGTTGTCATCGACCACTGGGAGCCGGACTGGGACAAGGAGCAGCACAGCGCTCCGATCGCCCTGAAGGCCGGTGAGAAGTACGACGTCAAGCTGGAGATGTTCCAGGACACCGGCGGCGCCAGCATGTTTCTGCGCTGGGGGAGCGACACCCTCAAGAAGCAGATCGTGCCCGAGTCGGCGTTCACCCCGCCCGCCGACTTCGAGGTCTACCCGGTCGCCCTGAGCGTCGCCGAGAACGGCAAGCGCCTCCAGGCCACCTTCAAGGACCGCGTCACGGACTACCGGAAGGTGAGGGAGCACCTCAAGATCGAGGTCGACACCTCCCCGATGCCGGTGAAGTCGGTGAACCGGGCGTCGGACGACCCGAGGGCGCTGATCATCGATCTCGCCGCACCGGTCCAGAAGGACCAGCGCGTCAAGGTCGTCTACGACGGCCAGGGCGGTCTGAAGTCGGGGACCGAGACCGTCCCGGAGATCGGCCGCACCGCCAAGAACCTCTCGACGCACCGCCTCACCACCACCTGGGGCGACAAGCTGGACAGGAACCATCCTCTGCCCGAGTACCCCCGGCCGCAGCAGGTCCGGGACCAGTGGAAGAACCTCAACGGCCCCTGGGAGTTCGCCGGGGCCACCGAGGGTGAGCAGCCGGTCTTCGGCAAGAAGCTCGACGAGAAGATCATCGTGCCGTTCCCGGTCGAGTCCCAGCTCTCCGGCCTGGAGCGCGACGAGGACCACATGTTCTACCGCAAACTCGTCACCGTGCCGAAGAAGTGGTCGATCGGCAAGGGAGGCGAGGGCGGCGAAGGTGGCGAGGACGGCAAGGGAGGCGAGGGCGCGTCCGGTGAGGACAAGCGGCTGAAGCTCAACTTCGACGCCGTCGACTATCAGTCCACCGTCTGGGTCAACGGCACGAAGGTCGCCGAACACACCGGCGGCTATACCGGGTTCACCGCCGACATCACCGACGCGCTGCGGGGCAGCGGCCCCCAGGAGATCATCGTCGCGGTCACCGACAAGACCGGCCCGAACCAGCCCAAGGGCAAGCAGTCCACCAACCCCGGCGGCATCGTCTACACCCCGACCTCCGGCATCTGGCAGACCGTGTGGATGGAACCGGTCGCCCCCGCCGCCATCGACTCCCTGACCACCACACCGGACATCGACACCGGCCGCCTCGCGGTCACCGCCAACTCCGCCGAGGCCTCCGCCGACGCCCGGATCACCGCCATCGCCCGCGACCGCGAGGGCAAGGTCGTCGGCACGGTCACCGGACCGGCCAACCGGGAGCTCAGCCTCCAGCTCAAGAACCAGCACCTCTGGTCGCCGGACGACCCCTACCTGTACGAACTCGACGTCTTCCTTGCCGACGGCCGCTCCAGGGACAGCGTCGAGAGCTATTTCGGGATGCGCCAGCTGAAGATCGACAAGGTGGGCGGCTACCGGAAGCTCGTCCTCAACGGGAAGCCCTTCTTCTCCCTCGCCATGCTCGACCAGGGCTTCTGGCCCGATGGGCTGTATACCCAGCCCAGCGACGCCGCCCTCACCTTCGATCTGAAGGCCCAGAAGGACCTCGGCTTCAACGCCGTACGCAAGCACATCAAAGTGGAGTCGCCGCGCTGGTACTACCACGCCGACCGGCTCGGGCTGCTGGTGTGGCAGGACTTCGTCAACGCCGACATCGACAACGACACCGGCAAGAACGCCTTCCTCGCCCAGGGGAAGGAGCTGATGAAGCAGTTCCACAACTACCCCTCGATCAGCGGCTGGATCGTCTTCAACGAGGGCTGGGGGGAGTGGGACCGCTCCGAGACCGGCAAGATCGCCGAGGACGTCAAGGCACTGGACCCGTCCCGTGTGGTCAACGCGCACAGCGGCGTCAACTGCTGTGCCTCCAAGGGCGATTCCGGCAGGGGTGAGATCATCGACCACCACGACTACGTGAACAACGACCCGGCCTTCCCGGACGACCGGCGCGCCGCGATGGACGGCGAGCACGGCGGCTTCACGCTCCGGACTCCGGGTCACATGTGGCCCGGAGCGCCCGCCAACATCTACAGCGGGGTCGCGGACAAGGCCGCTCTCACCGCGAAGTACGTCGACAACACCCGTACGTACTACCTCGCCGCCGCCGGCGCCGAGCTGTCCGGCTCCGTCTACACCCAGGTCAGCGATGTGGAGAACGAGCTGAACGGTCTGTGGACGTACGACCGGCGCGAGATCAAGGTCGACCCGAAGAAGGTCCGGGAGATCAACCGCCAGGTGATCGCCGCCGGGGCCGCCGCCGGTGAGCGCGACGACTTGGAGGGCGGCGGTTCCTGGTCGCTCGACGAGAACAAGGGCGCCACCGCCCGCGACAGCGGCCCCAACAACGCCCACCTCGCCCTGGAGGGCGGTACGTCCTGGGCCCCGGGCGTCGCGGGCTCGGCGCTGAAGTTCGACGGGGAGGAACAGTACGCGCAGAGCACCGGCCCGGTCGTGGACACCACGAGGGACTACACGGTCTCCGCGTGGGCCTCGCTGGACGCCGTGCCGGGCAACTACGCCACCGTCGTCAGCCAGGACGGCCGCCGCACCGAGAACGCCTTCTACCTCCAGTACGGGCAGGGCGCGTTCGCCTTCTCCACCCCGGGCGCGAGGCGCGCCCGCCTGGAGATCACCCCGGAGACGGCCAGGTGGTACCACCTGGTCGGGGTCCGTAAGGGTGACACGATCACGCTGTACGTCGACGGGAAGCCCGCCGCCACCACCGAGGCCGGGCCGGCCGATGTGAGCACCGGCCCGCTCTCCGTCGGTCGGGCCCAGTACGACGGCGCCAGGGGCGACTTCTGGAAGGGCTCCGTCGATGAGGTCGGGGTGTACGACAGGGCACTGACCGGCGAGGAGGTGTCCGCGCTCCACGGCCGTCAACAGCCATAGCGGGCCCCGACCCCGTCCCTCGCTTGTACAACTCGCGGACCATGGATGCCGGTTGTGTCATTCCCAGGGTGGAGACGAGGTGCAGCCCGGCGGGGGATCCGCGCAGGGGGCCGGTTCCTGAATGATCTTTCCTGTCCGAACATGTGACCGGAAGGATCGATATCGTGCGCAACAGCCGACGCCTTGCCCCCCTGTTGGCGGTAGGCATCACCGCAACGCTCGCCCCCGCGCTGGTCACCTCCACGGCCGCCGCCGCTCCGGCCGCCTCCCCGTCGGCGTCCTCCCCGTCGAGCGCGGCCCCGTCCGCCAGCAAGGACGCGCTGGACCGGTACGCGAAGCAGAAGCCGCGGTGGAAGCGGTGCGAGGCCGACGCCCCGGCAACGTTCCAGTGCGCCACGATCAAGGTCCCGCTGGACTACCGGAGGCCCGGTGGCGAGCGGATCGACCTGGCCATATCCCGGATCGAGGCCACCACACCCGGCAAGCGGCACGGCGTTCTGCTCTCCAACCCCGGCGGTCCGGGTGGCGAGGGCCTGTACATGCCGCTGATGATGGCCGAGGAACTCCCCGTGTCCGCGCGGCAGAAGTACGACCTCATCGGCTTCGACCCGCGCGGGGTGGGAGCGAGCAGCCCGGTCTCCTGCGGCCTGGAGCCGGAGGAGGAGAACTGGCTGCGGCCGTACAAGGAGGAGACGTTCGACGACGACGTCGCCTGGGCGAGGACGTTCGCGGACAAGTGCGAGGAGAAGGCGGGCGACGTGCTCCCGCACATCACCACGCGCAACACCGCACGCGACATGGACCTGCTCCGGGCGGTCCTCGGCGAGAAGAAGATCAGTTACGTGGGTTACTCCTACGGCACCTACCTGGGGGCCGTCTACACCCAGCTCTTCCCGCGACGTGCCGACCGGTTCGTACTGGACAGCGCGGTCGACCCGGAACGCGCCTGGCGAGGGATGATCCAGTGGTGGGCGGAGGGCGCCGAGCCCGCGTTCGACCGGTGGACCGAGTGGGCCGCCGAGCGTTCGGAGCAGTACGGCCTCGGCGACACCTCGAAGAAGGTCGAGGGGACCTTCTGGGACCTGGTCGCGCAGGCCGGCGAAGAGCCCATCGACCTGGGCGGGCAGCTGGTCACCGGCGACGACATCCGCAGCGGCATGCGGGGGGCGGTCTTCAGCCCGCAGTCCGCCACCGAGGCGTTCGTGGAGCTGAAGAAGGCGGCCGACGGCAAGCCCGTCGCGCCGGAGAGGCTCAAGGCGTTCACCGGAGCCGAGCAGCGGGGAACGGCGGGCGTGGCAGTCGAGGCGCCTGCCGACAACAGCTCGGCGAGCTTCTGGGCCGTGGTGTGCGGTGACAACTCGGCCGCGTGGTCCCGCGACCCCGAGAGCTACCGGCGCGACGCCATCGCGGACAAGGGCCGCTATCCGCTCTTCGGTGACTTCGCCTCCAGCATCAAGCCCTGTGCTTTCTGGGACAGGGCCGAGGAGCGGGCGACCGAGGTGAACAACAGCGTCAAGTCCCTGGTGGTCCAGAACGAGTGGGACTCGCAGACGCCGCTGCCCAGCGGTCAGGCCCTGCACGACCAGCTGAGGGGATCGAAGATGGTCACCGTCCTCGGCGGCCAGGGCCACGGCGTCTACCCCAGTGGCAACGCGTGCACGGATGGCGCGGTCAACCGCTATCTGCTGACCGGCAAGCTCCCGGCGAAGGACGTGGCCTGCCGGGCGACGGCCGAGTCGAACGCGAAGGCGCGGCAGAACCAGCAGGAGCAGGTGCTCCCGGGATCTCCGCTCCCGGACCGGGCCCCGGACCGCTTCTGATACCGGATCGTCTCTGATAGCAGATCGTTTCTGATATCGGATCGTCTCTGGCGCCGGACTGTCTGACGCCGGACCGCTTCTGATGCCGGAGCGCGCCCCGGCCCGTATCCAGGACCGGTTCTGAGCCAGAGCCGAGCCCGATCGCCTTCGATCACGGTCCCGCGGCAAGCACCGCCCTGACCGCACGGAGTCGGCCCGGCAGTGACGGAGAACTCCCTCCGTCGCTGCCGGGCCGGCCGGTCACCCGATCACCGTCCCCCAGGGATCACGGGGATCACAGGGCCGGGGCGCGTCGACCAGCCAGGTGGTGTCCTCGGCGAAGAGGGACGGGCTGTCGAACGCCCGCCCGCCGCCGGGCGTCGCGGGGCGCATCTCGGAATCGATGTGGCGCAGCTGGCTGCCGGGCAGATGGGTACGGGTGAGCCGCCCCCCCCCGCCGTTCCCCACGACTGCGCACCACATCGCATCGGCCTTGAACAGCTCGGAGTTGTCGTGGGCGTCGCGGCGCACCCGGTTGGCGAACCCGGAGACGATCTTCCGGGTGGCGTCCGCCCTCAGTACGGCCGGACTCCCCCCTGTTCACCACCTCGGTGAGGCCGCCGCGTGGTAGTGGCTCAGGTGCTTGGTGGTGTGCCCGGCGTGGTGACCCGCGGCGACTTGTACGGCCCGGTCGGGAGGTTCGCAGGGGCTCAGGGCCGCCTCGATGAGGGCCTGGTTGGCGGCCTTACACCCGGGCGGTATCGACCTTCACGAACTGGCGGTCCTACGCCGGCAGCCCGTCCGCCCCGTCTCGACGTCCGTGATCTCCGTGCGGACCGACGCGGAGAGGGGCAGAGGCTGGTGGGTCACCACAGACGGATTGGCTTGTCCGATTGCGCACCGAATCGCGGCCTCAACGGGATCCCGGCCAAATGGGTCGAACCGGACATCGGCAAGTGGTCTCCGAAGTTACGGGACAGCCTTTTGGCTTGCTCTTCAACCCCTGGTGCTTCTCATGGTCTGCGACATGTGCGGTGCCGTGGTGACAGGTGGGCTGTACCCATGACTCGCGGATGCGTTCCCAGCACTTGCTACCGAGATCGTGAACTGCCGCGTGCTGAGGGGATGAACCGCTGGCCGAGGTGTCGCTGACCTGCGCTACTACGGCCCGTGCGCCTGCCGTGACCTGCTGGCCGCGCCGCCCGGTTCGTCGGGTTCCTTCGGGCGGCCACAGTGGGGAGATCGGGCGCATCCGAGTACGTGACCTCGGCGTCGGCCGTCAGCTCAAGCGGTTCATCGACTCGACGGGTGGCCTGTGGCGGCAGGACGAAGCTCGCCAGGTAGTGAGCCGGTCAGGTCGCCTAGGTAGGCCGCTTGAGCAGGTCACCTGAGCGGTGCGCTTTATAGGTCGGCATCTGTCCTATAGGGCCTCTAGTCTGCGGTTTATGCAGACATACGAGGACGGCGTCGAGATCCTTGTCCCCGCGAGCCCGGCCGACCTTGAGGCCTGGCTCGACACGCATCACGGGGAACGGACCGCGCTCTGGGTGAAGATCGCCAAGAAGCATACCGGCATCCCATCGCTCACCTGGGAAGAGATGGTCGACACGGTGCTCTGCTTCGGCTGGATCGACGGTCAGCGGCGGGGCTTTGACGACTCGTACTTTCTGCAGCGCACGACACCCCGCAGCCCCCGCTCCGCCTGGTCGCAGGTGAACGTCGACAAGGCCGAGGCGCTGATCGCGGCGGGCAGGATGCGCCCCCGTGGCCTTGCCGAGGTCGAGGCGGCGCGGGCGGACGGCCGCTCGGCGAGGGCGTATGCCTCGCAGAAGAATGCCACCGCACCGCCGGATCTTGTCGAGGCGCTCGACGCGAACCCGGCCGCGCGGGCGTTCTACGAGACGGTCAGCAAGTCCGACCGGTTCGCCCTGTACCTCCGCCTGGTCACCGCTCGCACCGAGAAGACCCGGCTGGCCCGCCTGGAGAGGATGGTGGCGTCGTTGGCAAGGTCTGAGCGGCCGTCATGATCGACCGCTCGGTCGACGCGCAGATCAAGGGCATCAAGGCCCGCGGAGGCTTTTAGGGAGCCTCAAGGAGGCGATGTCGCGAAGCGTGACCGTTTCGTGTCGCGTCTCAGCGATCTCAGAGGCTGTCGCAGGGCTCCCGCTCGGCGAACGTCAAGAACGATTCGCTGTTCGGTTCCGGAGATCACACGTGCGTCGGAATCTTGGCTGGTGGGTCGGAACTTCTTGTCGTGCGACCGTGACCGTGATCTTGAGATGCCGCGGGATGTGCGGGAGTGGCTGGCACCCGAGCACCTGTGCTGGAAGGTCCTCGGCATCATCGAACAGCTTGACCTTTCGGCGTTCGAGAACAGTCACCGTCCTGACGGGCAGGGAGGGGCCGCCTACCCGCCCCCGAACCTGGTCGCGCTGCTCCTGTACTGCTACAGCAAGGGAATACGCTCCTCCCGTCGCATCGAGCAGGCGTGCTGGGACGACGTGGGCTGCCGGATCATCACCGCGAACCGCCGAGTGGACCACTCCACCGTCGCACGCTTCGTACTTCCTCAGCTTCTCCTGGTGCGCCTGGCCGCCGAGACCGAGGCGCACCAGGAGAAGCTGAGGAAGTACGAGCTCCGCGTCCGGGATGACCGGGCGGCAGGACTCCGCGGAGCGAACGGGCGGCCTCCGGTCTCGATGGAGCACAAGACCGTCCTCGTCCGCCAGCGAACGCGCTTGGTGAAGATGCGGGCCTGGCTGGAGCGGGCCCGCACACCCCGGCCGGCCCCCTCGCCTGAGTCCCGTGCCTGCCTGAGTGACCCCGACTCCCGGCTGATTCCCGGGAAACACGGCGGCTACCTGCAGGGATACAACATCCAGATTGCGTGCGCCCGCCGTCAGTTCCTGCTGGCCATCGAAGCGCACGACAACCCCTCGGACAGGACTGCTCTCATTCCGATGGTGAAGAAGACGCAGCACAACCACCAGGCCGCCGAGCTTCCCGGCGAGATCCAGTTCTGGCTCGCCGACAGTGGCTACGCTTCCGCCGCCACCTTCGAGACCCTCGCCGACCTCCCGCTACTGGTCTCGGTCACCAGCGATGCCGACCAGGCGGGCTTCCCCGCCAAACGTCAACAGGCCCCCGCCGGCCAGCAGGGCATGGGGGCTCGCCTGGCCACCCCAACAGGACGCGCCCAGTACCGTCAACGCAGTGCATTGGTCGAGCCGGGATTCGCCCAGCTCTTCCAACGCTTCGGACGACACCTCAACTACCGCGGCCATCAGGCGGTGGAAGCCGAGATCAAGCTCCTTGGCACGGTGCACAACCTCAACAAGCTGATCAACCACACACCCGAGAGCAGTCCTTGACGAGCGCCGAGCGGGAGCCCTGCGACAGCCTCTCACCTGCCCGACCCGTGCATCGAAACCATCAACACCCGTACGAGGCAGGCCGCTTGGCGAGAAGAACCAACGGCCCGCCACCCGCTACGACGTGGGCAGAACCGTGAAACGACCCGAGAGCATCACCGAACGAAACCGACATCAGACCATGAAGAGCAAGTTCAGTAGTGTTTCGTTAGGTCTGCTGTCTTCGAGGACCCGGCTGGTCTTTATGATGAGGTCAAGGCCCGTCCATCTCGGCACCGCAATCGTGGACGCACTGGCCATCTGGCTCAGGACATGAACCATTGCAAGATCACACTAGACGAGTCATTCCGAATGATCAGTGGTCGTAGGCGATCAGCGATCGTGTGACCGGTTGGCGGGTCTTGTGGTTGTGCCAGATCGCGGCGGCT